>JAFZNG010000015.1 GCA_017551025.1 Paludibacteraceae bacterium | reverse complement strand
TTTCGTAGCCGCATGAAGGGTACCGTTTCCTTGGATAGTTACGGTATAATTAGGGGCTACATGGATACCTGAAGGTCCATCCATGAACCCCTTTACATAATTGACCGAACCATCCGCAAGGATAATAGTTGCATTTCCCAAGCAGTTAAGTCCGGCAAAATCTCCACCTGCCAACGAGCCAGCCCAGTTGATGTTCACGCCATTTAGCGTTACCGTAGCACCGGCCGCAATAGAGATTTTTGCGCTTGTACCCAACGTGCCGGTCAGCGTTGTTCCATCCGGAATAACATAATCAGAGGTAATCGTTGCAAGATCAATAACTGCCGGAGTCGCAGGAGCATCGGTACCGATAAGGCGTAACTGGCAAAGCTGCATTACACTAGCGCCCTGATTTGCAAACACTTCAAAGCGGAAATATTTGTACGAACCCGATTGATCCACAAAGAACTTGTAGTCTTTGAAACTTTTATTTTTCATAGTGACATCATTTGTCACAGTAGCGATCGTGGTCCATGCGTCATCGGCATTGAGTTTCGCTTTGAGGAGCCAGTTTTTCGGGTTGCGTCCGTGCTCACTGCCGGTGTCATTACCGGTAGTCAGGATATAACCGGTCGGATTAAGGGCTGCATTTGCCTCGAAATCTATCCACCAGCAAGCATCACCGGACTCGCCCGTCGGAACGCTCTTATGACCATCGTTGGCACACCATTTTGTCCAATCCGAACTAATATACTTGTTATCTACCAGATTGGCATGACCTTCATTGTCAAATCCGCCTGAACCGGCCGTTGCCGTGAAGCCTGCGAAAATGTCTCCCTCCGGAACCGGCTTTAAAGCAATCGTAGCCTCGATGGTTACGTCATAAGCAGGCATCGTGAAGCTATATGCACCGGTCTCAGCATTGAAAGATGTGCTAAGTTCTTCCGTCGTATTGTACGTAGCCTTGAACGCCGTGATCTCGTATTCCTCATCCGGAGTAACGGTAACGGTTGCACCTTCTACAGCAGAAGTGGCGCTCAGCGTTACTTTGTCGGCATTGACTGTGCCTGCTTTCAGCGCTACGGTATAAGTCGGATCGGGCTCTTCACTGTCACCCTCAAAGTAGAACACGATGCTTTTCACGTACTCAGCAGCCATGAAATCAGAAGCTTCTTTCAGCAGGTCAACCGTCGAGGCATTGCCCGTCCACGTAACGGTAGCGGGTTTATCATTCAAATAATCCCAAGAAAATGACCAACCACTGCCGAGATTTGCTTCATCCCATCCGGCGGGACCTTTGGGGAACATCTCAATCTTTGTGAAGTTCTTGCCGAGAGTGTTGCTGAAGGTAAAGCCGCCGGTTGCGTGCATATTGAAATTGATGCCACTCATGCTTTCATCTCCGTAATCATGCCACATAGCATAAATTTGGTCGGCATTAGCACGCAGCGTGACGCCCTCCTTTGAATAGGATTGGTCAGTGCCATAAACCGCAAGGTCACTGATGTTGCTGCTGTTCCAAGTGACTTTTGCGTTCATCATCCCTACGCTTGCCACTATAGCAAGAAGTAGGATAAAAAATCTCTTTATCATAGTATATATCATTTAGCAGTTTGAAGAATATACTCGTTCTTATCGCCCTTGCGGGTAAGCGTGAACTTACCTACTTGTTTTTTGGGCGCACCCGAAGGTTCGTTCTCGGCATAGATAGCCTGGAGTTTGATACCTTCGCTCAGCGGACCTTCCAGTACATCCCAGCGTACGAACGTGAAGCCTGCTACCTCCGGTGCCTCCGGACGATTGAAAGCCACAATCTCTTGAGCTGCCGGCATTCCAAGGCTGTCGAGATACATCACCTGCGTATTCGGATCAATCGCCCAATGCGCGGTGTAGTTCTTGCTACCCGTCGAACCTTTCGCTATCTGCACGGTCATCTGCGGCGTGTTGCCGTTCGAACCCGTCCAGCCCTTGAAGATATAACCGTCACGGGTCGGATTATTGAGCGTGAAGGTAGCCGTCTCGATGTCGTAGCTCTCTACGTTGAAGCCACTACCGCCTGCGTAATCGTAGGTGATGGTATAGGTGAGTTTCTCCCAGTTAGCGGTATAAGTCTTGTTGCCTGTCGAGCCCTTGGTAATCTGAACAGTAGTCTGCGGAGTGTTACCATTCGAACCCGTCCAGCCCTTGAAGGTGTAACCATCCTTCGTCGGGTTATTGAGCGTGATCGTGTTCGTCGCGATGGTATAACTCGTCGGGTTAGTGCTTACGCTACCGCCGTTAAGGGTATAACCGATGGAATAGTTCACTACATTCCAATGCGCATAGAGCGTGGCACCGGCATTCGCGGTATAAGTACCACCGAAGTCGTATGCCTTGTTGCCGGTAGCCGAAGTAGCCCAACCATCAGTAGAGTAACCGGTACGAGCCAAGCTGCCTTTTCCTTGCAGCGTCAAGGTCACATCTTGTGCCTTCTTCTGACTTGCCGGAGCGCCACTACCACCGTTGGCGTTGTAGCTGATGGTGTACGGAGAGCCGATAGTAGCCGCCTGCACATCACCGCCGGCTGAGTATCCCAACATAGGGTTGTTCACACCCTGTTTGTCCAAGGCATACGCACGGACGTAATAGGTACCCGGATTGAGGTCGGTGATGCTCAGGTTTACATCGAAACCGTGCATCGTGCCGTGGCCTATCGACGCCAGATCGGGACGACTGATGCTGGCAGAGCCGGCGTTGATGCCTTTTTTTGCTTTGCCCAAATCGGTCTCCGTGGCATTGTCGAACACATACACGTGAATGGTCACAGCATAACTGTCTTCAGCATCCGGGTCGAGGGCCCAACCCCAGATACGGAATGAACCGTTCTTACCGGTGAGACCGTCAATCGAACCAATCGGATCGTCTGCCCACATACTTGTAGCGAATAGCATCGCCGCAAATAGTGATAAGAGTTTTAGTTTTCTCATAATGTTGATTTGTTAGTTAATATTGTTGATTTTGTGTTGTCGTTAGAAATCGGTATTAGCGGATCGACTCAAAACGTGACAAAGGTATAAAAAAATATGCACGTACGCAATACGCACGTGCACAAATTTACGCAAACTAACACGACAAGCGCAAAAATTTACGCAGACTAACAAAAAAAACTACTTAGTACATGAAGCCGATAAGCCAAAGTGGCAGTTTGTTGCCAAAGGGGTAATCCAAGTCGTCGGCCAAAATATAAGAGTTTGGAATATCCGCAATTTGTTTAAAGTTCTTGCCGGCACCACCCACCTCAAAAGTGTATTTACCATCGACTACAAAGTCGCCATGTTGCTTGCCATACTCCACCTCATGCCCGACACTCAAATGAGTAATTGCAAAGGTTTCACGCATCGTACCTTCTTTAACCGGACGAGATGTCAGTGCGCACAACATGTTCGTATCCTCTATATAAATTTTGTCCGGCTTCTGCATTTTTTTCACATTAATCAAATCACTATACAGAAGATGAATCAGTTTGGCATCGCTTAGATGTTTGAGGTAGGCCAAAATGGTAGGACGCTGCAAGCCGCTCTGCACGGACATCCGCGTGATATCCACCTCGTATGGCTCGCTGGATGCCAAGATATTCATAAGAGCTCGTATTTTACGTGTGTTGCTCAAATCCACTTTGCATATCCGCGGCAGTTCTTCCTCAATGATATAACGCACCACATTGGAAACCGAAGCATAGTATTCCACCGGGTTGTTTTTGTAGTAAGGAAAATATCCATAGTGCAGATAGTTGTCAAAGTACGCCATCGGTTTGCATTGTTTATATACCTGTGCTACAAACGGATGGGCGTTTGTAACCAATTCTTCAATGGTACAAATAGGCAATTCGATCCCTTCATAAAAACGGAGGTATTCGCGGAAACTTAGTCCCTGTATATCATAGTTGACGCAACGCCGTGATAAATCCGCATCGCCTTGCATCAAACTCAGTAGTGAACTGCCGCTAATCACTACTCGGAGGTCGGGATAGTAGTCATATATCTCTTTAATCTCGCGACTCCAATTAGGATATTTGTGTACCTCATCCAGAAATAGGTGCTTACCGCCCATTCGATAGAACTGTTCCACTAAATCTAAAATGGAGTGATCCACGAAATAGTTGGCATCCAAGGTGCAATAGAGGGCAGATCGGTCATCAGTAGGGTAATGCTGTTTGATATACTGCCGAATGATAGTAGATTTACCGACACCTTTAGGGCCTCGAATAGCTACTAACTGGCTGTCCCAATTGATTTTAGACGCGCATTCCCGCACGATTTCCATCGGCGTTAAATTGAGTAATTGCTCTTGAAGTTGAAATAAACGCTGCATAGTATATTATACATAAAATGGCATAATTTGTATAATGAAAAATACATTAACATATATATTCTGTATTGTCCATTATACGTTTTCGGCTGCAAAATTACATAAAATATTTGATATATGCAAGAATAAAAACAAAAAAATCATGCAGGATGATATTTTTGATTCCATTCGCGAGGACTGAAGCCCGTCTCTTTGGTAAAAGTCTGGGTGAACGAACTGCGCGAACTGAAGCCGCTTTTTATAGCTACGTCCTCGATCTTAAGGTCCGGTTGCTCGGTCATGAGGCGCTTTGCTTCCTCGATGCGGTACTTATTCACGAACTGGTAGAACGTACAGCCGAACTCATCGCGGAGGAAACGGGAGAGATAGGTCCTATTCATCGGCAGCACGGCACGCAGGTCTATGAGTTGGAAGTCGGGATTGAGGTAGGGCTTCGTTTCACGCATCCAGTGCTCCAGCGCTTTTCGCTGGAGGCTATTAGCTATTGGCTCTTGGCTGTTGGCTTCTTCCTGACAGACTGATTCACTCTCAACAAGACGACTTCTTATCTCACATTCGTTCGAACGATTATTTCTCTCATCTCTCAACTCTCCACTCTCAACTTTAATCCCCTCCCACGGGTCCTTGCGGAACAAGATCTGCTCGATGCTATAGATCATCATAAACACCACGAACCACTGTTGCGTGAAGCCGCGGGTGTGGTCGTGCGAGTAGCACATATACACATAGTTCACACCGACCAAGATCAGCATACAACAATAGCGGATAATCCACCGCACGTCGATGTCATCCAGCGTGGAGTAGTTCTCTTCACACCATATTCTATAAGCGCGCATGTGTGTGAAGAGTAATAGTAACAGCACGTAGGGATAGAGGGCAATAACCGGACTCAGATTAAGCGGTATAATATAATCCAATCCCACCAATGCGCACATAGGCAGCAGTTGCCACAAGGCGGTTTTCCACGTTAGCCATCCCGGGCGTAAGGCCTCCGTCGGATAGAGCAACATCACCCATCCGAGAAGGTTGCCCAGCAGCAGTTCGTAGTCCGTCAGTTCGGTAGCACCCATGTCCATCAGTTGTTTAGGCGCTGCCGCCCAACCGATGAGATAAACGAGGTCACTCAGTCCCCATACCAACAGCGCCCAACCGAACAACTTACGCGCCTTGATGCCGTTATTACGACGAAGCATCAGCAGTACGCCTATCAATGCCGTCGCAACGGTAGCTGTGATCAGTATAGGAGTGATGGTGTTGTCAAAAACCGCCTCCGGGATAAACTGCGAGAGATACGTACTCAACGCTACGATGGCACTGAGGACGATAAAGAATACGACCTCAGAGCGGTAGTTATACCATATTTCGCGAAAATTCACTTGCATAGATTTTGGAAGATTTGAATGGAGAAATTAGTTTTTGACGAAGAGGTCATCCATAGTTACCTGATGCAAGACATTATTTGCGTAGGCATTCGGGGTCAGACCATACGTGGTGATAAAGGTAGAGTGGATGGCGCAGCGTGTGCCGGTCTCATAACGAAAAGCTGCAACGCGATTACGATAGCGCATATCTTCGTCTTTCGTAATGATATACTGCGCATCGCTGTATTTGATTTCGCATAAATTGATAACCTTATCCGCGCGCTCTATTAGTAAATCCACCTGTGCTTTTGGTTCTGATGTCTTGCTGCGCCATGAATAATACTCCGTGTGCATACCGGCTATGCCTAAGGCTTGTTTGATTTGTGGTACATGTGCCATCACTACCCGTTCGAAAGCGAAACCAAACCACGTATTCTGCTTGGGCTTGTCCAGCAGGTTTACCCAGAAATGTTCGTCGGAACGATGCGTAGTGAGGAACTGATAGTGGAACAAAGTAAAGAAATCTGTCTACATATTGCGTTCATAGCGAGGATATTTAAAATCGATGGCAAAGGTACAAAAAAAATCTGACATATGCAAATAATTCTCGCCAAATCGCGCATTTTTCTATCATTTTGGCGAGATTGACACAAAAAAAAATTTGTAGTAATTTCGGACTCCGCCTGATTGAGAGCAATTCTTAGCTATCGCACGATAATTGCTCACAATCTTCCCCCGAATTTACGTTCGCTAAATGCAGCGAACTCCAACTAAATCGCCAAAAATACCCATTTATGCGAGCATAATACATTTTTTTGTCAATTTATTTGGTAATTCAAATTTTTTGTAGTAATTTTGCGGCGACTTTCTGTGCGCGTGTACCGGCGTGCAGCGCACGGGGGCGTAAGAATATAGTAATAAACGAGGGCACCAACAATGCTCAAACAAAAGCACATGAGACATACAAAATACACGTGGATGATCCTGGTTGTACTGCTGCTGGCGACTGCCGCAACGGCGGATGCACAGGTCTGGCGGCGACGCGGCGGCGGACTGAGTGGCGACAACTACCACTTCGGTTACGTAAGCGGTAGCGTCGGCTATTCGATGCTACAGATGAACACGGCCGGCGCCGTATCCAAAGGTAACCTGGGCGGCAGTTTCGGTCTGGGATATGAATTCCGCAACAGCGGTTTCTGGACCAGCGTAGGTGCACAGATGAGTTTCCACCGCTCCAGCCTGATCGTAGACCAATACACGCGTGACTTCAACGGCTTTGACACCCAAGGCAAGGCCACCGTACTGCATTACCGCGTCAACCAGACAGATGTGCAGGAGTGGAACTTCATCGACGTACCGATCCTATTCGGCTACTACATACAGGGATTCTATCTGGGAGCAGGACCGAAACTAAGTTATGCACTCAGTCCAAAGACACACTCAACGGGTGTGTATAACCTCAGTGCGACCAACGTGGAGTATAACGTAACCTTCCAGGACATGCCGGATCGCGGTTATACGGATTATGCGTTTGACAGCAAGCAGCAGAACCGCCTGAACATCGGCCTGTCGCTCATCGGCGAGATCGGCTACGACCTGCTCTCGTCGGTACCGACCCGCAGCACGGTATGTCACGTACTGAAACTCGGTTTCTACTTCGAGTACGGACTGAACGGGCTGAACGGCAAGTGGGACAGCCCGCAACAACTGGTGACGCCCGATACGAAGGATGCTACCCGGGCAACCATCCATCCGTATATCAACACACTGGACAGCCGTATCGTACCCTTCTTCGCCGGCGCGAAACTGACGTATATGATCGGCGGCAGTCGTACGGCACGAGCCGGACTGCATCATGGGTGTATGTGCTATCAATAATCGCGAGGGGCGATTATTGAGATTTGAGATTTGATATTTGAGATTTGATATTTGAAAATGAAGATACACTATAGAATATTACTGAGTCTGTTGCTGCTGGGCATGGCCGTCACAGGGTATGCCGCCAACGGATATATCGACACGCTGCGCTACCAGGTCTGCGCGGGTGATACGCTGACGATCACGCTGATCAATCCCTCGCACGAGCTGAGGGTATATAACGATACGGCATGGACCGACACGATTCACGTGGGAGACCCGACAGCAGACAGCATCCATCTGTATGTAGTGAACATCCTGCCACGCTACGAATGGACCGAATACAAGCGCATCCATCCGGGTGACTCGCTGGCATGGCACGACACGGTGCTCTACCAGGCGGGCACCTACGAGCGTTTCTTCCGTTCGGTGAACGGTTGCGACAGTATCTACCGCATCCACTTGGGGCTGACGCAAGACGAGACGGGCTATCATTTCCTGGAGACCTGGACGATATGCGAGAGTGAAGACTTCTCATGGCGCGGCCGATCACGACTGAACAAGACCGGCATCGGTCAGACAACCCATTACTACGACCGTTTCCGCACGGCAGCGGGTCAGGACAGTATCTACGAACTGATGCTAACCGTGCTGCCGGTAGTGCGTACAACGCGTACGATACCCTTCTGCGGCAGTATCGAATGGAACGGCGAGACGATCACCAAGACAACGGTGCTGGTTGATACACTGACGAGCCTGCGCTACAATTGCGACAGTATCATCACGACGACCTTAGCGAAAGGCATCCCCTTCCATCACCACGACACGGTGAGCATCCATCCGGGTGAGACCGTCACGTGGCGCGGACAGACGATCACGCATGACGGGCAGTATGAAGACCGCTACACGTCCACCTACGGTTGCGACAGTATCTATACGCTGGGCGTAGGCCTGCTGGCAGAAGTGGCGGTAACGCCGATGCGCACGCTATACGAATCGACCTGCGAGGGCGAAGGCTTCGCATGGCGCAATAAGATCTACTATAATGCCGGGCGGTTCACCGACACGGTATTTGTCAACAACGACCCGATGCAGGGTATCGACTCGCTCTACGTGCTGGTACTGACCGTTCATCCGACCTATACGCAGACGGAGCGCATGTCGTTCCACAACTACCCCGTGAACTACCGCGGTGCGGTGATAAGCGGTCCGATGGATACCACGTTCCGCTATATGACCGTCAACGGTTGCGACAGCTTGATAACCGTTCATTTCGACCGTGAGGTAATCCATGACGAGTACGCAGTGACGATCTGTTACGGCGAGGCCTACGACTGGTACGGCACGCTGTGCAAAGAGACCAACCGCTACGTATATATCGAGCAAGATGCCCAAGGCAGAGACAGCGTAGAGCACGTGCTGAACCTGCAGGTGATCACCCTACCCGACCGGTATATGACCCACACGATGTGTAAGGGAAGCACGTTCACCTTCTACGATCGGTTGCTAACCGAAGCAGGCGAATACACCTACGACTCGTACGAGCAGGGCTGTAAGCAGACGATCCATTTGTCGCTGAACGTGCTGCACCCCGACACGGTCACCGACATAGCGCATATCAACGAGGGTGGTCAGTACACCTGGCCCCGTACAGGCCAGACCTTTAAGGAGACGGGTGTCTATTACAACTTCAGCACCAATCACATGGGCTGCGACAGCGTAGAGGTGCTGATACTGACCATCAACCATGTAGATACCATCGACTCGACGGCGGTCATCTGTGCGGGCGAGACCCTGGAGTGGCACGGCATCAAGGCCAGCCAGACGGGCGACTATTCGCGTGCGGATCTGTCGGCGAGCGGCAATTATAATTTCTACCGTCTGCACCTGACGGTTCGGGAACAGGTACCCGACTTCATCCGTCATCTATACGCCTGCGGCAACGGTGCAACGATCACGTACAACGGAGAGCAATTCGATCACGACACGGTGGTGATCTCGCATTTCGCCTCCGTGAACGGCTGCGACAGTGTAGAGAAAGTGTACATGCATTTCGATGTGTCGAACTTCTACTCGGACACCATCGTCATCACGGACCAGCAACTACCTTACACCTGGACGTATCAACTAGCGGGGCTCAGGCCGGATACGGTGCTGACCAATGCCGGCACGTTCCACCACCGCAGTCAGGGTGAGGGAACCTGTTATAACTTCGAAGAGTTGGTGCTGATCATTCGTCCGACCTATCTGGTAGAGGAGCGAGTGACCGTCTGCGAGTCGGATCTGCCCTATTACTGGTTGCACGGTCCGGCCTCCCAACAGTCGGTAGGCCTCAGCCATCAGCCGGGCACCACCCAGAAATACGAATATCGCGAGAGCTCGGTCTATGGTACGGACAGTATCTTCCGGCTGTATCTGAGCATCGCGGAGGTGTACGACACCACGATCTATCTGCACGGATGCCAGAACAAGGGCGTCGTATGGCATGATAGGAAATACGAGCGGGATACCGCCTTCGTGGCGCATGTACCGGTAGTGCCGTACAATCCGAAGTCGCCGTGCGATTCGATCTTCCACGTGAACATCATTCTCGATACCGTCTATACGGTTCGTTGGGACACGACGCTATGCGAGTATCAATTGCCGCTTATCGTAGGTCGCGTCAATCCGGATACGATCTGGTGGGAGGGTAATTTCCGCCATACGAGCGACGCGACCGTATGCGGTTGCGATAGCACGATAGAAGGCCATCTGACCATCATCCCGAGTCTGGAGCGCAGCGACTCCACCTTCATCTGTTCGGACGATATCCAGCAGAACCCGGTCGTACTGGGTAATCTGACCCACCCTGCTTTCCTGGATAACGATCCGGGTCGCTGGGACGGCAAATGGGAAGGCAAATGGCGAGGCGTAGCCTATTCGGAGGATACCATTGTATGGGATTGCGACCACAGGTATTTCCATCATATCTTCGTGCGCCCGAGTCAGCGCGTCGTGCCGGAGAAGACGTATTACCTCTGTCCGGACGACTCGATCCAGATCTTCTGGCCGCACGACACGACCTGGTTCTGCCACGACACGACCTACTACGAACGTCGACCGATGGTCAGCGCATGGACCGACACAAAGCACGGCAATAGGTTCTATGACGACAGCCTGACATGCGACAGCCTCACCCGCTGGCATATCAAGGTGCTACCGCGTCGCGACACCGAGTCCACGCGGCATATCCTACTGGGCGACTCGCTGCTATGGGGCGGCATATGGCGCTTCCATACGGGCGACTACGACTCCGTGATGCTCGCGCCGGACACCAACTCGCTAGGCGACACCTGCCGCTATGTACATACCCTACACCTCATCGTAGATACGGCGTATCTGCTACGCGACACGATAACGCTCTGCGAGCGCAGCGCAATAACCGTCACCCACACCTGGGCCGACGGACACATCACCCAGTTTAACACCACGGACGAGGACAGCACCTTCCATGTTGTCCATACCCTGCGGTCGCACAGTATACTGGGGCTGGATAGTATCTACGACCTCTATGTCGATTACCACAAGATCCGCGAGACCGTACTCCACGACACGCTGTGCGGCGGTGACTCGCTGGCCTTTGACCGACACTGGTTCAGCCAGAATAACAATCAGACTCACCTGCAGTACCTCTACGAGCCGGGCATCTATCGCGATACCGTCACGGCCGCCAACGGCTGCGACTCGATCGTGACGCTCCATCTCTATGTGCGGGATGTCATACCCGTCCATCATCAAACCGTACACATCCCCGACACCAAGGCGCCGTACGTCTGGACCCACCGCTGGACCGATCTGAACGGACAGACCGTCGATTCGGTGCGTCTGCTGACCGCCTCGGGCGATTACTACTGCACGATGCGGAGCATCCACGGATGCGACTCTATCGACCACCTGGCGCTCTATATCCATCCGACCTATCATATCACGGATGACACCATCGATATCTGTCAGAACGAGACGCCCTATACCTGGCGCGACAAGGATAATATCACTCAGACGGGTGACTATGTACTGAATGCTCTGACCACGGCCGGTTATGACAGCATCATGACGGTGCATATCAACGTATGGCCACAGCTGTATACCGAGCTGTTCTACGAAGGTTGCCAGGGCGACTCGGTCAAGGTAAACGGCAAGACATACAGCCTGCCGGGCGTTTACCGCGATACGCTACTGACGCGTCACGGATGCGACTCGGTGCTCACCATCCATTACGACTGGCATAACACCTACCTCATCCAGAAGACGGCACAGACCGACGATCAGACGCCGTACCGCTGGCTCGAGGGCAATATAGAGAAGATACTGACGTATTCGGGCGTTTACTACGATACGTTGCAGACCGTAGACGGATGCGACTCGATTATCCAGTTGACGCTTACGGTTTATCCGACCTATCGCTACGAGGAGAATCAGATCATCTGTGCCTCGGAGACCCCGTACGAGTGGCGAGGCCATCAGTTCTGGACCACCGGCACGTATTACGACACGTTGCAAACTGTACAACACTACGACTCGCTCTACGTACTCCGGCTCACGGTGCGCGACACGACATATATCGATAAGTTCTTCACGATCTGTCATGGTGAGAGCTTTGTATATAACAACCGCAGTTATAGCCGCGGCGGTGTCTACCTGGATACATTGAAGTCGTCGTACGGTTGCGACTCGATCATCGTCATCCGCGTACAGGAGTTGCCGCATTATCTCTTCTCCGACACCGTGGCTATTTCCAACCGCCAACCCTACCAGTGGCGCAATCGTGAACTGCTCCACTCGGGTATCTATGCCGACACGCTCCAGACTGCCCTGGGTTGCGACTCTGTTTACCAACTCGTGCTGACGGTTTACGACAAGGAAGTGCTGCGCGACACGGTGATCCGTGCCTGCGACACCGACCTGCCTGTGCGTTGGCGCAACCGTTGGCTCAACCAGGCCGGCATCATCTACGACACCATCACCACCCACGATATAGATACGATCTGGCGCATTGATTTGCGTGTGATACCGATGGAATATGAAGTGATCGAGCAGACACTCTGCGAGGGCGAAAGCTACTACTTCAACGGGCGAACCTTCACCCGCGACACGCTGCTACACGATACCGTCTATACGGGCCTCGGATGCGGACGCGAGTACACGGTATTCCTGCGGTTCCGCAAGACGCAAGTGATCGATATCGACGCCAAGACGCCGAGCGGCAAACCCTATATATGGACTATCGACGGTACGACATACAGTTATGGTTATACCGGCGCATACGAACATGTCGTGCGCACCAAGGACGACACCTGCGACTCGATACGCTACGTGCTGCACCTCACGGTAGGTCCCGTATACGACTACCGCGACTCGATACGCCTGTGCGAATCCGAACTGCCGTATATCTGGCACAACCAGTTTATCTACCATACCGGCACCTACTACGACTCGCTGCAGACCGTGATGGGATACGACTCGGTCTATACACTCAAGGTGCTGCAGATCATGCCGTCCTACTACGGCGAGCAGACCATCGACCTGTGTTCAGGATCGAGTGCGTTCTACTACCGCGGCAAAGCCTACAGCCAAGCCGGTATCTTCTACGACACGATACCCTCGATCAGCGGTTGCGACAGTGTCTTCCGCATCACGGTGCGCGTACTGCCTACGTACGAGATCTACGATACGGTACATATCTCGGACAAGGAGACCTACCTATTCGACGGACGTATACTGGACGTACCCGGTCCGTATGTCGCCTACCGCAAGACGATGTCCGGATGCGACAGTATCCTCCACCTGCAACTCTTCGTCCATCCGTCGTACCTGATGAGCGAGGAGCAGGAGATATGCGACAACGAGACCTTTGTATGGCGCGGCCGTCCGCTCAACGAGGCAGGTTACTACTACGACTCGCTGCTCACCACGCAGGGGTATGACTCCGTTTACAAGCTCCACCTCATCGTGCATCCGACCTACTACTTCCAGGAGTCGGTAGAGGTTTGTCCGAACCGCACGACCTACCTGCACGGCATCAATATCTCGCAACCGGGCATCTACCTGGATACGCTCTATACGATCCATGGTTGCGACTCGGTTTACAAGATTACGGTCAACTGGACCCGTTCGTTCCGTCAGGAGTTCTCCGACACCATTTGTTCGGGTGAATCGTACAACTTCTTCGGCGTCAACTACACGCGCTCCGGTACCTACCGGTATGAGATCGGATGCGACTCCGTCATCATTCTCCACCTGCTGGTTCGACCGAAGGATATCGTGGAGAAACGCGTCGTTATTTCCGACGAAGAACTGCCCTACCGCTACCAGGGTCGCGAATACTGGCATACGGATATCTATGTCGACTCAATGACCAACCGCTACGGATGCGACTCGCTGTTCAAGCTCAATCTGATCGTCTCGGAGCATGTATCGCCATGGTATCAGATACCGCTCTGTCCGGGATCGGAGATACGCATCGACAGTATGGTCATCACGCGTTCCGGCACCTACACCTTCTTGCGTCGCTCGAAGGTAAGCGGACTCATGGACAGCCTCTATCGCGTAGAAATATATGATGCGCCGGCATACGACTTGCCGCTCGAGACACGCCGGATATGTATGGGCGATACGCTCTACTATGGCGGTCAGGCCCTGACGCGTGGCGGACATTATGACTTCTATCTCAAGACCGCAGATGGTTGCGATAGTATCATGCATCTCGATCTCACCGTCAACCCGACCTATCAGTTCTACACCGACGCGACGATAACCGACTATCAGAGTTATCTCTGGCGCGGCAGCGAATACAACACGACGGGCGAATACAACCAGACCCTACCGACGGTCAACGACTGCGACAGTACGTATACCCTGCGGCTCACCGTCATCCCGACCGAGCGTCGCTTCACCGAAGACACAATCTGCCAGGGTGACAAGTATATCTGGCGCGGCGACACGCTTCGCACCGAGGGGTACTACTCCGATACCGTTTGGGTTCCCGGTAGCCACAACTCGGCTATCTATGCCCTCCATCTGGTGGTAGTCAAGCCTACCCGACTGGAGCAGGCTTCTATCGGAGCGATTTGCGCCGATGACCAGCAACTGGAAATCCGCTACACCTATACGGGTTCGGAACCGGTACGCTACAGCATCGTCTTCGACCAGTTGGCCAAGGATCAGGGCTTCCTGGATGTCATTAACATACCGTTCACGGGTGACATGATCGCTCGCGCGGCTATCCCGCAGCAGAGCGAAGTCGTATATCTGGAGCACACCAGTTATATCCGTCCGGACTACTACACCCTGCGCCTTGTCTTCGACAACGGTATCTGCCCGGCCAGCTATATGGACTCCGTCCAGTTCCTGGTGCGTTATCCGGCATGGATCATCGAGCAAAACTGGGATGACGTCATCGCGCCGCTCCGTCCGGAACTGAACGGCCAGTACCGCTTCGCTCAGTACGACTGGTATGTCAACGACGTACGCCAACCCAACAACGGCCTGGGCTACCTGCACAACAACGAGCTGCAGGTGGGCGACCAGGTAGTGCTCTACGCTACCCGCGAGGGCGAGAGTTATGCGATCCCAACCTGCCCGCTCACGATCCAGCCGATGCCTGTTCCCGTCAACCCGCATCCGACACTCGTCTATCCGAGTCAGACACCGCGCTATATGCCGGTTGTCACGATCCAGTCGGAGCAGAGCGGACAGTATAGCGTCTACTCCTCTACCGGCACACTCATCGAGACCGGAACATTCGAGCCGGGTGAGCAACAGCTGACCCTACCGGCCGTCAACGGCCTATGGCTCATCCGAACCCAGACAGAGTCCGAGCCCGGCGAGACGCATAAGGTGGTGGTGTATTAAGGGTGTATGGTGTATGGTGTAGAGTGTAGAGGTTAGAGGAGCGCGAGAAGCGCTACCAAGAAAGTGCTGAGCATCAGCATGGGCATCTGGCGGTCGAGCCGCTCGCTATGCGTCCAGACATACCATAGATGCCAAGCCCAGATGGGCACAACACACAGCGTCCAATAGTGGCCATAGACCACCATCAGTAGCAGACAGGCGACCGTAAGTATCGTATGATATACGCGGCCGCCTGTTTGGCCGAGTAGCGAAGCAAAGGTACGTTTACCGTGCAGGCGGTCGTTGTGCATGTCACGAATATTATTCAGGTTCAACACCCCTACGCACGGCAGTCCGATAGCCACACCCATCCACGCGGCTTCCCAGGTGACGGTATGTGCCTGCAAGTAATAACCGCCAATAGTGCTCAGCAGGCCGAAGAATAGAAAGACACCCAGATCGCCCAGACCACGATAGCCGTAACTGTGACGCCCCAGGGTATAGGTCATCGCACCAATGATAGCCATGAGCCCAAGCAGCAGGAATACGATTGCCTCCACGCACAGCAAGGTTGCGAAAGCCGTCCAGACCAAGGCCGTTCCGAATACGACGCACAGGCAGATAAACACGCCTATCAGACCGCGCATTTCACGTTCGGTAATCTGTCCCGACTGCATGCCGTAGGCCGCACGACCGTGCTGGTCTTGGTCGGTGCCCTTGAGTGCATCGCCCAGTTCGTTGGAGAGATTGCTAAGTATCTGGAGACTGAGGGTCGTCAGCAGCGCCAGCACGAATACCGGCCACGAGAACACGCCCGACCGAGCGGCAAGGCCGCTACCCAAGACAATGCCTGCCATCGAGAGTGGCAGGGTACGCAGTCGAAACGACCGGATATATACTCCCAGACGCATATTAATTAAAGCCGAATACGAAATACACAGCGGCTACCAGACAAGCAGCCGCAAACATATGATTCCAGCGCACCTGCACATGGAATACCACCACCGAGAAGGCCACAAAGACGAGCAGGGTAATGACTTCCTGGATGACTTTGAGTTGCACCAGGCTAAACGGACCTCCGTTACCCTCAAATCCCAGACGGTTGGCCGGCACTTGCAGACAGTACTCAAAGAAGGCCACGCCCCAACTCAGCGCAATCACGCCGATCAGCGGCAGGGCCTTAAACCAACTAAACTCCGCCATCTTCAGATGGCCATACCACGCCAGCGTCATGAATACATTCGACGCCACGAGCAATAATATCGTATATAAACCATTCATAACTTTAGCCTTTAGCCATTCGCCTTTAGCCCTTATGAGGCAGATAATCTGCCTTCACATTCTCCATAGCTGCCCAGAGCGTATCGCGCACCTCGGGATTGAGCGACTCCAATTGGCGGAGCAGTCCTTTGACCTTGGCGCGACTGGATACATGCTCGAAGGGGCACAGTTTTTCCTGCTTACGGTAACCGCGCAGTGCTGCATATTCCGCGAGGTCGCTCTCGCTCACGAGGCATAGCGGCCGGATCATCTCCAGCGGCATCTTATCCATTTGGAGTCGAGGCGGGATAGTAGCTACCGCTCCCTGGAAGATGAGGTTCATCAGAAACGTCTCCTCCAGGTCGTCACGGTGGTGGCCGAGGGCAATCTTATTGCAACCCAATTGCTGGGCGAGGTCAAACATCGCCTTGCGCCTATACCACGAGCAGAGGAAACAGGGATTGTCAGCCGCACGCTTTTGACCGTCCACCGTGCCAATCTCCGTATCGACGATATAGAGCTTAACGCCGGCTTCGGCACAAAACTGCTCGAGATAAGAGGTGTCGGTCTGATAGTCGCGCTCACGTACGCGCACATGTACGGCGCTCACGCGAAAAGAAGGTACGTGCACGCGTGCGCGACGCCCCAGCAACTCAACCAGCGCAAGACTATCCTTACCGCCGCTCACGCCGATAAGCACATGGTCGCCATCGCGCAGCAGGCCATACTCGGCGCAGGCTTTATGAAAACGCTTGGTGATACGCGCCTCGAGACGGCGGAGTGCTATTTGTTCCGGACTAAGTTGCATATAATACCTATAGATACAAAAAAAGAGCCTTACGGCTCTGTGCGCAGGATGAGACTCGAACTCACACGATCTTGCGACCACTACCCCCTCAAAGTAGCGTGTATACCAATTTCACCACCTGCGCCTACTGTGCCCAGAACAGGACTCGAACCTGCACACCTCGCGGCATGCGCACCTGAAACGCACGCGTCTACCAATTCCGCCATCTGGGCAAAAAAAAGGGGAGCGGCAAACGAGACTCGAACTCGCGACCCCGACCTTGGCAAGGTCGTGCTCTACCAACTGAGCTATTGCCGCAAAAATCTATGTACAAGATCACTGCTATTCGTTTTTCACGAAAACGGATGCAAAATTACTGCTTTTTTTTGATATACGCAAATTTTTCTGCAAAAAAAATGCAAAAAACTGCATTTTCTTGCAAAAAAGAGGGGTATTCCATGCGGAACACCCCACTTTTTGGTCAATTTTGGTCGATTTTAGAGCGACGTACGTTGCGTTGCAGCGTAGTTGATCTTGAGTGCCGAAACGGCACGGAGCTCCTGCTTGATATCATTGATGATACCCATACGGGTCTCCTTATCGGCCTTGATCGAGATAGTCATCTTCGGACGATCCTCTTCGTTCATATTCGAACTCTCGTTGAGGACGTACTCACCAATCTCCGATTTCTCAGCAAAAGCATCATCGAGCTGAATACGCGACTCGGTACCGTACTGCTTGCGGAAGTCCTTGGTAGGTGTACCTACATAAATGTAGCGCACCAGTGACTTCTTCTCCAGCTTGGTCAACTCGGTAGCCTGCGGCGTAGTGAAACTAACCTTATAGGTCACCTCCTTCATCGACGTTACCGACATGAAGAAGAACAGCAGCATGAAGATGATGTCAGGGAGCGACGACGTATTCAACGCCGGCATCTCGCGCTTGTCATTTCTACGTATCTTTGCCATGATTAGTTTCCTCCATAATTTTTAGGTTCAGCCTCCGAGATCTTCTGCGGATAGAGCTTCTGGATCTGCTTTTGCTGCTCCTCTTCGAGCTCGTTGTAGCCCATGTGGAAGTATTTCTTCGCACACTCTTCACGGAGCTCGTTATAAGCAGCTACCAATTCGTTTTGTACGTCGAGGTATGCCTGATACTGGGTATCTACGTCGTTTTGGACGGAGATCACGTGGTCTTTGGTATATTTTACTTTACCAATCGGCGCACCGAAATCCTCCTCAACGAGTGCGG
This sequence comes from Paludibacteraceae bacterium, assembly GCA_017551025.1. Taxonomy (GTDB): domain Bacteria; phylum Bacteroidota; class Bacteroidia; order Bacteroidales; family Paludibacteraceae; genus Colicola. The sequence continues at coordinate 10,701 of JAFZNG010000015.1, read as the reverse complement.
GCAAGTGCTCCTCGTTGTTGGCATTCAGGATAAACTCTTTTGCTTTGGCTCTCAACTCCTTGACACTCGTCAGCTCGCCCTGAACCATCAACTGGTTCTCCGAGTTGATCTTTACCACCATCAGGTTGCGCTTGTTGATATCCGTATCCTCCACTTTCTGGTCGGGCGGAATAGGCGCAGGCAGACGGCGTGCCAAACCCTGGTTAACGTCCATAGAGGTCGTCACCAAGAAGAAGATCAAGAGCAGAAAAGAGATATCCGCCATTGAACTGGCATTGATCTGTGGGATTTTCTTTGCCATAACAAATTGGTTTACTTATTTAGGGTTTTCGTGTATATCCAGCCACCCAGGATAGTCAGCAGCGTACCGCCGAGCAGGAAGTAGCACAGATAGATCATCATGTCGCTCAGTTGAGCCCATGCGCCCTGGTTGTCGGTACCCTCGTAGCCGATGATATCGATTTTCTCCGGCGAACCCATTACCCAGCAGAGCAGAGCCAGCACTACGAAGCCGCAGAGTACGGCAGTAGTGGTGATCGCTTTCTTGCGGTTGGTCTTCCAGAGCTCGATATAGTTCATGCATACGAAGCAGAGCGTGATGAGGCATACCAATCCGAGCAGGATATAGTTCCAAGCCAGGAACAGGTTGGTAAAGCGTGGGATAGCCAGTTCGTCGCCAGCCACCACGTGGGTCTCAGCCAGGTTGCCGCCTACGTAGAACAGTACCGACATAACGATACCGATCAGGATCAGCGCAATCAGCGAGACTTTGGCAATTAATTTATATTTCTGCATAGTGAATTAATCTTTTTAGGGTTAATACTTGTTGTTTTCCCATTTAGGATACGATCCTAACAGATTACTTCTTCTGCGATTCAGCGTACTCTACTACGATATCGAGCAGGCTAATCGAGCTGTCTTCCATCTCGTTAACCAGACCCTCGATGAGGCTGAGAATGTAGTTGTAGAACAACTGGAGCACGATAGCGATGATCAAACCGAGCAACGTGGTCAACAGAGCCACCTTGATACCACCGGCAACAACCGTAGCCGAGATATCACCTACTTGCTGGATCTTATCGAATGCAGCGATCATACCGATGATGGTTCCCAAGAATCCCAGAGACGGAGCAATCGAGATGAACAGCGAGATCCAGCTGAGGTTCTTCTCCAGCAAACCGAGTTGTACACCACCGTAGCTCGAAACGGTCTTCTCTACTACGTCGATACCCTCGTCGTAGCGGCTCAGACCCTGATAGAATATCGATGCCACCGGTCCGCGGGTGTTGCGGCAAACCTCCAGAGCTGCCTCTACGCCACCCTTCTTCAGAGCTGCTTCGATGTCAGCCAAGAGTTTCTTAGTGTTCGTTTTGCTAAGCGACAGATAGATAATACGCTCGATACAGAGAGCCAAACCGAATACCAAGCAGAGCAAGGTTGCTGCCATAAAGCCGGCACCACCTTCGATAAATTTGGTCTTCAAGGTCTTGTGGAGAGCAACGGGACCTGCTTCCTCTGCGGGAGCGGCTTCCTCAGCAACTTCCTCCTCGGCTGCAGGAGCTTCCTCAGCAACAGCTGCGGTGTCCGTAGCGGGAGCTTCTACCTTTTGTTCTTCCTGAGCAGGAGCAGCTGCGTCCTGCGCCATAACTGCAACGTTACCAAAAGTAATCATTGCAAGCACCATAAGGGTGGCAAATACTTTTTTCATGTGATTAAAATTTTTGTTAATTTTGTTGTATTTTGATTTTTTATTTCCTTGCGGAGAGACGGGGATTCGAACCCCGGAAACCCTTTTGGAGTTTACACGCTTTCCAGGCGTGCCTCTTCAACCACTCGAGCATCTCTCCTTCGCGCCATATAGCGCTATAATTCATAATCGGCTACAAAATTACAACTTTTTTGCGATATACGCAAGAAAAAGCGCATTTTTTTGCAAAATTTCTATCAATTTAGCCCAAAAAGTTGCCGTGCGTTGCGATTTGTTGCCTCAATCACCGCTTCGCTGCTGCATCCCAACACCTCTGCCAGGCGGTCCGCAACATGTATCATCAGTCGGCTCTCGTTGCGCTGCCCGCGGTAGGGTGTCGGTGCCAAGTACGGGCCGTCGGTCTCCAATAAAAGGTGAGCGGTGAGCGGTGAAAGCTGAGCGGAGAGACGCCGTTCGTTTAAGTCTTTCAGCATCTCGGCGAGTTTGCAGTTCTTGAAGGTCAGCACGCCTCCGATACCGAGATAGAATCCCATCCCCAGTATCTGCTCCGCCGTCTCGCGACTGCCGTTGAAGCAATGCACCACACCGCGCAGCGAATTTTTAATTTTAAATTTTTCATTTTTAATTTGCGTATCGCGCAAGATCTGCAGCGTATCTTCCGTCGCGTCCCGATTATGGATCATCACGGGCAGATCCAGTTCCTGCGCCAGGTCGAGTTGCACCCGGAACGCCTCGTGTTGCTCCTCGCGATACGTCGGCTCGTAGTGATAATCCAGGCCTATCTCTCCGATAGCCACCAGTTCATCACGATGCGCACGGATAGCGGCTTCGATCTTAGCCCACGAGGTCTTCCAGTCGGGCGTAATATCCTGAGGATGAAAACCTAAGGCCGGATAGCAATAACCCTTATGCCGGCGGCATACATCCAGTACACCCTCGATCGACTCGGCATTCACGCCGGGCACGAGCATGGCCTCTACCCCGCTCTCCAGTTGCCGCCGGATCACCTCTTCGCGATCCGCTGCGTATGCCTCCTCATCCAAATGTATATGCGTATCTATCATATCCTCGTCAAAATCGAACTATCTCCGTAACTCAGGAACCGGAAGTCGTGGCTAAGCGCATAGTCATATATCCGTCGCCAGTCTTCGCCTACGAACGCACTCACCAGCAGCAGCAAGGTAGATTGCGGTTGGTGGAAATTCGTGATCAGTTGATCTACGATACGGAACCGGTAGCCGGGCTTGATCATGATCTGGGTCTCGGCATGCAGCGTCTGCTGACGCGTCGCATCCAAGTACTGCAGTATTGCTTGCAGGGATTCCGCAGCGGAAGTGGTATATTCTCTCTCGTAGGGTTCAAACTGGCCTACTTTAGGTGAATACCCCAGACTGAATGGCGAATCAACACGACGCAATTGACAGCCGATGAAGTACAGCGACTCCAGCGTCCGCATCGAGGTAGTACCTACCGCCACGATCCGTCCGAGTTTATTCAGGATATGCTGTATCGTCTCGCGCGGCACGGCGATGATCTCCGTATGCATCGTGTGCTCGTTGGCATCGGCGGTCTTGACGGGCAGGAAGGTTCCCGCACCGACATGCAGGGTCACCTCGTCGGTCTCTATGCCGCGTGCGCGCAGATCATCGAGCACCTCTTGCGTGAAGTGCAATCCGGCCGTAGGCGCCGCCACGCTACCCTTGATGCGCGAATAGACGGTCTGGTAGGTCGTCTTGTCGCTTTCTTCGGTTTTGCGGTTCAGGTACGGCGGGATAGGCAGTTCGCCCACGGCATCGAGTATCTCCGCAAACGATACGCTTTCATCGTCCCACGCAAACCGCACCGCATACGTATTCCCCATCTGCTCTTCCTTATACGCCTTGAGCGCAATTTTTAATTTTTCATTTTTAATTTTTAATTCAAGCGGCATGCCCGCATGCCACTTTTTCGCATTTCCTACCATGCATTTCCACGTGCAGCCCGTCGTACTACCCAACGACAACTGGTAGTCGTGCGGCTCGAGCGGTTCCAGGCAGAACACCTCGATACGCGAACCCTGCACCATCTCCTCACCCTCGGTTCGCTGCTTATGGAATTCCAGTCGGGCTTGTATCACGCGCGTATTATTATATATAAGGAGTGACTCGGGAGCGATATAATTGCCTACGTTGCAAAACGTATCCTCCCGGATTTCTGAGGGCTGACAGCTATCGGCTGAGGGCTTGTATACCAGCAGTTTACTCCGGTCGCGTTGCTTCAACGGATACTTCGCAATCCGCTCATCCGTCAGCGGATAGTTATAATCTTTGATAAATATCGGTTCCATCCTAACCATTTAACGTTTCACAACGTGAAACCATTTTAACTCTTTAACGATTTAACGATTTGTTTGCGGCTCCCGGCAAACAAATCATACTTATTGAATTGGCAGTCGAGTTCGCCGTTCAGCAGGTGCATCTTCTTGCTGGGTTTCAGGCCGATCTGCTTCATCGCCTCCGTGTTCGACGAGATGATCCAGGCCGTCGCACCCGCAAATTGGTGCTTGAGCGCCGTACCGATCTTGCCGTACAGGTCCAGCATGTCCTTTTGCTGCGCCAGTCGTTCGCCGTACGGCGGATTGATCATGACCAAAGGACTCTCAATTTTTAATTCGTAATTTTTAATTTTTAATTCCTCGAGCCGTATCTGCTTGAGTGTCACGTATTTCTGCACGCCGGCAGACTTTATATTTTTCTCCGCTTGCTGGATAGCATAGAAGCTCGCATCCGAGGCATAAATCATATGATCGAACGTCCGCTCACGCGAGTCGTCGTTGTACAGTTCGTCCCACAGATCCGCATCAAAATCCGGCCAGCGTTCAAAGGCAAATTCTTTGCGGAACAGTCCGGGCGGGATATTCAGGGCGATGAGGGCGGCTTCGATCGGTATGGTACCCGAACCGCACATAGGATCGTACAGATCGCTTTGTCCGTTCCAGCCCGCCATGAGCAGCATGCCGGCGGCCAGCACTTCACTCAACGGCGCCTCTGTCGTCGCTACGCGATAACCGCGTTTGTGGAGGCTCTCCCCGCTACTATCGAGCGACACAGTCACCTGATCCTGAGACACATGCACGTTTATCCGAAGGTCCGGATCCGTTACCTTTACGTTGGGGCGTCTTCCTTCTCGTTCCTGCCAGTAGTCGGCCACCGCATCCTTGACGCGGTAGGTAACAAAACGGCTGTTGCGCAGCATGTCGCTATAGACGGTCGTATCGATGGCAAAACCGGTGTCCGCGGTCATGTAATCCGCCCACGGAATACGCTTCACCAACTCATAGAGTTGCTCCTCCGGCGTAATTTTTAATTTTGAATTTTGAATTTTTAATTTGCCGGTTTTAATGGGAATTAAAACGCGCAATGCGGTGCGCAACCAAAGGTTAGCGCTATATAGCATCGCCTTGTCGCCACGAAAACTGACCGCACGGCGCTGGATCTGCACCTCATCTGCACCGAGTTCGGTCAGCTCTTGTGCCAGCACCTCTTCCAGGCCCTTCAGGGTCTTGGCGATCATCGTATATTGCTTCTTTTCTTGCATATTTTGGGTATAAAATAGCCAAATCGGCTGCAAAATTACAAAAAAATTTGCATATGTCCAAAAAAAGCAGTAATTTTGCACGCTTTTTTGATGGAAAGATGGCAGAGTGGTCTATTGCGTCGGTCTTGAAAACCGAAGTACGGAGACGTACCGGGGGTTCGAATCCCTCTCTTTCCGCAAAGAAAAAAGGACAATTTGTCTGTCTGAGTTTACTCAAGCAAGCAAATTGCCCTTTCTTTATTTGTACAGGATGCCATCGGCAGACACACCCTACACCATACACCATATGACTTACGGATACATTCGCGTCAGTAGCGACAAACAGACAGTAGAGAATCAACGCTTTGAGATTCAGCAGTTTTGTAAGCGAGAAGGCTTGCATATCGATTGCTGGATCGAGGAAACAGTTTCGGGCACCAGACCCGTCTCCAAACGCCGACTCGGCAGACTCTTGCGGCATGCCGGAAAAGACGACCTGATCATATGTAGCGAGTTGAGCCGGTTGGGGCGCAATCTATTCATGATCATCGACATTCTGAACTACTGTTTGCGTCGCGGTTGTGCGGTATGGACCATCAAAGATGGTTACCGTCTGAGCGACGACATACAGAGCAAGGTCTTGGCCTTTGCTTTCGGGCTTTCGGCAGAGATTGAGCGCAACCTCATCAGCCAGCGAACACGCGAAGCCTTAGCACGCAAAAAAGCGGAAGGTCAACCTATCGGTCGTCCGAAAGGCGGTCACAATCGTCCGGAGGCGCATCCCTTATACCGACACAAGGATTATATCCTTCGTGCCCTTGCTCGCGGCCTCTCCCAGCGCGAAATCGCCCGCCGCCTCCACTGCAGCCGCAGCACCCTACGGCGCTATATTCTTGACTATACGTAAAAAAAACAGATTTATTACATAAATTATTTGCAGATATCAAAAAAAAGTCGTACCTTTGCAGCCAGATTTGAAAAACATTAAAAGTACCAACGGCTAATGACACTACTTTTAGACATATAGAACGATGCGTGCTATCATCAGGTAGTACGCATTGGTTTTTGAATAAAAGACAATGCCCACAACTGAAGTGCAAAATATGATTCCGACGATGCAGCGCTTTTTTGCTGCCCAACCGGTGAAGAGAGCCTACTTGTTTGGCTCATGTTCGCGTGGTGAGGAGACAAAGAACAGCGATGTAGATATTTTGGTAGATCTGGATAAATCAAAACCGATGGGCCTTTTCCAATACGTAACCATGAAGTTGGATTTGCAAGACCTGTTACATCGCGAGGTTGATTTGGTAGAACAAGGTGAGTTATTGCCTTTCGCACAAGAGTCTGCAAACAGAGATAAATTTTTGATTTATGAGAGAGCATAGTCGTGATAAGGAGCGTCTGCAACATATATTAGACGCAATAAAAATAATCGAAAATGGTTTGTCCACCTATTCGAAAGATGAGTTGTTGGGTAATCCGTTGTTGTACTATGGATTGGTAAAGCAAATTGAGATTATTGGAGAGGCGGCCAACTTGCTCACGCATGAGTTTAGAGAGATGCATGTTGATGTAAATTGGCGTCCGATAGTAGCGATGCGCAATGTATTGGTTCATGACTACATTCACATAAGCAAAGATATGTTATGGGCGACAATCACACAAGATATTCCAGAATTCAAAAAGCATATTGAACGCTATTACGAAGAATTCGAATAAACCACAGTGCCACGCTTGGCACTTAAAAACGAGCGAAACGAACAGTTTTTGTTAAAAAACAAAAATAAACGAACAAATACTTGCAGATATCAAATAAAAGTTGTAACTTTGCAGGCGAATTAAATAGTAATCATTTTAAAATCTCAGTTGTATGAATACGGACAACTACACAAAGCAGGCGGTGTTCAATGGAATGGAAGGAGGAAGTGTGTCTGTTCACCACTTGTTGACGGCAGATGAATTTATCGCTCAGATGGAACCACGAATTCGTGGTTTGTTCAAATTCGCCTGTTTGCTGATGGCTGTCCTCAGCATCGGATGAAGAAGGTTGAAAGAAATTCATAATAACGAAATAGAAAAATGCCAAAAGTACTATTATATACAACAGCAAAAATCGTTTGGACGTTCTTGTTCTATGGCACAGATGTCAATGAGAACCGAGCACATGTGCATGTCGGTAAGAAAGGAACAACGATATTCGCAAAATTTTGGCTTGAGCCCGAAGTAGAATTGGCTAAGGAAGGAGATTTGACCGATGCACAATTAAAGCAGTTGTTGCAAGTGGTGGAGGAAAACAAAGAGATGCTTCTTAAGCAATGGGAGGTCTTCAAAAAAGGTGGTAATGTAAAATTAATCAAAATCAACAAATAATATGGCACAGATAGATGGATATTGGGACGTGAAGCCCGCAATTAGCAAATTGGCGTTCCCTGCAAGAGGAAAGTTCCAAGTGGTGTTAGAGGATGGTCGGCAGATAACGATGCCTATTTCTGCTTTTCCGTCCATTAAGAAAGTGCCTGTCCGTCATCGCAAGAACTGGTATCTGATGGGAGGCGGTTTTACATGGGATGAGTGCCCGGAGGTAATCCATGTGGAGCAGATCTTAGGTAACTATGCGCAATATAACCATGAGGCATAATGCGCAATTTAGGCAAAGCAAAATATAGTGCCCCGCTCGGCACTTAAAAACGAGCGAAACGGACAGTTTTTGTTAGAAAACAAAAATAAACGAACAAATACTTGCAGGTATCAAATAAAAGTTGTACCTTTGCAGCGAATTAATAGGAAGGGGAAATAATGTTACAAGTTCAATCGTATTCGAACGTTCTTAATATGGCATTTATGTTGCCAATTAAGGAACAAAAGCAACTCATTCGTGATGTTCAAATCAATCTGAATCGAGGTCTTGACGCAGAGCGTCATCGTTATACTTGGGATGAGTTGCGTGCAGGTGTTCAAGAAGCGGAAGAACAGATTGCTAAAGGAGCATGTTATACTTCAGATGAGGACGATCGGTTGTTTGACGAATTTATTACCAAAGAACTGAACGTCGCTCTATGAAAGTGGTTGTTTCTGATCGAGCCAAGTTTCACCGCGAACAGATAGCGAGGTATATTCTTCGCGATTTCGGTGTGAATGCATTGCTCGATTTTCGGAAAGCATACAAGGAAACGAAGCGTTATATTGCGCTTCATCCGGACGGCTGCCAAATAGAAGAGAACTTGTCTAATGAGCAATATACATATCACTTCACGAATATCAATGGCTTAACCAAATTACTCTATCGTATTGAAGGCGAAATGATTTATATAGTTGATATGTGGGATGTTCGTCAAGAACCGCCAACAATCGTTAGGCTGTAATAAAGTGCAGAAAGTGCAAAGCAAAAATAGCCAAATAGACAATTTAGACAAAGCAAAATATAGTGCCCCGCTCGGCACTTAAAAACGAGCGAAACGAACATTGCATTATGAAAAAATCGTGCCTCGAAAGGGGCTAAGAAACACTAAAACTAGGCGTCGGAGACGCGGTGTAGGGTGTAGAGTGTAGAGTGTAGGAGGATTCTCGAGACTGCATCGGGTGAATCACGTATCCCACCCATACCTATATATACTTTAGTATATATCCCGTGATTTTAAAAATGGTGTTTCATAATGTAATGAAAAACGATGCTTTTTGTTAAAAAACAAAAATAAATACAAAAACGCTTGCAGATGTAAGAAAACTTTGCAGGCGAAAATAATATAGGAGAAAAGAAGATGTATAATTTTGAACCAGTTAAGTTCAACTCTGAAGAGGAGCGATTAGCTGCTAAACGCCGCATGGTAGGCATGCGAAAAGAGTTCGAGGCTCGCGTTAGAGAGATTATGGCTAAACAGTCTGAAATGCAAGTTGCGTTATGATTAGCCTTTCAGCAGAAGCGATTAATACCCGTGCTCCTTATCCCGTAAAGCAGGAGGATAGTAGTATCTTTACCTTTGCTACAAAATACGGGATGACATATTCTGTGGGGTTTGTGCCGGATACTTCGTTTTTACAAGATGGAGTATATCAGTTCTTTTTAATTGCTTCAACAGGCAAAAACGGCGGGCAAGATAATAATGTATTTGAGACGGTTCGAGTAATCATAGAGGAATTCTTTGCGCAAAAGGAGCCCGTGATGTTATATATATGCGACACAGCAGATAAACGACAGGCTTCTCGTGATAGATTGTTCCGAATTTGGTTTAATACATACATACTCAATGAGGCTTACACAATGTATAATGAGCATATGACTTTGGATAACATTCAGTACTTCTCAAGCATCATTTTGCGCAAAGATCACCCAGAGCACAATCATGTAATTGCCACCTTCCATGACTATATTGTCGAACACGACGAAGAATAAACCATAGTGCCCCGCTTGGCACTTAAAAACGAGCGGAACGAACGCTTTTTGTTAAAAAACAAAAATAAACGAACAAATACTTGCAGGTATCAAATAAAAGTTGTAACTTTGCAGGCGGAAATAAATAGAAACACAAATAACCAAGCACTATGGAACAGAAAAGATTTCAAGAGTATTCTGATGCGGAGTTCAGAGCTGCCATGTTGGCAACGATGAATCTCAAGCAGGAATGGATGGCTTCTGTTGACAAGCGCGAAAAAGAGTTAGGCTTGAGATGAGGCTATCTGTTGATAATATCAACAAGAAATCCCCATATTGGGTGATACAATTGGATGATATGACTTTCCGTTTTGTAACAAAGAACGGAGTCATTTATCGTGTTGGTTTTTATAAAGATCCTTATTTCTTGGGAGAAAAGGCTTATCACTTCTTTATCTCCAATGAGAATAGAGTTCTCACTCCTAAAGACATTGAAGTTTATAAAGTGATTACTAGCGTTATTGAAGAGTTCTTTGAGCAAGACTCGTCAGTAATGCTTTATATTTGTGATCCGCACGATCATCGAGAGGCAATAAGAGATAACTTGTATAAACGATGGTTTAATAGTTACCCCCATCATGAAGAATTGACACTCCAGGCAGAGGAATTAAATTTTGATGGTTATGTCGTCTATACCGGAATGATATTGCGAAATGATAATCCTGAGTATACAGAGTTATTAGAAACATATAAGGCATTTGTAAAGCGTGCAAATTCCATATACAACATTCAGCCGAAATAGCCAAATAGACAATTTAGACAAAGCAAAATATAGTTCCATCTGCGGGAACTGAAAAATCGCAGAAACGGACATTGACATTATGAAACACTAAAACTTTGTGAGGGGCAAATAAATTGGCCTTTATTAAACGGTCGGTTTATTTGAGCCACTACCAGAGGTGTAGTATACTTTAATCGATGTCGAAGATGTTGTGCGAGTTCCTTTATTTTGAATATAAAAATACTTGTACGAATATGATGTAAAGTCTATCTTTATCTTCCCCGTAGT
>JAFZNG010000001.1 GCA_017551025.1 Paludibacteraceae bacterium | reverse complement strand
TTACGACCTCGGTCCGACGCCACCAATCTTCAAGCACTTCGACCTGATGACCGGAGAGACAGGCAATGGGTTTGTAGGCGAACGCTTCGCCAAGTAACATCAACCGCCAAGCAGCAATGCCTGGCGGTTGGTTTATTCTTTCGGATCAATCATTTTATACTCTTTCCTAATTCGTACGCTTCTTGTAACTTCGGATTGCCTTCGATGTCGTGCGTCTCGGTCACACCGCCGCAGAAGAGATGTGCCTTGAGCGTTGCTTTTTCGAAGCAGTCTATCCAGCCTTGCAGACCGCTCTCGGCACGTTCGGGAACAAACGCTTCATCTTCGGTCGCCGTAGTCAGCAGGTAGATGTCGCGGAACTTATAATCCATCGGATACATGGGATTGAGACGGTCGATGAGCGTCTTCATCTGACCAGCCATCTCGTAATAATAGATAGGCGTTGCCCAGCATACTACGTCCGCGTTCAGCACGGATTCCATGATTGCCGGCACATCGTCCTTGAAGACACATTTGCCCTTCGTCTGACAGCTGAAACAACCGATACAAAACTTGATTTCCTTGCCGCGAAGCGAGATCAGTTCCACTTCATGTCCGGCTGCTTTTGCGCCTGCGGCGAACTGCTCCGCCAATGCGTGGCTATTCGAGCCCGCACGCAGAGAGGTTGAGATAACTACTACTTTGCTCATAATAATATTTCTTCTTACTATATTTCGTTTTCACGATTTCGTGCGAATTCAAATAGCGCTTTTGGTAGATGGCAGTAGCCATCAGGATGCTTGTCGAGATAGTCTTGGTGATACTCATCAGCGGGATAGAAGTTCGCCAAGGGTTCACGCTCCACCACTAACGGCTGTGCGTACTTGGTTTGCTCTTCGGCAAAGACTTTATCTATCACTACGCGGTCTGCTGCATACGTATAATAGATGCCAGTACGGTAGCGCGTTCCTTCGTCGTGGCCTTGTTTATTTAGGCTCGTTGGATCAATCGCCACGAAGAACATACGTAACAGAAACTCCAGGCTTACTTGCATCGGGTCATAGACCACTTTGACGGTCTCTGCATAGCCTGTCGTGTCCGTATAGACCTGCTCGTAAGTCGGGCTGTCGATAAGTCCGTTAGCAAAGCCCACTTGTGTCTCAATCACACCGGCAATCTGCTTGAAGAAATGCTCTGTTCCCCAGAAGCATCCTCCTGCCAAATATATCTCTTTCGTAATCATGCCTCAAGAGAGGGGATTAAATTGTCGAAATCAAAGCGCCCATGAGCGCAATTAACACCAAAGTTGTGATACCTAACACAGCACATATTATCAACCTCCACAGCGTACCCCAATAACCATAGCCGAAAAGTTGTTTATACGCCATGAAACTATAAACTGCAGTAAGTGCCGACGCGATGCTGTCTAACTCAGCGAAGACGGAATAAAAGATATACGACAGTATTGCTAAGTACACTTGTAAGTAAAATCCCTCCGGGATAGTGTGGTTTGGATAGCGCGGTGCTTTGCGGAAGAAAATCCATGTTGGCAAAATGGCCACACAGCCAATTAGTAATTCTGCGATATTCTGATGATTATCAATCCATGTGAAAGCCCAGTCCACATACTTATATCCGATAGGGGAATGTTCAGGAACCGGAATAGGAAAGAAATACCGAGCCAGCGCTACTACCGCTGCCAAAATGAAGAGTAGTTTTACCGGTGGATAACTAACTTGCCGCTTGCCGCTGATGTAATCACGCACCAGATACCCCGGACGCAGAAACAATTGCCACAATGTATAGATAGCGGAACGCGATTCGATGCCCCATAATTGTCCTATCCCCTGCCAAATAGCAAGCCATGAGACGCGGCCGTGGCGTGCGGATTGCGAGCACACCGGACAATAATTACCCCGAAAAGTATGTCCGCAATTATTGCAGACGTGCTCACTCGAATCCATATGGTATGAAATAGGATTTTCCTGCCAAGCCCGAAACGCTTGCCATCGAGCTGCTATTTTATTCATCAAGTCAAATTTCATATATCTGGTCTATCGTATTGTTTTCTTACTATATTTAGCTTTTACTATCTCGTACGAATTGCGAATGAGGTGTTGGGCAGTTTCTCCTCTACATCTGCACCTAACGACAGACAATAATCCCTATATTCTTCAACGTTCATATCTTAATATCTTCCTACTGATGCGCGCTTGAGTACCTGCGTCATACAATGCGCGGCGCCGTAACCGTCAATCAGGCTTTCCAGTTCAATCCACTCAACGGTCACACCGGCGGCTTTTAGACGCTGCTGATACGCTTCGCTTTGCCCTGCCACCGCCATGATATGCCGCGGCGCGATGGTAAGATAGTTATTCGCATAGTGCAGTTCATCCTCCTCGTCAATAGGGATAATCTCAAACCCTCTGGCCTGCAGGTATTCCACAAACGGCATATCTTTTTGCATCAGATTGTACGGTTTGGTGCCCGGTGCACGTACATAGATGTCGCATGTACCAAATTCCGGTTCGCCGGATTGGGCATTCAGACGACTGCTAACCATAGTACACAGGTCGTGGTCGATGATATTGAAATGCGTATCGAGGTGCATCTGCATCTGCCATCTTTTATGATCTTTGACCACCACGATGGTATCATGTCCGAACGCATCTGCCTCCATAATCTGTCGAATACCCTCTTCGTTGGTACGCATACCGCAACCAATAAACGCCACTGAACCCGCAGGGATATAATCGCCGCCTTCCAGTCTTCCTTCACCTTCAATACGCAGGATCGGTTCCACGCCCATGTGACGGTAACAGAGCTCGATAATATCGGTTTCCGCGGCGCGTTGGGGTGAGTTCATGCGGCAGATGATATGTCCGCAAGGCGTAGTGATACTCTGGTCACGCGTGAAATAGAGGTTCATCAACGGGTCATGGATATACTCCGCCGCCACGCCGGTGTTGTTACTGGTCGGGAACAACCGTACGATAGGCCGGAGCAATATACAGCGTATCAAGTCCGCACGGCTCATCTGCTTTAACACTTCCTGCCGATAGGCTTCCGTAGCGAAGCGGTCGGCATCATGCATGGCGCTGACGTCGTATATCATTTCCTTGCCAGCTAACATCCGCAAAGTGTCCAATGACACCTCATTGAGAATATCCGTAACAGTGAACACCTGAATACCGTTAGCTTCCAACCGGCGGATATAACCGCGATGCTCTTCGGCAGCCTTATCCACATCAAAATAGTGCTCGAACAGCCCAGCCGACGGATGAATGACGCCGTCGAACAGCTCCTGCCCGGGCGTATGCATCAGGATGACTCCAGCCTTATCCCACTCCGCTTGCGGATAGGTCCATTCACCTGTTTGTTGGTTCTTCGTCGTGCATCCTACTAACATCAGCAGCGATGCTATTGCAAAAATAATCTTTTTCATATCGAATCACTTACTATCCTAAATCTGCAAATATAATCCAATTTGGCGCATGGTACGTCAGCACACCAATGGCGATAATGCCAAGGATAGATACCACTATCCATAGTGGCCAGTAGCGACGTACGAAGTCCGATTTGCGCCAGCGATTAGCTATCTGGACCGCTCCAACCATAGAAGCGATATAAATGGCAATATCCAGTAGCATCAGTTCGTGCCGCACAAACACCCAATAACTGAAGAATGTAGCCACGATGAGCGGCATGACTGCCAATCCGCCTAAGATAGGTGCGCCGAACTCACGGATGTCGCGACGGCTGATGGTCAGGTACAGACTCAGTAACAGCATCGGGTAAAACACCATCTTCATGTGCGCAGCCACACTCTCCGTCACAGGAAAGATATAACCCAGAAAATGGTTAAAGAACGGCACATGATGCACAAAGTGCATACTCGTCCCAAATACAATCAGCAAACAGGTTGCTATGATAGTTTCTTTGCGTCTCATATCTTCTTATTTTGCCAAGAAATTGAATCGTATCCTGCGGTGGTGCTTGGGTTGCTCGGTGGCAGGTTCTTCTGTCTTCGGTTCGCCATGACTACCGGTGAGCGTGCCATCTTTGGCTTCGGTGATGTTGGTGATCTCCAGCGCGTTGAAGTTGTCCAGCGCTTTGATGTGCTCGAAGATAGCCTTTACGGTCTTGTACAGCGCCTCGTCTTTGCTATAATCTGCTTTGCAGGCGAAGTTGATGATGTTACGCTCCACCAGATCAACCGTCTGCGCCTCGTGTTCCGGCGTGTAGATAGCAATCGCAAAACCGCCTTGCGAACGCAGCAGTTTCATGCTCGGAATATCCGTTAGCCCATCGCCGAAATAGATCATGTGATTGAACGGGATACGCCTGTCTTCGGCAGCCATGTAGTTGTTGATTTCTTTGTTGTCGCTGATGTGCTCCACACCTTTGTTAATCATGTAGAGTATCTGCATCTTCGCTGTGAAGTCAATCGCAGCAGCAGGCCAAACTGCACGTCCTTGTTCGTCGTACATGAAATGGCTGGCATAGATATGCTTGAACTCCTTGGCAATAGGCGAACCTTCCACCATCTCTTGCAGACCGGACGAATTGATGTAGTGCTCGATCTGCAGCCCCATCTCTTTGCCTAATTTGCGTGTCAACGCGAACCACTCCTTCACGCCTTTGAACAGCGGAATGCTTGCTCCATATTGTGCAAAGGTCTGACGGGTGATAGGCCGCGGATGATTAGGGTTGTTGGATTTGTCAATCATCAGTTTCATGTAACTGAGCACTTCGGTGGCGTTCTGCGCCTTGCCCAGCGCATCGTTCTCGCGCCAGAACTCAGCTTTGTCGTTCACACCGATCTCTTTAAGAAAATCGTACTCTTGCATGTTTCCGGGCGCCAATGTCCCGTCAAAATCGTAGATCATCGCTACGATAGGTTTCTGTTTTGCCATATCTAAATCAAATCACTCTGCCTTCAACTCGTCCTTTAGTTCGTCCTTCATTTCCTGCCAGTCGGATTGTGCCTCCTGCAACTCAGAATTGATTTCACCTACTGCTTCTTGAATTGCCTCTTGTTTCTCTTGCTCGGAAACTTGGTTCTTGTTACCGTTGAGAATCCAGCCGGCTTTCCAGCAAATGAGCAATACCAGTACTACTGCTAAAATAATCAAAATCCATTTAAGGATTCCTTTGCCATTACGTTCTTCCATAACTATATATTGTTTGAAAATTTATACTATCTGTTGTGCAATTATATCATCATTTCCATACATGTCTTGCGGACGGACATGCCTAACTTGCGGTAGAAAGCCATCGCAGCGTCATTACCTTCCCACACGTTGAGTGTGATAGCTCTGCAACCGAGTTTCTCCGCATAAGCCCGCACATGGTCAAACAACTGCTTACCAACATGCTTCCCGCGTGTCTGTTCGTCCACACAGATGTCGTCGATGTAGAGTGTCCGCATGTCTTGCAGCAGGATATCATCATGCACATCCTCCATCTGCACAAACGCATAGCCCTGCACGCCCTCGTCCTCATAGACGAAGATGGCTTTATCAGGCTGCGTCAGCAGGTCTTGTAGTTGCTCAGCATTGTACTTCGTCGTATGTGGTTTGAAGATGTCCGGACGACGCTCGTAATGCACCATATTCACTTGGTGCAGCAGTTCCAGCAACCGCGGAATGTCATTCGTTGTAGCTAATCGTATCATTATTTTATTTCGTCATTAATTGTAGTTGTGTAATCGAAAGGGACGTCATATCTTCGATTGCGCCGGCTACATTGAGCATCAGGCGATGGTCGCTCACATCCCAATGACATGTCTGCTCATCGCTGTATTGTTTTGTCTCTGCCTGCATAAAATAGACATAGCCATATGTCCTTCCGTCCTTGACAAATCGGTCGATACACAGCACACGTTTCGCCTTATGATTGATGACGATATTACGCCAAATGACATTCGCCGGTTGCTTGTCGTGCGTGGACATAAAGGTCGTCCGATATACCATACATGCGCCGTCGGCATTTACCTCGTAGTCTGGAAGCAATGCCACATAATTATCGCATCGGAAAGAATATGTATTGTCCTTGACATTCTTCAGTCCGTTTACCTTAAAGGGAATATCTTTCTGCACGTCCGCAGTAAACTGTGCCGAAGCTGTCGGTTGCTGCACCTTGCATGCACAAAGTACCAGCAATGCGATGAATATGTAAATAAGTTTCCTCATGTTTATCTTGTTTTGCTTCTGCGCTACATAATCGTCGTAGGTCATTGCTTTGAGTGCCCTTTGATCAAATGATACAATTCTTTTCCTCTATCCCATAAGCCGAGCAACAAGCCCAAGATACCAATAGCAACTCCTGCCTTGCACGCCCAACAACCGCAATACAATATTTTCATCATACACAAGTACGAGAAAGAGAATACCAATACCAGCAACAGTTTGGCAGACCAAAGAACGTATTTCATTGACAAGCCTCCTTTTTACATTCAAAGATTAACTCCCTACAAACAAGACCATTAGGGCGTTTTACTATCTGTCCTTGTTTGTGGACTTTCGGTATTACATAGCATCCACTTTTGAGACGCATGTCCGTGGTTTTTTGAAGATCAGTATTCCATGAATCGGTGTCCACAAACAATAGCCCTGCTTTCTTATATGCATCGGTGTCCATATCAAGCGACAAAGTCCACGTACTATCGTTCAGTTGAGTCAAGGGAACAAAACGCTCGCTATATTGCTTCGGGCAATTCCATATCCACGCGTACATGTTTTTCCACGTGGGAGAAGTAACGGTGATGGAAACTGTTTTAGATTGCGCAAGCAAGCATGTGCTCCAAGCAACTACTCCTAATAATACTATCTTTTTCATATTACTCAATAACAACGGCTGTGCCGGAGATGGAAATCATGATCATGCTGTTTCCTTGGCCCATCGTCTCGTAGCCAAAGCTAACGCCCACGATGGCATTGGCGCCCATCTCACGAGCGCGTTGCAGCATTTCTTTTTGCGCTGTTTCGCGGCCTTCGAGCATAGCGCTCTCATAACTCTCGGTGCGTCCTCCAAAGAAATCGCGCAACGAAGCGCCAATGTCCTTGAGAAAGTTCATACCGAAGATAACCTCTCCGGATACAAGACCTTTGTACTCCTTAATCGTGTGACCCTCAATGGTCGGTGTTGTGGTAACTATCATATTATTCATCTTTCAGTTCAATCATTTTAATCAGTTTGGCTGAATTACAACTTAGCTACTATGTCCACTATCTTCTGTTTAGTCGCTTCGGTCTTCTGCTCATCGATCTTCGCGGATACATGACCGATGTTCTCCACCTGCCAATAGTTGCAGATATCGCGGAACTCGGCGAGTGCGCCATCATAAACGCCGGGAGAGTACGAGGACATTAGAAGCGCCATCTTCTTCACCTTAGCAGGTGCGTTGACGCAGTACATGCGTTGGATAGGAGCCTGAATCTGTGCGCTGAGAGTGAAATAATAGATAGGTGCTGCCAGCACAAGCACCTCAGCCTCCGCCATCAGCGGATAAAGTTCCTGCATGTCGTCTTTCTGAATGCACGCACCGTTGCCCTTGCCGTGACAGTACTCGCACGCCAGACAGCCTGCGATATGTTTGTGCGCCACGTTGACGAGCGTCACCTGATGACCTGCTGCTTCGGCTGCGTTCTTAAACTCTTCCGCCATCCAAGCGGTGTTGCCTTTGGCTCTCGGTGAGCCTTGTAAAATAAGGATTTGCATAGTTTTATTCTTTCTGTTCAGTCATTTTCCGTTAGTTGGCATTGCTTCCCGTCCGGCATCGGTCATGAGTCCACGTTGCTCCAAATCCGCACAGCGTTGTTTATTCAGTTCTGTCCAGTGGCTACCTTTGCGTCGAGGCGAGAGACGTTGTGCACAGCGTCCGTCCGGCAACCGTTTGACGGTGCTGTCTATCCATCCAAAACAGAGCGCTTCTTCCACCACGTCCAGATATGAGATGCAGTCGGTGCGAGGAATTTTCGTGCGATACATCGTCACCCAACATTCCTTCGCTGTCGCATGGTTCGCCATCAGCCATTCACGTAGTTGGCTACGGTTGGAAAATTCTAATAGAAGCGTTATTTCCATCTAATTCTAATAATTTACTCAATTCATCATCTCTAATAATCTTCGGAGCAGACTTACCTGCCAACACCAGAATTTTCTTTCCGTTTCGATAGACATGCAACTGCCGTGAACGAACCACTGCTGTGAGTTCCGGGTCGCGTTCTATCTGCTCGCGTATCATTCGATACTCACCATCTGCGTCAAACAACTTCCGTTGCAAATGGCTGCACATATTTGTGGTGTCAATTGCCATAGTATTCTGTTATTCGTTTTGCCACCTCATCAGGGTGGTCGATGAGTAGTTGACCATGGTTCATGCCGTCAAAGACTTCTACATGCACGGACGGGCAGAGTTTGAGCAAATGCTTCACTTGCGGCTTGGCGACAAAAGCCTCTTTCGTGCCATACCAGAAGTGGATGTCTGCGCCGTGGATGGATTCCAACTTATTGGTATAAACAGACTTATAGCCGTCTCTTACCGCTTGTGTGCCACCGTAAGGAAAGACTTTCTTGCATTCATCCAGCAGCACATCAAAATAGTGCGAACGGAACACCCATTTCCAGAAACCAGTCCAATGATAGCACGTCCAGACGTTAAATGCCTGATAGTACCGCAGCGGGTCAACCAGCCATTTCGGTAGTGACAACAAAGGCGCCGCGTCCATGATGGCATGGTCAATCACTATCTCGTTGCGCTCCATCATGCGCGAGAGGATCTTTCCGCCAAGCGACAAACCATAGGCTACATTCAGATGTCCTCCTAACTCGTTTTGTACATAGCGGATGGTTTGTACCGCTTGGTCATCTACGGACGTAAAGCGTGACGGCTTGCCTATGAGAAAACCATCCACGCCTGCAGCAACGATATAGAACTTATCCTGCAACCGTTCTATGAGCGGTAGGAAGATCTCATGCGACACGCCCAAACCGGGCAGGAGTAGCAACGTTGGTTGGCCTTGTGTTCCGTAAATGTGAAAGTCCATGACGTATCAAAAATATATTACTGTTCCGATGGGTTGGTCTAATAGGTGGATGGCATTCCGTTCGGCGATGGAGCGAGCCACGCTGTCGGGTTCAGACCATGCGTGCGTGGAGAGCGAGAACTTGTCGTGATGCACGGTAAACACCTGCTCGGGTTGCATGTCCAAGATGGCTTGTTCCAAGTCCTGCGGCAGCATGTGGATATACGCCCAGTTGGGATTATACTGGCCGTTCTCCATGATAGCCAAGTCAATCTTACCGAACTGTTCACGCGCCTGTCGGAACCGGTCGTCATAGCCTCCGTCACCACCTATATATACCTTGCGGTCGACTGCTTCAACCATAAACGCCGCCCATAGTGTTTGATTGCGACCACGTAGCAAACGATTGGAGAAATGGCGAGATGGCAGGCAGGTAATTCTTAATTCGTAATTTTTAATTTTTAATTCCTCCATCCAATCCATCTCATGGATGATGGAGGGGTCGTATTTCCAATACTCCAGATATTCGCCTACTCCAAGCGGACAAACCACTTGCTTCACTTTGGGGCGCAGGTCGCGCAAGGTGGCGTAGTCCAGATGATCCCAGTGTTCGTGCGTGATGATGAGCACGTCAATTTCGGGCATGTCATCCGGTGTATAGATGTCTGTACCCTTAAAGGGTTTCAACATCAGCGATGCGGGAAACTCCATCTTCAGCAGAGGGTCCACCAGATAGCGTTTGCCGTTGAGACAGAACAAGTACGACGAATGACCGAACCACACCAACCAGTCTCGGTCTTTCGGCATGCTTTTTAGGTCGGTCTTGACAGCCGGTATTGGTTCGATGGGTACACGGTTACTGTCCCGCCGCATCAGCATTGTCCACATCGCTTTGAGCGTATTATGGTCGCCCGTGAACTGCGGCGTCGGCTGTTGGTTTTGGAACATCCCATCTCGGTAATTAGGCGATGCTTCTATACGCGCTTTGCGCTCCGCCGACACGCGCCGACCGAAAGCCGGATGCTGCAGCACAGCCACCACCACTACGACCAGTAGCGCCAGTATGCTCAAAATGATTATCGCCGTTTTCATCCGCATTGTATTACAAACTCTCTTTGAGTATATCCTTGATATCTTCTGCCGTTAGGTCAAGGTAACCGGCGGGGAAGAGGACGGTAGTCGAAACGATGTTATCAATCATGTCCGGTGTGGCACCTATCTCGCTGATGGTCAGCGGCAGACCTATCTCCAGCATCCAGTTACGCAAGGCTTCGAGACCTGCTTCGGCTATCTCGCGGTCGGATTTTACCCGCATGGTCTTTTCGTCTCGGTCACTGACCGCCCAGACGTTCTGGGCAAAGCGCACAAACTTAGGCAGTCCTTTCTCCATCGCACGGCGGTAGTAGGCCATCGACACGGAAGCTAGGGTATAACCATGCGGTGCGTGCGTCCAAGCGCCTAACGAGTGACCTATCATGTGTACCATCCAGTCTTCGGTTTTGCCGCATTTAAGTAGCGTATTGAGTGCCCACGTGGCTGTCCACATGATGTTCGAACGCGCCTCGTAATCTTGCGGGTTCTTGACCGCCGCACGCGAAGCAACGATGAGACTACGCATCAGTCCTTCGGACAAGTAATCGCTGGTGTTGTCGTCGAAATCGGAGAAATACTGCTCCATGATATGATTCATGATGTCGTAGATACCGGCTTTCATCTGCTCCACCGGCACGGTCATCGTGAACCGCGGGTTGAGGATGGCGAACTTAGGCATCAGCCGGCTGTCGAACACATGACCGAGTTTGTTGCAATGCTCAGCATCGGTAATGACCGAACCGCCGTTCATCTCGCTTCCTGTTCCCGCCATCGTCAGGATACAACCGATAGGCAAAATCCGCTGGTCCTTCGGCGGTTGGTTACCTTCCACCCAGAAGTTTTGCCAGTAATCGCCTTCAAAGAACACAGATGCCGCTACTCCTTTGGAGTAGTCGCACACGCTGCCGCCGCCAAGCGACAGTATCCAGTCCACTTTGTTCTCACGGGCGATGCGGATACCTTCGTTCAGTTTCTCCAACGTCGGGTTACTCATCACGCCGGGGTTCTCGACGATAGTCTTGCCTCCTTCGCGCAGGATAGCCACCACTTGGTCGTAGATGCCGTTGCGCTTGACGCTGCCGCTGCCGTAATTGAGCAGTACGGTCTGACCGAAGTTCGCTAACTCGTCCTTGAGTTTGTTCAGGGACTCTTCACCAAAATAAAGCTTGGTGGGGTTGTAATACGTAAAATTGCCTTGCATAATTATTTGCGTTTTATTGGTATATTATCTGCTGCAGTTTTAACTAATAGCGACACATAGTCTCGGTCATCCACATCGGTGATCACATAATGCAGTTTGGCACCTTCGTAAGGAGGTTGCATCTGTCGGTCGCAATCGTGCAAAAACGGTTCTAACTGTTTGAGCGGCTTGAGATACAGATAGTTATCACAAATGAGTCCAACCGGCTTGCTATCGCAATAAAGACAGTAGTCGCCGAACATCTTCTTGGCGCTTACCTCACCGGTCTTAGATGCCTGCTCAACGATATATTGAACTAAATCAGGGTTACTCATACTTCGTTCGGGTTATTTGCCTGTCTTTTTTGCAAAAAAGTCCCAGCAGCGAGCCGGTAGAAGGGCATGGAGCGTGAGGAAAGCGCGAGCGCCAAAGCCTGCACGGTAGCGCGTCTTCGGACAATGGGCATTGACCACACGAACAATAGCTTTGGCAACGACTTGCGGACCGGAAAGCAGGTTGCCGGTGTACATCTTGCGTAAGAACGAAGCCATCTTCAAACCGGATTGTTCATAAGCCGTGCCACGCGAACTGGCCTCTAAGTTATCTGCGGCAATGATGCCCCAGGCGGTCTTGATGCCGCTGGGTTCGATGATGCACACATCAATACCGAATGGCTTCGTTTCCATGCGCAGCGCATCGCTGAATGCCTCGACGGAGAACTTCGACACGTTGTACCAACCGCCAAAGAGAATCACGCCTTTGCCCGCGATGGACGAGGTGTTGATGATACGTCCGAAATGATGTTCGCGCATCGACGGCAACACCAGTTGCGTCAGACGAGCCAGACCGAATAGGTTCACTTCCAGTTGGCGGCGCGCTTCCGACATCGAGACATTCTCTATTGCCCCTAAATAACCGTAACCGGCATTATTCACCAGAACGTCGATGCGTCCTTCGGCATCCAAGATAGTTTGGACGCATGCCTCGATAGATGCCTCGTCCGTTACATCCAAACGAACCGGCACGATGCCTATTTCGCGTAGCGGTTCCATTAACTCTACACGACGCGCAGCGCCATAGACCTTATGACCTTGTTTGGCAAGTAATACGGCCGCCTCGTAACCTATTCCGCTACTTGCGCCGGTAATTAAAATAATTCGCATGTTCATTTTTCTATTATTATCGTACCGCTTCGGTCAGCGGCAGTACTTGGTCGTTTATTGCCTCGGCAATCTTGCGTGCGATGGCGAGGCTGTTGCCTGTTCCGGAAAAATAGAGTATCATATCATTTTAATAATTTTAGCGGGGTTGCCTGCGGCGATTGAGTTAGCAGGGATGTCGTGCGTCACGACACTTCCGGCGCCGATGGTACAGTTGTCGTCTATCGTCACCCCCGGAAGGATGGTCACATTACCTCCTATCCACACGTTATGGCCAATAGTGACCGGTTCTGCCCATTCGCGGCGGGTGGCACGTTCGATGGGATTCGTGCTATGACAAGCGGTGTAGATATGCACGCCGGGACCAATAAAACAATCATCGCCTATCGTCACTATGGCTTCATCTAAGATGGTCAATCCGAAATTGGCAAAGAACCGTTTTCCGACACGTATATGCTTTCCGTAATCGCAGTAGAAAGGCTGATTGATGAACGTGTCTTTATCCGCCTGTCCAAGCATCTCGATAAGCATCTGATTACGTGTCTCAAAATCCGTCGGAAGCAGATTATTGTACTGCTGACATTTCACCTTGACGGCATTCAGTTCAATCAACAGTTCCGCATCGCAGGCATCATAGATCTCGCCTGCCAGCATTTTCTCTTTTTCCGTTCTCATACTTATTTGAATTCGTTTCAAATTACTTTATTTAATTTTAGTTATTCCTACGTATGCGAGTAGGATTAGGTTCATCATCAGTGCATAGATGATGGCCGGGATGGCGATGATCTCATTGTTGAAGATCAACGGACTGCAGGCAATCGTGATGGCCTGTGCGGCATTCTGCATGCCGATTTCGATGACCAGGGTGCGGCGCTCTTTGGTGGTCAAGCGGAACAGCCATGCCATCAAGGCCCCGCAAGAAGTGGTAGCGAGGATAAGTACGGACATAGTAAGTCCGAGGCTACCAAACTCCGTCACGATCGTTTGTTTGTGCTGAAAGAAGAAAACAGTTACCAACAGCACCAACGCCGGCATGGCGATACGTTTAAGGATGTTATGTATCTTCTCTGCCGCTTGAGGCTTGAAGAGATTGACCACAAAACCAATAGATATCGGCACGACCATCAGCACGATGTTCTGGACGAGCAGTTTGCCTATAGGCAGATGGATATCCACCGCTTCGCCGACACTCTGCGTCACCCACGCCATGATAAGCGGCAAGGTAAAGAGCGTGATGATACTGCTGCATGCCGTCAGCGTAACGGATAGCGCCACATCCCCTTTCGCCAGCATGGAGAACACATTGCTGGAACTACCACCCGGACTGCAGGCGATGAGCATTATTCCGATGATGAATAAAGGCGAAAGGCTAGAGGCTAGAGGCGAAAGGGTGATAGCCCACGCGATGAGCGGCAACAGGATAATCTGTCCGAACAGACCAATGAGGACGGGTTTCGGGCGCTCTGCAATCAGGCGAAAGTCTGCCGGCTTGAGCGCCAAACCCAAGTCGAACATCAGAAGCGTCAGAATCGGCAGGACAATATAGATAGTATTCATAATGTATTGTTAGTTGGTTGTATAAAATCAGCATACCATTCTTGGCATAAGCGGCGAAGCCGCTGCTCATCGCGAATGATGGCACGCAGGATCTCCAGATTGCGCACATTGCGTTCGGAATTCAACCACAGACGCATGTATCCTCCTTCGGCGTATTTCTCTAGCAGATGTTCCTTGCTTCGCCGATATAGTTGCGGGAAATCTCCATCAGGGTACATCTTCGCGCTATAGGCCATCGTGCGATGCACCACGGTAACCGGGTCTATCTGTCGGTCCGCCTCGGCCACAATCGCGCCATAGATCGTGCGGGGCGGATTCTTGCCGCTGGCGCGATGATCCTCGACGGCATCACGCATGATGAGCAACTGCTCCTCCGTAAACCACTGCCGCAGTGTCTGATCGGCCATAAGGATCTCGCCCGAGTGGATATGGTGCTTCTCGCGGTCGAAACGCAAACCTAAATCATGATACGCAGCAATCACATAAGCCATCTGTGTATCGGCTCCATGCTCGCGTGCCAGTTTGAGACTCTCGTTGATCACTGCCTCAGCATGGTCGCGCCGGTGCCCACCGTCAAAAGCCTCGTACTGCGGCAAGATATCCTGCTCTATGTATTGCTTCAAGGTCATCATTCCGTATCGGTTGTCTTGATATATTCCACTTGATTGCCCACACTAGCCAAGTACTGCTGAAAAGCATCCTGACTTATGACTACGGTACCGCGGCAATCATTCGGATGGAAACTAAGCGATTCGGCATCTTTCAGGCGACTGTCGAGGAAGAGGATGACATGATGTTCCGCATCGTTGATCAGTCCGAACGGGCTCACGCTACCCGGCTCCAGCCCCAAGTATCGCATCATTCGTTCCGGGGAAGCAAACGAGAGTTTACCGGGCGAGTTTTTACCCTGAGCGAGGAGCACTTCTTTGAGCCAGTGTTCGATATCATGAATCGCCAAGTCATCATCGCAGGGGAAGCAAATCAAATAATGCTGGTTCCCCTTATGATTGCGCATGAAGATATTCTTACAATGCACGCTTCCGTCGTCCTTCCACCAACGCTTTGCCTCCTCGATGGTCTTGCTTTCGGGATGATTGTAGGTCGTAAACGGGATACCGTGTTCCTCCAGATACCGCAGTACTCGCTCTTGTCGTTCAGAAATTATTTCGTATGGCATGATCTTATCAATTGCTATAAATGATTAGTGACAAAACATAAATCCGAAATAGAGTCGTGGGCCGGTAGGCAGGACTAACTCGCTATTGTGGATAGCCAGCATCCAATCGAAGCGGAACGTGATATGCACCTTTGGCGTAAGGCAGTAATCGCAACCCACGTACGGCGTGACATAGAAGAAACTCTGCCGATGAAAATACGTGTCGGTTTGCTTATCCCATGTGCGTTCATCGCCGTCTAACATATAGAGCGAACGCATCGCGCCTCCTCCCATCGTTGCACCTATATACGGCCAGGCTTTCTCCAGTCGCCAACACGCGTCAGCCAACACACCACCGCAGCCTACGCGTACGAAGCTACCCGCTTTCAGCATATCGCGGTTGTCCATGACACCGTTGGGCATCGTAGATACATAGCCCTCGAAACCCGTACGCAGATGTTTCCACAGATGCACGCGCAATGCACCACCGAGACCGAACGCAGCTCCTTGCGGACTTACGGAACGGCCGGCCGGGGTGATGGGTGCCTGCTTGTCATGACCGAACAGATAACCGGTATGAAACATCATACCACCCGAGAAGCCCTGAAACACCTTCGTTTTGAGCGAATCGGTTTCCGTCTTATCACGTGCTACCAGCCATGCCGGGAAAAGCAATAATAGTATAAAAAACAACGCCCTTGCTCGCATAAGCTGTTACCACGCGTTATAGTGGATATTCTCCGGTTGGTATTTATCTTTTATTTCCGGTTGCTCAGCGGGCACGCCGACGGGCACTACGCAGAGCGGAATGATATGTTCGGGAAGGCCCATCAGATCCTGCACCATTTTCACGCGCGTCCTATCAGGATGCAGGCCTGTCCATACAGCACCGAGCCCCATCGCATGGGCGGCCAGCAAGAGGTTCTCCGTAGCGGCCGACACATCGTTGATCCAGAAATTGGCCATCTCTCCCTCGATCGCTTTACTGAGATCGCCGCAAGGGATGAAAGCCACGGCCGGGTGATTGCTACAGCGCGAATAGGGCAACGCCTCGCCGAGTTTGGCGATGACATTGTCGTCGGTGACTACGATAAATGCCCAGGGTTGTTTGTTGAGCGCAGAGGGAGCCGCCATGGCTGCGCGAAGAAGCGTATCGATCTGTGCTTCGCTGATTTTCTCACCGGTAAACTCGCGTACCGAGACGCGGGTCAGAATGTTGTTGATTGCTTGATTTTCCATAACTTGTGGTTGTTGTGTGCAGGCAGCCAGGGTGATGACGGCGAGTGCACAGAGAATGAATTGTTTCATATATCTTAAAGTTATAATAGTGCTTTAACGGTTAACTTAGCCCATGCGCCGGGCATGAGGACGCCTCCGTAATCGTAATAGTGGCGGTTGGTCATATTCGTGCAGTCTGCACTCACGCGCAAGTGGGCGTTTTGCCAGAAGAGCGAACCATCCAGCAACCAGACGGGCGCGTAGTCTTGTACCGCGCCATCAGCATCGTTATATTGTCCCTCGCGCTTCTGAAAACGCATCGTCCACGAAGCACCGAGGGTACTATGCTTACCTACGTATATACCATGTTCGAGATGGAGAACGAGCTTATGGCTGAGATAGTCCAGGTAGCGCGAGCCGCTCTCCTTGAGATCGAGATCCAAATGGGTATAGGCATAATCCACCGAGACACAACGCAGCCAATCATTAAGGCGATAGGCCACGGACAGTTCCAGACCTGCGGCATTTACCTGTTGCTGGTTGGCGGCGTGATACGGACGCTTGGTATCGGCAGGCACATAAACCCAATCGATGACGTTCTTACCCCAGCGGTAATATCCGTCGAAGGCGACGGAGATAAGACCGGCTTCGCCTGTAAGACCGCTTTCGCTGTTAGACCGCTTCGCTGTTAGACCGTCCTTCGGACTGTTAGACCCCAGTTGCCATTGTCCTTTGTAGCCAAGCGAGAGCAGCCAGGCCTGTTCGGGCTGCAGGTTGCTATTACCCAATTGGTTGCCGGCATCGTAGTAGAGGTCGGTGAAGGTGGGCATTCGGAGTGAACGGTTGGCATTGAGATAGATATGGTGGTTGCGCACGAATTCATAGCCGATATTGGCGCTTCCTCCCATATGGTAACCGAACTGCGTATTGTAGGTGCCGTTGATACCCAGCGAGGCTGACAGCCCCGCATAATAGAAGGTCTGTTCGGCAAAGTAATGGACATGCAGTCGGTTATGATCACCGAGATTGGTAGAGCGAATAATCTCATCGCGTGCTCCAAGACCGAACGAAGTGGTACCCAGACGCGATGCATAGTGTGCCGCGAGGACGGCTGAGGCTGTATGGTTCCAGTGCTGATTACTCGGCGTGCCACGATGCCACTCATAGCGGTCGTAGTTGACACGATAAGCCGCTTGGGCATCCAAGCGCCAAGCCCCCAAACGATGCTGATAACGCGCCGAAGCGAAGGCCGTACGCGTAGCATCAAACTGGTCTTGCGAACCAAATCCGTATCCCATGCCCAAGCCGGCATCTTTCCATTGTGCACCGGCTTGCACATCCAAGTCTCGCCAACGTGTTTGGAAGTAGATATTCGCCTGCTGGAAATCCGAATTACGCATAGCAACCGTCTCTTTCAACGAAGGAGCGGGAGCGTAGTAGCCATCGGCGCGACTATAGTCGGCAGAAACATGGAATTGCGCTTCTCCGGCCTGAATGGTGGCAGCCAGCGAGGGATTGGCAAGTCCGTTCATACCGGCGGAGAGGCCCAGGGAGACTTCCGATTGGTGATTGGTGATTGGTGATTTGGTGATGATATTGATGGCTCCGGAGAATGCACCAAGGAGGTTGGCAGAGGCACCTTGGAGCACTTCTATGCGCTCGATCAGATCGACAGACAGAGGCAGGTTAAGCGTGTAGTGGCCGGTCTGCGCATCATTGAGCGAGACACCGTTGAGCAGCACAAGCACCTGGTCGAATGTGCCGCCACGCATAGAGAGGTCAGTTTGCGTACCTCCGGCGCCACGCGTACGCAGATCCACACCCGGCAGATACTGCATAATATCCGCTATCGACTGAATAGGCCAGGCGCTAATCTCTTCGTGCGAGAGCGACGTAACGAGGCGGTAGGCCTGGGAATAAACTTCCGCTTTTTGAGAAACCACCAGCACCTCCTGCAGATTCCGTCTCCGGTTGGTCTGCGCAGAATCCGATGGCGCTCCCTCTTCCGCATCTACTCCCACTACTCCGACGAAGAGCATGGCGGCCAAGACAGCCACCCAACGCTTACGTACCGGTGAAGATAATCGTTTCATCATAATGACAGTTCCAGACATGCGAGAATAAGCGGTGCGACCCCTTTGGGGTCATCCTGGCAGATACGTTCGTGGATATAATAGTCGTACGTTCCATCGCGGAAGGGATTGCCTCCCAGTCCCGCCACGGCACAGCAGTCGATAAGCGAGAGGGTTCCGTCTGTATTCGTGCGTAACTTATACCTCTTCAGACCATCCACCACGCGTTGCGCTTCTCGTTTGTATTTCGTAGGCAGCACCCCGATACGTACCCCTTTTGCCATGGCATAGGCGTACATGGCGGAACAGGTAGACTCGAGATAATTTCCCTCGTCATTCGCCCGATCGGGTACTTGATACCAAAGGTGGGTTTTGGGGTCTTGTACCGTCAAAAGAGCGTTCATCACACGGCGAAGAATCGCCTCTAACTGCGACCGTTCGGGTTGGTCAACCGGCATGAGTTCGAGTACATCACACAGCGCCATGACGTACCATCCTTCAGCACGTCCCCAAGTCTCGGCACTACATCCTGTCTCGGAGTTGGACCATGCCATCTGACGACTCTCATCCCAACCATGGTGGTTCAGGCCGTTGGTCTTGCGCGTGTGTGCATCGACGATAAGAAACTGGCGCGCTATATCCGACCATGCTTCGGGTTCGGGCTTGTAGGCTGCGTAACGGGCATAGAACGTAGTACCGGTAAACAGACCATCGAGCCACATCTGGTGGGGATAGACCTGCTTGTGCCAAAACCCGCCTTCCGTCGTGCGGGGTTGCTCGCGCAACTGGTCACGCAGGGTCTCGATAGCCGTTGCATACTGAGGTTGCGGATTGATTGCGTTGAGCAAGATAAGGAAGTTACCACCCTGGATGCGATCCATGTTATACAGGCTCATCTTATAGGTGCGAATCGTGCCGTCCGGCAGGATAAAATCATCTGCAAAACGCTGCGCATGCGCCAGATAAGCGGTATCATCGGTGGCGGTGTATAGTTCGACGAACGCACGCGCCATGAGTGTTGGCGTATATTCCCACTTAGGTTTGGCAGCACCGTCGCAGGTCCACATCTGAGGATGGTGCACCATCTCGGATTGCGCCACGGCCTGAGCTAACTGCAAGTACTTATTCTGCTTGTTGCAAGCCATCGAGCCCAGCGACCACATACCGAAGCATACCAGGCAAAGGATAAATCGCACAAAACGTCGTTGCATAGTAGTAGGATATAGGTATGATTATCGAATAAAATTCATCGCTTCGCGGGGTTCGTACTGCGGACGGGGTTGGCCTTCCATTGCGCACAGCATGGCCGCCATATTCTTGGCCAGCGAGCGCATCGTCTGCATGCCTTCTGCATCGAGTGCAGCTTCGCCTGCATCGCGACCGTATACAACGTTCCAGTACTGACTCGTCACAACCGGCATATGCATCATCTGGAACGGCATGAGCATCGTTTGCAACGAGGCTGTTGCGCCGCCTCGTCGACATACCGCTACCGCAGCGGCCGGTTTGCCGGTAAAATACGAACCGGCGGAATAGAGCGCACGCTGAACGAGCGATAGGAGACCGCCGTTCGGTTGGCCGTAATAGACGGGCGAACCGATGATGAGGGCATCTGAGTCCTTCATCTTAGCCGTCACTTGGTTGCAGAGGTCGTCCTCGAACACGCACTTGTTCTCGCACTTGGTCTTGCAACTGTTGCACGCAATACAACTGCGCACCGGATGGGTACCGAGCGATAGTATCTCAGTCTCTATGCCGTTTTTCTCCAATTCTTGAGCCGCCTCATGCAGCGCCAAGTAGGTATTCCCCGCCTTGCGCGGACTACCGTTTATCAATAGTACTTTCATATTTACAAAATCTGCGTGCAAAGGTACAAAAAAAAACGCACATACGCAAGTATGCACGAGATTTTTCGAAAAAAAAGATGCGAACTTATTTCGCCTTGACGGTAAGAATATCCCGCATGTCGGTGGTATAGAGCGGACTCTTGTGCTCCGTCTTGTAGACCGGTGCATCTGATCTCATCTGCGAGCCGAGTATGATGGCGCGTTTGCCGTGGCGGTCGTCGATATGATCCAATACACGCTGGAGACGGTCGGCTTTGTTGCGGTCGGTAGGGTCAAACAGATCGGGCACGACGGCCGTTTCGGGGATAATCTTGAGTAGGACGACACCGGCTTTCTTATAGAGAGCACCCGGACGGTATGCCCGACGAAAGGCCGCTAAGGCATAGGAGATGAGTTCCTGGGTGTTGGACGTAGCGACAGGCAGCGTGACCAGTTCGCTCAGGTAGTGCTGTGCTATGTCGGTACGAAACGAAGAGGTATGGGCATAGACGTAGAGTTGCTGCGCCGCGGAATGCTGAGTGCGCAGTTGTCGGGCACAGTGGGCACAGAAGTTAGCCAGTTGTTCTTCCAGGAGCGACTGATCGGTGATGGCTGTGGCGAAGGTGCGTGAGGTGGTGATGGACTGCTTCATGGGCAGTTCGGTAATATCGATCACGTCCTGACCACGGAGTTCCTGCCAGGTGAGCAGTCCGGGTTTACGGAGCAGTCCGCGGGCAAAGGTAGCGGAGCGCTCAGCGAACTGGAGAGCGGTGGTAATGCCGGCCGCGGTGAGTTTGGCCTTAGCCTTGCGACCGATGCCCCAGACATCGCCTATCTCGAACGAAGACAGCGCCTTGAGCCGTTGCTCTTCGGTGCGGATCTCGCATACTCCGTGATAACCGGGATATTTCTTAGCATACTTACTGGCCACCTTAGCCAGGGTCTTCGAACTGGCGATACCGATTGAAATAGGGATACCTACCCCTCGCCGGATGTCGCGAACCAAGGCTTCGCAATAGGCCTTCTGGCGGTCGGCAGGAATATGGTCGATATTGAAGAAACACTCGTCGATGGAGTACTGCTCGAAACGGGATGTGTGGCGACGGATGATGCTCATCACACGGTCGGACAGATCGCCATAGAGCGAGAAATTGGAGGAGAAGCAGACGACACCCTTTGCCTCGACGAGCGACTTGATCTGGTAGAGCGGTACGCCCATCTTGATGCCGAGTGCTTTAGCTTCGTTGCTGCGTGAGACCACACAACCGTCGTTGCCACTCAGCACCACGACCGGCCGTCCCTCCAGATCGGGACGGAAGACGCGTTCGCATGAAACGAAGAAGTTATTGCAGTCCGCTAAAGCGTACATGGTGTAGGGTGTAGGGTGTAGAGTGTAGAGTTAGGGGCGGGTTTTGTGGATGGCGTAGGTGACGACGCCCCAGACTTGGAAATTCGACTCGGCAGAAACGCGGATGGGTTGGAAGTCGGGATTATGAGGGATGAGCCAGGCGCATTGGCCGCTCTCGTCCATGCGGAACTCTTTGAGCGTATATTCATTGTCGATATACGCGATGATATAATCCCCGTTCTTGGGATCGAGACTACGATCTACCACGACGATGTCGCCATCCAGGATGCCGGCATCGCGCATCGAGTCGCCCTCTACGTGGGCATAGAAGGTTGTCTCAGGATGCGGTGTCAGTTCGCGGGTAAGGTTGATACGTTCACCGGTATGGTCCGCCGCAGGCGAAGGAAATCCGGCATGAATAGATTCGGCGAATTCCAGTGCCAACTCGCTTTGTTCGGAATCCGTTATGTCTGTCAGTTTAGCCATGATACTTATAGGATAGAGAGTACCTCTTGTAGATCAGAAACGATATAGGTAGCGGTCTCTTCGGCCGCACCGGTATGGAGCCATATTTGGTCGATACCGGCATTCTTAGCCCCCAGGATATCCGAGGAATAGCGGTCACCGATCATGACTGCCTCATCGGCCTGTATGCCGTTCATCGCGAGGGCGATGCGAAAGATTTCGGGTTGGGGTTTATTGACGCCCACTTCTTCGCTAATGATCGTATGCGCAAAACAGTCTGCCAGTCCCGAGTGGGCGAACTTATAGTGCTGCACCTCCCGGAAGCCGTTGCTGATAATGGTGAGCGGGTATTTGTTCGCCAGCGCACGCACCACCTCCTCTGCCCCGGGCAGGAGCGTGAAATATGTATTGGTCAGTCGTAGAAACTCCACCCCCATCTCGCGGGCGAGTTCTTGTCGGCGCTCCGCCGATACAGCCAATCCCTCTATCGGACGAAAGAAGCGACGGAACTGCAAGTCTTCCTTGCTAATATTGCCACGGCCGTACAGATCCCACAACTCGTAGTTGTACGGACGATACGCATTCAGATAATCCTCATAGGTAGGATACAGCGCATCCAGACGGTAGGTACGATAGATGTCCCGGAGTGCCTGATGTTCGGCACCTACCCAGTCACCTATCGTATCGTCCCAGTCTAGAAATATCGCCTTATACTGTTTCATCCGCGATCCGATCAGTCGATCTTGATATCCTTATTCACGTTCTTGCTACCCATGAGGGCGTAGAAGAGGATATACGCTACGCCGATGATCGGCACGATATAACTGATCAGACAATTGTGCGCGGCTACCAGGCTCTGGATATACGGCAGCACACCACCACCGACAACCATCATCATGAAGATACCCGAAGCCTTGGCGGTATATTTACCGAGTCCCTCCGTAGCCATATTGAAGATACAGGTCCACATTACGGAGGTGCACAGACCGCAAAGCATGATCAGCAAGGCAGCCACCGGCATAGCCTGCATCTCGAATGCCCAACTGGTAGGCAGCGAAACGGTCAGACTGTCACCCAGCAGCATGGCAGCCACCATGAGTGCGATAGCTACCATAGCCACGCAAGTAACCATCACTTTGCTGCTTACCTTGCCTCCGATAAACGAACCTATCGTACGACCGACCAGCATCAGCAACCAGTACAGACCGGCGACAAAACCAGCCGCAGCAAAACCGGCCGTCGGAGTCAGGTAGGAAATCAGCGTAGCCGGGATACCCACCTCTACACCTACGTAGAAGAAGATAGCCACCGCACCCAGCACAAAGTGACGGAACGACCATGCACTGCGCTCGTAGGTCACCTGTTGGCCTGCTCCTTCGGGTTCTGCCAGAGGTGTCACGAACAGGATCAAGAAGATCAGCGCAAATACCGCCATGGCGATATACAGCACGATATTCACATCAGCGATACTCTTGCCTACCAGGCTCTCGCCGATGATCGCACCTACGAGCATAGGCGTCAACGAACCGGATAGAGAGTTGAGCGTACCGCCTATCATATTGAGTTGGTTACCGCGGTTACCTCCTCCGCCCAGCAGGTTGAGCATCGGGTTGGTGACGGTATTGAGCATACATACGCAGAAGCCACTCAAAAGAGCGCCGAACAGATACACGGCAAAACTGCTGACTTCGCCGCTCAACCATTGAATGCCGATACCGATAAAGCCCAGCGAGATAGCCGTGAGAGCCGTCTTCTTGTAACCAAACTTTGACAAGAAATTGCCCGCCGGAATACCCATGACGAGATAGGCCAGGAAGTTGAACAGGTTGCCCAACATACCCATTCGCTCGGCCTGGGCAGGATCGGTGAACGACTCGCCCCAGATCTTGCCGACCGGAGCTGCGAGATTGGTGACAAACGCAATCATCGCATAGAGAAACATCATCGCGATGATGGTGATAATACGAAGAGAAGAAGATTGATTTGTACGCATAGTATTTTAGTTTTTTAGTTGTATTGAAACAGGTTTGGTCTGGCAGCGCGAGTCGGGCGCAATCCAGATATCGAAGTCGGCATCGTCGGTAGCGAACCATACGCGGCTGGTCTGGCCCTCGTATGCTTGGTGCCAGTAGCCGAGCTGTTCGCGGGTTAGCGTGAAGCTCACCTCGCGCGACTCACCCGCCGGGATGAAGATCTTCTGGAAATCCTTGAGTTCCTTCAGCGGACGCACCAGTGCGCCGGCGTGCTGATGGGTATAGAGTTGCGCTACTTCGTAGGCATCATATGTGCCGGTGTTCTTGACGGTACACGAAACCGTCATTCCGTCTAATTGTGGTTCCCCATACGCAAACGTCGTATAACTCAGTCCGTAGCCGAAGGGGAAGAGCGGTTCGGTAGCCGTCTCCAGCCAGCAGGACGAATAGCCCACGCTGAACTGCGGTGCACCGACCGGTATATCATCGATGAGCACCGGCTCGTCGTACGTAGGACGACCGGTATTATGGCGATTATAGTAGAGCGGTATCTGGCCCACCATCTTGGGGAAGGTGATCGGTGTCTTGCCGGAGGGTACTGCCCGACCGGTCAGTACATTCGCCAGTCCGGGACCTGCCATCGTGCCACCGTGGAAGGAATAGAGCACGGCAGCCGCCTGCTCTACCTCGCGACCGATCGTCAGCGGACGACCCGCCATCACAATCAGCACGACGGGTTTACCTGTCTCGGCCAGCGCCTCCATCATCTCGCTTTGTGCGCCCGGCAAGGTAATATCCGCACGGCAACGTGCCTCGCCCGATAGAATGGCTTCCTCGCCGGCAAAGAAGATAATCACGTCGGCCTGACTAGCTGCCTCTACGGCTTTTCGGATGCCCGCCGCATTCTTGTCGCGACTATAGATCAATCCCGGCTCAAAAATAATTTTTAATTTTTCATTTTTAATTTTTAATTCTTCAAACGCTTCGAGCGGCGTTACGGAGTGCTCGGGTTCGCCGTCGAAGATCCACGTACCGAGTTGCTCCTTCTTCTGGTCGGCTAGCGGACCGGTGATAAGAATGGTGAGCGGTGATTGGTTAGCGGTGAGCGGTAGCACACCGTCGTTCTTGAGCAGGATAGCGGATTGCTCTACCAGTTGGGTGGCTAAGTTGAGGGCACTATCTGTATAGGCGATCGGTTCATCCTCCGGCACGTAGGGATTATCGAATAGACCGAGACGGTATTTGAGTCGCAAAATAGAGCGTACGCACTCATCAATCCGGCTCTCCTTCACCTTGCCCTCCGCCACCAGTTCGGCGAGGTAATCGGTATAGATATTTCCCTGCATATCCATCTCCATGCGGGCATTGATACACCGCAGCGCCGCGTCCTTCTTGTCCGCACACAGTCCGTGCGGCACCAGATCGCTACCGCTACCCCAATCGCTAAGCAACAGCGCATCCGATTGCCACTCATTGCGTAAGATATCTATATTCAGGTGCGGGTTAGCCGACGAGGGCAGTCCGTTCAGGGCATTGAACGAACACATGAGCGACATCGCTCCGGCATCCAGTGCAGCCTTGAACGGCGGCAGGTAGATATCGCGCAACTGGGTCTCGGGAATCCAAGTCGTATTATAATCACGTCCACCTTCCGAAACCGAATAACCGGCAAAGTGCTTCACGCAGGCAGCCATCATTGGCCATTGGCTATTAGCTATTGGCTGTTGGTAACCACGGACGGTAGCGGCACCCATCGTGGAGGTCAATACGGGGTCTTCACCATAGCCTTCTGCTACGCGACCCCAACGCGGGTCGTGCGCTACATCTACCATAGGCGAGAATGCCCATCGTATACCGGCCGAGTATGCCTCTTCGCTTGTATAAACAGCAGCTTTCTCTACCATCTCCGGATTCCATGTTGCACCCTGTCCGAGGGGGATAGGATAGATCGTACGAAAGCCGTGAATGACGTCACGCGCTACCACCAACGGGATACCCAGACGGGTCTCCTCTACCGCCATGCGCTGGAGGCGATTCACCTCCTTAGCACCCACGATATTGAATATCGATCCTACCTTACCCTCGCGGATCAGTGCCTCTTTGGCTTCCGATTCATACGAAGGGTCGAGCTGGTTCATCTGACCGATCTTCTCCTCGAGCGTCATCTGCGCGAGCAGGTTATCGATAAACTGATCTTCCGCACTCTTATGGTTGCATGAGCACACGGCCATCAGCAGAATAGACAATACCGTTGCGCGAAATAAATATCTTGCCATCTTTGATAAATTTATAGGTTCCTACTGACGAGGGAGTTTGGCTGATACCTGTTCCCTCCGATTCGCATTGCGATTCTCCGTACACCTCCAGTTCCCAGAGCGAACTGCCGTAGCCCGTATTGCGCGTCTTGCATAGCACACGCACATAACGTGCCTCCACAGGCTGACCGTTGCGACGGATATCTACTGTCTGCGTACCACCTTCCGCACCCGTCACGGATTTCACGGTAGTGTACTGTTCGCCGTCGTCGCTCAGCTGGATATCATACGAGGTAGCATACGCAGCCTCCCAGATGAGGCGCACGCTCTTGAGTCGGTAGCAGTTACCCAGGTCTACGGCAATCCACTCGTTGTCCTGGAAGCGACTGGACCAGCGGGTCTCAAGGTTGCCGTCCACAGCTTTTGCCGCCGACGTACCATCGCCCTCCGCACCGGAAGCCGTAGCGGGTTTGCCAAGCGCCAGGTTGACCTGGTCGAAGGCCAGTACATGTACCAGCGCCGTATCCGTCATGCCGAAGCATGGATATACCACCTGGTAGTCGCCCACCTGCGTAGCCCGATAGCTATTCACGCACGAATCGGTAGCCGTACCAAACTGGTTGATTAGATAGACCACAAACTTTTGCTCCGTACCCAGCGGCATCGTTACCTCTGCGGGCTGCACCTGCACGCCGACCGGTTGTTCGGTCTCGAGTACCACGATTGTCAGCGATGCCGAATAGTCGCCTACGGTGCGCGTCTCGGTGAAGAGCCCGTAATCCGGGTATGTCCGTTGCTCGTGGTTCACGGAGAGCACCTCTCCGGTATAACTATAGGCAGTCGTCGTGAGTGTCGTAG
This sequence comes from Paludibacteraceae bacterium, assembly GCA_017551025.1. Classification (GTDB taxonomy): domain Bacteria; phylum Bacteroidota; class Bacteroidia; order Bacteroidales; family Paludibacteraceae; genus Colicola. The sequence goes on along the minus strand of JAFZNG010000001.1, from coordinate 88,576 downwards.
TCTGACCTTGATACAGCACCGTATCGCTGGCCGAGAGGGCAATAGCGAACACCTGCGTCGGGTCACCCGTCAGCGGACGACCATAAGCCTCGAGTTCGTAGAGCGAGGTACCATACTGCGTAGCACGCTGAAGGCCCGTCAGGCGCAAGTACCTTGCGCGACTACGGGTGATTTGGCTTTGGTAATTGGTCATTTGGATTCTCTCCACCCCACCGGCAGAGGAGAGCGTCACCGTGCGCCAGGTCTGTCCGTCATCCGAGAGCGCGAGTTCGTATTCGGATGCATAGGCCGTCTCCCAACGCAGTATCAGATGATCGATGTAGCACTGCTGACCGAGATCGACGATAGCATACTCATTATCCCTGTGCTGCGATCCCCAGCGGGTTGTCTGATCGCCGTCTGTGAGGTTGGCAGCCACGCAACCGGCATTCTCGTACGACGAGACGGTCACGGGTTTATGGAGTGCCAGGTTCGGATACGGCAAGTCCCATGCCAGCGGGTCGGGAGAGACGGTCACCTCTTCGTCCGGGATTGTCGTGACCGTCTGCGTCTCCGTACCGCACACCAGCGTCAGGCCTTGGGGTACGCTGAGCGTTGTATCTACCGCGCCGAAGAAATGCACACTCAGCGGCGTAGCAGCCACGTTATAGACCGCATAGGTCGTGCGACCGCTTACGGTATCGGTATAAGCGCAAGCCATCGGATGATTTGCGTAGATATCATAGCGCTTCTCGCCGAGCGACTTATGGGCATGTGCCAGCCAGTAGGTAATACCTCCCGTATCGGGATTCTTAGCCAGGGCTTTGCCCATGCGATCCATACGGTTCCATACCCGAATAGCCGAGTCGGCATCGAAGAGCGATAGGTACGATAGGCACACATTGCCCAGTCCCGACTCATCGCCCAGACCTCCTTGCGCAGCCTCGTAGTTGCCCACCTCTTTGGCGGCATACATCCGGGTATAATCCCAACGCGCGAAGTCGAGGTCCTCGCTGAAACAATTGCTCAGTATCGGCGAGATAGGCAACCACTGGATAGAATGCATCCAAACGGGGTCACCCGAGAACCAGGTCCACCACCCTACACCTTGCATCGTCAGGTTGCAGCAGTAGGGATGCTGGTACTTAGTATAGTCGATATTCCGACGCTGCTTGTCAAACCAGTATTCGGCCGTAGCACGCGTCTCGAGCGTATAGCCCATGATGCCCGCCTCGAGCATGTCCTCATCCTGAAGGGCGGCACCCAGCAGGTACACACCACCCCAACCCTGGATGGCTTCGGAGGTAGATTCCTGTCCGTTGCCGTTACCCTGGTTACCCAAGCCACCCGCAAACGAGTGACCGCAATAAGGGTCAAGCGTTCTAAACCAAGGTTCGTCCGCCGAACGTTGCCAGTTGGCATAGTCGCGTGCCACCTCGCGCGCCATGGGTCCGTACTGCGTGCGGAACTCATCGTCGAGCATACACAGTATCGCCGAGGCATAGACGAAGTAGCCGTAATGGAAATGATGGTCGTTGAAGGTGTCGGAGTCGTAGGACGGATCCATACCGATCAGTGCCCCCCAACGCGGATAATGCGCAAAATAGAAGCGTTCTTCGCCGGGCGTGAAGGTATACCAGTCGATGAGTACGTCTCGGAGTCGCTGCTTGGCCATACGGAAGGTAGCCGTATCGCCCATCTGCAGCGCAAACGTCATATAATGCGCCATCTGCGTCAAGCCCTTACCGCCCCAATACGTATCACCACCAAACGTGCCTCGCTTGGCATAATCGGCATTGAGTTCCGCCATCCGCTCGGGCGAGAAATCCTCGTCCCATGCCAGCGGTGCAGGGAAATACGGAAGGAAGGGATGGACGGTATAGGTAAATTGAAAATCATTACCCTCCGCCAGCCGCATCTGACCGCGAGGAGTCTGAAAGGCGAAAGGCGAAAGGTTAAAGGCGAAAGTGGTGCCGTAGTAATGATGCGGCAGGAAGCCCATCAGCACCGGGTGATCAACATGAAAAGTTGTGGTGAGCGAGGAGGTATTGGCGTCGTAGTGATAGTCCATGCGCGTACGACGCGGAATACGGAACGCGTAAGGCATGATGGTTTCCGTCGTCAGTCCGTCGGTCAGCAAGGCGACGGTCAACTGATTCGCCCGGGTCAACACGGCATACTTGGCGGCATCGGGATTGGTAGCCGTCATGGTGATGCCTTGCGATTCCAACCATACCAGCGGCGAACCGTGCATACAAGTCACGCGCACCCATGCCTCGCCGTCTTGCATGATAAAGGACATCATGAAGTCGGACCAACTATCTACCAGAGCTTCTTTAAAAGCTGCTTTCTTTCCTGTGAGTGAATTCGTAAAACGAATCGACAGCGGCGTATCCCATTTCATCTCGCAGCCCGTCGGTTCCCAGTAGGTAGGATAACCGATCTGCACCTCTCCGTCTTTGGCCTCCACCCATCCCGGGTACATCCAGATCTTACCGGTCCAGGTATTGACCAAGGCATAGGTCCACCAGTCGTTGGTGGGCAACGCCAGCGAGCCCTGTCGGCTTCCGTCCGGAGTCCCCAGACGCGAAAGCAGCGAGTCGGGCAAGTAGAGCCGACGGTGCTCCATCTGGTAGGCCTGACAGCCGTCGTGTGCAGACGTACGACTCTTCGATAGCGGCACATACGAGGCATACGAACCGCCGCCTATCGGCACCGGTGATTGAGCCTGCGCCGTCAGACAAAAGATCGCTACGCTCAACGACAAAAGACTAAAGACCTTTCGCATCATAATTTTACGATGATCGTCTCTACGCAATTGGCCGGCAGATCCACCGTAGCGGCATACTCGCCAATTTGGAGCGGGAGCGAAACAGCCTCTCCGGTATTCAGTATATTGATGGCAATCTCGCCCTTCGCATTACGCGTAGCGCAGACGTGCAGGTCTTTTTCCGGCAGGTTGGGGTTCTGGACACCCAGCACCGTATCGCCCGGACGCATCGAACGCGAGAACTGCTTGAGCACGTAGTAATACGGCGTATAGTAGATACGGTCGTTCTGATAATCCACTATGACGGGGGCCGCAGCGAAATTGTTCACATGGTTCGGTCCTCCGATCGAGTCCAGCACGATATTCCAGTCGATAAAACCGGTCAACCAGTGGTTCATACCCTCGATAATATACCGAGCATAGCGGTGGACGGGGGCATATTTCGGATGGGTATTACCTGCCCAACGCGTAGAATAGGCCCAATCGGTAGCGATTGGTTGCCACCAGAAACTGTCGTTCTCAAACCAACCCGACTCCTTGAAGCCTACGGGATCGGTCACGCCGTCCCAAGGTTCGCAACCGAGGTTGTCGATACAGCCCTCGGAGTGGAAGATCGTCTTATCGGGATAGAGGGCATGAATCGAGTCGAGCGTCTCGGGGAAACAGTTGACGGTACTGCCGTACCAGTGCACGGCCATACCGGTGGTATAATTGCGCGCAGCCTCATCGCCGTAGATCGCAGCGGTATAGGGACCCATCTCAAAGATATTCTGGTCAAAACCGTAGATAGCTACGTTGCCCAGACCACGTTTCTCAAACGTCGGACCCAGATACTTGGCGATAAACTCGGCCTCTACAGCCGGCCAGAAGTCCATCGACTCCCATCCGCCGTCGTTACCCATCGGTTCGTTCACGGGTGTCACGGCCCAGATATCCACGCCTTGCTCACGCCATGCCTCTACATAGCGTGCCAGATAGTCGGCATAGGCCTGGTAATACTCCGGCAGCAGGGCACCACCGCGGTGGAAACCGTTCTCGCGCTCGTAGTATTTCTTATTCTCCTTCATCCATGCGGGTGCGGTCCAGGTGTTGGCCATGATACGATAGGTCTTGTCGTCCTGCGCCTGCTTTAGGTTCCATACATCGAGCATGAGGTGGTACAGGTCGTAGTGTTCGTCCTTGACTTGCGGGTACTGGGCTTTAGGGAAGCCTTCTTTGTCGCGGTCGAGCGAGAAAGAAGTCATCGCCGTATCGCCGTCCAGTTCCGCCAACGAATACTTACCCTCCACGGAGAAGTCCGACGCACCGATCTGGGTACGCGTAGCACTGAAGTTAGCACCCTCCTCACCATACAGTTCACGGAGAATAGCGTCGCGTTGCTCCTTCGGCAGACAGGCCAGTACGAAAGCCGACGACTCGGTCAACGATCCGCCAAAACCGTCGATGGTCTGACGCGGTTCGTCTATATTAACAACCACAGCACCGTCCACAGTGCCCTTTTGAAACACTACGGCTTCTTTCTCGGTACATTTATCTCCGGCTTCGGAGGTGAGCCATACTTGGCTGGACGGCACCTTGGCCGTACAAGCGGTCAGGGCAATCAGCCCCAGACAAATCATTGATTTACGCATACGTTTACGACTATTTCAGATTGGCACTGGCGTGCAAAAATTTGTTGACTGAGTTCTTTACTGAGGGTACTGCGATCCACTACCGTGGCATCCTTCGGGATGGTTATCTCGGTAGGTTTGCACTGATAGTAACGGTAGATGAATGTCGTGCCGCAGTAGGTGAAGCGAAGTTCGTTGTTCTTCAAATCGCCCTCACGCACCATGAAGGGGAGGATTACGATCTGACCTTCATGCACAAAGACACCCATCTCAAAGAAACGCGAGAGGATATCTTCCTTGACCTGACCGGTCATGCCGGGTTGCTGTACACCCGCCATCGACGGCGTATGGGAATACGGGTCGAAGGGGAAGGCACCGTACTCGGCGGGGTTCTTATGCGCACCGATACCTTCGCGAATCTCGCGATACTGGGCATCCAGACGCAAGAGGAGTTGGGTCTGCTCTTCGCTCAGCGGTTCAGGCTGCTTTGTCAGGTAGCGGTCGAGCAGCACTTTCTGCAGGTTTTCGCCGACGGCGAGTAGCAACTTGCTGACCATGTGCCAATAGATACAACCGAGTCCTTCGTACTTATAGAACGTGCCGCTTCGGCCGGTGAAGGCATGATGGTTGAAAATCTGCTCGTAGAGGTCTTTCAATTCGTCGGGCAGGTCATTGGCATTGCGATAACGGGCATCGAAATGGATGCCGCCGTCGCAGTCCTGACGCAGAACGGTTCCCAGGTATTTCTGTACTTCGGGCAGGTGTTTAGCCTCATCGGGCAGGTTGTTGAGCTCCAGAAAACTCTTGCGTCTGCGATTCGGGTATAGCATATAGCTGCGCTGATCCTCGCGGTAGAGATCCGACTGACGCAAGGCATCGAGCAATTCTACCACCTCTTGGAGCGACAGCAGTCCCGACGAGAGCACCGCTACCTGTCCCTCGAGCATCTGATACAGATGACTGATCTCCAGGTCGTGGTCGGTCTCGGTAAACTTGATGAGGTTGTAGGCCTCATAGAGTCCGTCCTCGCGTTTATTGGCACGTATCGACTCATCGATACGCGTCAAGGCATCGGCGAGGAACGCACGTACCTGCTCCAGGCTGACGCGGGTCTCGCGACCGCTGATACCGGCATAGACACGGGTGCGGTACGCTTCGCCCGCCACGCCTGCGGCATCGATATACTGACGGCTCGTTTCGTAGAGCCGCAGCGCCTCGTGGATAGCCTGCAGGAATTCGGCGGTCTCTTCGCCGATCGTAATATCCTCGCGGAACAGACGCTGCAGGAAGCTCACGTAGCGACGCATGTAACAGAGCGTCACCATCGACGCACCGTATCCCACCAGGGCGTTATTCGCGTCGTTCCACTCCGGACGCAAGGTATTCATCCATATACCTGCTCCGGGGATGAAGTTCGAGAGTTTGGTGAGCAGGGTGATGAGCAGTTTGTCGGCCATAGTGGTACGACGCACGTGGTTCTCACCGTCGAGCACCAGTTTGGCATCCGCACCCATCTTAGGCACCAGCGCCATGATATGCTGATGGAGCGCATCGTCAAACCATATACTGTTCTTCGGGTCACGCACGATCTCCGCATACGACTTCAATCGGTACGGGATATTTGCAAACGCATACCGGCGCTCGTTGAGCAGCGAGGTAAGCGCCTCGGGATCATGGTCATAACTCAGTTCGAGCAACTTAAGCAGATAGATAATCTGATGGTCGCCCCAGTAACCGATATTCGACCACGGGTTCTCCGGTTCAATCACCTCCCATTCTATTCCCTCGTTGGAGATACGATACGGGTTGTAGCCGTCGGCCGTCGTAGCGTTGAGGAACTTCGCGATGATATGATTGATATAGAGCGGGTAGGAGACAGATAGGGCTTCCCAGTTCTGGAATATATCGCGCCAGTTGCCCTGGTAGGCCACCACAGGCTTACCCTCCTCGTCCTGTACGCGTATCGAGAACAGGTTCCACGGACGCGATGGGTCGCCATGACGACGGCCGAAGGTCAGCGGCAGATCTTCCGTGTCGGACTTAGGCGGATAATTGAGATAGTAGCCGCCGCGCATGGTGTTGAACAGTACGTTCGCAAAATGACGCGCATCATTCGCTTCGTCACCGGTCTGCTGGATACCATCGTTCTGGGCAACGATACGACGCAAGGTCTCCGTGGACTCGCGCATCGCGGCCTCCAGTTGGCGCTCGGCGTTGGGTTGCTCCAGGAAATGCATCAACTCGTGAACAGCTACAGCGTCTTTGCTGACGTCCAGTACGTCGTACCAGGTCTTGGACTTACCGGCACGCAGGCTAAAACGGGACTCGGCCACGTATTCGCCACGCACACCTTTCGACTCGGTGCGACTGTAGCTAGCACGGGGCAGGCCGAGGCTATAGACGGTATTGCAAGTGAGCGACTCGCTCGGTTCGGCACGGTCCACCAATATAGCCTCCATGCGGAACAGCGCCAGCGAGGTGCCGGGCACCAGTTCCGTCTTCTTATAACCGTCCACCAGGGTCGAGAACTCATTCTGAGTCTTACGCTCTACACCAGCGGGCAGGATATTCTTCAGGCTGTCATTGAGGTCGATATGCAGCAGTTCGGCAGACAGGTTCTCCAGCGTAGCCCGACGCACCCAGCCGTGCTTACCGGCCGGTGCCCAGAGGTAGGAGAAACGCAGACCGAGGGTATGGTTCTCCTCGCAGAAGACGATCTGATTGCCTACCGTCGATTTAGCGATCTTGCGCGAGATATCAAACACGTCCTGCTGCATCTGAGAGAACGGCCGCCAGAGTCTTTTGTCTTTTGTCTTTCGACTTTCGACTCTCAGCACTGTTCTCGGACCGGTGGTCTCGTAGTTCTCGGTGATCTTATCGTCGGTATAGTAGGGGAAGAGGGCCTCACCCGGACTGCGACGACCGGCCGTCAGACCTCCCGTCGAAGCCAGGTACATCCATAAATCGGTATCCGATGCCAGCGAGATAAAGAACGGCTGCATCTGATCATAGTTGGCGATTTCGTAGAACCGCTCCCCGTTGATCGTCACAAATTGTCCCTGAACCTTTTTCATTTTTAATTCGTAATTTTTAATTTTTAATTCTGCGAGCATCGAGTTCGTTTTTCATCTGCTCCATCGTAGCATTATCCAGACTATAGAAGGCCATCACGATAGCACACGATGCGTACAGTACGCCCGGGATGACGCTTACCAGCAGACGAATACCCTGCATGGCCGTCTCGGTCTGCACCGCAGCATTCGCCACGAAACTCGTGGCACTCAGTATCGCACCCGCTGCGGCTGCACCAATCGCCCAACCGAGTTTCTGCGCCAGCACCGAAGCTGAGAAACACAGACCCGTCGTGCGACGATTGAACTTCCATTCGCCGTAGTCGGCTACGTCGGCCAACATGGTCCATAGCAGCGGCACGGCCGGTGCGTATGCCATCTTAGCCAATATATTGAAGGTATATACGAGCGGCAGGTTGTCGCCGGCAACGTATATCAACGCAAAGAATATACCCGATACGATGGAGGATAGGATATATACCATCTTGTTGCCAAACTTCTTTGCCAAGGGTTTCGAGGCCGGGAGGGCGACGATCAGCGCCACGGTACCCAGCACGTTGAAGAGCTGCACATTCTCGGCATCCTGGATATAATACTTGAAGTAATAAGCAATCGCTGCATTCTGCATCGCGAACATGATGAACGATACGATACCCACGCAGGTCAGCACGATCCACGCCTTGTTCATAAACAGGTACTTGAAGTCCTTAAGCACGTTATTGTCCTGCTTCTCGGGTTGCGGCACACGCTCCTTGGTCGTACCGAACGCGATGAGGAAGAACGCGATACTCAGTATGCCGAACAGACCTACGGTATACTGATAACCTTGGGCCTGGTTGACCACACCGGCATTACCTATTGCACCGAGCCACTTCACCAGATACAAGGCCGCACCGGTTACGACGAACTGACCGATATACGCGGCGATGAAGCGGTAGGTATTCAGTCCCGCACGCTCGTTCGAGTCGTCGGTCATGACAGCTGACAACGAGCTATACGGCAGGTTGACAAACGCATAAGCCGTACGCAAGAGCAGGCAGGTGATGAGCGCATAGGCAAACTTACCGTTCAGCCCGAACTCCGGCGTCGTAAACGCCAGCACCGCCAGGATAGCATAAGGTACCGAACCGAACAACAGGTACGGACGGAACTTACCCCAGCGCGAACTGGTGCGGTCGGAGATAATACCTACGATAGGATCCATTACGGCATCCCAGATTGAACCCACGAACATGATCACACCTGCCAGGGCCGGCGTCAGACCATAGATGTCCGTATAGAAAATCAACAACCAAAAACCTACCAGGTCCCACACGAAATGCGACGCGGTATCACCCAGGCTATAGCCTAATTTTTCTTTAATGCTTAATTTCATTCTAGTCGAAAGATAAAAGTCGAAAGATAAAAGCCTAGTATGAACTAGTGGCCAATATCTATCTCTGGTTAATTATTTTCGTTGTATTTTTTCATTAATGAATATACTAATTTTTGTACTTCAACTATTCTTTCATTGAGTTCATTATATTGCTCATTAGTGATGTAATTAAATTCCTTCGCTAATGTTATTTCCGTTTCTAACTCAAAAGCTGAACCTAAAGAGAATGATAAAAAGTGAACCATCTCTTTTGTCGTCGGGCGACCGGCTCCTTCTGCAATATTAGATGGTATTGATGTGACAGCACGTTGTATTTGCGAAGTTAATGCATATAATTCGTTTTGCGGGAAAGTCTTTGTTATAGCATAGATATCTTTGGCTAAAGTCATCGACTTTTGCCATGCTACCAATTCTCTGAAATTATGTATTACCATAAGTAATTAGGTTTTAATAATTATGCTTTAGTAATTAGGCTTTTTTCTTTGAGCGCAGCGGTCTTTTTTCTTTTAGCGAAGCGGTCTTTTTTCTTTTAGCGAAGCGGTCTTTTTTCTTTTAGCGAAGCGGTCTATATTAGCGTTTCTCATAAACGCGAATGTAGTCCACATACATCTTCACCGGCGTGCCGTCTGCGGGCAGAGCCGTAACTTTTCGGAACGATGGGTCGTCGGCCGTAATCAGTTCCGGATATTTCTCCGCCGCCGGCATATTGGGGAAGAAACCACCCACCGAGAGGTTCAACACCAGGTAGAAGGGATGGTTGAAATAATGCCCCGGTTGATTCACGTCCTTCTCACGCAGCGAGAGCTCGAAATACGGTTTTACGTCCGGATACTTGTCCTGATCCAGATACATCGCGATGGAGTCTTCCGACCAGATGAGTGTAAAGAGGTGGAAATCGCCTTGCACGGGATAGTCGGCCGTATTAAACTGACCGTAATTCGGGTACGCACCGTTGTTGAACGACTCGCCCCAATGGCAGGCACCGTTGAAGTAACGGTCCTGGATGCCATGCTCGATGCCGTAATGATGACCCATCTCGCAGATATCTATCTCGCCGCACTTAGGCCAAACGACGCGCTGCTGCTTAGCCAGTTCCTCGGCCTGCTTGTCCACGTTATCGTTATTGCCCAAGTCCTTGGCCAAGTTGTTGCCCAGCATCCAGAATGCCGGCCAAAGGCCGTCGGCCGTACGAGGAAAGGCAATACGTGCCTCTACCTTACCGTAATGCACGGTGACCTTATCGTGGGTGTTCAGTCGCGCCGAGGTACAGGGACGATTCTTGTAGTTCTCGCGCTGCGCATTGAGCACCAGGCACGATTCGCCTGTCACGGGATGACGCTCCATCGTGATGTTCTTCGGCGTATAGTACTGCAGTTCGGCATTACCGCCTCCGCGGGCGTTGTCCTCGGTGTTCCAGTACTGCGTATTCAGTGTGTCCGCATCGAACTCATCGCTCCAGACGAGTTGCCACGCATTCTTTGGCTGACACGCAGCCAAAGGGACCGTTATCACTGAAAGAACAAAGACCGCTACGCTGAAAGAATAAAGACTTTTTTTCATATCGGAATAATCGGAATAATCGGAATAATCAGAGTAATCGGATTTATCTTACCAATCGGCCGTCTACGGTATACTCGTGTCCACCACGCAGGATGAGCAATTGACCGTCACGAATGATTTTATTCGTAATTTTTAATTCTTCATTTTTAATTTCTTCAATTCCTTGCGTCCGCTCCGGTTCGATCGGATCGGAGGCCGTCGGGCACTGGAAGGACTGGTTCTGGTCGCCGCGCTGGTAGATACGGATCCAGTCGATATACATCGATTGCGGACCGTCATTGAGGGCCGTGATCTGGTTCACCGCAAAGATACCCGGGAAGTTACCGCCCACCGCCACGTTGGCAATCAGGAAATTCGGCTTTCCGAACACCAGCTGCCGGTTATAGTCCGCATCATCGTTCGGCTCCAGGTCGGCATGGAAATACGCACTATTTTCAGGATGCGCATCCTTATCCATATACATATCGATCGAAGTGGGTGTCCAGATCATCGTGATAATATGGAAGGTGTCCTCTACCGAGTAGTCCCAGGTTACCGAGTTGGCTTCGCTCCAGACCTTGTTCCAGGCCGAACCTACGTGCATCGCACCATTAAAATAGCGATCCTGGGTGCCGTTGCCGAAGGCGTTCTGATGGCCCAGCTCGATCAGGTCGGTCTCGCCGCAGCGGGGCCATCCTACCTGGTCGAAGTTATTACCCATCTGCCAGAAGGCAGGCCACAAGCCATTCGCCGTCTGCGGAAACTTAATACGCGCCTCTATCTTGCCGTAGGTGTAGTACATCTTGCCCTTCGTATTCACGCGTCCTGACGTGCAATCCCTACCGCCTGCCGACTGCTTCTTGGCAGTCAGGATCAGACATTTCTTACCCGTCGTAGGCTCCACGCCCAGCGACACGCCGTCCTCGCAGTAGTACTGCAGTTCGTTGTTGCCGCCACCGTCAGCGTTCACCTCTACGTTCCATACCTGACGATCCAGCGTGGCGTCGGTGAAGTCCTCGTTCCAGACGAGCGTATAGTCTTGCGCCATCGCCATTGCGGAGAGGCCTATGATAGATAAAAGAGCGAAAATCTTTTTCATATAGCTGCTATTGGAGAGTTTGTTTCGGTTATTTAGTCATCGGTTCCGTATAAAGTGAAGCCGGAGAAATAGCATGAACCAGACAAGAGCTTGAACGTAATCGTATGCTTGCCGTCCGGGATTTTCCCCACCTCCATAAATGCATCTTCCCACGTATCCGTATTGCCTGTACGCGGCATGGAGATATGCACCAATGTTTCACCATCCAGTTGCACCTCACAGATACAATTGGAGTATCCGCAGTAGCGCAACGTCAGCCCATTACCCGTCGTACTTTGATATTCGGTATATATCTGATACGCCAGTTCCGTTCCCTCTGCGAAATTGGTAACCATCAGTCCATCCCGTTTCGCCTGTGCACTGAGCCAAGTATCTGTTGACGGACGTAGCGTCTGACTGTTTTTGGAGACAGTCGTATATTCGCCCGCATGAATCCACCGATTCATACGCAGCCATACCGTCGTATCCATCGGCGAGAAATAGCAGTACATCTTGCCCAGCGGTGTAAGGTCGGCGGGATAGTCGTGGGTAAGCAGTTGCATATAGGGTGCCGAGTCCACCTTTCCGCTCGAGCGAGGGATGAACCATGCGTAGCGCTCTACGGCCTGCTTTTGCTCCAGGTAGTTGAGCACCGAGCACATATAATCCATCTGGGTATTCACGCTGCCTGGTACGGGATCCCAGGCGCAGAACTCGGTCAACCAGATCGGCTTTCCGTATTTCTCGAATCGCTCGATATATCCCTGCACCGACGAGGCGGAGGCCATATAGCAGTGGACCGAGATAGCATATACGTCGTCGAGCGATACGCCGGGTTGCGCGAAGAACTCGTCGAGCCACTTGATCGGGTCAGAGTAGCCCGCCAATGTACCGTAGTTCATCGCCGGCGAGACGAGCTTGAGGTTCAGTTCCTTGGCCAAATCTACTACGGGTTGCCACAATGCCGCAGCCTGCGCCGGCGTCATGTTGGCCTGATCCGTCAGGTTGGGTTCGTTGAAAGCTAGCAGGTATTTGGTCTTCGGATGCGCCGCTACGAACGTACGGATACGGTCCGCACTGTAATTGCCGTTCCAGCACATCGGGCAGAAGTCCATCTCGTTGGCGTCAAACCATTCGGCTGCCAAGTCGGTGGGCGCATTGCCCCAGTTATAGTCCCACGATATATAGGGCGACAGGATCGGCAGATCGGTCACCTGGTTGAAACTAAAGGCCACACCGCGCTTCTGGGACTTAGGCATCTGGTCCACGACGCCCGTTTGGTCGTTCTGAGTCGGCTCTACCGGATCACAAGCAGCCAATGCCACTGCCAGAGCCAAAGCTATTATTGTTCTTGTCGTTGCCATACGCGTACCCAGTCTACGTACATAATTCGTTGTTGATTAAATATCGCATCATCGATCTGGCCACCCATATTACCACCGATGGCGCAATTGAAGATGATATAGTGCGGACGGCTGAAGGGCCAGCTGTCCAGATCGTCGATCGTAGCTTCCCACGACTCGGCATACTGCACGCCGTCCACCATGAAGCGGATAACGTCCTTGCCGTCTTTCTCCTCCTGTGCCCACTCTACGGCATATACATGGAAGTCGTCGGCCAGCGAGTAGTCGAAGAAGGTCGTCTTCGACCAGTTGTTACCCTTGGTGCCGTTCTTGGCTGCCGTATGCAGGGCAAACGATGCACGAGTCGGTTGACTACCGATATGCTCGATGATATCGATCTCGCCGCAGTTGGGCCAGTTGCCGCTGTTGCCCAGTGTCCAGAATGCCGGCCAGGTACCCTTGCCGCCTGGGAACTTAATACGTGCCTCGATACGACCGTATTTGAATTCTTTCTTTCCCTTCGAGTGGATACGGGCGGAGGTGTACTCGTTGTTCTCGTACTGCTCCTTGCGGGCTTCGATCTCGAGACATCCGTTCTGTACACGGATATTCTCCGCGCGCGAGGTATAATACTGCTTCTCGTTGTTGCCCCAACCGTTGCCGCCGATATTGTAGTTCCATACCGACTCATCGAGCGACGTACCGTTGAACTCGTCGGACCAAACCATCGTATATTCGCCCCAACTGTGCTCTACGGCTACGTTGGCGGTCACCGCGCCTACGTTGGTTGCGAGCGTCACAACGGTATTACCGGCAGCCTTGGCGGTCAGAAGACCCGTCTGGGTAATCGTAGCCACACTCTCATCGCTTACCGACCAGGTGAGGTCCAGGTTGTAGGTATTGCCATAGCCGAACTGGTAAGTATCGCCCGGACGCAGGGTCACCTGCGGCGGCGTGATACGCAGCGTCGATCCGTCGGTGCCGGTCACGTATACCACACACGTTGCGGACGCGTTGCCCGACTTGGCAGTCACTTCCGCATAACCGATGGCTTTGGCGGTGACAACGCCGTGGAAGACGGTGGCCACCGACTCGTCCGACGAAGTCCACTCGATATTCGTGGCCGTACCCGTAGCCTCAATCGTAGAGATATCACCTACTTTCAAGGTCAGCGTTACCGGCGAGAGACTGAGTGTCACGTTCTGGGGTGTCTCCGGCGTCTCGCAAGCTGCAAGACAAAAGACCGCTATGCTCAAAGATAAAAGATAAACGATTTTTTTCATTGTGTTTCAATTTTTAGTAGAAACTATGGGGGAAACCAATCCCCCATAGCTGATGGGTTATATACTTTAGCCTATAACCTTTAGCCTTTCGCCATTATTTCTTATAGAAATAAACTGCATCCAGGTTCAGAGCTGCACCCTGTACACCTTCGGTCAATGCAACGAATACGTTTACACCTGCAGCCACCGTACCGCCAGCCAATGCACTTGCGTAAGCCGACATCGGGATGTCAAACTCGTGCCATGCACCGTCGCGGTCGAAGTTAGCATAGATCGGGCCATCATAAACAGCCGTCGGACCAAGGACGAACTTGGTAGACTCGAGGCCCATGAAGTAGAAGCAGTGGCTGTAGTTGTCAGCCGACTTGATAGCCAGGTGCAGATAGTACTGATCCGGGTTAGCTACGATAGCTGCGCGCAGAGCCTCAGCTGCCTCCCAGCCGTTACCGCTAGCGGTCAAGCAGTAACCCATACCGGCCCAACCAAGGGTCGTTACGGTCAGTGCGGTATAGCCGTCACCGTTGCCATGGAAGTTCAGACCCGTAGCGTCAGCGCCTACGTAGGTGCCGTCCCATACATAGAGGAATTGGTCTACATCGTTCGGCTGGAACGAAGCAACTACCTTCGAAGCGTTAGCCTCCAGGGTCGTACCGTCCATGATGATCGGCCAAATCTGGGTACCCTTAACGGCAGCACCGGTTTCTCCACCACCTGCTTTCTTAACAACTACGACACAAGTCTTGGTCTGACCACCAGCGGTAGTAGCCGAAATAACAGCGTTACCTTCCTTGATAGCCTTAACGGTAGCGGTCTTGCCATTACCGGCAACGGTAGCTACTTCTGCATCGCTCGATACCCAGGTTGCCTCTACGGTAGCCTCGATCGTACCTTCCTCACCTGCGCTCAGCGTGAGCGAAGTAGGATTCAGAGCCAGTGTAGCCTCCTCGGTCGGAGTCTCAGGATCGTCATTGTTCTTGCAAGCATTGAAGCTTACCAGTGTCAGCGCTGCCAGCGCTACAGCAAAAAATTTGTTTGCTTTCATAATAAAATTAATTTTAAAAAAAGGTTGTTAATATATCTAGTATTTCTAGAGTGTCTAGAGCGTCTAGAGTATCTAGTCTGTTTAGTATCCCGGATTTTGTTCCATCTCCGTCGGGTTGAGCTGACGCTCTTCTTGCGGAATCGGGAAGAGCTCATGCTTACCGGCTACGAACTCCTGGATATGCGATTGTGCCTCGGCGGTCTCGGTCAGTTTATAGGCATCCATGTGTGCCTTCAGACCGGTACCGGCTACGCCTTCCCAGCGCACGAGGTCAAACCAGCGGTGACCTTCCATCGCGAGCTCGCAACGGCGCTCGTGGCGCAGCGTAGCATCGTCAGCCGCAGCACACGGACCGAGTCCTACGCGGTTGCGCACTTGGTCGATATACGACTTAGCCGTTCCGGCGTCACCCGTACCAAGACAAGCCTCTGCGTACATGAGCAGCACGTCGGCGTAGCGGATCTGCTTATTGTTGAGCGGACCACGCGAAGCATGCAGGCTCCACTTGCCGTAACCGCCACCGATAGCGGCCGGATCGCGGTACATACCGTACTTGTTGTTGAGCATGTTATTGCCCAGATAGGTCTCGTCGGATTGTGGTTGATAGCTCGATACGATCGACGTACTCGGGATCAGGATCGCTACATCGCGACGCGGGTCACCTGCCTCAAACTCATCGTAGAGGTTCTGGGTCGGGTGGTCGAATCCCCAACCGCCACCGATCTCCGAGTTACGGCTACGCATCAGGATCTGGCTGAAACTGCCGGCGGTATAACCGAAGCCCTCGCCGTAGTCGCCCCAGGCTACTTCGGCGTACTGGATCTCGAATACCGACTCCGGACCGTTCTCACCGGCTACGGTGAAGTTGTCCTCGTAGTTGGTGCAGAGCGAATACTCACCGCTGGTGATGATCGAGTCACCCCAAGCCTTAGCATCGCTGTAGCAGGTAGCAGCCGACTTGCTGACGCCCTTCTTCTGCCAGAACGGCGAAGCCATATAGAGGTTGACTTTCATCAGCATAGCCTGTGCCGCACCCTTGGTAGCGCGACCGAGGTCAGCAGCATCGTACTGGCTCTTGAGCGGCAGGTACTGATTAGCGATCGCCAGGTCGGCCAGGATCTGGGTATAGACGGCATCTACCGATGCACGCGGCATGCCCCACTTATCCGACGAACTGAGAACCTCCAGCGGCATAGGTACGCCTGCGAATACACGCACCAGGCGGAAATAATAGTACGCACGCAGGAAATGTACCTCACCCAGCAGACGGTTCTTCATCTGCTCCGTAAACTTCTCGTCTATGCCTACTTCGGTCTTACCGATATACTCGAGCGCGAGGTTGCAGCGACCGATACCCTGGTACTGGGCACGGTAGAAGTCGAGCAAGAGGGTGTTCTGGTCGGTGGTACGCCAGTTCTCGATATCATAGGCATCCGACATATCGGTAGTAGAGCCACCACCCTTGATTGCGTCGTCGCTGGCAATATCGCCGATAAACCACTCACTCAGATAGGTATGGTTGTACTCCCACATGAGCGGCGTATAGCATCCGGTCACGTTCTGCACAGCTGCATCGGTCGAGGTATAGAAGTCCTCGAGCAGCGTCGTGCCCGGCTCAATCTCTGTCAAATAATCCTTGCAACCGGTGAAGCAGACCGCTACGCTCAAAGATAAAAGACCGCATACGCTCAAAGATAAAAGCTTATTTACTATATTCTTTTTCATAATTGTTTTCCTTAATAGGTTATACATATCAGGCTTTTTTCTTTCGACTATTTAGAAATTGACATTCAATCCAAACGTGAACGTACGGCTCTGCGGATAGTTTCCGTAATCTACACCGCCACCTACTTCCGGATCGTAACCCGAGTACTTGGTGATGGTGAACAGGTTCGAAGCGGTAGCATAGACGCGCAGACGCGAGCAGCGGAACTTCTGGGTCCACTTGGTCGGGAAGGTATAACCGATCTGCAGGTTCTTCAGTCGCAGATAGCTACCGCTCTCGATGAAGCGGGTCGAGTTCTCGGTATTGGTCGGCGAGCCGAGCGGGTTAGGAATCGTACCGTTGCGGTTCTCCAGGTCGAAGTAGTTGACACCCTTGGCCAACATAGCGTTTTGTACGGCGGTGGTATAGCCTACCCATACATTATCCTTCATGTAGCTGGCCAGTGCATAACCACTACCGTCGCTCTCGAGCATCTGGCGCTGTGCGTTGTAGATGCTGTTACCGGCAACACCCTGGAAGAACATCTGGACATCTACGCCGTAGAAGTCGATCGCAAAGTTCAGACCGTAGGTCAACTTCGGGAACGGATTACCGATTACCATCTTGTCGTCCTCGTCCAGTTTACCGTCACCGTTTACGTCCGTGTAGCGAGCGTCACCGGCATGTACGCCGATCGTTGTGGCGGTATAGGTATAGAGTTGGGTGAGTGCTTCCTCGTCGGTCTGGTAGATACCCTCGTAGTTGTAGCCCCAGAAGGAGTTGAGTGCCAATCCCTCGTCGGTCTTGGTGCGGTCACCCCAGAGCGGCGAACCACCATTGAGCTTGGTCAGCGTGTTCTTGAGGAAACTGATGTTACCACCGATGCTGTAGCGTACTTTACCTACGCGGTTGTCGTGGCTCAGCGAGATCTCGACACCCTCGTTGCGGATATTACCTACGTTGCGAACCGGTGCGTGCATGTTACCCACCTGTGCAGGTGCGTTTACATAAAGGAGTGCATCCTTGGTGTCACGACGGAAGTAGTCGATCGTACCGGCGAGTTTACCGTTCCAGAAGCTGAAGTCGATACCGGCATCCCACTGTTCGTTGGTCTCCCACTTACCGTTCTCGTCCACCAGTCGCAGTACGGCAGCACCGTTGGCAGCGATACCCGAATTCTGGTCGTTACCCAGCGGATAACTTACGAATACGTTCTCGGCGGAGAACATGGTGTACTGGAACGCAGCGGTACCGATACCGTCGTTACCTACCTGACCCCAACCGGCACGGATCTTGATATTATCCAGCCAGTCGAGCTCTTTGTCGCGCAGGAAAGGCTCCTCCGACAGACGCCATGCCAAGGCCACCGAGGGGAAGAAGCCCCACGGGTTCTTGGTGAACTTGCTCGAAGCGTCCGCACGGAAGTTGGCGGTAATCATATAGCGGTTGTCGTAGTTGTAGAACGCACGACCCAAGAAGGCGAGACGACGCGTACGAGCTACACCGTCCGAAGCATAGGTCTGCTTCTCGGTAGCGCGGCTCAGATACCAGTTGCTCGATACGGGATTCAGGATGCCTGCACCCGAACCACCGATACTGTAACTGTTAAACTCCGACCAGGTCTGACCGACCATCACGGAGAAGTTGTGCTTACCGATCTCGCGGGCGTACTGGATCGTAGCATCCTCCTGCAGCGTGAGCGAACGCTCCATACTCGAGGAGATATAGTTCAGATCCGATGCGTTGTAGCTGGTGTAGATATTCGGATAACCGAACGTACGGTTGCGTACGACGCCATAGTCTGCCGAAATCGAAGCGTGGATCGTCAGTCCCTTCACGGGCGTAATATCAAAGTACACGTCACCCAGCGCACGCTCCGTGCGATTCATAGGCTCGCTGTTGTAGGTCATCTGATAGGGGTTGGTCACGTTCTTGAAGTTCGAACCGGCCGAGTAGTAACCCGAGATATCTTTGCCGTTCTTGTTAACCGAACCCTGGGGATAATATACAGGATCCCACGGCGCCATAGCCAGCGCAGCGGAGATCATCGACGCACCGGCCGACGAACTGTTGTTCATCGCGTTGCGGCCGTAGTAGCTAACGAGCGAGAAGTGCTCACCGATCTTCAGCCAGTCGCGCACCTTATAGTCGGAGTTCAAGCGAAGCGTGAAGCGGTTGTAGTTGCTACCTACGATAGTACCTTCCTGTCCGAAGTACGAAGCCGAGAGGGCATAATGGCCTTTCTCGCCACCGCCGTCAAACGAGAGGTTGTAGTTGTGCATGAAAGCATTCGGACGGAATACGGCATCCTGCCAGTCGGTCTCCTGGTTGGAGTAGTCGAAGTTGATAGGATAGTACTCCGAGATCTTGGTGATATCCGCATTACCGAGCTTGTACATGTTCAGCCATGCGCGGAAACCGTTCTGCTGGTAGTAGGCGATTTCCTCCGCACCGTTACGCATCGCCTGGATACGCAATTCGGTGTCGGCGAAGTCCTTCGCACCCAGCACGTCCATCTTCTTCCAGCGGTTCTGGAATCCCCAGTACGCGTCGAACGAGATGTTCATCTTGCCTTCCCCACCCGACTTGGTGGTGATCAGGATCACACCGTTTGCACCGCGGCTACCGTAAATAGCGGTGGCGGAAGCGTCTTTCAGGATCTCCATCGACTGGATATCATTCGGAGAGAGGAACTTAATGTCAGAGGTGATCACACCGTCCACTACATAGAGCGGGTCGTTGCCACCGATAGCCGAACCGATACCGCGGATACGGATGGTAGCAGCCTCACCCGGCTGACCGGAACCCGAAGTAACCGTTACACCGGCAGCGCGTCCTTGCAGCGCCTGGTCGAGACCCGATACAGGAGCCTTGAGCAGTTGGTCAGCACTCACACTGGTCACCGCACCCGTCACGTCCGACTTACGCATCGTACCGTAACCTACGGCCACTACTTCTTGCAACTGTACGTTGTCAGCCTTCAGCGTGATACGCATCGGACCGGCACCCGTCACCTTGACGTCCTGCGGTTTGTAACCCATGTACGTCACGGTCAGTACCGCACCCTGAGAAGCCTGGATACTGAACTTACCGTCATAATCCGTAACGGTACCGTTGGTTGTACCCTTCACAATGATGTTGGCGCCGATAATCGGATCGGGATCATCTTCGGCCATCACCACACCCGTCACTGTCATCTGCTGCGCCATCATCTGCAGCGTAGCCATCATCAGCAGGGCGAGAAAACAGAATTTCTTTTTCATGTGATTTTAAAGTTGTTGTTTGTTATATGGATTTTTTGTTTAGATACTTATCTAAAAACCGAGTGCAAAATTACTGCTTTTCGCGCATATATGCAAATCTGCACATATGTTATAAAACATAAAAGTACCCACTAAAATATTCGAGTACGGGTATTACGGCTGATAATCAACGAAATAAAAAACACGCACTCTTAAAAAAAGTACGTGTTTAGTATTCCGATTTCGTCACTCCGTAGCGAGTATATGCCGGACAAAATTGGGGAACTGTTTGCAAGGACCGCTTACATCCAGTTGATCCTTCCAGCGATGATATAGTTCCATATAACGCGGATGCGACTTGTCCTGAACAATAGCCGAAGCCTGGCGACAAGCCTCTCGCCATCTATCGCGCTGCACTTGCTCTTTCTCTGTTAACGGATGCGTATCGTAATCGCGACGTTCCTGCACATAGATCTCTTTCTGTCCATGCCCCACTACCTCACCGGTCAGCGGGTCTTTGACCGACTTTATTCGGGTAACCGTCATCTTATTTACTCCCTGTTTCTTTTTCTTGCTTAATGCGCCGGAATAATTCACCATTCCGTCTATTGGTTTATAATGCGCCATAGTTCTTCTCCTTCCATTTTTTTGATTTGCACTTTCTGCACTTTATGCACTTTCATTCTCCAAAGTGCAAAAAGTGCAAATAGTGCATGTTATTTTTATAATGAATTCGTTCTCTGCTCGGAGTAAAAACTCCGAGAAATCGTTAGTGGTTCTTGTATATTCTTAGTCATACTTAATGATTACCGATGGTAGTCCCTATGCGGAAACATGGAGTTTCTTATAAGCACCGTGACGAATCTTCTGAACTAACCCGTTCCGTTGCCACTCCTCGCTCCAGACAAAAACCGTTCTACGACAGATTCCTTGTAGTTTAGCTTCATCTACCAATTGTTTCGTTTCAAATTCCGCAGGCAATAGATTCAATAAAATCTGCTTTTGGTCCAGGGCTTGGACTTTCGGGACGGCGACTTGTTCGGCACCCTTGATCATCCGATAGGCCATCGCCATATGGAGGATGAGTTTGTTGCCAATCAATTCGGCAATCTGATAATCCGTGTCGCTACATGCCATTTTTAATTCGTAATTTTTAATTTTTAATTGCTCTTCGGTCAGCCGAAGAGCCGTGAGGATCATCGCGATGCGTTCGATATGTACGGCCATGCGGAGGACGACGGAGTGGAAATTGGTGCCGAGCAGCGAGAGGAGTGCCGGATAGGCGGTCTCGAGGTGGTGGCCGAGGCGGGTGCGTTGCTCAGGCGTGAGCGTAAACTCCGTAGGATGCGAACGGTAGAGCGCTTGGCAGATATCGTAGAGACGGGCGGCAGCCTGCTGCATAACGCCGGCGGAGCCATCGGCGGGTTCTACATAGCGGTGGTTGAACGCCTGCTGATCCTGGACGATAAGCGTCAGCAGTCGTGAGAAATAGCCGTTCTCGATACTCGGCACGAGGGCACGATACTGGGAGAACGTACCGGTCAGCAGTACGCTCAGTTGCGGGCACGCGATACATGAATTATCGTTCGCGCGGTTGCGGGTGATGGGTTCGTGTTCGGCTGCCTTACGCAGGGCGGTGTTGTAGTTAGTGACCGAGGAGCGCCATACGTCGGTGATGACCGAGCCCTCCGACTCGTGGATGTAGCCGCGGCCGTCCTGACGCGCCAGTTGGCGATAGAAGCCGGGATAGGACGAGTCGCCGGGGATGACGAGCGGCAGGGCGGCGTGCACCTTGCTCACGAACTCGAGTGCGAGGTTCGCAATACCTTTTCCCGAGGCGGCAGAACCGACGATGAAGCACTGGAGGTTAGGATAGTACTTTTTGCCCGTGAGGCCGTAGCGGCAGTAGAGACGAGGCATACAGCTGCCCGCTGCGGTAAGCAGCGAGAGCAGCAGCATGTCGCGTTCGGCGTCCGACTGCGCGAGCGCCATGACGGGTTGGATGATAGCCGGCAACGAGCTCGGCTCGATGTGATTGGAGATGTGCAGATCAGTCTCCGGATACATGGATAAATTTTCAATCATAGTTAAAAAAAATTTAAGTAAAACATTAAAAAAACAGCGGACTTCTTTCAAAATCCACTGCAAAGATACGGCAAAAAGCGTCCTTTCGCAAGGACACAAAGAAAAAGGGATGTCCCGAAACGTCCCTTTGTTAATGCTTATTTTAGCACGCTCTTCTTAGGATGCTTAAGTTTGCGTCTCATGCTCTTTCCCAGGGAGTTATCGCTAACCGCCCAACCGAACATCACCGACAGCTGGAGGCACAATTCTGTCCTTTTACGCGTCTGGTAAAATTTTTTGAAATTTTTATCGTATTTTTGGCGCTCCTGGATATATTCGCGAACCTGATCGTATTTTCCTTTTTGGGGAGCCGGCAGTACATTATCCATAAACAGCTCTTGCTGGATATGTTTCTTGGGCGCCACTTCCGGTGGCAACTGCTTGTTTAGAAAATCCTGCCACTGGGTCATCCATTTGCGGAAGAGATTGGTAGACGCAGGCGAAAAACACTTCATCTCCGGCTTGAGGAAGTCGTAATCTGTCTCATTCTCGCGAATGATTTGCTTGATCCGAGCCAACTGCACCTTATCGTCCGGATAGAGGTTCGCCTCATTCTGCGCCCCCTGCCAGAGCCACTCCCAGTAGCCACGTATTACCTGCTCCGCACTAAGTCCGTCGAAAACCAATGTAGGTTCTTCTGCCTCGTGGGCATCGTTAGTTGCGAGTCGTTGCGCCAGGGCATAGACGGTATCGGCTTTGGTCCAGTCGATCGATAAGAGTTGTTGACGACGGGTCTCAACAAAGCCGGCATTATAGAGCCACTGAGCGAATGGTGTCGTCCAGGGTACGGCCTCGTAGATATGCGCATGAACCTCTTCACGCACCAGTCGATGCATATACTCTACCATCAGGCTCAGGGCCAGGTCTAGCAGTCGGTCGTTGCCGCATATACATAGGAGCAGGTCATCCGTACCGGTCAATTCGGTATAGGACTCGCTCAGTGCTTCTACCTCGGTGAGGAAGAGGCCGCCGTTGTCGCGCCGCACCTCACGTTCGTAGCGCAGGAAGAATTCGTTGCGCGGCTGCTCACCGTCCACGTTGATGCCGCGGGCATCCCCTTCTTCGGTATCTACTAGCAAAGCCGCAAGCACGGCAGCCCCCATAATACCGCCTAACTCGAGCATTACGCAATTCTCCTGGGTATAGCGTAGCCTATGCCCCTCATACCGCAATTCCGGAGAAAACGTATAATCGTCTAATAGTCGCTTCATACTGCCAATCACATTTTCGGTGCAAAGTTACTACTTTTTTTTGGTATCTACCAAATATTTTATAACATTTTTCCATTTTTTGGAAATCATTTTATGGAAAAACGCATAAACCGCCACAAAAAAGCCCCTCCGCAGTAAGCAGAGAGGCTTTTGAAACATAGGTATATTTCGAGGATTACTTCACGCTTTCCCCGAGGAGGTTGTAGAGCTGGTCGCCCATGCGGATATAGATGACACCATTGCGCATCACTTTCTCCGCAGCCTCAGGAACGGCTACGTTTTCCACGCCGGTATGGTCCTCGCCACCGCATACCGTACCATAGGTATAAGCGAACGGGATCGTAGGCCAAGCGTTGGTATCGAGCGTCGTAGCGTACTCTACTACGGCATTGAACGTAATCACTTCGCCCGGGGTCGGCGCATTAGCCGCATCTTTCAGCGAGAGGGTCACGGTATTACCCTGACAGGCATGATTGAAATAGACGGATGCAGCCGCCGAACCTACCATAAACGAACCGAGTGCCATACCGTTGCCACGGAAGTGGAAGTCGGCCGCTTCGCCGCCTTCGGGCTCCGAAATAGTGATCTGTACATCACCGGCATCCGTGGTCTCCCAAGTAAACAGTGCCTCGCGGTTGTCGCCCGGCAGAACGGTATAGCCGCAGTACTCCGAAGCTCCCAGCACGATCTCCGGTGCGGTCAGTTCCCAGCTGGCAGCCACCGACGGATCCGACTCCAGACGGCCGTTACCGAAGGCTACGACCTGGACGGCATACGTGCCGCTGGCGAGCGGTGAGAAATGGAGCACGTCGCCCGACTGGACTACCTGCTCGTGCTTGAGCGAACCGTTGAGATAAACGTAAGCGGTATACTGCTCTGCGCCGGCTACACCGGTAAAGGTAATCACGCTATCCGCACTAACTGCTACATCGGTAGGCGCAGCCCACTGGTCGCAATTCTGGCCATAGGTATAGAAGAAATCGGGGAAACTATAGGCATCTACGCCGTTGACCTTCCATGCGAGGGCATGACCGGCACCTACGTGTTTGATCACCGCACCGGCCGGCAGGTCAGCTACCTTAACGAGCGTATAGGTATTGCCGCTATAGACTTGCTGCGCGGTGAAGTACTCGCTGGCAGGAGTAGTAGTCTCGAAGTTATCGGTACTAACCACAAAAGCTGCGATGCCGCCCTCGAATCCGCCGTTGCGGAAACTGGCGGAGTTAGCGCCCGGTCCACGACCGATCGTGATGACGACGTCGCCATTCTCAGCCGTCTGCCACGAGAGGGTAACATAGGCGTTTGCGGAATAGGTCTCCGATCCGTAATAGCTACAGAGTGCACCCGTCGTCTCCTGACCCCAGGCCATAACACCAGCGCATAGCAGCGCCATGATAGTAAAGATTTTTCGCATAAAGATAGGTATTTTGAGTTGTTTAAAATGGTCTACGGGGCGACTGAGCGGACTGGCTACCATCGTCCTTACCGCCGTCATTGAATCCAGGGCCACTAAGGGCTACAAGCACGGATTCCGCCTGCATCTTAATCAATTCTGTAGTAGGTATAATATACATAGTTTTCATAATTATTCCTTTCAACTATCAGTTTTCACCTTTCATTTTACCAATTGTCCTTGCGCATTGTATGTACGGCCGTCACGGATGATATAGAGCACACCATCGAGCATAAACTTAGCCGGAGCGGGGTGCGCGGATATATTCTCCATGCCGGTTGCTGTCTGCTCACCGAATACGATGCGTGCCGGACGCGACTTCACGTTAGCCGGCGCATTATCCGGAATCGTAAAGAAGCAGCGGAAGGCACCTACAGGCGTACCACCATCACGCGGCGAGTATACGTAATTGTTAGCACCCATGAACCGTTTGTTCTCGCCCTCCAGCATAATCTTGTTGAACGTACCTTGGAAGTGCATATACTCGGTTTGGGACGCCAGCGCCTCGGGATCGACATTCTTGATCGTCACGCCGCTGATTGTACTGCCTGCTGTGAAGTCCTGACCAGGCATGATGAGGTATGCGTGGCCGGCCACCATAGCGTTCACATAACTGAAGTTGAGGTGGATGAGCGAACCGCGATCCTCCGCACCGGTCAACTCAGCGATTGTACTACTACCAAACACCTCCGACACCTTATCCGCACTCATATCAAACGGCACGCAAAGCGTATACCATGCATTGTTGGCAAGAATGGGGCGATTTATAATAATGTTGGCAACACGGTCAGCATTCTCTGCTATCAAGTCAGTATTATTGCCATTATCCAGGAACTCCAACTCAACATATCCCCAAGTACCGGTCATCTTCGTCAAATCCAGCGTAAACGTTCCATAGGTATAATCGCCATCGAATGTTTGAGCCTCAGCATAGAAATCTTGGGTATATGTGTATGTTGTTTCACCTACCACATTTTTCTTAACCACGTTAAATTGTTTCGTTCCCGTCAAATCCAATGCACCAGTCCACGTAGCAACTGTATGTGCATCATTCCATACAAGTGCTTGGTCTTCACCCACCAATGTGCCGCGCAGATACAAGGCATCTTCCGTACAGATGAAATGATCCTCGTCCGTCGCATAGAATGTTACATTCTTTGCCATCGCATTCGCAAAATGATGATCTGTTGTACCTGAACAATCAGCTCTTGTACATCTATCTGCACCAGCATTGTATAGTTTGTAGATATGTCCACCTGCAGTCATATTCGGAATCGTCACACTCAGTACGCCCGGTTCAGCAGTAGTAGAGAATCGTGCAGCTTCTGCCGTCTTGTTCCAGTTAAAGTAATCCGAAAAGAAATACAAACCGCTTACACTACCAGCCGTCGTAAACTCCATCTGCTTAGCCTCCGACAAATTATTGTCACCGTCCTTGGCTTGGATAGAGAGTGTGTAATGTGTACTTTGCGAAAGAGAAGTAAGGGTAATCTTTCCTTCGCTGGCAGTTACTTCTATCGGATCTTCTCCAATTCCAGTGACAACATATGTCGTAATCGGTTTGGTTGTAATATCTGCGGCATCAATCTCTATTTCTGCGGTAGCATCATCAACAGCTCCTAATTTAGCCCATGTTATCACAGGAGCATCATCCGTCAGTGTCGAGAATCCTGATGCATATACCTCGAATTCATAAACCGCTAAATAGCGCTCACCATATGTGTAACGGACATATTGAGCAGGAGCGGCAACATCATAACTGAATTCACCGGCAGCAGTCGTTTGTCCTTTATACATCACATACCAATTAGAGCCATCCATAGAACCTTCAATAATAAAATCTCTGGTTCCAACATCTTGATAATTTGCCACAACACGTGAGAGATTATAAGCAGCATCCAATTGAATCATCCACCAGTTATTTGCATACGTTCCAGTGTATTCCGCCTTATCTGTTTCCACACCATAGGTATTCCATTTGGTGCTTGTACTGCCGTCATTAGCTTTGTCTGCAGTCTGAGAATCATTCTCCCAATAACCGGCAGAAGCCGTTCCGTCCAAAGCTATATTGTAATTCGTATTGAAGGGCAGAATGACCTCAATATTTTCAATCGTTTCATTACCCGCTAAATCTATAACCTGAACCGCAAATGTATAAGTCTTGTTGTAATGCAATCCGCTGAGGGTAATTTGGTTCTCTTCAAGCTCTACATTATTCTGTGTTACAAATCCATTATCGCCACTGATATTGATAGCATTTATCGTTCCCGGATTACCGGCATCATCCTTATCCGTTGCATTGATCTGCAGCGTCACGGTATTATACGTTTTGGAAATTTCAGAAACAGCCACTACCGGCGCTACTGCATCGGGAACAGCATAATCGTGACCGTAAACTTCAAACTCATTAACAGCAATCATACTTGTTCCTGCAAAACTAAATTGCAAATATCTTGCTGAGGCAACTGCGGGTACATTGCGATAGGAGGTATTTAGGGAAGTTGATAAATCATCAAAAATAGTAGACCACTCATCAGATTCATTCATTTTTCCTTTCAACGTCATTATGCGATTATTACCCCCTCCTAATTCTGCTCGATATACGGAAACACTATCTAAAACATACGCTTGTTCCAAATCTACTTCCCAAGTATTAGCCGTAGGCCAATCCACAAAACCTACTTTTCCATCACAACCATACGTACCCCAAAAAGAGGTTGTATTATTGCCATCATTCGCCTTAGACGGTTTATGATCATTATTTTCATAACCTCCTGCTGAACAATCCTTATTCAAAGCAAGATTCTCGTAAGGATCAAACGTAAGAGGCACTTTGATTGTTTCTTCCGTTACGTTTCCGCCTGAATCTACAGCTTTAACCGTAAAGTTATAGATAGTATTCTTGTTCAATTCACTCAATGTAACTTGATTTGATCCATTCAAAGTTACCTTTTGTTCTGCAAAACTATTTGCTGCATCACGAATGGTAAGCGAACGGAGTGCACGATCTTCGTTGTAATCATCCTTTTCAGTTACATCAATTTGCAATGTAGCAGAAGTGGTGGTTGTACTGACTTTTGTAAGAGCAACCACCGGTGCTACGTGGTCATCAATTTCATTGCAATTTGTGCCATATACATAAGAAAAAGATAAGTTATTTTGCCATGAATCTCTACTCGTTCCATTATTATATGTTCTCCATGTAACATAATTACCTGACGCAAAAGCTATAGTATGATTGTAAGCAGGAATGTGTCCCTCCTCTGTACGAGGAACGAATGTTAAGACATTTACTTTGCCATTAATATCATCTGCATCTTCCGGTATACGAGTAAAATATTCTCTCATATCAATTCCATCGTATGTAAAACCATTCCAAGACAAACCGCCGGCATCGCGGAAGAATGTTTTTGAATCATCGCCATTCTCTCCTGCAGAAAGTGTGATATAGAAATTACCCGTTGAACGATCAGTGTAGAACGATAACAAAGCCTCTTCATTTGTTCCCTCTTTCAGATAATATCCACAAATATCCGATTTTGGCATATCACCGGACGGATCCCCTACGGCATCCCATATTTCACCATTTGAGAAATCAGAATAGGCATCCGTTGATGAATTGAATGCGCGGACATATATAGCATACTCTCCTGCTAAATAAGGATTCCACACTTTTTGACCGGATGTAACAGGACACTCCTTTATGAATTGTGATCCAAAATATACATAAGCCTTATAGGAATCAGCGCCTTCAATAGCATCAAAAGATATTTCTCCATCCGAATTAACAGAAATAGATGGTGCATCCAATGTCGAGCCACATAACGTACCGTAATTATATTGTATTACGGTTGCTCCATTATTGTCATACGCATTAATTGCTCCTTCTACCCATGCCAATGCATTTTGCGAAAAATCAATTTTTAACTTACATGGAGATGGTAGGTTTTTTGTTCCGGTACGATAAAAGGTACATGTATTGCCGGATATTGTATTCTTCATTGAAAAATACTCGGATAAATTTTCTTCAGTAGCAAAGTTAGTTCCACTCAATATTTTCATATTATTTCTTGTACCCTCGAAACCACTACTTCTAAAATGAGCCGAAACCTCAGCATCCGGTGTAAGTGTCACAACGATATCACCATTTTCTGCTGTATTAAATGCAAGAGAAATAGCACCTGCGGCTCCATTTGCAGGATGCGCTGGTCTTAAAGAGCAAACATTCAACTCTGCCCATCCCATTGAACTCACGCTCAAAAGCGCAATAAGTGTAAAAAGTTTTTTCTTCATATCTTAGATTTTATTTTATTCTTGTTCCTTGCGCGTTGAATTCCTCTTCTCCGCGCACAATAACCATCTGTCCGTCACGCAGTACTTTGGTAACGGTGAGCGGTGAGCGGTTATCGGTGAGTGCTTCCACTCCCGTTGACTCACCCATAATCGGCACAATCACCACATTGTCTATTCCGAACGCCATCGATTTGGCGCAGTCGGACCCGCTGATCGGTGATACGCTCCACGCCAGATACAGGTCTCCGTTCTCAGGGAACGTACATGCCAGTTGGCCGCTTACTGCCGTCACTGAGATAGGTACGACCTCTGCGCCGTTGGTATTAGCGTCTTTGGCAAATTGACGACAGAAAGTACTACCGGCACTCGTCCAGTTCTCGCCATCCGCAGACACGTATAGTTGGTGCGTAAAACCCGCCGTATTGGCTCCGTTGCGGTATTTCTCGATGTCATAACTGAGCGTCAGGGTATCGATAGCCGCTCCGGCATCGTTATGCAGATGCACCATCACGCTTACCGTACGTGCACCGCCGTCGATACTCGACGTAATACCACCTACCGCACGGTCCGTACTACCGGTCAATCCAAAGTTCCACGTACCGTTACGGGCATTGCTCGGCAGGTTCTGACCGCCGATATACATCGTCGTCTCCGAAGCCGCAGCAAACGAACGAACTGAACGCACTGCAGATGTATTATTATCTACGCGCCAACCTACGGGCAACTGCGTTGCGCGATCAAACGAACGCTTACCGTCCTGGCTGGCTGCAATCTGTGCTTCTGTCACATCTTCGCCACCAATCGTATCGAAATTTTCCGTATAGGTACTACCCGTGATCGAGACTGCGGGAGTCGGTTCTACGGGCAGCGGCTCGGTGCGCTCAACGCCCTCGTATGCCTCCTGCGCATAACTGCGCATCGTCTCAGCCATCGTCTCCGACAAAGCCGCCGGTTTCCACGTAATCGTACTCGGGTTCTCGCCGAAGATCACTGCGTACTCCAGACAGGCTGCCAAATACGTAGCCGCCTGCGTCGGGTGACGATCGTCGGTATAGAGGTCCGCCGCTATCGTGGACGGATGATCTACCTGATAATTACCATACGCAATCGCTACCGGGCAAAGCGTCAGACCAAACTCCTCCGCCACCAAGCGGAAATTAGCAATCAGCGTACGATTATTTGCCTGATACGAAGCATCATTGCTAAATGCCCAGTTGATTGGCAGGATAATCACCGCATTTGGATTCGGACAATTCGTACGGATATAATTCACCCAGGTCTGCACGTTGGTTCGGAACTGAGCAAAATTCGTGCGAGGCAGCGAAGACTGCTCTTGCAGGATAATATGCGTCCAAGCCTCGTTGGCCACTACCGTTTGTGCATTCGGCACCAGCGGATCCTCGTTATAATGATACGCCAGGGTCTTACCCAGATTGGTATGCTTGGTCCACGTAGCGTTCTTGCCCATCGTCGTAGCGATATTGTTGAACATCAAATACTGGTCGTTATAGTCAATCAGGCTATTGTTGATCGACAGCACCTTCACCACGGCCTGCTCCTGCGCCCAACCCATCACACTCACAAAGAGTAGCGCAAAAAGGAATATAACCTTGTTTTTCATACTACGAAATTTCATTAGTGAGCGTGTGCCAAACCAATGGCACACACCCGAAAGAGTGCAAGATTGCAATTAGTTGATCTCGATGTTCTGTCCGCCGGTGGTTTCGTTCACTCCGGAGATACCCGTAGCGCTGACATTACCGGACATGAGCATATACCGCGTTTGGCAGTCAGATATTTGCGTAAAAGGCTTATTGTATGCTTTCATAATTGCGAATAATTTATAGGTTCCTAATTTATTTGATCAACTGTCCTTGTGCAGTATACAGCTTACCGTCACGAACGATGTACAACGTACCATTCTCCAGGATCTTGGTATATTGTGCCGCAGCACCCTGTACATTCTCCAGACCGGTAGCGGTCTCTGTCTCGTTGCTGTTGAATACCACCTGTGCGATGCGTTTCGGAGCACCCGGAGCTGCACTCGGGAAGTTCAGCACGAAGTATCCGCGGAGCGCCTTCATCTGTTGTTCATCGTTGAGACCGGATGCTGCGTACAGATATCGATCGCTTCCTAATACGTAAGCATTCGTAATGGTCTTCAGAGCTTCGCCCGTCGTAGGCGCGTAAATACCATAATACTTAGCCTTACCGTCAGTAGGTTCCGTCGGGTTGAGGTCCTTGCTGATCGTTACATTAGCGAATACCGGATTAGCAACATTTGCGCTCGGCACGTAGAGATAAGGCACACCTGCCTCAATAGCATCTACGTCTACGAAGTTCACTTTCAGATCACCGTTATCCTTTACAATCGTGTTGTTCAATTTAGTCAACTGACCCGGCAGGACTGCTGCGGTCGTTGCTGCATCAGCATCAAACGGGAGAACTAAAGTGTAGAGTTCATCAGCCGCGAAGGAGCGAATAACAAACACGGTATCGAAGGCATGACCGTCGGCGGTAGCCAAAGCAGCAACGTTATTTTCTTTCTCACCTACAGCAAATGCATGAACTTCATCATTAGCAGCACCTACCGTATAGGTTCTTGACTGGATCTGATGCAAACCGCCACCATCCAGCGGGAAATAGAAGTAGTAACTGATATGATCGCCTTCTGTCTGCTCGCCAAACGCATAACTTGCCGAATGCGTTGCCTCTGCATAGGTCATATGCTGATTTACACCATTGATATAGATCATAAAATTATTCTCACCCACAATACCGCTCATCGAACGCGAGAATACGATATCCAAAGTCACCTTATGATTTGTAGCGCGCGTAAATACATAATCATACGATACTACTACACCCGCGTTGTTTGCAAATGCTCCTACGCCATAGAACTTAGTCTCCTCCAACGACTGAGCTACCGTCACAGCACACGGAACACTTGTTACTGTTCCGCATGTAGCTGTAATATTAGCCGAACCGGCAGCAACGGCAGTTACCGTACCGGCATCTACCGTAGCATAAGCAGTGGCATCAGAGTTCCATGTAACGGTACCTGCGCTCGTCGCAAAGGACGGATATACAGTAGCGGTAATATTGTCTGTCTCGCCTACCGACAAGGTTGTAGCCGTCTTGCTGAGCACTACCGCACCAACAGGAATAGTTGTAGGAGCTGCTTGCTCCGAACCGACGGTATAATTGCAAACGATACTTGCAGCATCGCCCGTAAAGGGGAAATAGAATTCTACCACCCATGTATCTCCTTCTACAAAGTTACCGGCAGGGGCAGTGTAGTCATAGGTTTCGGTGGTATTATTGTATACCAAATCAGCCCAAACATCAGCCACGCCTCCTCTGTAATAGTGTACGCGCTTGTTAAATCCAAACGCAGCATCAACCTTTACAGAGAACACCAGACTCTGATCCCAATCACGCGTAATACTATACAAAGCGTAAACGCCCTTATTGGAGCCATAGTCATTGTATGTAACCGGAGTGAGCGCTGGAAGATCTGAAGAAGTGAAAGTCGGTACAGCTACGGCATCGGATACATTGTTCGCAGCATCTTTTACCTTAACGGTCAGTTGATCATACACTGTAGATGCCGTTAAACCGGTAAGGGTGATAGCACCCGCCGTCGGCGTAAACGTTCCCATCGAAACACCATTGTTGAATACCTCTGCAGAAACAAATGCCTCATTCGCCGCAATGGTTATAACAGCTTGCTGATGGGTATAAGAAGTAACCTCTACATTGGAAATCGCAGGAGGTGTTTCATCTAAATTATAGAACACATAGCAATCATACACATTTCCGTTCCATGATACAGTAAACGGTGTTTGGCGAACCGTAAAGGCATCAGTATAAAGGAATAAACCCGCACCCTCATACTCATATGTTCCGTCTGTTAAAGAACAAGCCAATCCAACTGCATTAGGGAATGTAACATATATGCAATTATGCCCGCTACGAGATTGAATATTATTAACATTGACATTACTATGTGAAGCTTTCATCTTATAGTCGGAGCTCGAGATAAACGATACGTCATCCCAATCAAAGGCATTCACAGTAAAGGATGCGGATGCTTCGTTCCAAGTACCGGCCACTTCGGCCTGACTAACGGTAATAGTTGCCGTTCCGGTTGATTCGGCAGTAACAACATTTCCGCTAACAGATGCACATGCATTGTTCGACTCAATCGTAGCCGCAGCCGTGTTCTCCGAAGTATAGGCTACCGTTACCGACTCGCCCTTCGGTAGAAGTACAGAAGACTTCGTCGGATTTGTTAATGCCAGATGCGGGTTTGCGGCACCGCCGACCCCACAATCACCTACTTTATAATAGATAATATTTGCATCCGAAGCGCTCAAATTAGATGTCAATTCGCGTCCCGGAGAAATAGAGCTTGTCTCATAGTGGAAACGTAAATTTTTCTCAGTGCCTTCAACTTGACTTGTCTGTTGGAAAGTAGCGACACCTTCAGATATCGTCATAGCATAACTTCCCCCTTCCACAAATTGGACTTCAGCAAAAACTATTGCATCTCCATTATTGTATGGGCGCAAAGTATAAGTAACGGTACCATTGTCGTACACAATCTCATAACTAACTCTTTTGGTACTGCTACCAAAATGGCCACGAGAATCTTCACACACACTTACTTTGGGGTCCGGCTCACTTTCGAGAATAGAAATATTGGAAATCGTTATCTCCGTGCCTGCGGGCGCAAATCCGAAATCAAAGACGATAGCAGACGTTTCATTACCTTGAGATACAAATTCACCAGAATAGGTCTTTGCGACATTAGCAGTTGTTGAAAAATCCGTTTTATACAAACGCTCTTGTGCATCACAGACCTTAATAGTGATATTATTAACATCTTCAGACGTCAGAATACTACATGAAAAGGTATATTTTTTACCTTCTACAAACGTAACACCATGCGTCAAATGAAATTGTGCTCCCCATTGCCAGCCGGCATAAGCTGCTACTGTACCCGTAATCGCACCCGTGGAGGGAGTATACTGCGTATTATCACTCTCCAACTGACCTGTTGCCTTCAATTTTGATGCATTCGCTGCCACAAATTTCTCTGTAGCCGCCCAGCCCATCAAACATACGCATAATAGCGCTAAAATTGTAAATAGTTTTTTCATTTTGTATTTGGATTTTAATTTTGTTTGCTTGTTTTATCGGACTCTATCCGAGGATAGCGATATTATTCTTCAGTTGTTCTACACTGCTGGCGCCGACAAGGACGGAGGTGACGCCCTGCTGGTCGAGTACCCACTGCAGCGCCTCTTGGGCGATGGTGCGGCCGGAGGCCTTGGCCTGCGCCTCGAGTTGATGCAAGTAGTCGAGCAGTTCCGGCGTGCGGCGGTCGGATGTCAGGAAATGCTCCTTCGCCATGCGGCTGTCGGCCGGTATGCCGTCCAGATAACGATCTGTCAATAGTCCCTGCGCCAGCGGCGAATAAGCGATAAAACCTATTCCCTCCTCGCGACAGAAATCCAGGATACCTTCCTCGATCGGTTCGCGATTCAACATATTCAGTCGTCCCTGATAAATCAGCAAGGGCACATCATGCTCCTTGAGGTACTTAGCACCCAAACGCAGTTGCTCCAATGGCCAGTTGGAGATACCCACATACAGCGCCTTACCCATCCGGACGATATCTACCAGCGCTTGCAAGGTCTCTTCTATCGGGGTATTCGGGTCATAACGATGCGAGTAGAACAAGTCGACATAGTCCAGATGCATCCGCTTCAAGGACTGATCCAGACTGCTCATCAAATATTTGCGACTACCCCACTCTCCATAAGGACCGTCCCACATGAGATAGCCCGCCTTGCTGGAGATAAACAACTCGTCGCGGTACGGACGAAAGTCATCGTCCATCAGTCGGCCGAATGTCGTCTCCGCACTACCGGCCGGTACGCCGTAGTTGTTGGCAAAATCGAAATGCGTAATACCATGGTCGAACGCAAAACGCGTAATAGCCCGACTACGCTCATACGGCGCATCAGCTCCAAAGTTGTGCCAAAAACCCAGACTTACCTTGGGCAGCAAAACGCCACTGCGACCGCAGCGGTTGTAGATCGAAGACATCTTCGCGTAACGTTCATTAGAAGCTAAATAGACTTGGTTCTCCATGATACTAATTTGCACAAATTACTCGGCAAAATTACTGCTTTTTTTTCACGTACGCAAACATCTGCACATGTTATACAACACAAAAGTACATTAGAGTATATACCACACGACTGATAATAAGCACCTTAAGTTTTTAGAAAAGTAAAAAAAAGTACGTAAAATATTTGCGTATTTCAGAAAAAAGTTGTACCTTTGCACCAAAATTTTTAACACACCATGCTTAAACGCTCATTTCTCACCGTGCTCCTGATCGCCGCATCACTCAGCGCATCGGCACTCTCTACGCTCGACTCGCTATTCCTCATGCTGGATGAGGACGTGAAGCAATCTGCCGAATATCTCGACCGTCATCAGCAGTATATCGACTCGCTCAAAAGCGTCCACCCGATGACCAAAGCCCTGCAGCTGCGCATCGCCCGCGAGTATCAATATTTCCAGAGCGATAGTGCCCGCACATGGTACCTACAACTCATCCGGGCCGACGAACCCTACCGCTCACAAGCCTACATGGGACTCGTACAACTCTCCTCGTCGATCGGTAAGTACGGCGGCGGACTGTCGCTGCTGAGCTACGTAGAGGACGTGCCCGACAGTCTGCGTGTCGACTGGCTCGAAGCCGTATGGCGTCTGCATACCGAAGCTGCCAACTCGGCCCTCATACCGACGCTACGCGAAGAACTGCTGGCTACCGCCGAGTTGTACTACGACTCGCTGCTCCACGAGATGCAGCGCCAGGCATCCGGCAACACCGATATACGCCTGCGCTACGAGTTCCTGCGCGCCATGGACGACGACAACATCCCCCTCGCGCTACAGGTCAACGATACGATCCTCTCGCGCCTCGTGCAATGGAGCCACCGCTACGCCATCGAGGCCTACAGCCGCGCCATACTCTACGAGCAGATGGGCAAAGAGCGCGAGAGCCTGGAGTGGCTCACACGCTCGGCTATCTCCGATGCGCGGCAGGGCATCACGGACAACGGATCCTCGTGGCTCGTAGCTAAAGAGCGCTTCGAAGCCGGCGATCTGGAACGCGCCTATCGCTACAGCGACTACTCGCTCACCAACGCCTCGTTCTTCAATGCCCCGACGCGATTTATACAGACCTACGTGCTGGGCCACGAGATCGCCAGCAGTTACGAACAGGAGCTACATAAATCGTCCGTAAAACTCGTCATCGCCCTACTCACGCTGGCCGTGCTATTCATACTCATCGTTATCGGCGTTATCCTCGCCATGCGCCAAAACCGCCGACTGCATGCGCTCAACCGCGAGATGAAAGCCATGAACGAAGAGCAACGTACCATCAACCGCCAACTCAAGGAGGCCGATCAGGTTAAGGAGCAGTATATATGCCGCTACCTGGAGGTATATAGCGACTATATCCGCCGACTCACCACCATGGCCCGCAAGGCAGGCGAGAAAGACCCCGCCGGATTTATGGATCGCGAGATGGATAATTTCTACCGCGCCTTCGACGATACCTTCCTCTCGCTCTACGGCAGCTTCGTAGAGGACTTCAACGCCCTGCTCAAACCCGAGGCACGACTCACGCCCAAACCCGGCGAGCGCATGACCATCGAGATGCGTATCTTCGCCCTCATCCTACTGGGCATCACCAGCTCGGCCAAGATCGCCGAACTGCTCTGCTACAGTCCCAACACGATCAGCAACTACCGCGTGAAGATGAAAAACGCTGCCCTAGGTGATCGAGACACCTTTGAGCAGCGTGTGCAAGCTATTGGAAAATAACGGTGAGCGGTTATCGGTTATGGGTGATAGGTGAGGGTTAGAGGTCGCCGAAGGGATTGTAATCCACCAGGAACTCTTCGCCCCAACCCGTGCGACCGTGGCAGCGCATCTGTACCCAGCCGCCTTGTTTCTGACGGATCTGCACCACCGTAGCGTCTTTGCACGACTCGGCATCCGCATTGCTGCGTGCCGCCTCGTGGAAGACCGGACGCGAGGACTTATCGGGTTTGCTATATAGATTGATCTCCACACAGGCCGGAATCTCTGCCTCCAGCAAAGCCGAAGACTGGATATAATAATCCGTTTGAGTAGAATCCGCAAAAGCTGGTAGCGGCACCTCGATCGAGTAACCGTATTCGTCCATTAGGCGCAGGCTCACCAGTCGGAACCAACCCTGGTCAGCATCCCCCAGCACGGCATGCCACTGATACCCCTCGAGCGCCAATTTGGTCTGCGCACGACGAGCCCTCGGATGGGCATACAGCGCCAGCGGCTTATCCGTACGCAGCGGCTGGATAAAATTCGAGATACTATCTCCTATCAGTATATCATACATCGCCCGCGTTCCCTCGGAGAGAGGTTGCGTCAGCGCATTGTCGCCATAGATCATCTGCGAAGTAAGGATGCGCGTCGGGCTGACTATATCCTGCATACGCATATACTTACCGATCGTGAGCGACAACTGATCACCCTGGAGACTATCCAGGATACACCAGCCGTCCTCTATATTACGCACGATCACGTGATACACCCGCCCCACCGGCAGACGCATAATCGGCAAGCTGTCGCCAGGCTGCTGGTAGATACCGATAGAATCGTAGCCGTTGTAGAAGACGAGCGTCTGACCGCGATCCTGGTCCATGATGACCACGTTGCGACCTACGATCGTATCACTCTCCGGTTTGGCAGTCTCTACCGGGCCACCACAACTGACGCACAGCACGACCGGCAGAAGGAATAGCAAAAAGTTAATTTTTCTCATATAGTTTTTGTTTCTCGTAGTCTTTCTTAGCTTTGGCGGGTTGTCCGATCTCCATATACAAGTCGCCGCGCAACTGATACCCCTCCGGCGAGTCCGGGCAGAGACGAATCAGGCGACTGTAGTCGCGTAGCGCCAGCTTCGGCTGCTCCAGATACTCATACAGTACGCCGCGCATGCGATACAGGTCGGCACGCGACTTATCCGCCGTCTTGTAATAACGAATCGCGCTGCTAAGGTCGTTGACCGCCAGCGATAGTTCGTTTAGCTGGAGATACGCCGTTGCACGCTGGGTATAGAGGCGTCCGTCCTTAGGATGGCGCTCCAGTTCGCGCGTCGCGATACGCACCACCTGCTCGTAGCGATCATCCGAAAGCAGGTAGTCGATGAAGTTGGGCTTCATCTCGGCGCGGGCAAAAACGGCCAGCAGGCAGA
This sequence comes from Paludibacteraceae bacterium, assembly GCA_017551025.1. Classification (GTDB taxonomy): domain Bacteria; phylum Bacteroidota; class Bacteroidia; order Bacteroidales; family Paludibacteraceae; genus Colicola. The sequence continues at coordinate 50,130 of JAFZNG010000001.1, read as the reverse complement.
GCAGCAATATTCCGAACAAGCGCTTCATTCTCCGATTTTATCCGAGCGGAACAACTCCTCCCACGAGTTCACCTCATAGAACTCAAACATATCTTCCGCATCCAGTTCACGCAGTACGCTTTTGGGTAACAGCCGCAACAACGGCAGCGGCAGGTCCATCTGAGGGGCGAACTCATCGTCGTCGCGATACTCGGTGCGCCCGTCACGAATAGCCACCGTGAGTGCTTCGTGGGCCGCATCCTCAAACATATCGTAGATGCCATCGGGCAAGTCCTCTACCATGCAGGAGTTGTAGCCCTTGCGGATATAATCAGCGATATGACCGATCTGCTGGTCGGTCAACCGGATTTGCGCCTCGTCGTCATAGACGATCTCACCATTGCGGTACTGCGCCCACCGAAACGGAATCAGATGCGAAATCATAGTGTATAGTGTATGGTGTATTGTAATTTCGGTGCAAAGGTACAAAAAATATCTCACATGCGCAAATGCATGTGAGATATTTTTATCAAATTAGCAAAAATTGCTTAGAGTTTAACACCGATAGCGTTGTAGCGTACGCCGTTCTTGATGATAACGAGTTGACCGTTCTCGAAGATCTTAACAGCCTTGTTACCAATCTTGGTGTTGCTGATACCAGCGCCTTGGAGTTGCTCAATGCGAACACCGAAGATGTTGCTGGTGTTGGTCACCAATTTGATAACTACGTCACCTGCATCGTACGAGCCAGCCGGCAGCGTAATCTTACCAGCGTAAGCCGGACGGATGTTGTTGCTCTTAACGCCGCTACCGGTCAAGTCAGTACCGGTTACGAGTTCGTTGTAAACATACACCTCTACACCGCGCTCGCTATCACCGTTCGGCTGATAGTAAATAACGAGGTCACCTGCAGCTTTGGTCTTGAAAGCACCGAGCTCAATAGTCGTACCCGAAGCAGCACGGAACATCGTACCTACCTTCAGCGAGTCAACACCTTCCCAAGTCGGGGTCTGCATCGTGGTGTTGTAACCCTCCTTTACATTCCACTTATTTTCAGCCTCTTTACCCTCAGAATTAACATAACCTACCAACTTGGTACCGTTAGCCAATTCGTACGGAGCGGTACTGGTAACAGTGTGCGCAGTCATGGCAGCGTCAGACTGGCTGAGCGCCTGGAAATCGATGTAGTTAGCTACATCAGACAGTACAACGACATTTTGTGCGTTAACCGTCAAAGCTGCAACAGCAGCCACGAAGAGGAAAAATTTCTTCATAATTTGTTGCGTTTTTAATTATTATTGTTGTTTCAGATTATTTCACGCTGCAAAATTACTGCTTTTTTCGCAAACAAGCAAGTATTTTTTGCCGAAAAATGTAGATTTTTTGATTTTTTATTCCGCCGCATCAGGGTCCTGACCGTTGTAGCGGATGTTTTTGCATTTCTTATACTCCTCTACCGGCATCGGTTTGGGGTTGATATTACAGTTGGTAAACTTAATATCCTCGGCATACTCCATCTTAATACCCTTCTTATTGCCAATGATGGTCACTTCATCGAAGAGGATATTATGCACCGGTTTGCCCTTGAGTCCCTGGATATCTACGGCCTGCTTGCTACCGATACAGGTAATATTGCGGAACGTGATATTCGACCAGTCGGGGAAGAAAGCTTCCTTGTTGTCGCTATCCGTAGCACTCACGCCGGCACCCTTATCCGCATAACCGGACGAGATGAGGATAGCAGACTCCACGATATTCTTCATAATCAAATCCTGGCAATAGATGTCTTCGCACCAGCCGCCACGACCCGGTGCCGATTTGAAGCGGCAACCGATATCCGTACCGTCGAAGAAGCAGTCCTTGACTACCAGGCGCTGCATACCGCCCGAGAACTCGGAACCGATCACGAATCCGCCGTGGGCACGATAGACCGTATCGCGGCAGATGAGGAAGTCGCGCTGCGGACCGGCATCAACGCCTTTCTGGCCTACACCACCCTTCATACAAATACCGTCGTCGCCGCAGGAGATATTACAGTTGACGATCAGCGCCACCTGGATATTACCCGGGTCCATCGCGTCGCCGTTTTGTGCCCAATGCGGGCAGCGGATATTTACGCCATCTATAATAAGGTTTTGCACGCGCGTGGGCACGAGATGGAACTTAGGCGAGTTAAGCAGGTGGACATGCTCGACGAGCACGTTGCGGGAATCAGTGATATTCACCAGGTGCGGACGCATCTTCTCCTGGATAATCGGATCGTTAGCAATATTGGGTATACCGTACTTCTTATGGAGGTTAAACGGATACCAGATCTTCCAGTTCTTGCTATTTCCGTCCGGACGCAATACACCGCCCATCTCCTGAACTTCGTTCCAGATTTCTTCGCTGACTTTCTTCTGCTTGATCGGACGCCAATAGATACCCTGACCGTCCAGCGTACCGTAACCCGTAATCGCTACGTTCTCCAGTTTCGAGCCATACACGCAAGCATGGCACTTCTTAGAGCCGTCACGCAGCGTGTCGGACGCCTGGACGTAAAGTTCTTTATTGGGCGAGAAAAGAATCGTGGCCTGCGGCTCGAGATGCAGGTCCAGATTGCTGATAAGCTTGATCGGACCGGTCAACCACGTACCGTTGGGCACGATAAGATGGCCTCCCCCCTGCTTCTTGAGGTGCTTGAGCGCCTGGGCAAATGCCTCGGAGCAATCGGTCTGACCGTCACCCACGGCACCGAAATCGGTGAGCGTCACCGTATAATCCGGGATCACCACCTCCCGTACCTCCTCTACGGCGCAGGGCAGGTTCTGATAATAGTGCGAGTACTTGGTCTCCGCCGTCATCATAAGCGACACACTCAGCGCCACGATAGATAGCATTATTTTTTTCATATTTGCGTGGTATGTATTCTACTGATTATTATTCATACAAATTTCGTACCAAATAGCACATATAGACATCCAGATTGGTATGACCGGTAACCAAACTGATCTTACGGGCATCATTTGCGTCCTTAGGATCCAGTCCGAAACTGACCTCCCAGTCATCCGGTATACCGTCGTAATCGCTATCGACGGGTATCGTACCCGTTGTCAGTTCCGGCCATCCTCCTGCGTCGGACTGCGTATCAATAAAGCCGTTTTTCGAGCCATTAGAGCCCCGGCAGGTATAAGTGCCGTTTCTTACCTCATCGGCTATACGCTGGTCGATGGCATCACGCTGGAGTGAGCAACCGGCCTTCTCGAGCACGGTCTCATAGGCTTGTTCGGCGGTCTGCTCATGCGTCATCGGCGTCAGGCCTTCGGTCCAGCGGGCCGTGGCCTTGACAGCCGCGGTGTTAACCGTAGAGCCCTTCCAGTTGTCGGCCGTCACCTCTGACGAGCCATACATATAGTTGCCCGCGAGCCAGAACTTACCGGGAATCAGGGTATGGCCGTCGGAGCAGAAAGAGCAACTGACGGTAGGATCTACCAAGCGGTTCTTCTTGCTCGTAGCCGGACCGTACTTATAGTAGTTGTTGACCATGTTGATCTTGCGCACCTGGCTGTAACCCTCACCGCCGTAGGTAGAGTTACCGCCCCAGTTATAGACTACGTTGTTGACATAATCGATCGGACCGAAGCAGGTATTATTGACATACGAATGGTCGAAACGCGGGTTACGCGAGTCGTGATGGGCCAAGAGGTTGTGATGGAACGTAGCATTCGTTCCGCCCCATATACCGCCGTAGCCGTGACTACCCTTGCCGTGCACCGAGTTCTTAAGCGACTCGGTGATAAAGCAGTACTGGAGCGTAAAATCGGTATTGCCATAACAACTCACGCATTCGTCCACCGACCAGGAGCAACTCAAATGATCGAGTACAACGCCCTTGGAGTTGTTTACCGAAACGGCATCGCTCTCTGTATTACTCACATCCCCCAGACGCACACGGATAAAGCGCACGATCACGTTATCCGCATTGATCACCAGCGGATAATCGGCCAGGCAGATACCATCCCCCGGGGCAGACTGTCCGTCGATAGTAAGGTTGCTATTTTTGATACGCAACTCACTATTGAGGTGGATCGTGCCGGATTTGGTAAAGATCACACGTCGGGCACCGGATTGCGTGACGGCATAGCGCAGCGTACCGGCCATAGGCAGACCCGTATTCGGATCCGTCACATCGTCCAGACGGCTGACCCGATAGACGGTGCCGCCGTCACCACCGGTGACAGCCGCACCTCCACCTTGTATCTGCCGGCATGCCGCCACCAACTCTGCATTCTGATCCAGCTTCGTTTCCTCCGGAGTCTCCACAGGTTGGCATGCGCTCACCAAAAGCGGCATGCAGATAGCCCATATGGCCAAGCGATAGGTTCGCATAGCGTTTACTCGGCCGCGCCGGTATAGTCGTAATCGTTCCAAAGCGTTCCGTTAGACTGTCCTACATTGACAGCGAATATCGGCCAGTACTGACGACCGTTCAGGCGCTCGGGATACTCAGGATCAAAGAGCATATAGTTGTCGCGCGCCAATTCACGTCCGGACGAACCCGAATAAATCGAGGTCTTGATCCATCCGTTCTCCTTGTTATAGAAGGCCGGTACATCGGTCTCACCCTTGTTCAGACCATAGACCGAGTCGATCACAAAGCCCTTGATATCCGAACTGAAGCTATACTCGTCGCCTACATACTTATACTTGAGGTAGATACTATCGTTCAGCGCAGCGAACTCACCCTCGTGGTTGTTCATCTGTGCCAGACGTTCGTGAGCTGCCAGCAGCGTCTCCTTCAAGATACCCCAACGCATGAGATCATACTTACGGATATACTCACCCGTGAACTCCAGTTTGCGTTCCTCTTGCAGGTTCGCCATCGTCAGGTCCTTGGACGAAGCGTGTGCACGAGCACGCACCTGGTCAAAGCATGCCTGGCCATTGATACCGTAGGTATTCGTCGGCATATCACCACCGATACCACCGATAGAAGCCTCGGCCGCCATCAGCAGCACGTCGGCATAACGAATAATCGGATAGTTAATACCGTCGTCATTACCGGTTCTATTGCGCGTCATCCACTCTACGCGGTATTTGGCGCCGTACCAATCACCTACCATCTGGTTCTTCTGGTACAGGATCTTAGCATCCGTACCTTTCTCGGGGAAGGCCTGTGCCACTTTCTCGGCATCGGAATTGAACTTAGTACCATCGTCGTATACCCAGATATAACGCGCCATCGTCACGTCGCGACGTACATCGGCCGCTTCGTAATCATAATACAGCGTCGGTACGATACCTACAGCTGAGTTGCTGGAGCCGCCCTCATTATTCTTCAAGCCGCCTACAGCATCCGACATTTTGGTGCAGTTATACTGGAGCACTTGTCCACGACTACCGTCCGCAAACGGGATCTCCCAGAACACCTCCGAGTTGTAGTAATTGACCTCATCGGCACATATCTTACGGAAGATATCCTCGTAGTTGGATTGGAACTTACGTTGCTCATCGGCATTGTTGAGGATCTGTGCGCAGGCCCAAAGCACCTCGGTATTCAGCTCGGCACGCAGGGCACCGTCGCTTACGAGGAATTCCGGTCCGTTTTGCCAGGTAGCAGGACGCACACCCTTACCGGCATACATCAAGTCCACGCGAGCCAGCAGTGCCAGCGCAGCACCACGGCTGGGACGACCCGTATAATTAGCCGCCATACCCGGACACTCCTTGGACCAAGGCATCAAACGCGCAGCCTCCTTGAGGTCGATACGCAACTGACGGAGCACGTCAGTACGGTCGGACTTCTTCAGGTTCAGTCCCTCCTCATCCTTGCTAATCGACACAAAGCGTGCGGGTACGTCACCCCACATTTTCACCATTTCCAGATAGCAGAACGAGCGCAAGAAATACGCCTCGCCGAGCATATAACGCATCTTAGCGGAGGTAGTGTCGCCATACTGCTGGATACCCTCGATGATACAATTACAACGCTCGATGGCGGTATTGAGATACCCCCATGGGTCTTTTCCGTTAGCCGTTGACAGATCACCGCTACTCGGAGTCAGTGCATAGATATTCCAGTCGGCTCGTCCCGAGTTCTTGGTACCATGCTCGGTATCGGTATTCATACCCTGATAGCCGCATGCCAGACGGTTGCGATAGGACTTATCCTGACCAAATTGCTCATATACGCCGGCAATGACTTGCTCTACGCTATTCTCGTTGGAATAGACAGCCTGCGCATCCATGGCAGACGGCGATTTCGAATCAAAGAAATCACAGCCGGCAAAAATCATCGCCACTATGGCCAATGCAATATATTTATATGTTTTCATACGAATGATAATTTTTGTCCGTTAATTAAAATGAAAGATTGATACCGAAGTTGAAGGCACGACTCTTGGGGAAGGCCGAGAAATCCACACCGGTAGCCAGCGGGTTGATCTTAGAACGCGTATCCACCTCAGGATCTGCACCCGAATACTTGGTAGCGCAGAACAAGTTAGATGCCGTGAAGAACAGACGAGCGGTCACGATATGTGCCTTCTTGAGCCATACATTCGGCAGCGAATAGCCGACCGTAAGCGACGACATACGCAGATACGAACCGTCCTCTACGTACTTGTCCGTGAGGGCAATATTCTCACTGATCGGGTTGGCCGTCGTAGCACCGGCATTACCTGCAGCCAGTGCGGCAGCCATAGCGGCATAATCCGCACCGCTAACCATCCCCTCAGCATCTACCGCATAGTCGGCAGGGATATAACCGCCGTCGGCACGGAAGAGCGAGTAACGCGCACCGTACGCTACATCGGCTGTATTGTTGCGCAACTTGGATTTGTCGAAGATCGTTCCGTAATCCAGCGCCGAGAGGTTGAGTACCTCGTTGCCGACACTATAGGTAAACTGGGCATTCACGTCAAACTTACCCCATTTCTCACCGCCAATATGGAAATTCAGTCCGAAACCACCGATAATGTCGGCCTGGGTATTACCTAATACTACGCGGTCCTCATCGTTGATTACGCCATCACCGTTCTGATCCACAATCTTCACCATACCCGGACGAGCTTCGCCAAGAATCGTAGTAATCGCACTACCATCCGCAGCATACCAGCGGTTGTTGCTCGGCTTGAACGAAACAAAGTCTTCTGCGGTGTACCATCCGGCTGTCTGATAACCGTAGATATCACCTACCTTAGCACCCGGCGTGAGTTTGAACTCATAGTCGGTATTATTGTAATTGGACGAGAAGCAACCCGATGAAATCAGGTACTCACTCATACCACCCAGGTCAACGACCTTGTTGTAGTTGTGCGAGATATTCGCATTCACGCTCAGGCCATAACTCAGGCTCTTGGATTTCTTGTCAAGGATCACACCATTGACAGAGAACTCAACACCCTTGTTGTCGGTAGAACCGATATTACGATACTGGTAGTTGTATCCACCGACGGCCATCTTGTATTTCAGGATCAGGTCCTTGGTGGTATTCCAGTACAGGTCGATCGCACCGGTCAGACGCTCGTTGAAGAAACCGTAGTCGATACCGAAGTCACGGGTAATCGTGGTCTCCCACTTGAGGTTGCTATTAGCCGCAATGACATCTGCACCGCCATCGGTCAGCTTCGTACCGAAGAGTTCCATATAGGCGGTCGAGGTAGCCAAGTACTCAGGACGCAGGTAACCCAGGTCCACGTTGTTGTTACCTACCGAACCGTAGGAGAGACGGAACTTCAGGTTGCTCAACCAATCCGAAGCCGGTTGCATCCACTCCTCATCACCCATACGCCATGCGACAGCCACCGACGGGAAGTAACCCCACTGGTTGCCCTTGGCAAAACGCGTAGAAGCATCCGCACGGAAAGTAGCGGTAATATAATAGCGGTTGAAGAGCACGTAGTTGGCACGTGCGAAGAACGACAGCATGTTATCGGTAGGATTCACATACGACTTGCTGGTGTAAGCCTTGGCCGAACCAACATAGTTAAACACCTTATCACCCGTCAGGCTGGCATCATAACCGTAGCCGTAGTAGGTACGCAACTCGCCCTTGAGCAACTGCATTTCCTCACCAATCAGGATACTCAGGTCATGGTCAGAACCCCATTTCTTCTTGAACTCCAAGGTGTTGGTATTCTTGAAGCGGCTCGACTTCTCGTCGGTCATTACCACATGACCGTAACCTGCGCCGCCGGCATAGGTAAAGCCGTCACCGGCACGCGAATAGTAGGTAGTAGGACCGTAGTAACGATCCTGGTCCTGATAACGTCCCTCATAGCCTACCTCCGTCTTCCAGGTGAACATCTTAGCGAACTTATAGCTGATGTATCCCTGAAGGGTGTACTTGTTATCTACCTTATTGCGATAGTTGTGGTTGATCGTCGTGATCGGGTCGTAGAGCGAACCGAATGACTCATAGTCATCCAGACCCGCTACATTATCCTTTGCAAACAATTCGATCGGCGAGTAAGCAATGGCATTACGTACACGGCTCTCGGTCTTAGAACCTGCATCCTGTGCCGTATTCGTTCCTGCACCCAGGATCTGGGTATTGGAGAAACGCGCCGTAAAACTCAAGGTCAGGTCCTTGATCGGTTTGTACTTTGCCTTGAAGCTCAGGTTATTACGGTTATAGTCCGAACCGTACATGATTCCCTCGTCGTCGATACGATTGTAGGACAGCGAGAAGTTGGCCTGCTTGTTACCACCGCTCAGGGTGAAACTATGGTTGCTATTCAGTCCGTGGAAACCGAAGGTCTCATCCTGCCAATCGGTTACCTTCTGACCCTGCCAGTACTCCTGAATCGCAGGGATTGTCATTACCTGCGTTTTATCCTTGGTAGCGGCATACTGCGGATCAAAATACTCATTGAAGTTGCTCGGGATATTGGCCGTATTACCTTTTGCCTTGTAATGCGCATATTCATATTGCAGCAATACATAGTCATCTATGTCGAGCATCTCGTATTTCTTAGCCATCTGCTTCCATCCCATATAACCGGAATAGTCGAAATGGATCTGCATCTTATCCTCCGCTGCATTATCGGCATCCTTGGTGGTGATGATAATAACGCCGTTTGCACCCTGGGCACCGTAGATAGCGGTAGCCGCAGCATCTTTCAGTACGTCCATCGACTGGATGTCACTCGGCGAGATATCGGCGATACTGCTTACCTGGAAACCGTCTACGATATAGAGCGGGTCGCTGGACTGCGTCAGAGACGTACCACCACGTACACGAATTTTCACATCCGCATCAGGACTACCCTCCGTGGTCGTAACCGACACACCCGACAGTTTACCCTGGAGCGCCTCGGCGGCCGAAGTAACAGGCACGTCCTTGAGTTGCTCCGCACCTACAGAGGCTACGGAGGTGACCAGGTCGCGTTTCTTGGTCGTACCGTAACCGGTAACCACCACCTCGTCGAGCACCTGTTTGTTCTCCTCGAGTACTACATTAATCACATCGCCTGTAATGTTCACCTCCTTGGTCTGCAGACCGATATAGGAGAATACAAGCACTTTGGCATCCGCCGGAACGTCGATCGAGTACTTACCGTCAAAATCCGTCACCGTACCAACCGTAGTACCTTTTACTACGACCGAGGCCTGGATGACAGTCTCTCCCGACTGATCCTTGACAACACCTGTAATGACACGCGCCTGCAAACCTACGCTCATGAGCAGCAGTCCTACAGCGGCCATCACACGAATTGCACCGAAATTGCGTTTCATAAAATCAAGTTGTAAAAAAGATTAGTATTAGTATTTTAATTCGTTATTTTTGTACATCCTGACGAACTTGCGCCCGACACAGAAGATATATCGGGTGCAAAATTACGACTTTTCGCGCGTATGTATGTGTAATAATTGACGGAAAAAGTACACTTCTTGTCCGGAAGCGACATTTTATGTCTCAAATGGCTCGGAATAGGTGCATCCGAGTTGCCAACGCGAGCAACCGTAGCGCGTACGACCGCGAATAATGGTGCCCTTGCGGCAGACGGGACACATGAGCCCGGCCTTGTTCAATTTGAGTTCGCGCACCACGCTCGTGGTCATCTGCTTCAGCTCGTCCAGGAACTGCTGGGCGGTATATTCGCCGCGCTCGATCTCGCGCAGTTTTTTCTCCCACCTACCGGTCAGTTCGGCCGACTTTAGCAGCGGCGAGATGATGGTATGTATGAGGTCGATGCCCACCTGGGTGGCACGAATCGATTTGCGCTCCTTGACGATATACTTACGCTGGTAGAGTTTCTCGATGATAGCCGCACGGGTAGAAGGACGTCCTATACCGTTCTCCTTCATCGCATCACGCAGGTCCTCGTCCTCAACGGTCTTGCCGGCCGTCTCCATGGCGCGCAAGAGTGTCGCCTCGGTATAGTACTTAGGCGGCGTGGTGGTGCGTTCCTTGAGTTGGGGTTCGTGTGCACCGCTCTCGCCCTTGACGAACGCGGGCAGGGACTTGGCATTCTCGGAAGAATCCGAGTTTTCTGAGTTTTCGGAATTCTCCGAGTTATCGGACTCCTTGTCAAAGACTACGCGCCAGCCCGGCTTCAGCACCTCGCGACCGGTCACGCGGAAAGGTATCTCGCCCGCCTCGGCCATTACGGTCGTATTACTCACCTCGCAGTCGGGGTAGAAGACGGCTATAAAACGTAGCGCAACGAGGTTGAATACCTTCTGCTCATCGACCGTCATACCCGTAGGACGCTGACCGGTAGGGATGATGGCATGGTGGTCGGTCACCTTCTTGTTATCAAATACCTTCTTGGACTTAGGTAGCGACCCTGCCCCCTTGCCTCCGTCGGCACGTAGTGCCAGCAGTGGCTCTACCTGCGGATACTGCTCGCGTATGCCGCGTAGCGTAGCCGGCACCTTCGGATAGATATCTTCGCTCAGGTAGGTCGTATCCACACGCGGGTAGGTCGTGATACGCTTCTCGTAGAGCGACTGGATGAGCTTCAGGGTCTGGTCGGCGGAGAAGCTGAACTTCTTGTTACACTCTACCTGCAAGCTCGTGAGGTCGAACAGTTTTGGTGCAAACTCGGTGCCCTTCTTCTTCTCTACGGACGTAATCGTCAGAGGCGTACTGCCCGCCTGGAGCATGAGTTTCTGCCCCTCGTCGAGGGTGTTGATGGCATATTCGCCTTCCTCCACAGGCAACTGGGCGGTAAAGAGCGTATCGCGATAAAGGGTCTTGAGTTCGTAATAGGTGCGCGGCACGAAGTTCTCAATCTCGGCCTGACGCTTGACGATAAGCGCCAAGGTAGGTGTCTGTACACGTCCGATTGATAACATCTGGCGGTCGCGCCCTACTCCTTTAGAATAACGCATGGTGTACGCGCGCGTAGCGTTCATCCCCAGCAACCAGTCACCTATCGCCCGCATCAAGCCGGCTTCGTAGAGGTGCTGGTACTCAGACTGATCCTTGAGTTGGCGAAAACCCTCGGTGATAGCCTCTTCGGTCAGCGAATTGACCCAGAGACGTTTCACCGGGCACTTACAACCGGCTTTCTGGTACACCCAGCGTTGGATGAGTTCTCCCTCCTGGCCGGCATCACCGCAGTTGACTACCTCGTCGGCATCGGCAATGAGGGTCTTGATGACATTGAACTGTTTCTGTACGCCCGGATCATCGTTGACCTTGATACCAAAACGCGCCGGTATCATCGGCAGCGAACTCAGGCTCCAGGCTCGCCACTGGTCGCTATAATCGTGGGGATCGAGCAGCGAACAGAGGTGGCCGTAGGTCCAGGTGACCTGATAGCCGTTTCCCTCATAGTAGCCGTCTCGGCGCTGATTCGCACCGAGTATCTTGGCAATATACTGCCCTACCGAGGGTTTCTCTGCAACACAGACGATCATGAGAATTAAAAATTCAAAATTAAAAATTAAAAATTCTTCTCAGTTCTTTACACCATACACCATGTTCAGTGTTTCTGACCATACCCGTAGCCGTAACCGGCGTTGGTATTCTTCACGCCATTCAGTACACAGCAGAGGTTCTTCATGCGTTTCTGCTCGGCCAGCTGGTTGATATAGTCGATCATCTCGGTCGGCGTATAGTTGGCCCGACTTACAAAGAGCGTCATATCCGCGATACGATCCAGCAGGAAGGTGTCGCTCACCAGGGCACAGGGTGCCGTATCTACGATGATATAATCATAGCGCTCACGCAGCAAGGCAAAGAGTTGGTCGAGGCGTTCGCTCTGGAGCAGTTCGCTCGGGTTGGGCGGGATCACGCCGCAGGGGATGATATCCAGGTTCTTGTGTTCTCCACTCGGAACGATCACATCATCTACCGTATAACCGTCCTCGGCCAGATAACTGGTGAGACATCCCTGCTTCGGCAGCGAGAAATAATGCGCCAGCATCGGCTTACGGATATCCAGTCCTACGAGTGCCACACGCTTACCGAGGATAGCCAGCGAGAGGGCTACGTTGGTAGCGACATACGACTTACCCTCTCCGTTGATACACGAACTGATAAGCACCACGGGCGACTTGACATCCGAGGGCACGACAAACTTCAGATTGGTGCGCAGCAGACGGAACAGTTCGGCCGAGACGGTCGCCTCGCCCTCGTGGATCGCGATATGCTTGCCGCGGGAATTGGCCACGATTTGTCCCAGGAACGGTGCCTTGAGCTGGCGCTCAAATTCCTTCGGGTCGCGAATCTTGTTGTCGAGCAGCACATAGATATACAGCACCAATGCCGGCAGTGCCAATCCCATGAGCAGGCAGAGCAGGATGATCACCATCGGCTTCGGACTGCGGGTCTCGGGATCTATACGCGGTACGTCGATCGTCTTGGTAGGCGTAGCCGTAGCCGCCAGCATGAGGGCATTCTCCTCGCGCTTCTTATAGAGCAGCATATAGAGCGACTCTTTGAGTTGGCGCTGACGAGCCAGCTGGATATATTCGCGTTCCTGCTTCGGCACGAGTTGGATGCGCTGCATGAGTTCCTGCTGACGCATCTCGAGTCCGGCCTTGCTGATCTTAAGTCCTTCGCGTACGTTGGCGATGCTGGTCTCGATATTGGTGCGCATATTGCGCAGGTCGGCATTCAACTGATCCAGCACGGGACTGCCCTCCGAAGCGGTGCGCTGCAGGCGCATATACCGCAGCAGCGTCTCGTTGTACTCGGCAATAAAAGCCGCCAGAGCTTCGTCCTCTACGCTGATATTTGCCGGCAGCAGGCTGTGCTGGTTCTTCGCATCACGCAGAAAGTCCGCAATATAATTGACCAGCGAGAGTTGGGTCTCGATCTCGGCCAGTTGCTTTTGATCCTCCGCACCCATTTCAAGCAGCAGTTTGGCCTCTTCGCCCATATTGGCCATGTTATTGGCCGTCTTATAGCGCTCCACGGCATCCTCGGCCTGGGACAGTTCGTCGGATATGATTTCCAGGCGCGAATTAATGAAGTCGGCCGTATTCGAAGCGATCATGTTCTTGTCGGTCAAGGCATTCTGGTTGTAGCCGTTGATGAGCGAACGCAACAGGTCTGCATCGCGTGCCGGCATGGTAGAATGGATCGACAGATCGAAGATATTCGACTCGTGCTTATGCTGCGTAATATGGGTCAGGCCGGAATAATACGCAATGGCATTCTCCACCGTCCGGTGCTGGATACGATACCGTGCATCGCGCTTGATCTCCTTCTGAGCCGTCAGGCGTATCTGACCGATATAGGGCAAGTCGATCGGTTGGGTAAAATTCTTCACCTCCACCGAACCTTTCTCCATAAAGCCCAGTTTTCCCTTCACCTCATAGCCCGAACGTGTCGGGTTGATATCGATGGTGAACGAACTATGCCGGGCATCTTCGGTCAATCGGAGGCATTCGAGTTTGAACGAGTGCTCAGGATACTCTCCCTGCCAGCGGTGCTCACGCTTGATCCAATAACTGTCCATGATATCCAGTTGCTCGATGACCTGCAGCATGAGGTCCTTCGAACTCAGCACCACCAGTTCGTCCTCAGCGGTCTTGTTACCACCGATGCCGAGCATGCTCAACTGGTCCAACTGCCCCGTACCGAGACTCTCGTCACGCTGACGAAGCATGATCGAGGCTTGTGTGGTCACCTTAGGCGTCGTGCGCACCAGGTAGCACACACCCAGCAGCACCATCACGACCAGTCCTATCAGAAACCAATACCATTTCTGCAGCACCAGTCGGAGCACACGACGGATATCTATCTCGTTATTCTTATTTTGAGTCTGTTCCATACGCGTTATTTTTTAGTCGTATTCACCACCGTAACAATGACCGTCGCCGCACTCGCCACGGTAGATACCATACTCAGCCATAGCCCTACGTTCGTACTGTTGATCACGCGCACCTTATTGGGCGATACGTAGATAATATCGTTTTGCTGCAGGAAGTAATAGGGGGAATCAAACAAGTCCGAAGACGTCAGGTCGATACGTGCGAACTGGAGTTTGCCGTCCACCTCACGCGTGATGAGCACGTTGTCGCGACGACCGTATATCGTCAGATCGCCCGCCGAACCCAAGGCCTCCAGTAAGGTCAATCGACCGTTAGGCATCGTCTGACGACCGGGACGGTTCACCTCACCCATCACCACAATCGTCGGGTTGAGCAGATTGACGTTCACCGTCGGATTCACTACCTGACCCTGCAGGCGCGTGCGCACCTCGTCCGCCACTTCCGAACGCGTCAGTCCCTCTACATGCAGACCGCCCAACAACGGTAACTCGATATTACCCTCAGCGTCAACTACGTACGACTGGATCGACTGCGTGGTACTGACCTGCGTGCTACCCGGGGTGTTCATCACCGCTACCGGCAGGTTGTACGGTGCTACTGCCTCGGCATCCATCGCCGAGATCACAATCGACAAGGCATCACCCGCCTTGATACGCAGCTCCACCTGACGCTCAAAACCGGGATTCACGGAATCAGCCGTCTGACTGTCCACACTCGAGAGATAGGTCATCTGCTTTTGCGTCACGCAACTCGTGCCGAGGCACACCATGACCACCATGACCGCTATCATCCATGTAGCTCTCATCCTATATTTTCTTACACGCATAGGCATATTATCGCAAATTAGGCTGCAAAGGTACGACTTTTTTCTGATATATGCAAATAAATTGCATTTTTTTGCCGAAAACTTGCAGGAGTGAAAAAAAAGTCGTAATTTTGCAGCGCAAAATGGCTAAGACACATGACACAAGCAGATATACAAACGATCAAACAGCGCTATAAGATCATCGGTACCAACCCGCAGCTGGACCGCGATATAGAGATCGCCGTGCAGGTAGCATCGACCGATTTGAGCGTACTCATCACGGGTGAGTCGGGCGTAGGAAAAGAGCATTTCCCGCGTATCATCCACGACTGCTCCGCCCGTAAGCACGGTCCGTACTTCGCCATCAACTGCGGAGCCATACCGGAAGGTACGATGGATAGCGAGTTGTTCGGTCACGAGAAAGGTGCCTATACCGACGCACACGCCGAGAAGAAAGGCTACTTCGAAATAGCCAACGGCGGCACGCTCTTCCTGGACGAGGTGGGCGAAATGCCCCTGCAGACCCAGGTTAAACTCCTGCGCGTACTGGAGACCGGCGAATACATTCGTATGGGTGGTACCAAGGTGATGAAGACCAACGTACGCGTCGTGGCCGCCACCAATCTGGACATGCGACGCGCAATACAGAACGGTAAGTTCCGCGAGGATCTGTACTACCGGCTCAACACGGTGGAGATACGCGTACCGGCCCTGCGTGACCGCAAAGAGGATATCCCCTTGCTGTTCCGCAAGTTCGCACTCGATTTCAGTGACCGCTACCGCCGTCCGCCTATCCGCCTGAGCGCTGAGGCCACCCAATTGCTGCAAAACTACTACTGGAACGGCAATATTCGCCAACTCAAGAATATCGCCGAGCAGATATCCGTACTGGAGACCCAGCACGACATAGATGCCGAGACGCTGCGCCGCTACCTGCCGGAGAACGAACAGGAGAATAAGTTCGGACTGGCCCGTATCAGCTTCACGGAAGACCCCTCCTCACGCGAACGCGAGATGCTCTATAAACTGTTGGGCGAGATGAAGGTGATGCGCCAGCAACTGGACGAACTCCGTGCGCAGCAGAAATCCACGTTCCCCGAACAGAACGCCTACTACCTGCCTCAGCAGGACAAGGAAGAAGCCTACCAGATGGCCGAGGAGGTCAAGGACGAACTGCCGACGCCGCCCGTGCATACTGCCGAACCCGCAGCCGCAGCCGAGGTGCAGACCATCGAGAAAATGGAACGCGAATCAATACGCCGCGCTCTGGAACAAAGTGGCGGCAACCGCAAAGAAGCTGCCCAACGGCTGGGACTGAGCGAACGAACGCTCTACCGAAAAATCAAGAATTATGACTTGTAAATCGCTGAAAATACTCTGCCTGACGCTGATAGCCCTGATGCTACCGGCCTGCTCGATCAGTTATAAGTTCAACGGATCGAATATCGACTACAGCCTCATCCGTTCGATATCGATTGAGGACTTCCCCAACAATGCGGCACTGGTCTATGCACCGCTAAGCAACAGCCTGAGCGAAGAGATACGCGATGCCTATCAGCGTCAGACCCGTCTGCAGGTACGGCGATCGGGGGGCGATCTGGAGTTGAGCGGCGAGATCATCGGGTATGAGGTAACGCCGATGGGTGTCGCCGCCGACAGCTACTCGGCCGAGACCAAACTGACGATGCGCGTACAAGTACATTTTGTGAATAATATCCACCCCGAAGAGAGCTTTGATCGCACCTACTCTGCCTACCAGACCTTCGACAGTTCGCAGACCCTCAACAACGTGCAAGAACAGCTCTGCCAGACCATGATTAAGGAGATTGTGGAGAATATTTACAACGATACGGTTGCAAAATGGTAAAAAAATTTGCGTATATCAAAAAAAAGTTGTACCTTTGCCGCCCGAATTGTGAAATTGAAACTATAGAAAACCAATAAGACATGTACACACTATTCACTATTTTGATTTTTATCGCAGCTATCCTGCTGATTTTGCTGGTGCTGGTTCAGAACAGCAAAGGCGGTGGTTTGGCCGCCGGTTTCTCGAGTGGCAACCAGGTGATGGGTGCGCCGCGTACAGCTGATTTTCTGGAGAAAGCCAGTTGGACGCTCGCCGCTATCATCGTGCTGCTTAGTATCGTAGCCGTTGGTGTTAACGTAGGTCAGAACAAGACCCGCGTAGCCGATGACGAGGATGCTATCGAGCAGACCGTCGACGAGCAGAGTGAGGAGGATGCCGCAGCTGCAGACTTCCAGGAAGAAGCGCAACAGGGCGAGTAATCGCTTACCAGCGTTTCGAATGCCTAAGGCCGCCTAAGAGCGCGCCGAGCATATAGAAGGGATAAACCGCTTCTAAGAGCAGTGCTACCGCCCAAGGGGTTGTGGCACTGCGTCGTTTTATCAGGCTGTATTCTATCGGAAACTTCACGAGCAGCACCGGCGGACAAAGCACTTGCAAGATGTTCGCCGCCACGATCCATGCCCCACAACGACGGATATCACGATCGCTATAATGCGGTGCCTTACCTGCCCAGCGCATCCGCTGACGCCAGAAAGCCCGCCAAGTCGTCAGGGGACGCACCACGGCGGTGTACGCTTCTTCGTCCAGCACCCCGACACGCATGCCGCGACGTTTCATCGCTTCCAGCAGAAACATATCATCCCCGCTCGGGATTTCCGGATGCAAGTCCGGTTCGCACGCCAACCATGCCTCGCGACGCGCCAGCAGGTTCGCTCCGGAACACATCACCGCCCTACCCTGACGGGCCGTGCGTATCGTCAGTTCCTGGATCGCCGCATACTCGGCTATCTGCAGTCGTTCCAATAAGGACGGATGCTCGTTTTCGCTTTCCATCCGCAGCGGCAAAATGATTAAATCATAGGGTGTAGGGTGTAGCGTGTAGCGTGTACTGCCGGGGGCAAGATTACATCGTCGTCATGCAACCAGATATACTCCGAACGCGCGGCACGGATGAGTTTGCTGAGCGCGTGTTTCTTACCTAAGTTGTCATCATTCACACCCTTGATAGGAGTGATATGAGAAATTGAAAATTGAAAATTGTTCTGCGAAGGTGGGATAACTCTTCGCGATGCAGGCTTGATCTTCTTCACTCACCGGATAATCCGCCGCCATCAGGGCCATGGCGATGCGGTGGTCGTTGCGTACCTCATGCAGACGCACCGCCTCCAATCGGTCACTCTCCTTGTACCGCAACCGCTCCGTTCCGGTGGCGTCTAATGCGATGCCCAATTTCTCACACGTCAACGCCACTGCCGGATACAGATCCGGACAATTCGTAAAATCAACGCTTACATTAGCCTTTCGCATTTCGCATTTCGCCTTTATCACCGCCCCTTCAGCGGTAAACTCCGTCTCCACGCCGAAATGCGCGGCATAGATATCCGCCACCACACGATCACCCTGCAGGCTCTCATCGATCAAGCCCTCCAGCAACAATTCCCCACCATGGATCGCTACATATTCGTACCAGAATGCCGCACTACTCCAATCCCGCTCCACCTTAGCCTTTCGCCATTCGCCATTCGCCATTACCTTGCGCGTCATCCCCACGTACGGCGATTCGTCAGGCGTGATGGGAATATCCTCGCCGTGCAGTATGCGGGCAGAGGTAGTCTGACTGGTAGGTTTACCGTCCCGCTCCATGAGGCGCTTGTCACCGGTCAGCGTAATCGGTTCACCCGGATAGCATTGTGCCAGATGAACCTGCAGAAACCGCAAAGCCGTTCCGCAATTCTTGAGATGAAGCGTCAAGGGTGTCTTTTGTCTTTCGACCTTCGACTTTCGATTAAACTCGCGCAGGCGAGTTAGCGCATCGTGCAGTACACGTACATCATCGGGCATATCCGAAGAGACCCGCATAAGCGGATCTCCATGGATAGCCTGTAGCATCAGTATACGATTTGCTATCGACTTCGATATAGGAAGGGAAATTTTCAATTAAAAATTCAAAATTAAAAATTAAAAATGATCCTTAACCATTAGTCATTTATGTCAGGCAGGGCTGAGTAGTCACGCGAGTAGCGTAGATGCTGCTCTGCATATCCTTCGTCGTAACGGATAAGCACGTCCTTGATCTTGCCATCGGCATCAAAGACGGGTTGATAAACCGGATTGACGAAGCCCTTATACGGCGCAATGCCCAGCGGTTGGTAACGGTCCAGCAGTTCCTTATGCAGGGCGGGATCTACCTGTACGGCATAGTCTTCTACCAGTTGGCATGCACGTGCATAATCGCCCGTAGAAACCACCTCCTGCACGATAGCCAGCAGTTGGCCAAACAGTCGGCGCACACCCTGATAGTCATTCACCCGCAGGTAGTGCTTACCGTCCCGCACGATGATCTCGGCCTCGGGACGCACGGAATCCACGTGCGCCAGCACCCAACGCGCAATCAACGCGCGGTCGCGCATATGCGATTCCTCTATATTCTTACCGAGCTCTACGCGCACGAGTTGGGTCATCGCACCGTTGAGCAACTGGTGATAGTACTGCGTCTTGTAAGCCTCTTCATCGGGTACGATACCGAGTTCTACGAGTTTCGGGTCGGCCATGTAATAGAGCGAGAACAGGTCGGCACGCGCTTCCTCCAGCGTACTGCCGTGTTCGCGCAGGTTATCCTTCGTGACGCCCGGCATGAGTTGACCGGAACCGTGTCCCAGGCACTCGTGCAGGTCTACGTGTACATCACTCATCAGTGCCCCGTACTCCTTCGCCAGTCGACGCTCCTCGTCCGAGAGGTAGAACTCCTCGTTCATACCGTCCCCCTGCGAGGCGAGATAATACGCCTCCGTGAGGTTGGCTATCGTCACGGATTTCGAACCGTAGTTCTTGCGGATCCAGTTGGCGTTGGGCAGGTTGATACCGATAGGCGTTGCAGGATAGCAGTCGCCGCCGAGCATGGCGGCCGTGATCACCTTGGCGGTCACGCCGCGACACTCTTTCTTCTTGTACTTCTTATCGGTAGGTGAGTTATCCTCAAACCACTGCGCATTAGCCGACAGCGTACGGGTACGATCCGTAGCCACCTCATCGCGGAAGTTAACCATTGATTCCCAGGCACCGGTGATGCCGAGCGGGTCGCCATATACCTCCGTGAAACCATTCACGAAGTCCACCCGACTGTTCAGGTCGCGCACCCAAGCGATAGCATACTCGTTGAAGGTCGTAAGATCACCCGTGCGGTTGAACGCGATCAGTTTCTGCAGCACCAGCCGCTGTTCGTCGGTCTCGGCATACTGGAGCGCCTTCTCCAGGTTCTCTACCACGTGCTGCAAGGCTTCGCGATACAGACCGTCGCCTTCGGTGCGATACACGCGCTCCACTACCTGTCCGTCGCGCTTCACGAGTTTGCTGTTCAGTCCTATCCAACGCGGTTCGTCGCTCGTATCCTTGTGCTGCTCGTACCAGTCTTCGGCTTCGCGCTGCGTGAGGCCCTCGTAGTAGTTGCAGGCCGAGGCTTGAAGCAAGTCCTTGCCCGCGTCCTGGCATACCTTCTTGGGTAGCACCGTCGGGTCGAATAGCACGCGCACCAGTTCATCGGTGAGCGCTACGCCACTCTGTTCACAGGCCGTGCGGAACCACTGCTCCGTGCACTCCGGCAGGAACTTATCCTCGGCATAGTGGTGGTGGATACCATTCGAGAACCACACACGCTTCAGGTACTTCTCAAACAGTTGGAATTGCTCCGACTCGCGATCCCCCTCGTACTGATTATACAGCGCCTCACACGTACGGCGCACGCGCAGGTTATAACGTCCGTTTTGATCATATAGGATATCTCGTCCCCAGAGCGCCGCTTCGCTCAGGTAGTAGATGAGGGCTTTCTGCTGAGTACTCAGGTTCTCAAAATCCGGCACACGGTAGCGCAATATAGCCAAGTCGTAAAATCGGTCCACGTTGTATTCGATATCTTCTGGGCCAACGGTTTCTACGTGGCCTCGTCTCATGTTGCCGCACCCCACGAGCGTGAGTGCAGCAACCAAGAGGCAAGTCAGTTGTTTCATAAACGATAGTTTAAATACGATCCAGGACGGTATGTACCAACTCCTTGATACGCGGTTTATAGTCGGTGTTGGCGGCCTCCACCTTACGCTGTGCGATCACGCAGCAGACGGTCATGGCGCGGTGACCCATATGCAGGGCCAGACCGGCGATACACGAACCCTCCATCTCGTAGTTGGTGATGCGCTGACCTTCGTAGCGGAAGGACGTGATCTTCTCGTTGATATCCGGCACGGCCAGATCTACGCGCAGTACACGACCTTGCGGACCGTAGAAACCGTTGGCGGCGATCGTGCAACCACGCATCATGTCGTCCTTCGCAATGCGATCCACCAGTTCAGGGTTGGCTGCTACGACATACGGTACAGCCGCTTTCTTCGGATAACCGATATGCTCCACGAGGGCTTTCTCGAATCCGAGATCCACGATCTTGTCGCGGTCGTGATAGAAGGCCAGCACGCCGTCGAAACCGATCGACTTCTGGCTTACCAGGAAGGTACCCAGCGGAATATCCTCTTGCATACCGCCGCACGTACCGATACGTACGATATCCAGATGACGCTTCTCTACCTTCTCCTGACGGGTCGTAAAGTCGATATTGGCCAGTGCGTCGATTTCGTTCATCACGATATCACAGTTATCGGTACCGATACCGGTAGAGATACACGAGATACGCTTACCCTGGTACTTACCGGTGATCGTATGGAACTCACGCGACTGAACGTCACACTCGATACTGCCTTCGTCGAAGAACGAAGCCACCATGTTTACGCGGTCCTGGTCACCTACAAGGATGATCTTGTCGGCCAGAAACTCAGGTTTTAGGTGCAAATGAAATGCAGAACCATCACCATTGATGATCAACTGCGATGCGGGAAATGTTTTCATAGTATATCTAATTCGTAATTTTTAATTTTTAATTTTTAATTTCCTTACGCTTCTCCGCCACCGAACGACATTGGATACGTCGAACCCGGAACAGGACGGCCGTTGTTGCCGCCGTTCTGATTGATCGTGCCGAACTGCTTCTCGTACTTCGAGATATTATCCTCCAGTGCCATCAGGAGTCGCTTGGCGTGTGCGGGGGTCGTTACGATACGCGAAATCACGTTCGCCTGCTCCAGTCCGGGCATCAACTGTGCGAAGTCCAGCACAAACTCCGAAGGGGTATGGGCGATCAGCGCCAGATTGGAGAATACGCCGGTAGCCTTATCCGGCGCAATGTTGATTTTCATTTGTTTCTCTGCCATAGTATTTCCATTTTAAATTTTTAATTCTTAATTTTTAATTTACCAATTGACCGTCTTCTTCCCATTACTGCCGTTCATCAGGAACAGCGTCATCAGCGGCATAGACAGGTCGTACCACCATAGTCGCCAGGGATTGAACATCTTCTCTCCTAGGGCATGGGCACCGCGATTCACTATCGTCGCGAGCGTGATGCCACGTATCGTACCCAGCAACAGAGCTACCGCCCAGGCGATCGGATGACCCAGCACAGCAATCAGGATCAGCGATACGTAGAACAATCCACGCACTGCCGGTTCGGTTGCCAGCCATAGTTTGGTCTGCCAGCGGTAGGCGGGCGAGACACTCAGGTGGCGACGACGCTGCACGAGCCACTCATGCCAGGTATGTTTGCTCTCCGACCATGTAATACTCTCCGGCGAGAGCACGACGGCGGTGTTGCGACCGGTAGCGACCTTATTGACGAACAGGTCATCATCCCCCGCACGGTGGTGCATCATATCCGAGAAACCACCACTATGGAAGAAGAGCTGCTTCGAGTACGCCAGGTTCCGACCCACCCCCATATACGGATGACCGGTCAGGGCCGCACCCAGATACAGCAGACCCGTATAGAGCGTGTCATAACGCGTCAGACGATTCACCAGTCCCGGTTCGTAGAAATACCCGCCGTAACCCAGCACTACCTCCGTGCCCGGCTGACGGAAAGGCGCCATCATCTCGCTGATCCACTTGCCCGACTCCGGACGGCAGTCCGCATCGATTAGTAGCAGGTAGTCATACGCTGCCGCCTTGGCGGCCAGGGTGAGGGCCAACTTCTTAGTGCTCACCACGCGTGCATCGGCCGGAACAAAGGTCGTACGCAGGTTCGGGTACTGCTGCTCGTAGCGGTCCAGTACGTCACAGGTGTCGTCCTCCGAACCGTCATTCACCACGATCACCTCATACGTTGGATAGTCCTGCGAGAGGAGCGACTGCAGATACGTTTCCAGGTTGCGCGCCTCGTTCTTGGCGCATACCACCACCGTTACGCCCGGGTACGCTTCCTCGCCCTCCGTCTCCGTCTTCTCGCTTTGCGTCTTGCGCAACTTCTTCACCCGGCGGGGCACCGCATCCAGATAACGTATCGCGAAATACATCAGGTAGACCCAGAGCACCACAGCTACGCCCACCAGCACGTAGTCCCACACGCTGAGCCGCAGCAGATATGTCAGTATGTCATTAGTCATCATATACCAGTCTCACATTATCAATCCATAGTGTATTGCCCTCATGCCCCTCAAAGGCTTCGTACTTGCTCGAGGTCATCATCAGTATCGCATGCGTCGGCGTGGCATCGCCGTCCCAACCCTCTTCCTGGATCGGTACGTTCTTGCCTCGACTGTTCACCGCCCGGAAGGGTTTTACGAAGCCCATATAGGGTTTATAGAACGCCTGACGGGTGATATCTCCATAGTGGATGCGCACGCGGTGGTTGTCCACCCAGTTGGTCTGGGTCTTTCCGTAGCGCTCGTAGGCCGTCGCCACGCGCACCGCATGCAGTTTGCCGTCGGGCGTCTCCCAGCGTTTCTGTAAGAACAAGTACACCTCACACTCGTCATGCCCCTGTTTCTTCTTGGGCGCCGACATACCCTTAGCCTGCCAGATCCACTGCTCCGGTGAAACCGTACAACGGTAGTCAAACATCAAGTAGGCGGGGCGTTGGGTAAACGGCACACCCATATCCAGATAGCGATACGGATCCTTGGCGGAGGTGATAGGCTCCAGCGTACGCCCCCAGAAGAGCGTACCGGCTGCCAGCACCGAGATATCGATCATCCCCAGCACCTTGACCTCCTGCATCTTCACGTCCAGCCGTGCACACGTGCCGCCCTTATGACTCTTCTCCGGACGGGCAGTACACGAACCCTTCTCGATACCCGTCACCTTGGCATAGGCATTGCTGCAGGTCCAGGGACTGGTCCACCGGCCGGAATACGTATAGGCCTGGTTCTGGTTGATCACACGCGGCGTACCGATCGCATAGAGCGTCTGGGTATTCCCGCCGATGAGTTTCGACTCCTTGATATACCGCGTCACCCACGACTCCATGTTGCCAAACGGCACCATCTCCACGCGCTCCGCACGCGCACCCAGCACGCATAGCATGCACATCCACAATACAATATATAGTTTCCGTCCGGTCATTACGATACGTTCTATTCCAATTTACGCTGCAAAGGTACAAAAAAAATCTCACATACGCAAGCGTACGCGAGATTTTTTTATGCCTGTTCGCATTTTTTCTTATCCCCACCTGTCCAAAATATCATCCATGATTCGGAAGACCTCTTCCCGAGTCTCGGCCCGCAGCAACGCGATACGTGTCTGCCGGAAGTCGGCCAAACCCTTAAACACCGGTGAAGCCGCAAAATGACGGCGCGAATGTACAATGCCCTTGCGTTCGTCGCCCACCCATAGTATGGCGGCATCCACGTGCTCCTTCAGTACCGCCACTTTCTCGGCCATGGTGCGAGGAATCAGATTACTCAGATTACTCTGATTACTCAGATATTCTTTCATCTCCGCAAATAGCCACGGGCAACCGAAGGTAGCACGGCCTATCATGATGGCATCTACGCCGTACCGATCGAAGCACTCCTTGGCCCGCTCCGGTGTCGTTACGTCGCCGTTACCGATGATCGGTATTCGCATGCGCGGGTTGTTCTTGACCGCACCGATCAGGGTCCAGTCGGCCTCGTCGCGGTACATCTGTGCACGGGTGCGACCGTGTATCGCCAGTTCGGTGATGCCGCAGTCCTGGAGCCGTTCCGCCAGATCGACGATAAAAGGTGTGCCATCCTCCAGATAGAGACTCTGCTGATCCCAGCCCAGGCGGGTCTTGACCGTCACGGGTGTCTTCACCGCATCCACTACTGCACGCGTGATCTCCAGCATCCTGGGTACGTCGCGTAGCAGCCCCGCACCGGCTCCCTTGCCCGCTACTTTCTTCACCGGACAACCGAAGTTGATATCCAGTATATCCGGCCGGGCTTGCTCCACGATACGCGCGGCATCCGCCATCGAGGCGGCATCCCTTCCGTAGATCTGGATCGCTACCGGACGCTCCTCATCCCGGATGCGGAGTTTGCGCATCGTAGAGGGCACGTCCCGCACCAGCGCATCGGCATTCACAAACTCGGTATAGACACGGTCCGCACCGAAGCGCTTACATAGCATCCGAAACGCCGGATCCGTCACATCCTCCATCGGAGCCAAATATAATCGATGAGTATCCAAATTAAAAATTAAAAATTATACACGCTACACCCTACACAATTTATTCAATTTCGGATACGCAATCCGATGATGGTTGATGGCCATCAATCGGAGTTTGAATACCTCGCGGATATCTTCTACGTCCTTGAAACTCAGCGGGGTCTCTGAGAACTGACCGTCCGCAATCTGGGTGTCGATCATCGTATCTACCATCTCGTAGATCTCCTCTTCGGAGAACTCCTTCAGGCTTCGGCTGCGTGCCTCTACGGCGTCCGCCATCATCAGGATAGCCGCCTCCTTGGTGGTAGGCTTCGGACCGGGGTACTGAAACTCCAGTCGGTTGACCTCCTCACCCGGATGGGCATTGACATAACTATTGAAGAAATAGCGCACGAGCGAGGTGCCGTGATGCGTCGTGATGAAATGGATCACCATCTCCGGCAGGTGGTGCTTACGCGCCAAGGCTTCGCCTTCCGTTACGTGCGAGATAATGATTCGTACCGCCTCCTTCGGATCGCACTCCAAGAGGGGGTTATGTCCGGCATGCTGATTCTCGATGAAGCAACCCGGATTAGCCAGTTTACCGATATCGTGGTAGAGCGCACCCGTTCGTACCAACAGGGCATTCGCACGGATGGCCTTCGCTGCTTCCGAGGCCAGGTTGCTCACCTGCATCGAGTGCTGGAACGTACCCGGTGCCTCTTCTGCCAGGCGATGCAACAGGTCGGAGTTGATATCCGTCAGTTCTACCAGCGTGATCGAACTGAGCAGGCGGAAGGTCTTCTCAAACAGGAAGATCAGTCCGTAAGCCGCAATGATCATCGCTGCATTGATGGCGAAGTAGAGGTACATATACGGATTGATGGTTGTATATTCGCCCGTAGAGGCAAAGGTATAGGCGGTATAGGCCACGGCATATGTGAGCAGTATCCAGCCTGCCGTCTGCGCCAACTGGCTGCGACGTGTCATGTCGCTCAAGCTGCTCACGGCTACCATGCCGGCGGCAATCTGCAGGAAGAAGAACTCCACCGGTGCCGGTACGATCAACGACACGATAAGCGTCGTCACGACATGCAGGAACAGCGCCGTGCGTGCATCGTAGAACACACGCGTGATCACCGGCACCCAGGCAAACGGGATAAGGTAGATACTCAGGTCCGTATACTGCAGCAACGCACACGACAGCACGATCACGATAGCCGATAGCAGCAGGAAGAACAGCACCGTCGAGAGCGACTCCAGATACTTTCTGCGAAAGACGATCAGGTATAGCACAAACAGCGCCAGATACAGACAGATCATGATCACGCGACCGGTCGTAGAGAGCGTCCGCTGATGGGCTGTAATGGCGTCGTTTTCCGCACAAGCCCGCTCCAGCGAAGTCAGTATCTGGTATTTCTCGTCCGTAACAATTTCGCCGCGATCGATGATCTTCTGCCCCTCCTGTACGATGCCCTGGGTCGGGGCAATCGAAGCATCCAGTTGGGCGAGCATGAAGTTGGTCTGCGCCGTATCGAGTAGGATAGTTGGGGACACTTCCTCTCCTCGCAACTCATAGGCCTGCTTGGGTGAGAGCACCCGGTGGGCGGGATAACGCGTCGACTGACGGCCATCCAGGATGGCAATCCATTGGTACTCACCCTGTTCCAGGTATTCGATATCCGCCAGCGAGGCCACCATCATTGTGTCCTGTACGGCCGTATCACGCACGAAGCACGGTGCGAAATCCGCCAGCAGGGTGCGACGGTCCAGTTCCAGTTGCGCAGGTGTCTTGTAGATCGGGAAGTCAAACTCCGCCGTCACCTTCTCATAGCCCCACGGCTTACCCAGTTCCACATGATAGCGGAACGAGGTGTTATACCTGGGAAAAGCCAGTACGGTCACCGTCACGAGCGCCACGAATCCCAGCGCCTGAATCACATGTGTGGTTAGTTTGGATAGCTTAGCCATAGTTTTTGTCTTTTATCTTTTGTCTTTCGACTTTTGTCTCACCTTCGGTTCTTAAAAAACGTTTGCATCAATGCGCGGCATTCCTGCTCCAGCACGCCGGATACGATGGTGCATTTCGCATGAAGGGCCTGCGGGGCAAAGCGCGTGAAGCCGCGTTTCTCGTCCCCGCAACCATATACTACGCGGTGTATCTGGGCCCATCCGATCGCACCGGCGCACATCACGCAGGGCTCTACCGTTACGTACAGCGTGGCGTCCGGCAGGTATTTCGCGCCGATGGTCTGGGCGGCAGCGGTGACGGCCTGTATCTCGGCATGCGCCGTGACGTCATGTAGGGTCTCCGTGAGGTTGTGCCCGCGACCGATGATCTGGCCTTGCGATACGATGAGGCATCCTACCGGCACCTCGCCCGCTGCGCAGGCTTTCTCGGCCTCGAGTAGGGCGAGGCGCATATATTTCTCATCATCGGAAGAAATCGGATTATTCGGAATACTCTGAGTATTCGGATTACTCCGAGTGAAATCCTTCAGCGCCTCCGGGTGCTCCTCAAAGTGGTTGCCTACGACGACAATATCCGCACCCGCCTCATAGGCTGCCTCCATCCTCTCCGGCGTGCGGATGCCGCCGCCTACGATGAGCGGCAGCCCGACCGCCTTGCGTACGGTGCGGATGATGTTCGGCGCTACGGGTGTCTTGGCGCCGCTACCGGCCTCGAGGTAGATGAATTGTTTGCCCATCATCTCGGCAGCCATACAGGTATCTACGATCCGGTCGATATCCGTCGGTGGGATGGGTTGCGTTCCCGTGACGCGCATCGTCGAGGTCTCCACGCCGCCGTCGATGAGGATGTACGCGGTTGGAATCACCTGAATGTTAGAGTTATGTATGGCTCGTGCGGCACGTATCTGCTGCCCCGCCAGGTACTCGGGATTCCGTCCCGAGAGCAGGGAGAGATAGAGTATCGCATCCGCCTCCTCGCTGAACTGCGACGCATCCCCCGGAAAAAGCACAATAGGAATTTTTAATTTTTCATTTTTAATTTTTAATTTGAGTTCTTTAAGGAACTCCGTCGTATCGCCGCCGGTAGAGCCACCCACGAAGATATAGTCCGGCCGCGACTCAGCCGTGAAGCTGAGACGCTTTAGGTCCGCTTTCTCGGGATCGAGCAGCAAAGCGAGCGACTTACTATGTAAACTATCAACTATCAACTATCACCAATAACCAATCACCGCCAGGTGAACGTTTCTACCATCCTTAGCACATCCTCTTGGATATAATCATATATCGGTGCCAGCGAATCGGCATTCGGGCGGCAGTTGCAATAGATCGAGGCGCGGAAGAAATGCTGCGTCGAGTCGGTTACGAAGAACTGGCTGGGCGAGGCGGTGTTGCCCTGTAGGTTAAAGAGCACACCCCAAACACGCGCTTCGGGGTTTTCATAGACCCGCTCCGGGATGGCGGAGGCCTGGGATACGTGTTTATAGACGAAGCTCATCGCGTCGTCGGTCAGTTCGCGCAGGTTGCCGCGCACGGGTTTGTAGGAGCAGTGGATATCTGCGTTGAGCGTCGGGTAATGCACATTGATCCAGTAGTCCTCCCCTTCGCCGGTGCGCAGCACCACCTCGGCATTGCGGGATACCGCAAAGTCGTACGGGAAGTCCGCACAGGGCTGCGAGCCGTCTTTGGCCACGTAGGACGATAGCGGCAGGTACGCCGTGTCGGGCACGGCAATATAGAAATAGCCGAAAGGTTTCGGCACGGATCCTCCGCTGCAAGCACTCAGCGCCACCAGCAAAGCCCCCAAGAAAACGATATGTATCCTATTTTTCATCGCCTACTATTCCAAAATCGGGCACAAAGGTACAACTTTTTTTCCATATTTCAAAATCCACGCTATTAATTTTTAGTTCATTTATCAGCAGTATAACCTACTAATCACCTACTAATAACCTACTAATAACCTACTAATAACCTACTAATAACCTACTAATCGCATACTATTATAAGGAGAAGGGCATTTTGCGGAAAAAATAAAAAAACACGTTTTTTACTATTTTTGGGCGCGTGCGCTTGCGTATATGAAAAAAAAGTTGTATCTTTGCACGCTGATTAGTAAAATGTCTTTATATGGCTGAGAACAAGAATAATTATTGCGTGATTATGGCGGGCGGAATCGGTAGTCGGTTCTGGCCGTACAGTCGTCAAGAGAAGCCCAAACAGTTTCTGGATTTCTTCGGCACAGGCCGCAGCCTGCTGCAGATGACCGTAGATCGATTTCGTCCGATCGTGCCGATCGAGAACGTGCTCATCGTGACCAACGTAGCGTACCGGGATATCATCCTGGAGCAGATCCCGGACATGCAGCCCGAGCAGATACTCTGCGAACCCGCACGACGGAATACGGCGCCGTGTATTGCGTATGCGACGGCGTGGATTAAGGCACGAGTTGAAAGTGAAAAGTTGATAGTTGATAGAAGTCGTCTAGATGAAAGTTTAAAGTTGAAAGACGTGCGCATTGTGGTGGCGGCGAGTGATCACCTGATCCTGGAGGAGGAGAAATTCCGACAGACGATCCGGCAGGCTTTCGAGTTCGTAGGCGAGAACCAAGCGATCTGTACGCTCGGTATGCAGCCGACACGGCCGGAGACAGGTTACGGGTACATTCAATTTGATGAATTAAAAATTAAAAATGAAAAATTAAAAATTAACTCCGATGGTATTTTTCCGGTGAAGGAGTTTAAGGAGAAGCCGAATCTGGAGACGGCGAAAAAGTACCTGGAGAGCGGCGACTATCTCTGGAACTCGGGTATCTTTATCTGGAGTCTCAGTACGATACAAGAGGCGCTCCGTGAGCATATGCCGGAGGTGGATGCTATATTCCGGAAAGGCGAAGGGATTATTGGGACGAATGGCGAAAGGGCTTGGATTGAAGAGAATTTCCCCAAGTGCCCGAATATCTCGATCGACTACGGTGTGATGGAGAAGGCGAAAAATGTCTATGTCCTGCCGTCGAGTTTCGGCTGGAGCGACCTGGGTACATGGGGCTCGTTGTATGAGTTGAGCGAGAAGGATACGGAGGGAAATGTTGGGTTGCATAGCAAGACCGTATTCCACGAAGCCAAGGGAAATATCGTGGTGCTGGAGAAGGGCAAGACCGCTATCGTACAAGGCGTAGATGACATGATCATCGTAGAGGAGAAGGGCGCACTGCTGATCTGCAAGAAAGCGGAGGAGCAGCGGATTAAAGAGTGGACGGCGGAGCTGGGGAATTAAAAATTAAAAATTACGAATTAAAAATTATATTTTTACTTAATACTTAATCACACATGAGTTATCTGAATTTTGACAAGAAAGTGCTGGTTAACCTGGAACGATCGCTGACAAAAGAGATGATTCGTACCAATCGGGCGGGTGTGTACAACTCGACGACTCTGGTAGATTGCAACACGCGCAAGTACCACGGTCAGTTGGTGATGCCCCTGCCGGAATTGGGACCGGACAACTACGTGTTGCTATCATCGCTGGACGAGACCGTGATTCAGCACGGTGCGGAGTTCAACCTGGGACTGCACCAGTACGGAGAAAACACCTTTGCCCCCAACGGGCACAAGTACATTCGTGAGTTCGACTGCGAAGTGATCTCACGTACCACCTACCGCGTCGGCGCCATGGTGCTGCAAAAAGAGCGCATGCTCGTTAGTTTTGAGCCCCGCGTGCTGATTCGCTACACCTTACTGGAGTCGGGTAGCCCGACCCTGCTGCGTTTCCGTCCGTTCCTGGCCTTCCGTTCGGTCAACGAGTTGACCCACGAGAATCCGCTGGCCTGCGCCAACATGGACGAGTGCGAAAACGGACGTATGAACCGTATGTATCCGCATTTCCCGACGCTCTACATGCAGTTCTCCAAGGCCGTAGAGTATCACCACGAGCCCAACTGGTACAAGGATATCGAGTACCGCAAGGAGAAAGAGCGCGGCTATGCGTTCAAGGAAGACCTGCTCGTGCCGGGTTACTTCGAGTTGCCGATGAAAAAAGGCGAGTCGGTGATCTTCGCCGCCGGCGTGACGGAGTGCAAGACCGCGAGCCTGAAAGCAACCTGGAAGAAAGAGCTCGAGCGTAGGAATGCCCGCGTGGACATGTTTGCTACGCTCAAGAACTCTGCTGCCCAGTTCTATAAACGCGAAGGCGACAAGTGCTACCTGCTGGCCGGTTATCCGTGGTTCGGTGCCGATGCCCGCAGCGAGTTCTTCGCCGTAGCCAGTTGTACGCTGGATATCGACCGTCCGGAATACTGGAAGGCCATCATCGACGACACCGCCGTGGAGGAGGTGCGTAGTTTCCTGGACGGCCATCCCGAGGTATGCCGCATGACCGGTATGGACGAACCGGATGCGTTGCTTTGGTTCATCCGCGCCATCCAGAAATTTGCCCATAAATATACCGTCAAGGAGGCTGCCGAGAAATACATGCAGATCTGCCAGGATATCGTGACTTACTACCGCAAGCAACAGCATCCGCGTTGCTGGTTGCACCAGAACGGACTGCTCTGGGTAGATGGTACGAATCGTCCGGCCACCTGGATGAACGCCACCGAAAACGGATTCCCCATCACGCCGCGTACCGGTTATGTCGTAGAGATCAACGCGCTCTGGTACAACGCCCTGCGCTTCACGGCCGAACTGCTGCGCGCCAACGGTAAGGACACCGCTGCCGACCTCATGGAATACCAGGCCGAGATTTCGCGCGACGCCTTCGTAAATACGTTCTGGAACGGCTTGTATCTGAACGACTACGTAGTAGATCAGTACCAGAACCGCGAGGTGCGTCCGAACCAGATCTGGGCGGTCGGTCTGCCCTACAGTCCGCTGGACCGCAAGCAGAAAAAAGCCGTGGTGGATATCTGTACCAAGGAACTGCTCACCCCGCGTGGCCTGCGCAGCCTCTCGCCCAAGAGCGGCAGCTACCGCCCGCTGTATCGCGGCGGACAGCAAGAGAGAGATCGCAACCTGCATAACGGACCCGTTTGGCCGTCCACGATTACCGCTTATTCGCGTGCATACATGGAGGTGTACAAGCATAGCGGACTGAGCTTTATGGACCGTACGCTGATCGGATTCGAGCAAGAGATGAGCGAACTCTGTATCGGTACGCTCAACGAACTATACGACGGTAACCCGCCCTACAAAGGACACGGCGGCATGAGTTTCGCCGCCAGCGTAGCCGCCGTCATCAGTCTGATGGATACCATGAAGAAGTATCAGAATGAGATAAAAGTCGAAAGTCAAAAGACAAAAGAAGAGGAGGCACAACAATGAAAGCACTAATGTTCGGATGGGAGTTTCCCCCTCATATCTTAGGAGGTCTCGGCACCGCCAGCTACGGACTGACCCGCGGCATGGCCGAACAGGAAGATATGCATATCACCTTCGTCATCCCCAAACCCTGGGGCGACGAGGATCAATCCTTCCTGCGCATCATCGGTGCGAACAGTATTCCTGTAGTATGGAAAGACAATAACTACGATTACGTCAAGCAACGTATGGAGGGCAAGATGACGCCGGAGGAGTATTACCACTTCCGCGACGGCATCCGCTACGACTACCGCCGTATCGGTACGGACGACCTCGGTTGTATCGGTTTCTCGGGCCGCTACCCGGACAACCTCATCGAGGAGATCGGCAACTACGAAGCCGTAGCATCCGTGCTGGCACACAGCCTGGACTTCGATATCATCCACAGCCACGACTGGTTGACCTACCCCGCCGGTGTATTCGCCAAGCATATCTCCGGCAAACCGCTGGTGATCCACGTGCACGCAACGGACTTCGACCGTAGCCGCGGTAATGTCAACCCGACGGTTTATGCTATCGAGAAGCGCGGTATGGACGAAGCGGATCATATCATGTGCGTAAGTAACCTAACCCGCCAGACCGTCATCGAGAAATACGGTCAGGACCCGCGTAAGGTATCGACGGTGCACAATGCCGTAGAACCTCTGGCTCACCCCGAAGAGTTCACCAAACCCGAACGCAAAGACAAACTGGTGACGTTCTTAGGTCGTATCACGATGCAGAAAGGTCCGGAGTACTTCGTAGAGGCTGCCGCACGCGTGCTGGAAAAGACCGACGGCGTACGCTTCGTCATGGCCGGTAGCGGTGATAAGATGGCCGAGATGATCGACCTCGTAGCCAAACGCGGCATCGCCGATAAGTTCCACTTCCCGGGCTTCATGCGCGGCAAGCAGGTACAGGAGATGCTCGCCATGAGCGACGTATATATCATGCCGTCGGTTTCCGAGCCGTTCGGTATCTCGCCGCTCGAGGCTATGCAGGTAGGCTGTCCGTCGATTATCTCTCATCAGTCGGGTTGCGCAGAGATCCTGCAGCACGCTATCAAGACCGACTACTGGGATATCGATGCCATGGCCGATGCTATCTACGCCATCGTCAAGTATCCGGCTATGTACAAGAGCCTACACGACCTCGGTATCGCCGAAGTGAATAATATCAAGTGGGCCGATGCCGGACTGAAAGTGCGTCGCATCTACGACGGAGTTATTAACCATACCCTGTAGTAATTAATAATTAAAAATTACGAATTAAAAATTAGTATTATGAAAAATATTTGTTTTTGCTTTCAAATGCATGCGCCGTATCGTCTGAAACGCTATCGTTTCTTCGATATCGGACAAGATCATTACTACTACGATGACATGCAGACCGAAGACCATCTGCAGTGGCTCGTAAATACCTCGTATATGCCGCTCTGCGCTACGCTGCGCGACATGATCAAACTCTCGAAGGGCAAATTCCATTGTGCACTGGCTATCTCGGGCAGCACCCTCGAGATGTTTGAGCAGTTCGCTCCGGAGATGATCGATATCCTCAAGGAGCTGGCCGACACCAAGTGTGTAGAGTTCTTGGCTTCGCCCTACAGCTACTCGATCGCCTGCGAGTACAACCAACAAGAGTTCAAGCAGCAAATCGAACTGCAATCGGCGCTGTTAAAGGAGTTGTTTGGCGTGAAGACCACCGCTCTCTGGAACACCGAGTTGCTCTATACCGACGAGTTGGCATACAACCTGCAGAAGTTGGGTCTGAAGACCATCCTGACGGAAGGCGCTAAGCACGTGTTGAGCTGGAAGTCGCCGAACTATGTCTATCAGTCGGCCGGTTCGAGCAAGGTGAAAGTGCTGCTGCGCAACACCGCGCTCTGCGATGAGTTGAGTTTCCATTTCTCGGATCCGGGTTGGGGCAACTTCCCTATCGATGCCGAGAAATATGCCGACCAGCTGAAGGCCCTGCCGGAAGGTGAGGACCTCGTCAATATCTGGGTTGGCGCCGAGACCTTCGGTATCCTCCAGAACGCCGGTACGGGTATCTTCGACTTCCTGAAGGCACTGCCTTACTTCGTGCTGGAGCGCGAGATGGGCTTCATCACCCCGTCGGAGGCCGCTAAGAAATTGCCGTCGAGCGACATTATCTCGTCGCCCACGCCGCTGACCTGGGCCGGTGAGGCCAAAGACCTGTCGGTATTCTACGGCAACGACCTGCAGCAAGAGGCACTCAACAAGCTCTATGCTGTCGCTGAGCGTGTGCACCTCTGCCAGGACAAGAACCTGAAGATGGCATGGCTCCGCCTGCAGGATATCAACTACCTGCACTACATGAATCATATCGACCAAGGACATACCCAGTACGAGTCGGCATACGATGCCTTCATCAACTACATGAATGTCCTGTCCGACTTCCTGCAGATGGTAGAGGAGCAGTACCCGACAACCATCGAGAATGAGGAACTCAACGAACTCCTCAAGACGATCCGTAACCAGGAAGATGAGATTCAGAAACTTCAGCAAAAACTGGCTAAGAAAAAATAAGCAAGTTTGAAGCGAAACTGGTTGATATTAGTCTGTCTGATAGCAGTGGTCCACGTGGCCACTGCTAAAGGACCGACTGTAGTCTCGCGCATTAGAACCTGGGAGATGAACAACCCCATGGCCGTGGCAGACACGACGGAGGTGGACTCCGCCTTTCTCGGCATGCCCATGCGCGAGGCACTCAACGACTACTCACTAAGCAATGTAAGTAACGGACAACTCGTCTCCGCCGCGATGAGTCGACTCTACTTCGACCGCACCCGCCACGTAGACGACCCCTTCGGTGCGGTCTATGACGCCTATACCATCACGCCTCAGACCGTCCGCTACTACAACACCACCCTGCCCTTCTCGCAACTCCACTACCGCAAGGGCTTCACCTCGTACCACGAGGACAACGACCTGCACGTACTGTTCGCAGGTAACCTAAACCGACGACTCAACCTCGGCTTTGAGATGAACTACCTCACCGACGCAGGTCACTATGCCAATCAGGCCGGCAAGACCTACAACGGTTCGGTATTCGGCAGCTATAACGGCAACCACTATGCCCTGCATGCCGCCTTCCTCTGGAACCGCCTCTCCTGCTTCGACAACGGCGGACTCCAGAACATCAACGAACTGGCGGGCAAACTCCAACCGGAAGACATGCCCGTACGACTCAACGCCATGGCGGGTTACCGCTACCTGGCGGGGTATATGAACCACTCGTATAGCATCACCTACGACCGGGAATACCACGACACTATTGAGGTGAACGTGGATGGACATATTGAGAAACGCGACACCGTGAAGATCCAGTACATTCCGATGATCACGTTCAACTATACCTTCGAGACGAATAACAGCAACCGACGCTATATTGAACAGACCGCCTCGCAAGGGTTTTATGACACCTGTTTTGTCAACCCCAGTTCCACACGCGACTCGTCCGATGTGTTGACAATAAAGAATACCGTAGCCGTCACCTTTGAAGAGGCCTTTAACCACAAACTCAAATTCGGCGCAACCGTCTATGCCTACAACGAATGCCAGCGCCATATGCTGCTCAATATAGACAGCCTCTGGCAAGACTCGCTGTATCGTTACAAGTGGACCAACAACACCTTCGTCGGCGGAGCACTGTATAAGAATATGGGTAAGTGGGTCAAGTACGGCTTCGATGGCGATGTATGCGTGGTGGGCTACAAGATCGGTGAGTTCCACGTAGGCGGACACCTCAACACCGACTTCCGCCTGGGCAAAGATACCATGTATATCTCCGCCCAAGCCAGCGTGCGCAACGAAACACCGTCGTACTACTACCAGCATTACTACAGCAACCACCTCCGTTGGGATAACGATTTTTCGAAGACCTACCGCATCCACGCCGGCGGCAAAATTGCCTATCCGACAAAGTGGGTAAAGCCGAAGCTGGAATTTGACTTCGAAAACCTCAGCCGTGCCATCTATTTCCGGGACGGACAACCGACGCAACATGACGGACATGTACAGCTCTTCTCGGCCAAGGCGCAGGTGGATATTACCACGCCTTGGGTCAATCTCGAGAACCGCGTCGTATATCAATACAGCACCTGCGACTCCGTGGTCAGCGTACCCGACCTCATACTATATCATAACCTGTACTACCACGGTTCGTGGTTCAAGCACAACCTGGACGTACAGTTCGGTGCCGACCTGCGCTACTTCACCCGCTACCATGCACCCGTCTTCGATCCCGCCTCCGGTCAGTTCTGCAGTCAGACGACCACCCTGGTGGGTAACTATCCCGTGCTGAGCGTCTATGCAGGTCTGTTTGTACGGCGACTACGACTGCGCTTCTTCGCCCAATACCAACACCTGAACCACCTATTTATGAAAGATAATACCGATCGCCTCACTATGCCGGGCTATGCGATGAACCCTGATGTCTTCCGCGCCGGACTGGTTTGGCAATTCTATAAGTAGATAAAAGATAAAAGTCGAAAGATAAAAGACAAAAGTCGAAAGATAAAAGATAAAAGATAAAAGACAAAAGACGATATATGCCATTAACAACGCGATTAAATAAGATTCTTATCTACGCCCGCGATGAAGCGGAGCGGCTACAAAACGAAGAGATACTCCCCGAGCACCTGTTGCTCGGTATCCTGCGTCTGGGCGAAGGTACGGCCTATGACTTGCTACAGAAGGCCGGACTCGATACCGCGAGTGCGAAAGAGCAACTCGACGGTGCGCTGCGCAAGGAGTCACAAAACCTGGTGACGGCTATCAAACGCAGCAGCCAGACCGAACGTATCCTGCGAATCAGTGAAGGTATCGCCCGCGAATACCGTGCCGATGCCGTCGGGTCGGTTCACCTGCTGATGGCCATCCTGCGCGAACAAATCAACCGTTGTGCAGGTTACCTGGAGCAGATCTGGCAGATCGACTTCCCGCGTATCGCCGAACTGTATAAACAGCCGCGTATCCAACCCGAGCAGAAAGCCCCCGAAGAGGAAGGCCGTAGCCGGGAGGCCAGCTATGTAGGTGGTCCGAAACCCGGCAGCAAGGAGAACTACGGCAAGACCTCCGCACTGGATAAGTACGGACGCGACCTGAGCAAGATGGCCCAAGAGGGAAAACTCGACCCCGTCGTAGGACGTGACATAGAGATAGAACGCGTCGTGCAGATACTAAGCCGACGCAAGAAGAACAACCCCATCCTCATCGGTGACCCCGGCGTAGGCAAATCGGCCATTGTCGAAGGACTGGCGCTACGTATCGTCTCGGGCGAAGGCGGAGCGCTGAAAGGCAAGCGTATCATCACGCTCGATCTCGCATCGATGGTGGCCGGCACAACCTATCGCGGTCAGTTTGAGGAACGCATGAAAGCCGTGCTCCAGGAACTCCAGCACCACCCCGATATCATTCTCTTCATCGATGAGATACATACGCTTATGGGTGCGGGTAATGCCCAAGGATCGCTGGATGCCGCGAATATACTCAAGCCTGCCCTGGCTCGCGGCGAAGTACAGTGTATCGGTGCGACCACCACGGCAGAGTATGCCAAGTCGATTGAGAAAGACGGTGCCCTGGAGCGCCGATTCCAGAAAGTAACCGTCCGTCCGACCACTACCGACGAGACCCTGCATATCCTGGAGCAACTGCGCGAACATTACGGGCAGTACCACCGCGTAGTCTATCCCGACAAGGTGCTCAAGGCCTGCGTTGAGATGAGCGAACGCTACCTCACCGACCGTGCCTTCCCGGACAAAGCCATCGACGTAATGGACGAGGTAGGTGCACGTGCTCATGCCCGCCAGAAAGCCCTGGACGAACCGCAAGACCGGTTGCAGGAGATCACGGAGCAAGAGGTAGCATCGGTAGTAAGCATGATATCCGGCGTACCCGTACAGCGCGTAGAGCATAGCGAGAGCGAGCGCTTGCGCACGATGAGCAACCGACTGCTGGAGCATGTTGTAGGTCAGGACGAAGCCGTCGAGGCCGTCGTACGTGCCATCCAGCGTAGCCGTCTCGGTCTGCGCGACCCGCGCCGTCCGATCGGTACGTTCTTCTTCCTCGGCCCGACGGGTGTCGGCAAGACCCACCTGGCGCAATGCCTGGCCGAAGAGATGTTCGGGCAGCGCGAAGCCCTGATACGCTTCGACATGTCGGAGTTCTCGGAGAAACATACGGCATCCCTGCTGGTAGGAGCACCTCCGGGATACGAAGCCCATGAGGACGGCGGTAAACTCACCGAAGCCGTGCGGCGCAAACCCTACGCCGTGGTGCTCTTTGACGAGATAGAAAAAGCCCACCCCGATATCTTCAACGTACTGCTGCAGATGTTAGACGAAGGCCGACTGACCGACCGTCAAGGCCATGAGGTGGACTTCAAGAACACGATCATCATCATGACCAGTAATGTCGGTACGCGCCAACTCAAAGACTTCGGTGGCGGCATCGGCTTTACCCAGAGCGAGATGGATGAGAAAGCGACGCGTCAGACCCTGATGAAAGCCCTGGAGAAGACCTTCCCACCGGAGTTTGTCAACCGACTGGATAACGTTGTTATTTTCCGCCCTCTCACGCGCAACGCACTCGCGCGCATTATTAACATAGAGGTGAGTCAACTCAAGGAACGTATGCGCAAGACGGGCCATCAATTGGTGCTCACCGAGGACGTACAACTCGAACTGCTCGACCGGGCATACGACCCGCAAAAGGGTGCACGACCGGTTAAGCGTGCGATACAGACCTATCTGGAGGACGAGGTGGTAGATATGCTACTGGAGCGTCCCGAACAAAAACGAATAACTATCAAACATTTAAATACAAAAACATTATGACACTCAACGTTACTGATCAAAGTTTTAAAGAATTGCTCGCTGAGGGCAAACCCGTAGTAGTAGATTTCTGGGCCACCTGGTGCGGTCCATGCCGCATGATGTCACCTATCGTAGATAAGATGGCCGAGAAATTCGATGGCCGCGTACTGGTAGGCAAACTCAACGTAGACGAGAACCCCGAGTCGTGCGAAGCATACGGCATCATGAGTATTCCTACGATGCTGTTCTTCAAGAACGGCGAACTGGTAGACCGCCACGTAGGCGCATGCCCCGAAGCTACTCTCGAACAAAAGATTAACAGTCTGCTCTAATCATGGACAAGCAAACCCGTCGCGACTACCTCTACATGCGCATGGCACGCACCTGGGCTGAGAACAGCTACTGCGTGCGCCGCAAGGTAGGGGCATTGCTCGTAAAGGATCAGATGATCATCTCCGACGGCTACAACGGTACGCCGTCGGGGTTTGAGAACGTCTGTGAAGATGAAAACAACGTGTCGTATCCCTACGTACTGCACGCCGAAGCGAATGCGATCAGCAAGGTTGCCCGCTCCAACAACTCGTCGGACTGCGCGACGCTTTACGTCACGGCCAGTCCGTGTCTGGAGTGCTCGAAGCTGATCATCCAAGCGGGTATCAAGCGTGTTGTATACGGAGAGGAATACCGCCTCATGGACGGCGTAGATTTGCTGCGCAAAGCCGGTATCGAGGTGGTACATCTCAACGACCAACAATCCTAAATCGTAAATTGTAAATCGTCCCATCGTAAATGAAAAAATACATCTTACCTACCGTGACCGTCGTATGTCTGATGATCGGGTTTCTGATCGGACATGCCCTCAATAACAAAGCCAATGCGCAACAGCGCTTCTACGTACATAACGGTCAGATCTATGCCCAAGATCAGTCGAAAGTAGACCAACTCTTGCATATCATGGCGCAGAGCTACGTGGACCAACTGGATATTGATAGCATCACCGAGGAAGTGATGCAGGATATCATCCAGAAACTGGATCCGCACTCCTCGTATATCCCCAAGGAAGACCTGGAATTGACCAATTCCGAACTGCAAGGTTCGTTCTCGGGCATCGGTGTGCAATTCAGCATCATGCAGGATACCGTCTCCGTAGTGGCTGTCATCCCGGGTGGTCCGTGCGAGAGCATCGGCGTGCTGGCCGGCGACAAGATCATCACGGTAGATGACTCGCTGTTTGTAGGTAAGAAAATCAACAACGAGAAAGTCCTGCACACCCTGCGTGGTCCGAAAGGCACGAAAGTCAAACTGGGTATCAAGCGTTCGGGTGTGAAAGAATTGCTGACCTATACTGTGACGCGCGGCGACATACCGGTTACCTCGGTAGATGCCAAGTTCATCATCCCTGCCGGTAAGCATAAGATCGGTTTCATTCGCGTCAACAAGTTTGCCGAGACCACCTATCGCGAGTTTATTACCGCCCTGGCCGAACTGCGCAGTGAAGGAGCTGACCGCTATATTATCGACCTGCGCGAGAACTCGGGCGGCTATATGGATCAGGCGATCAAGATGGCCAATGAATTTCTGAAGAAAGACGAGATGATCGTCTATGCCGAGGGACGCAGTTATCCGCGCTACGAGGCCAAGGCCAACGGCTTGGGGCGCTTCCAGGACGTACCGCTCGCCGTACTGGTGGATGAGTACTCGGCTTCGGCCAGCGAGATCTTCGCCGGCGCGATGCAGGACAACGACCGCGCCACTATCATCGGTCGCCGTTCGTTCGGCAAGGGACTCGTGCAGCAACCCTTCAACCTCAGTGACGGATCTCAGGTGCGTATCACCGTCGCACGTTACTATACGCCTTCCGGCCGTTGCGTACAGAAACCCTACGAACTGGGCGACCAGGAGGACTATTACCGCGACATGAACGAGCGCTACGACCACGGCGAGATGTTTGCCGCCGACAGTATCCACTACAAAGACACCACGACCTACTACACCAAGTCGGGCCGCGTCGTACACGGTGGCGGCGGTATCATGCCGGACGTATTCGTAGGACGTGACACCACGCTCAACACGCCGTGGTTCAACCGCTGCGTCAACCTCGCATACACCTACCAATTTGCATACCAATATACCGACAAGCATCGCAAGCAACTGGCGCAGTACAAAGACTGGCAGTCGCTGGAGCAGTACCTGAAGAGCCAAAACCTGCTGCGCGAGTTTGTGGCATACGCCAAGCAAAAAGACATCGAGCCCGATGAGGCACAAATCGCCAAGTCCGCACCGCTCACCATACGTTTGCTGCATGCCTATATCGTACGTAATATATTGGGTGACAAAGGATTCTTCCCGCTCTTTGAGCGCGATGATGAAATTACTAAGAAAGCTGTAGAAACATTATGCACTACGCATTAAAAGACGTTTTTTCGCCGAAACTGTTCCAGACCTTGCGTCACTATAACGGTCGCAAGTTCGCTCAGGATGCCCTGGCAGGCATCATTGTCGGCATCGTAGCCATCCCGTTAGCCATCGCCTTTGGTATTTCCTCAGGCGTTGGTCCGACGGAAGGTCTGGTGACCGCTATCATCGCCGGCCTGCTGATCTCGCTATTTGGCGGCAGCAAGGTGCAGATAGGCGGTCCGACAGGCGCATTTATCGTGATCATATACGGTATCATCCAGCAGTACGGTCTGTCGGGACTGATGATTGCCACCATCATGGCAGGACTGCTCTTGATACTGATGGGTCTGGCCCGTATGGGTTCGGTCATCAAGTTCGTTCCCTACCCCGTTATTGTAGGCTTTACGGCCGGCATTGCCGTGACGATCTTCTCGACCCAGATGAATGATTTCTTCGGTCTCGGGCTGAGCAACGTACCGGCTAACTTCGTGGATAAGTGGATCTACTATGCCCGGCATTTTGATATCAACTGGTGGGCGTTGGGCATCGGTATGTTCTCACTCATGATATGCATCTTCATGCCGCGTATCACCAAGCGCATCCCAGGTAGCTTGGCCGCTATCGTACTTGCCACGCTGGCCGTATGGTTGCTCCGCACCTGGGCACCCGCATCCTGGGGTATAGCCGGACTGCAGACCATCAGCGATTTGTACGCCCTGCCGCAGGGTATTCCCGCACCGCATATGCCTTCGCTGGAACTGACCGATGGCGAATCGTTCTTCACGCTCATCCAGCAGCTCTTCCCGGCGGCCTTTACTATCGCCATGCTGGGCGCCATTGAGAGCCTGCTCTCGGCCATGGTAGCCGACGGTGTGATTGGCGACAAGCACAACTCCAATACCGAACTGATTGCCCAGGGTGTAGCCAACCTGGTCGTACCTTTCTTCGGCGGTATTCCGGCTACAGGTGCTATCGCGCGTACGATGACCAATATCAACAACGGTGGTCGCACCCCCGTGGCCGGCATCATCCATGCCGTCGTACTGCTGTTGGTACTGCTGTTCCTGGGACGACTGGTAGGTATGATACCGATGGCTTGCCTGGCCGCCGTGCTGATCATGGTAGCCTACTCGATGTCTGGTTGGAAGACGATACGCGGACTCATCAAGCATCCGAATCGCGACCTATGGGTACTGCTGATCACCTTCTTTTTGACCGTCATCTTCGACCTCACGGTAGCGATCGAGGTAGGTATCCTGTTGGCACTGGTGCTCTTCTTGATGCGCACCAGCGAACAGACACATATCCGCACCCTGCACAAGGAGATTGACCCGAACGAAGATACCGATATCCAGTCCAACCTGGAACATCTGATCATCCCGGATGGCGTAGAGGTGTACGAAATCGACGGTCCGTATTTCTTCGGCATCGCCAACAAGTTTGACGATATCATGACGCATGTCTCGGGCGAGAAATACCCGATACGTATCATC
The DNA here is from genome assembly GCA_017551025.1 of Paludibacteraceae bacterium. Taxonomy (GTDB): domain Bacteria; phylum Bacteroidota; class Bacteroidia; order Bacteroidales; family Paludibacteraceae; genus Colicola. Next base: position 6,590 of record JAFZNG010000001.1, on the reverse strand, counting down.
CGTATGCGTAAGGTGCCGTTTGTAGATTCTACGGCTATGCACAACCTGTCCATGCTCATCCAGCGTTCGCATAACGAAGGTATCACCATCATCCTATCCGGTGTAAAGGAGCATGTCCACCACCAGTTGCTCAAGGGTGGTATCGAGCAGATGATGAATCCGGAGAATATCTGTCCGAACATACACGTTGCGCTCAAACGAGCCCAACAGGTATTAGAAGAAAAGAGTTAAGAAAATTACTGAATTATGCTTTTGAATATATTGAAATCCAAGATCCATCGGGTACAAGTGACGGAGGCCAACCTGGAATATGTCGGTTCGATTACCATCGACGAGGCCCTCATGGAGGCGGCGAATATCTATGCCGGTGAGCGGGTACAAGTGGTGGATAACACCAACGGTGCCCGACTGGAGACCTATGTCATCCCCGGACGCCGCGGATCAGGTTGTATCTGTATCAACGGCGCCGCAGCCCACCTCGTAAACGTAGGGGATACGGTGATTATCATGGCCTATGCGATGATGACGCCCGAAGAGGCAAAGGCGTTTAAACCGAGTATCGTATTTCCGGTAAATAATAAACTTGTCGGCTAGACGACTAGACAACTAGATGACTAGTATGCGTTTTTTTGAACTACATAGTGAGGCGAAGGGCGTAGGTCCCAGAGCCGGTATCATCCATACCGACCACGGCGATATACTGACACCTATCTTCATGCCCGTAGGCACGGTAGGAACGGTCAAGGGCGTACAACGCCATGAACTGGAGGACGATATCCACGCCCAGATCATCCTGGGCAACACGTATCACCTCTTCCTGCGTCCGGGCACAGAGATACTGCGCAAGGCCGGTGGTCTGCATCGCTTTGAGGGATGGACCCGACCGATACTGACCGACAGCGGCGGTTTTCAGGTCTTCTCGCTGACCGACATTCGCAAGATGACCGAGGAAGGCGTACGCTTCTCCAGTCATATCGACGGCCGTAAACTGCTCTTCACCCCGGAATCGGTCATGGATATCGAGCGTGAGATAGGTGCGGATATCATGATGGCCTTCGACGAGTGCTGTCCGGGTACGGCCGACAAGACCTACGCCAAGAATTCGATGGAACGTACCCACCGCTGGCTGGATCGTTGTATCGCCCGTTTCGATAGTACCGAGGACCTATACGGCTATCGGCAGCACCTCTTCCCTATCGTACAGGGATGTACGTATCGCGACTTGCGCCAGGAAGCCTGCAAGCGACTGCGCGACCTGGATCGCGACGGCTACGCCATCGGCGGACTGGCCGTAGGCGAACCGACGGAGGTGATGTATGACATGATAGAGGTTTGCAACGATATTCTACCGGAAGAGAAGCCTCGTTATCTGATGGGCGTTGGTACGCCGTGGAATATACTGGAAGCCATCGAGCGCGGCGTAGATATGTTCGACTGCGTCATGCCGACCCGTAACGGACGAAACGGCATGATCTTCACCTGGCAAGGCGTGATGAACCTGCGCAACAAGAAATGGGAGGATGATTTCACCGAACTCGACCCGACAGGTTGTTCGTACGTAGACCATGCCTACAGTCGGGCGTATGTGCGTCACCTGATTCATGCTCAGGAGATGCTCGGATTGGAAGTGTTGTCGATCCACAACCTCGCTTTCTATCTGGACCTGGTTGGTCAGGCGCGTCAGCATATCCTTGCCGGAGACTTTAGCGCATGGAAAGCCGGTGTCATGCCCGACCTGATGAAACGACTGTAAGCAATAGATGAAGCGACTGGATCTATATATTATCCGTAAGTTTTTGGGGACGTTCTTCTTCTCCCTGGTGCTGATACTGTCGATAGCTATCGTCTTTGACATCACCGAGAAGATGGACGACTTCTTTGAGTCGCAAATCCCGCTCAAGGAGATTATTTTCGACTACTATCTCAACTTCATCCCCTACTACATGAATATGTTTAGTTCGCTATTCATATTCATCTCCGTCATCTTCTTCACGTCCAAGTTGGCGGGTAATTCCGAGATTATCGCCATGCATGCTGCCGGTATGAGTTACAGGCGGTTAATGCTGCCGTATTTCATCTCGGCCACCTTGCTCTTCGGCCTGTCGTTTTGGTTGGGCGGTTACATCATCCCGCACGCCAGCGGCAAGATGCTGGCCTTCACGGATAAGTACGTAGAGCATTTCAGTCCCACGAATGCCCGCAACGTACAAGCAGAGATCACCCCGGGCACCATTCTCTATATTGAGACGCTACAGAAACACTCCGGTATCGGTTACCGTGCCTCCCTGGAACATTTCGACGGCAAGACGCTTGTCTCGCGTACTACCTGCGACCGTATCGTCTACGACTCGTGCTACCGCTGGCATATGGAGACTTGCGTGACGCGCACCTTTGACGGACTGCACGAGATGATGGTCAACTATCCGCGTATCGACACCACCCTGCTGATCGAACCGGAGGATCTGTTTATCACCTCGGAATTGGCGCAACAGATGACCAATCCCGAACTGCGCGAGTACATGGACAAACAGCAAGCGCGTGGCACGGGTAATATCCAGGCCTTTGAGACCGAGTATCACAAGCGTTGGGCTTCGCCGCTCGGGGCGTTTATCATGACCCTGCTGGGCGTGACGATGTCTTCGCGTAAAGTACGGGGAGGTATGGGTAAGAACCTGGGAATAGGCTTAGTACTCACGGCGCTGTATATCCTCTTCTCTACCGTCAGCACGACCTTCTCTGTCAGCGGTGTCATGTCACCGTTTATGTCGGCCTGGATACCTAATTTCGTATTCCTGGCGATCTCTATCCCGCTCTACCTGCAAGCGCGACAATTCTAATCCAGGATGATGAAGCCTGCCCAATAGACGGGTTCTTCGAATCGTTCCCTGACGGTATTTTGTGCATTGCGGAAGGCCTGGCGCTTCGATTGGCGGCGCTCAATCCAGTTGCGGTAGAACTCGGTCATCAGTAGTTGCGTGGCCGCATCATTCACCGGCCAGAGCGACATGATAATGGTCTTGGCGCCCGCCATCTTAAAAGCACGTTGCAGGCCATAAACCTCATCGCCGGTCAGTTCACCACGCCCTGTTTCGCACGCAGAGAGCACCACCAGATTGGTCTCGCGCAGATCCACCATCGAGATCTCCTTGGCGGTCAGCACGCCTGTTTCGTCCTGCATATCCGCCCCCGCCATCAGCAGTCCGCAGCGCGTCAGCGGATCACGCGTGAAGGTCTGCACCACGCCCGTCTCGCTGAGCGAAGTAGCCCGACGATCGGTATCGGAATAACGTGGATGGTTGTCCGGATGGAAGAAACCGTGGGTAGCGATATGCAATATATTGCGCCGCTGTCCGGCGAGCGACAGAAAAGAACTTTCCGTAGCATCCATCGCAGAGCGTATCTGTACATCCAGACCGTTACCCGTTAAGAGGGCGGCAATCTGCTCTACTTCGCGCAGCGTACCGGGTAGATAGCGAATAGGATCTGATGAGGCTGTGCTATATTGAATACCGCCATACAGCGTCGCTGAGGCATGGTGGATGTCCTGAGAAGGAGCCAACAGTTCGCGCGTAGAGGACAGACGCACCAGGTTGTACAGGTCACCGATGGTACTCTCGTCATTATACGGGAGTGCCTCGATAGCCAACTGATGGAGCAGACCCGTCGGAGCAAAGAAGACCACCTCGCCCGCATGTAAATGAGGCAGGAGTTTGCCCCAAATAAGTTGCGAAAGCGCTTGTCCGTTATCTTCGGCTGCGTAGGTCTGATTGACCAAGCCTTCTGTCGCCGTATGAATCAAGCGCTGCGCAGCATGTTCCTCAAAGAGCGGTAGCAGCAGAGGAGATTCGCTGTCCGCACGCAACAGCAGGGCGCAATAGACTACCGAGTCCTCTCGGATTGGAGCCACGAAGAACTCTATGGCTACCTGCCCCGGCCGGAGCGACTGGCGGATATCCTGCCAACGAATATACCACTGCGCTCTATTCTCACGGAAGGCGGCACTGGAGGCAATCAGTTGCTTCTCGATATCTTCTGCCCGCCGACGGTGGGTGGCCAAGTCCGAAGACTGCGGATTACGCTGCTGAAGACTCATGAGTTGATGACGCTCATCGTTGAGCATGCGCCAACGTGCAATAAGTTGGTCGTCACCGCTCTCCAGGATGGAATAACGTATCCGGGTCGATGAGTTGAGGAGCAGTCCCTTGATAAACAGCTCGTTGTCGTAGGCAAAACTGCTCACCTCTGGATGCGATTTATAGCGGTTCATCACGTACACAGGATAGGTCTCGGCATATTTGCGCTGTATCATCTGCCAATAGGAAGCACGTTGCTTCTCCGACATATAATCCAGGGCACTGAGATACATCTCTTTGTAGATCGAAGCACTCTGCCGATACAGAGAATCCGCCTCAGCAGCATGACCGGTAGCCAGTTGCTGCTGGGCGATATTATCCAGTAATACGGCATAGGAAGGATGCTCCTCGCCATATACCTCACGCCAGATAGCCAATGCCTGACGGTAATACTGCTCCGCCTTGGCATAATCGCCATGATTGCCATAGAGGGCACCCAGGTTATTGAGCGTTCGGGCATAATCGGCATGCCGTTCACCCAAGCTCTCGCGCTGGATGGACAGCACCTCCAGATAATACTGCTCCGCCTGCTCGGGATGGTCCATCTTGTCATACAGCACAGCCAGGTTACAGAGCGCCGTGGCATACGCCGGATGGCGCTCGCCCAAGGAAGTACGCAGGATTTCTATCGCTGCTAAATAGTACCGTTCGGCCTCCTGCAATTGTCCTCGCTCGTTGCTAAGCATGGCCATGTTATTCAGCGCCAGGGCATAGTCCGGATGACTGGCACCTACGATTTGCTGCTTGATGCGCATCGACTGACGGAAATAATCTTCCGCCAAGGCATAATCCCCTATTGCGATGGCCAGCGAACCCAGATTGCTGAGCGAAAGGGCATAATCAGGATGATTCTCTCCTAAGGTCTTGCGTCGAATCTCCAAGGCCTGACGGTAACATTGTTCCGCTTTGGCATAATCGGTCTTCTCCATATAGAGAACACCCAGATTATTCAGCGAATTGGCATAGTCGGGATGCTCTTCTCCCAGCACCTCACGACGTATCTCCAGGGCCTGACGGTAATACTGCTCCGCCTCGGTGTATTCCCCTCGCGCATCGTAAATAGCCCCTATGTTGCTCAGCGTGGCCGCATATTCCGGGTGATATTCACCTATCGATTGGCGCTGGATATCCAACGCACGACGGTAACAGCGTTCCGCCTCCGCATAATCCCCTTTGTCGGCATAGATATTAGCCAGGTTATTGAGAGCGACTGCATAGTCCGGATGTGCTTCTCCCTTGGTCAGACGAAGCGTTTCGAGCGACTGTTGCTGATGGCGGATAGCATTGTCATAATCACCCGTGAGATTCATCAGCAGACCTATATTATTGAGCAAGGTGGCGTAGGTAGGATCATTTTCATCCATGATCTCACGACCGACAGCCACAGCCTGCTCGGCATACAGCATCGCGTTGGCGTAATCGCCCGTCTCCTTACATAACTGACTGAGGTTATTCAGGGCAATAACATACGAAAGCGACTGCCGGCCTTGTACCTCTTCCTGGATGGCGAGTGCCTGCTGCTGCATGCGGAGCGCCTCGGCAAAGCGTCCTTGCTCGGCATAGAGCGCACTGAGGTTGTTGAGCAGCACGGCATAGTCCGGGTGATGCTCACCCGATAGCGAGCGACGTATCTCGAGCGCCGAGAGATAATACTGCTCCGCCTCCTGATAACGACGCATCCGTCGGTAGAGATTTGCCAAATCATTGAGCGAGGCCAGATAAAGCGAATGACGCCTACCTACCGCATCATCACGCAGTTGCAGGGCTTCCAACAAATCCTGCTCCGCATCCTCGTAGGCACCGTCTTCCATCGCCGAAAGAGCGGACTGAGTCAGCTCGACTGCATAATCCAAGGGAGTCTGTGCCGATAACAGGGCGCAGAAGCAACAAAACAGGAGGATAAGGTATGTGCGTTTCATGAGTAGGCAAATTGGATCCATGCAGGATTTCTTCGAGAACACATGCAGGATTGCTTCGTAATCCGTCACCCTTCGGTGTGACGTCTTACAAGCCAAAATAAAAAAACGTGCTTGAAAATAAATTTTCAGACACGTTTTCTTTTTTGTCTTGTGATCCATGCAGGATTCAAACCTGCAACCCCCACATCCGTAGTGTGGTACTCTATTCAGTTGAGCTAATGGACCATTGCTTTTTGAAAAGGAAACCAGCTTTCGCTGGCTTTTCTCTCCGAAAAGAGAAGCGGTGCGGACGAGACTCGAACTCGCGAGAAACCCGTTCCGCCGTATGACTCTTCTTCCTGATTTACAATCAGTTAGTTAGCAATTTCAAATACCGTCCAGCCTTAGGACTGTTTGTGCAGTTTTTGGGCTGTTTTACTTCTTTTTCAAAAGCGAGTGCAAAGGTACTGCTTTTTTTTGACATATGCAAATTTTTAAGCAAAAAAATGCAAAATTTGTACACTTTTGTAATATTTACTGCACAAAGTTAAGGAAACGC
>JAFZNG010000014.1 GCA_017551025.1 Paludibacteraceae bacterium | reverse complement strand
CAGAACGAGCTCGCAGCTCGTACCCGCTTCACCGCTGTACAGGCGGCTGTCAACACCCGTATGAAGAACCTCTCCACGATCGCTACTGATCGCGAAGCCTTCGAGGCCCAGAAGGACACGGCCGGCGGCAAGAAGACCCTCCGCGCCTATCTCTGGAAAGTCTGCGGCGACACCTACGACGCCCAGAACGGCTAATGGCTAAGTAACGGCTAAAGGCGAAAGGCTGGAGGCTAATGTAAAAAAAACGCACATAAATTTGCGTATGTGCGTTTTTTTTTGTACCTTTGCACGCTAGTTTGTACGCAAGTGAAAAAAGTAAGCATCATAGTTCCTAACTATAACCACGCAAGGTATTTGCGTGAGCGGCTGGATAGTATCTTCGCGCAGGATTATCCTCAGAAGGAAATTATCCTCCTGGATGATGCTTCTACGGATGAGAGCGTTGCTATTTTGCAAGAATATGCCAAGCGGCCGGAAGTGAAGACGCTGCTGGTGAACGACCGCAATTCGGGCAACACCTTCCGTCAGTGGGAACGCGGTCTACAGGAAGCGACGGGCGACTACGTATGGATTGCCGAGAGCGACGATCTAGCTGCGCCGGAGATGCTCTCGCAACTGGTGCAGGGACTGGATAACTCAGGCGCTGTGATGGCTTTCTGCCATAGTCGTAAGATCGATACGTTGGGGTATCCTTTGCTGACTTCCACCACCGGCATATGGCAACACGACTTCCTGATGGCGGGCGAAGTGTTTGTGCGTCGTTACCTACTGGGCTACAGCTATGTATGCAATGCCAGCGCCGTGGTCTTCCGTCGCGATGCGGCAATGCAGGTAGATATGCGGGAGGTGGAGAAGTACCCCGCCAGCGGCGACCGGTTGTTCTGGATCGAGATAGCGATGCAGGGAACGGTAGGTTACCTGGCTAAGGAGATGAACAGTTTTCGCCAGCACCCGCATAAAGTGTCGGGCTCAGCAGAGAGCCTTGGGCGGAACATGGAGCAGGATCATGCCATCTACGACCGGATGAACCGCCGGTTGCGACTCAGTTGGCCGGAGCGCGTGCTGGCTTGCGGTTACCATTGGCGTGCCATTCATCAACCGGCCGTCACGCCCGAGGGACGCGAACGAGCCATGCGGGCCTGGCGCGAAGAAGAGGAGTTCGGCCGACCGGCCTACTGGCTATATATGCTAACACGTATCATGGAGAAAATCAACGGCTGATGCTCACCTACCTGTTAAATATAGCGTTTGCGATCGTGGCAACGGTGCTGTATATCAAGGCGCCGTGGACCTATAGTTACGACTATTGCGTGACGCTTATGACGCTTTTTTTGACGCAGAATGTGCTCTTTTTTGCGACAAACAAGCGCCAGAACTGGTTGGGCTTTGAACTATTCTTTGCTATCTCGTTCTTCCTCGTCAACTTTGTTTATCCGGTCTTTTACGCCCCCACGGAACGCATCTACTGGTCGTTCTTCAGTTTTTCGTTCAACGACAACTACGTGACGCGGGCGACGGCCTTGGCCTACTTTGGCTATGCATGGTACCTGCTGGGGGCAACACGACTACTGCAACTGCAACGCGAAGAACCCGCTGAACCTACGTTTACGATTACGATACGTCAGTACCTGTTCTTCTTTGCCGTTACGATAGCCGCCTGGGTGCTGTTTGTTGCGACGGGCGGATGGACCGCATTGCAAAGTGTCTATGCGGATGGTGCGAACTTGCGTGAGGTAGGCATCTACAGTTATTTCAATAATATCTTCACCATCGGTTGCTACCTGATGGCCATCTTCCTGTTCCGGCTGCCGAAGCAGCAGTGGTGGTTCTATCTGCTGGTCGTTTTGGCGTTCATGCTCATCCTGCTCTCGACGGGTAGCCGTCAGTTGGCGGTAGGTCTGGCGCTCATCCTGATCGTCGGTTTCAGCATGTATGTCTATCACCTGAAATGGTGGCAGGTCGCAGGCGTAATAGCCGGTGGTTCGCTGGTGCTGTTCCTCGTGATGACCTTGCGCACCGAGGGACTAAACTTCAGCGCATGGCAACAGAAACTGGCGCATACCCGGTTGCAGGAGTTTTGGGATATCTACGAGGACCTGATCGTCAATGAAGTCAACCTCTTCCGCCTCTTCGGTTGGGCGCAGGAGAATGACCTAAGCTGGTTTACGGGTATGTCGCTCGACCTGAGTTCGCCTATTCCGGGACTGGCGGGATATATCGTCTCGCATTCCGACCTGCCGCCTCAGATGTTACACGGCGGCGACCTGCCGACGTATTTGTTCCTGGGTCCGAATGCTACTTGGGGAACCGGCACGAACATGATAGGCGAGGCGTATCGTTCGTTCGGTACCGTAGGCACAGCGCTGGCCATGTTCCTCATCGGCGTATGGGTCAAGGAGAGTTATTATCGGGCGAAATACAGTCCGTACTGGTACCTAATGTACTTCCTTCTGGTCGGCCATGCCCTCATCTATCCGCGTGCACCGCTGTTGTTCGACCCGCGCCTGGTAACCTGGAGCCTGCTACTACTGGCCATCATCATGGGCATTACAAGAAAGGAGGCGAACCGATGAACATCCTCTATTGTATCCCTCATCTGTACAATGCCGGCGGCATGGAGCGCGTACTAACGCAGAAGGTCAACTGGCTCGCGGCGCATACCGAGCACGAGATTAGCATCCTTACCACCGAACGGGTTCCTCAAGCGCACAAGGCGGTCTATTTCCCGCTGGATAAGCGGGTGAAGGTTGTGCCGCTCGATATCGACTTTGATGCGGACTATCGGAAACCGCTACTCAGTAAGTGGCTTGGGCATATGCGCCGTATGCATCGGTACAAAAAGGCCTTAACGGACTATATCCGTCACGCACAAATAGACCTCTGTATCTCGCTTTGCGGCAAAGAGATCGCTTTCCTGCGTTCGCTGCCGTGTCGCACCATCGTTGAGATGCACTTTGCCAAGGACCAGCGCCACCAGTTGCTTATGGCCAATCATAGCGGCCTGTTCTGGTCGCTACTGGGGCGTATCCGTACCAGCCAGTTGGTGCGTGCCGTCAAGCCCATGGAGCGTCTCGTCGTACTCACCGAAGCCGACCGGGCCGACTGGCAGCAGGCGGGATGCCGCAACGTACAGGTCATCCCGAATCCCTGCAGCCTGGACGGGCAACTGCTACCGAAAACCGCCAAACAGAAGACGGTGCTCGCCGTAGGACGACTGCATGAGCAGAAAGGTTTTGATCTGCTGTTACGGGCTTGGCAAACAATAGAAACGGCGCATCCCGACTGGACACTTCGTATCGTAGGCGAAGGACCGAGACGCGGGGAATTGGAGCAGCAGATAGACCGGTTGTCGCTGCGTCGGGTCACGCTGGCCGGACGTACAGAGAACGTCGCCCGGGAATATGCGGCGGCTTCGCTCTTTGTGCTCTCCAGCCGTTATGAGGGACTGCCCTTGGCGTTGATAGAGGCTATGTGGTGCGGACTGCCGTGCGTGGCGTTCGACTGTCCGCACGGACCGGCTGAACTGCTCGCTGCGGAACGCGGATGGCTTGTAGCCGCCGGCGATGCGGATGCCCTGAGCCAACAGATGGCCTACGCGATAGACCATCCCGAAGAAGCCGCTGAGCGTGCCCGAAAAGCACAAGCTTTTGCGCAACAGACCTATAGCGAATCCGTCATCATGCCTCAGTGGCTTAAAATCATCAATTTGGAATCATAAATTTGAAAGTAATAGCCGATAATATTATTTTTGCGCTGCAGCGCTACGGGGGAATCTCCGTGGTGTGGCAGGAACTGCTGTCGCGTGCGAGGGAGGACCAGGACTTGCAGTTGACCGAACTCGACTATCGTGATCGCACGCTGCGGCGATTGGAGCGTTACCGGATACCGGATTACAAGGCAGACCCACCCGCTATCTTCCACTCGTCCTACTTCCGCATCCTGCCGCAAAAACAGGTGTATAACGTCACCACCGTGCACGACCTCACGTATCATTTCTACCGTCATGGACCGGCGAAGGCGGTGCATCTATGGGAAGAACAGCGCGCCTTACGGCATAGCGAGGCCGTCATATGTATTAGCCGCAACACCAAGCGCGACCTGCTGCGGTGCTACCCCTGGGTGGACGAGGCGCGCATACATATCGTGCCCAACGGCGTGAGTGAGGTGTATCGTCCGTTACCCGAAGTGGAGAAACAGGGTTACCTGCTCTATGTAGGCAACAGTACGGCGGCGTATAAGCGGTATGACCTGGCGCAAGAGGTGGCGCGACAAACCGGCCTTAGGCTGGTGACGGCTCGAGACGTAACCCCCGAACAACTCAACCGGCTATACAACGAGGCCCTATGCCTACTCTACCCCTCGGATTATGAGGGTTTCGGTTTGCCCGTACTGGAGGCACAGCGGGCAGGATGTCCGGTCGTTGCACAAAACGCCTCGTCGATACCGGAGGTAATAGGCGAAGGCGGCTTGCTCGTAGCGCATGATACACCGGCACGTATGGCCACAGCCATGGCGGAACGGGTACGACAACTGCTCTCGCAATCGACACAAGAAATCATAGCTGCAGGTCGGGAGAATGCCAAGCGATTCTCGTGGGACAAGACCTACGCACAAACAAAACAAGTATATGAAAATATCTATCATAACCATCACCTATAACAGCGCCAAGACCCTACAGCGTGCACTGGCCTCTGTGCAGTCGCAGACCTACCCGGATATAGAGCATATCCTGGTGGATGGAGCTTCTACGGACGGTACGCGCGAACTCATCGAGGCCTACGCGGGGAAGCACAAGAACGTGCGCTGGGTGTCGGAACCGGACGAGGGCATCTATAATGCCATCAACAAAGGTATCCGTATGGCCACGGGTGAGGTCATCGGGTTCCTGCATTCGGATGATGTCTATTTTGCCCCCGACTCGCTGGAACATATCGCGGCGGCTTTCTGTTCGAGCCAGGCGGATATCGTATATGGTGATTTGCAGTACTGCCACGGCAACCGCGTGGTGCGTCACTGGGAGAGCAACCCGTTCAACCCCTGCAGCCTCAAGTATGGCTGGATGCCGCCGCACCCGACGGTATATGTGCGCAGCAAGGTGTATGCAGAGGTAGGACCGTACGATGAGTGGTTCCGCATCTCGGCCGACTACGACATGATGCTGCGGCTGTTCAGTGCCGGTTATTCCTCCCGGTATATCCCGGAAGTGATTGTATCGATGGAGATCGGTGGTGCGAGCAACAAGAATACCAAGGCACGTCTGTCGAAGACCCAGGAAGACTATATCGTGCTCAAGAAGAATCATATCGGTGCGGGCTATATTACCGTGGCCTGCAAACAACTCCGCAAGATCAAGCAATTCCTACGATAAACCGGAGTAGGCTCCGGAGCCGAAAACGAAAGGCCAACGACATACAACCAATGCTCAACATTTCGATCGTACTATATCATCCACAGTGGGAACAAGAGGTACTGCCTCTTGTAGAGGAGTTGTTGCGCATTAAGTGCTTGCGCAAGATATACCTCTTGGATAATAGCGAACAGAAAGCCAACAGCCAAGAGCTAATAGCCAATAACCGCAAGGTGCGATACATATTCAACGATGCTAACCTGGGCTACGGTCGTGCGCATAATATCGCCTTGCGCGAGAGCGTTTTATACCGCACGGAGTTCCACCTGGTGATGAACGCCGACATACAGGTTCGTGCGGAGGATATCGATGCGATGTATGCGTTCATGGTGCAGCATCCCGAGGTAGGACAACTCATGCCGCGTGTCGTTTCGCCCGACGGCACCCAGCAGTACCTGGCCAAGCGTCTGCCGACACCGCTGGATGTCTTTGGTCGCCGCTTCCTGCCCGCATGGCTGATGGCGCGTCGTAACCGCCGCTATGAGTTGCGCGACCTGGATCTCAGTCGTCCGCAAAATGCGCCGTATCTGAGCGGGTGCTTTATGATGCTGCGTATGGAGGCGGTGCTCGAAGCACGACTGTTTGACGAGCGCTACTTTATGTACCCGGAGGATATCGACCTCACGCGTACGATTCATCGCCATTGGCTGACGCTCTACTATCCCGAATGGACGATCACGCACGCACATACACGGGCATCTTATAAAGAAAAGCATATGCTCTGGATTCATATCCGGAACATATGCCGTTATTTCAATAAGTGGGGCTGGCTATTCGACCGCGAACGTTATACGTTCAACAACCTATAGGCCAAGTATCCCCCGTACACGATCAGCAGTACGGCGCCTCCCCAGCGCTTGAGTTCACGTTCTTTGTTGGTCTTGAGCATCAGCCAAACCAGTATACTTCCCAGCGCAGCCATCCAGGCATCCGTTTCAATACCGTCGTATGCCGGTAGGGGGCGCACCGTCGCACTGGTAGCCAGCACAAAGAAGACATTGAAGATATTCGAACCGATCACATTACCCAGGGCGATATCGCAGTTGTGCTTAAAGGCCGCCATGACCGAGGTAGCCAGTTCGGGCAGCGAAGTGCCCAAGGCTACAATTGTAAGGCCGATGACGGCTTCGCTTACGCCGCAACGCAAGGCGAGATCTACCGCACTCTTCACGATCAGTTCACCGCCTATCACCAGTCCGGCAATACCTACCAGCATCAGCACGATCGCTTTCAGCGGACGCATCACAACCGTCTCTTCATCGTTCGGGATTTCTTCCGGATGCTCCTTAGCATGGCGGAAGGTGTTGTAGAGGAAGTAGCAGAAGAGGATGAGCAACATAATACCTCCCATGCGACTGATACCGCGGCCTTCTTCTCCGAACGGACTCTGTACCGCTACGGCCGCAAAGACAAACACACCGGCTATGATCGATAGCGGGATATCGAAGTCGCGACTGCGTTTTTGCGACACCACGGGATAGACCAGTGCGGTCAGACCCAGAATGACAAAGGTATTGATGATATTCGATCCCAGGATATTGGTGATGGCGAGATCGGTACTGCCTTCGGCTACAGAAATCATGTTCACCACAAATTCGGGCATCGACGTACCGAACGCTACGACTGTCAGGCCGATGATTAGGTCGCTGATACCGAAGCGCTTCGCGATAGCCGAAGCACCGTCCACGAGCCAGTCAGCACCCTTCACGAGTGCCACAAAACCCACGACGATCAGTATCGCCGCCACCCACCAGCCATATGAGAGCAAGTTTGCTATCATTTTTAATTTTTAATTTTTAATTTGCATTTTTTGTCACACATTGAACAAAAAATGCATGATATCTCCGTCTTGTACCAGGTAGTCTTTACCCTCGATGCCGAGTTTACCGGCAGCACGGCATTGCGACTCACCGCCCAGGGCGATAAAGTCGTCGTACTTAATCACCTCCGCACGGATAAAGCCACGCTCAAAATCAGTATGGATCACACCCGCACATTGCGGTGCTTTCCAGCCGGCCTTAAAGGTCCAGGCACGTACTTCGTCCGAACCGGCAGTAAGGAAGGTGCGCAGGTCCAATAGGGCATAGGCGGCCTTGATGAGCCGGTTGACGCCGCTCTCCGTGAGACCCAGTTCCTCGAGGAACATCTGGCGCTCCTCGTAGGTCTCCAGTTCGGCGATCTCGCTCTCTATCTTAGCGGCCAGCACGAGGACTTGGGCGTGCTCGTCTTTTACGGCCTCTTTCACCTTTTCTACGTACGCATTGCCGCTGACGGCCGATGCCTCATCTACGTTGCATACGTACATGACGGGTTTGTTGGTCAGCAGGAACATCTCGCGGGCACAGGCTTCCTGGTCTTTGTTGTCCAGTTCTACGGTGCGTGCGTTGCGTCCTTGGGATAAGGCCTCGCGGTATTTCTCCAGCACTTCGAGTGCCAGTTTGGCTTGCTTGTCGCCACCGGCGCGGGCGGCTTTCTCGCATTTCTGAATACGACTCTCTACGGTCTCCAAGTCCTTGAGTTGGAGTTCGGCATCGATGATTTCCTTGTCGCGAACAGGGTCTACCGTACCGTCAACATGCACCACGTTATCGTCGTCGAAGCAACGCAACACATGGATAATAGCGTCGGTCTCGCGTATATTAGCCAGGAACTTATTGCCCAGACCTTCTCCTTTGCTGGCACCTTTTACCAGTCCGGCGATATCTACGATCTCCACCGTAGTAGGTATGACGCCTCGCTCGGGCTTACAGAGTTCGCCGAGGCGGATGAGTCGCTCGTCCGGCACCGTGATGACACCCACGTTGGGCTCGATGGTGCAAAACGGGAAATTAGCCGATTGTGCTTTGGCATTGCTCAAGCAGTTGAACAGGGTCGATTTACCTACGTTGGGCAAGCCCACAATTCCACATTGTAATGACATATTTTAGTTGATTTATTTACGATTTGGCGTGCAAAGGTACTGCTTTTTTCCGACATACGCAAATATTGGGCGGTTTTTGTGGAGAAAAAAAATCTCGCGTACGGGATGTATGCGAGATTTTTCATTTCTTAATCCGTCAACGCCTTAGGCCTCAGCGGTCTCCTCTGCGGGAGCCTCTTCGCCCTTAGCCTCTGCCTCAGCGGCAGCAGCTTCCTTGGCAGCCTCCTGCGCAGCAGCAGCCAACTCTGCAGCGGCAGCGGCACGCTTCTCAGCGATTGCGGCAGCCTTTGCCTTGTTGGTCTCTACCTCCTGAGCGAGCAGTGCCTTCTGAGCAGCAGCTTTTTTGTCAGCTTCGGTAGCGGAGATCTTACCATTCTTAGCGTCCTTCTGAGCCTTCCAAGCGTCGAAACGCTTCTGAGCCTCTTCCTGGCTAAATGCACCCTTAGCTACACCACCGTTGAGGTGCTTCATCAGCATAACGCCCTCACCGGATAGAATGTTGCGTGCGGTGTCGGTCGGCTGTGCACCTACGCCTACCCAGTACAGTGCGCGATCAAACTTCAGATCAACGGTTGCAGGATTGGTGTTAGGGTTGTACGAACCGATACGTTCGATAATCTTGCCATCACGTGGCGAGCGGCTGTCAGCTACTACAATGTGGTAGAAAGCGTAGTCCTTACGACCATGACGAGCCAAACGAATCTTTGTTGCCATAAAATTGTGTTGTTTTGTTAGCCGACTTGCGACTACTCGAATCGCTTGTCGGGAGTTAATAAATAATAATTCACGTGCTTTTTACCCGAAAAAGCGTGCAAAGTTACGGCTTTTTTTTGAGATACGCAAATTTTTCTTGCATTTTCCATTTATTTTTCGTAATTTTGCAGCCGATTTCGAAAAAAGAACAAAACATATATGGCAAATTTTCAAAAACTAACCCCTCGTTCGGAGGATTATTCCAAGTGGTACAACGAGTTGGTTGTCAAAGCTGACCTGGCGGAGCAGAGTGCCGTACGCGGATGTATGGTGATTAAGCCTTACGGCTACGCTATCTGGGAGACTATCCAGGCCGAACTGGATCGCCGCTTCAAAGAGCAGGGAGTCAAGAACGCTTACTTCCCGCTGCTCATCCCTAAGTCGTTCCTTAGCCGCGAGGCAGAGCACGTAGAAGGTTTCGCTAAGGAGTGCGCCGTAGTTACCCACCACCGACTGAAAAACGATCCTAACGGTCGTGGTGTAGTCGTAGATGAGAACGCGAAACTGGAGGAGGAACTGATCATTCGTCCTACCTCGGAGACCATCATCTGGTCCACCTATAAGAACTGGATCTCGTCCTATCGCGATCTGCCGATACTGTGCAACCAGTGGTGTAACGTCATGCGTTGGGAGATGCGTACACGTCTGTTCCTTCGTACAGCCGAATTCCTCTGGCAGGAGGGTCATACCGCCCATGCTACCAAGGAGGAAGCCGAAGACTACGCACGCCAGATGCTGGATGTATATGCCGACTTTGCCGAGAAGGTGATGGCCATCCCTGTTGTCAAGGGTGTGAAGTCGCCTAACGAGCGCTTTGCCGGTGCACTGAATACCTACTGTATCGAAGCGATGATGCAGGACGGCAAGGCCCTGCAGGCAGGTACCAGTCACTTCCTGGGTCAGAACTTCGCCAAGTCGTTCGACGTAACCTATCTGAGCAAGGAGAATAAACTGGAGTACGTATGGGCTACCTCATGGGGCGTATCGACCCGCCTGATGGGTGCACTCATCATGACGCACTCCGACGATAACGGCCTGGTGCTGCCGCCGAACCTGGCCCCCGTACAGGTAGTCATCGTTCCAATCTACAAGAAAGAAGACCAACTGGCCGAACTGATGGAGAAGCTGAACCCGATAGCCGATCAACTCAAGGCCCTCGGTATCCGCGTCAAAGTGGATACGGACGACAAATATACCCCGGGCTACAAGTTCGCCGACTACGAGCTGAAGGGTGTGCCCGTTCGCCTGGCAATGGGTGGACGCGACCTGGAGAATGGTACGATTGAGGTGGCTCGCCGCGACACGATGAGCAAAGAGACCGTATCGCTCGAGGGTATCGTAGCACGTATCCAGACCATGCTTGAGGATATCCAGCAGAATATCTACCGCAAGGCACTCGACTTCCGCATCGCCAACACGCGCGAGGTGAACTCGTACGAGGAGTTCAAAGAAGAGGTCAAGAAGGGTGGTTTCATCCTTGCGCATTGGGACGGTACGCCCGAGACCGAGGAACTGATCAAGAACGACACCAAGGCGACGATACGTTGTATCCCGCTGCACGACCTGCCGGGTCATCACAGCGAACCCGGTACGTGTATGGTGACGGGTAAGCCCTCCGCAGGTCGCGTGGTATTCGCCCTCTCGTACTGATTTGGCACGGAATTTGTAGCGTGCAGTCAAGAAAAAAAACAGAAATGTAATGCACAAACGACTGCTACTCATACTATTGGTTCTATCGTCGGTGAGCACAACCGTGCTCGCTGGCGATTTTTTGGACCGGGAGTTGATACATACCTACATGCGCTACGATTACCTGCCCGACGGAGACAGTATCATGCATGTCTACCATCACGATGTCTATATCTATCCGCCGTTGAAATTCAAGAGCAAGAAGCAGGAACGTTTCTACTGGCGCACCGTACGCGACGTGAAAAAGACGCTACCCTACGCCCGCAGCATCCGCAAGGATATCATCTATGCCGACCGCGAATTAGCGCTGCTGGATTCCAAACGCGAACAGAAAAAATGGTTTCGCAAGTACGAACGCGAACTCTACCATAAATACGAAGATGATTTCCGGGGCATGTACGCCTCGCAGGGCAAGATGCTCATGTTGCTGCTCGACCGCGAGTGTCAGCATACCAGTTTCGAACTCATAGAGCACTACAAGAGTAAGTTTGTGGCGAATTTCTGGCAGTTCATTGCCAAGATGTTCAAGAACGACCTCAAGGAAGAATACGATGCCGAAGACAAGGACCGTATTACCGAGCGGGTCATCAATCTGGTTTCAGCAGGGCAACTCTAAACAGCGTGCCCTGTTTTGTTTCTTACTGTCCCTTACCCCGCAAGAGGATGCCTATCGTGAAGAAAAGTATCTTGATATCCAGACCCAGCGACATATTCTCGATATACGCAATATCGCAATTGAGGCGCTCGATCATCTTCTCCATCGTATCGGTATAACCTACGCGGATAGGTCCCCAACTGGTTAGTCCGGGGCGCACCTTATATAGGAGGCAGTAATAGGGTGCCTCCTGCATGATACGTTCGATGAAATAGGGTCGCTCGGGTCGCGGACCTACAATCGACATGTCGCCACGCAGGATATTCCATAACTGAGGCAACTCGTCCAGGCGGTATTTGCGCAACCAACGCCCTATAGGCGTGATACGCGGGTCATGGTCGAGCGTGACCTGCGGTATGCCGTCGGCCTCTGCATGGTCTATCATCGTGCGGAACTTATAGATACGGAAAGGCAGTCCGTAGAGGCCGATACGCTCTTGGCTATAGATCACCGGTCCGGGCGAAGAGAGTCGAATCTGCAAAGCGATAAGTGCCATCAGCGGTGCACCGACCACCAGTCCCAGCACGGAAGCTATCGTATCGAACGCACGCTTGATACACAACTGGCTATCGGACATATGCAGCGCCGAAATACGTATGAGCGAAGGACGATCGAGCATATCGATACGTGCCGCACCCGTCAGCATATCATACACGCGCGGTACTATACTTATCTCGCACGAGAGCGGATAGAGCATGGCGAAGAGTTGGTACAGTT
Source organism: Paludibacteraceae bacterium (assembly GCA_017551025.1). Lineage (GTDB taxonomy): Bacteria > Bacteroidota > Bacteroidia > Bacteroidales > Paludibacteraceae > Colicola. The sequence goes on along the minus strand of JAFZNG010000014.1, from coordinate 96,657 downwards.
CGCGTTCGTTGTGCTGCTCCGGCAGGTCAATAATCACCTCCTCCTGCTCACCGGCACGCAGCGCCTCTGCCTCCTCGCGCGAGTGAATCACCCGCGTGCGCATCACGCCACGGCGACGCGAAAGCAACGTGATCAGCAGGCGCGGCAGATAACTCAAGATAAATTGCAATCCAAACAGCACCGCCAACGACCCGAGATACTGCCGGTAGTTCTGTGCCTCATCATCGATGATGATGATAAAGAAGAACAGCAACGAGATGACAGCAGCCGAGCAGAAGGTTTGCAACAACTCACGCCCCAGGGGCTTCTGGAACGGACGCAGGTAATATCCCGAGAGGTAGTACACCATAAGGCATACCATCGGATAGACCAAAAGCGGCATGTAGAAATTAAAGGCCGGAATAACCACGGTCTCCATACTGAGTATCTTGCCCTCATAGACCAGCCATCTGAAAACCAAGAACAGCAACCAGACCAGCTCTGAGGAGAGCAGGTCGGCCAGAAGGTACCAGAGTTGTTGTTTGCGTCGGAGTGTCATGGTCTGATGATGCTAAAAGTGCCGTCGGTATTCACTTTGATGATACTGCTCGGTTCGTGCGGCGTGCAGTCGTCGCGACGAAAGCGGCATACGTAGTCCGCTCCGCGCAGGATATCGTCTTCTATCTCGTCGTAGAACCGTGCCGTCGGGTGGCCCGATATGTTGGCACTAGTAGATACAATAGGTCGATGGAGCCGTTCGCACAAGGCACGACTAAATGCTTCGCTGGTGATGCGTATCCCGATGGAGCCGTCCTCGGCGATCAAGTTCTCCGCCAGATGACGCGCATGAGGATAGATGATCGTCATAGGCTTTGTAGCCGTCTCGTCATCGGAATCTGAGGTAGCTTGCAGCAGCATATCCGCTGCCTCCGGCACGTCCACGTAGCCCTGCAGTTTAGCGGGCGTATCCAGCAGTACGAGCATCGACTTGCTGTCTTCGCGTTGCTTCAACCGATAGATACGACTGACCGCCTCCGGATTGGTCGCATCGCAGCCTATCCCCCAAACAGTATCGGTAGGATAGACGATAATACCTCCCCGGCGGAGAGCATCGAGTGCTTGTTCTATATCGTCTTTGTCGTAGCGCATATCGATTTGGTGCGTTTCTTGGTGCTGGTCACACCCAGTTCCTTGAGCAACTCCACACGTCCCAGCAGGTTACCGCGTCCTTCACTGAGCTGCTTGATGCCCTCGTCGTAGGTCTTTTGTGCGGTATGCAATTGATTGCCCAGGGTGGTAAAACTATCCACGACGGTGATCATCTTCTCATATAGGCCGTTGGCCGCCTGGATGATCTGGCGGCAGTTATCCTCCTGACGCGTCTGCTGCCAGGCGATGAGCACCAGGTGGAGCGTCATCATCAGGTTGGTAGGATTGACAATGATGACCCCTTCGCGGTAGGCCTCCTGGAGCAGCTTAGGATTGTCGTTGAGTGCCATGACGTACGCCCCTTCGTTGGGAATAAACATGAGTACGTACTGCATAGCATTATCTACAATGTCCTGGTAGCGCTTGGTAGTCAGTTCCTTCACGTGGTCGCGCACCGACTTACTATGGCGTTTGACAGCCGCCTTACGCTCCTCGTCCGTCTCGGCTGAAAGCGCCTCGGCATACGCGGTAAGCGAAGCCTTGGAATCGATCACCATATTCTTGCCCTCGGGGAAATGGATGATGATATCCGGGCGCTTGTTGGCATCGTCCTCATCACGTACGTTGCTCTGCTTCTCGTATTCCTCGCCCTCACGCAGGCCACTCTCCTCCAGTATTTCCTCCAGCACGGTCTCACCCCAGTTGCCATGCACCTTACCGCGATTCTTCAACGCGTCGGCCAGCGTGTTGGCACTCTCGGCCGTCAGGCTCGTCTGCTTGAGCAACTCGCTGATGCGGGTCTCCATCGAGGTCTGCAATTGGATCTGACGCTCCTTATTCTTATCTACGCTCTCGCGCATGGTATTCAAGTCGCGTTTCAGGGGGTCAAGGAGTTGCTGGAGCTTGACGCTACTCTGGTTTTGAAACTCATCTTGGCGTTTTTCGAGCAACTGTTTGGTCTCGTTTTCGAGTTGCTCTTTGAGTTGGTTGAGTGCCAACTCATGCCGCTTCTCCAGGTCGGCCGCAGCCTGCTGTTGGGCATCTTTTTGCGCGCGAAGCATCTCGTCATAGCGCTTACGCTCACGCTCTTCGGTGCGACGCACATCCTCGTGCGCCAACTCCAAGTCGTGCCGGGCATGCTCTATTTCGGCCTCCATCTTAGCGACGGCTGCCCGTTTCTCGGCTTCGGCCTTGGCACGCATGCTGCGGAGTGCGACATACGCACCCAGGGCAGCCACGGCCAGACCTGCTATGAAATACCATACAAACTCCATACTGCTTGTCGTTGCGGTTTTATCCTACTTGTGATCCGTTTTTCACCGGCGCACTCACGGTGGTGACAACCAGTTTTCCATCGGCATCCACCGCCGAGAGAATCATACCCTGACTTTCAATACCCATCATCTTGCGCGGCGGGAAATTGGCAATGAAAAGTACCTGTTTTCCAATCAGTACCGACGGGTCGGGATACGACTGCGCGATGCCCGACAGGATAGTGCGTCCACCCATACCGTCGTCCAGTCGGAACTGGAGCAGGCGCTCGGATTTCTTCACCGGCTGGCAGTCGAGTACCGTCGCTACGCGGATATCCGTCTTGTCAAACGCATCGATATTGGTGTCGGCCTTGATAGGCGACGGACGCCAGTTCTTGAGGGCCTCTTCTTGAGCCGCACGCTCGTTCTCGGCCTTGATACGTGCCAGACGGTCTAATTGGCCTTGGATGGCTGCGTCGTCGATCTTCTCAAACAGCAGACTTACCTCACCCAAAGTAGCACCCGTATGCAGCAGGTCGATACGTCCCAGGTCTTCCCATCCGATTTGCGGATCCATCTGTAGCATGCTGCGCAGTTTCTCGCTCGAGAAGGGGAGGAAAGGCTCAAAGGCGATCGCCAGATTAGCGGCAATCTGCAGCGATACGTGCAGGATAGTAGCCGTACGCGTCATATCGGTCTTGGCCAATTTCCACGGTTCGGTATCAGCCAGATACTTATTGCCGATACGAGCCAGATTCATCGCTTCCTTCTGCGCATCGCGGAAACGGAAGTTCTCCAACAGATTCTCCAAGGTAGCTTTGACATGACAGAACTCCTCGATCGTCTGACGGTCGTAATCGGTCAGTTCGCCGCACTCGGGTACACGTCCCTCGAAGTACTTACCTGTGAGCACCAGTGCCCGGTTGACAAAGTTGCCGTAGATAGCTACCAACTCGTTGTTGTTGCGCGCCTGGAAGTCAGCCCAGGTGAAATCATTATCCTTGGTCTCGGGTGCGTTAGCCGTCAGTACATAGCGCAGCACATCCTGCTTGCCCGGGAAATCATCGAGGTACTCGTTAAGCCATACGGCCCAGTTGCGCGAGGTGCTGATCTTGTCGCCTTCGAGGTTGAGGAACTCGTTGCTCGGCACGTTGTCGGGCAGGTTATAACCCTGCGCCTTCAGCATCGACGGGAAGACGATACAGTGGAATACAATATTATCCTTGCCGATGAAGTGAATCATACGGGTATCCTCTTGTTTCCACCATTGCTCCCACGAACCGTATTTCTCCGGCTGAGCCTTACAGAGTTCGATGGTATTGCTTATATAGCCGATCGGCGCATCAAACCATACGTAGAGTACCTTGCCCTCTGCACCCTCTACCGGCACAGGAATACCCCAGTCCAGGTCACGCGTTACGGCACGCGGCTTCAGTCCGCCGTCCAGCCAACTCTTACACTGGCCATATACGTTCGGACGCCACTCCTTATGCTGGTTCAGGATCCAGTCTTCGAGCCAAGACTGATACTGGTCGAGCGGCAGATACCAGTGCTTGGTCTCCTTTTTTGCCAGCGCATTACCGGTCTCGGCATTGTACGGATTGATCAGTTCGTCGGGCGAGAGCGTCGCACCGCACTTCTCACACTGGTCGCCGTACGCACCCTGGGCATGGCAACGCGGACACTCTCCGCGGATATTTCGGTCGGTCAGGAAGTGGCCTGTCTCCGGATCGTAGAACTGCTCCGAGGTCTGCTCCACGAACTGACCGGCTTCATACATCTTGCGGAAGTAATCGGCTGCGAACTGATGATGCGTCTCCGAGGTCGTGCGCGAGTAGATATCAAACGAGATACCGAAGTCGGCAAACGAACGCTTGATGAGCGCGTGGTAACGATCTACGACCTGCTGGGTAGTAATCCCCTCTTTGCGGGCACGAATCGTCACGGGCACACCGTGTTCGTCACTACCACAGACAAAGAGCACTTTTTTACCCTTCAGACGCAAATAGCGGGCATAAATATCTGCAGGAACATACACTCCTGCCAGGTGACCGATATGCACCGGTCCGTTCGCATACGGGAGTGCAGCAGTGATTAAAGAACGTTTAAATGTCATATAAATTGATTTTTTTTGTGTAGATTTTATAAAAACTTATAAAAAATTTGCGTATGTCGTTATTTTTTTGTAATTTCGCCGCCGGATTTGTATCTGCGTGCTGAAATTTCGATTTCGAGTGCAAAGGTACTACAAAATTTTGAGAAATACAAATAAAATCGTGAAAAACGTAAAAACATATGCTATTCTGGCTATTTTAAGCCTTCTGAGTATAGCTTCGACCGCACAAGTTAACAGTTATGTCGGTGTTTGGGGTGAAGTTGGTGAATGGTCGTTGATGCCGCAGCAAAGTACGTATTCCAGCAGTCTGGGTGTTGCCGGCGGCTTGGGTGTGCTCTATGATTTGCAGTACAAACACTTGATTTTTGATATTGGCGTAGGTGCCAACTACGGTTTGACAGGCTATAATGTCGTTGCTAATCAGAACCAGACCCTCGAGAACCAAATGGACCTGCAGGGCGATATCTTCGACTATGTCTATCAAGTCCGCGAACGCAAGGACCAGTACACCAATCTGATGGTGCAAGTGCCTATCATGATTGGCGGTCAGTGGGGACGTTTCTACTGCATGGCGGGTGTGAAAGCCGGTATATCGCTGCTTACCAACTCGCATACGAAGGCTATGCTGACTACTTATGGCGACTATCATGTGTTTGATCCGTTCACGAACATGCCGGAGTATCAGTTCTTTGATGCGCTGCCGCTGAATAAGACGATTCGCAGCAATTTCAACTTCAACCTCGACGCCAGTGCCGAGATTGGTGCACGTCTCGGATATATCCAGACAGCACGCGGCTATGACGTACGCAAAACGACGACGCAGTACCGTCTTGCGCTCTTCTGCGACTATGGTCTGTTCGACCTGCATAAAGCCGGCAATCTGGAGTCGCTCACCGTTCCTGCGGCATACAACGCCGTGGAGGCATACGGTACCACCACAATGGTGGATCAGTTGACCACCAACGACGTGATGTCCACCCGCGACTTTGCCAAGGCGGTGAACAACCTCATGGTAGGCGTGAAGTTTACGGTACTGTTTGAGTTGCCGCAACCTAAGAACTGCGTCATCTGTCGGGAATCCCAGTTGTACTTACTCCGTCCCCGCAAAGGCGGTACTAAGTTCGACAAGGAGTAAGTCTCCCGACACCTCTTTGAGTTGCCCCGAACGGGCGATACTGATTTTTCCTGTTTCTTCCGAAACGACGATAGCGATCGCATCGCTGCGCTCCGTGATGCCCAATGCGGCACGGTGGCGCAGGCCGAAGTGCTGCGGTATATCCTGATTCTTGCTCACAGGCAGGATACACGCTGCGCTATGCAACCTATTACCCTTGATGATGAGCGCACCGTCGTGAAGTGGCGAATTCTTAAAGAAGATATTTTCTATCATACGGGCCGAAATACGTGCATCGATACGTTCACCCGTATCGGCATATTCCTTCAGGTCCTGCTTACCAGCTATAACAAGGAGCGCGCCCGTGCGCGAGCGCGACATATGATTGCACGCAGTCATAATGGCCTGTGCACGACGGTCATTCAGCGTCTGAGACTCCGCCCGCAGACGGCGAAACTTAAATCCGCTGAATCGGGCACCAAGACGATAAAAGAAAGCACGTATCTCCTCCTGGAAGATCACAATCAGCGCCAGTGCACCTACGGATATAAGCTGGTCGAACATGGCAGCGGTGAGATCCAACTGGAATACAAACTTCACCAAAAACCAAACCAGCACAAAGGCCATGATGCCCCAGAATAGATTTACCGCACCCGAGCGACGGAGCAGGCGGAACGTATAGTACAGGATTAACGCTACGAGCAGTATATCTACGACGTACTTAATCTGAAAGTCAATGCCAAACATAGTTAATTATCAATTATCAATTTTCAATTTCTCATATAGTGTTACGGTCTCTGCCGCCTCACGTACGTCATGTACGCGCAGGATGTCTGCGCCATGCAATAGGGCATACATATGTAGCGCTTGCGTAGCCGGGAGTGCATCCTGAGGCGTCGTTTGTAAGGTGCGCCAAATGAGCGACTTACGTGACACACCCACCAATACCGGCACCGCCTCTTCGTGCAAGTTTTGTAAAGCCCGAAAATCTGCTTCCGGACCACCTAAGAAACCTATTCCGGGATCCCAAATCAGGGGGATATCAGCGGTCTCATCAGACGGACGGCGAATAGTGAGCACATACGGTACTTGGGCACGACGCACCACCTCGTACATAGCCTTGTCCCCACCCGAGATATCATTGATAATCATCGGACCGAATTCTCGAATGGCCCGTTCGGCAATCGAAGCCCGAAACGTGTCCAGCGAGAGCAAGGCATCCGGTAGGTGGGTACGCAAGGTCTCCAAGGCGGGTGCTACGCGACGCCACTCCTCCGCTTCGCCCGGATCGGTATAACCCGGACGGGTAGAGCAACCGCCAATATCCAGAATCGACGCACCCAGGTTGAGCATACCACGAGCCCGCTCCAGCAGGTCGTCAGCCGCTACGCGGGAGGGGGCATAAAAACTGTCGGGCGTAACATTGAGTATGCCCATCACGCAGGGACGGGAAAACGACAATTCCTGCGAACCGATATGTAGGGTCTTATTTTCCATAAATTCACGACAAAGGTACTAAAAACCATTGAAAATTGAAAATAGAAAATAGCATTTTGCCCCTAAATCGGTGAAAAAGTAAAAATTATGCTAAAAAAATCGCGCGTACGCTTGCGTATGTAAAAAATAAGTAGTATCTTTGCAGGCTGAAAAATATGTCCCTACTCGAATTGAGCTGGAAAATATAGTATAAAATAGATATTATGAACAAAGTAATTAAGCTATTTCTGTTGCTCTCTATCGTGAGTCTGAGTGCTTGCAAGCAGAGCGACCTGAACACCAAGGTGTCGAACACCACAGGCTGGAACTACTTCGATCAGAAGACCACCAACTTTGAGGCTAACGACAATCTGGGCAATGTAAATCCTACCGGTATGGTGCCTATCCAGGGTGGTGTATTCACCATCGGTGAGCAAGATGAGTTTATCACGGCGCCGCGTAACAACCTGGATCGTCAGATCACGGTTAGTTCGTTCTACATGGACAAGTACGAGGTGACCTGTCTGAACTGGAACGAGTATCTCCACTGGTTGGAAATCGTATTTGGCAAGACAGCTCCGCAATTAGTAGACGCAGCTCGTCCCGACTCCACCGTTTGGCGTGATGAGTTGGCATACAACGAGCCCTACTTGGAGAATTACTTCAAGCACCCTGCTTTCTCCCACTATCCTATCGTAGGTGTTAGTTGGGATCAGGCTATGGCATACTGCCAGTGGCGTACCGACCGTGTGAACGAGTTGGCACTCATCAACTGTGGTGCTATCCAAGTGCCCAACTTTGCCGAACTCAACAACCGTTGGCCGATTGATACCACGCTCACCGAAGAAGACCGTGCAGCCCTCCTGGAGGAGATGCAGGATCCGGACTGGGTAGCTGATCCGGGATCTATCGAGGAGTGGAACCAGCAGCATCCGGGCTATCACCTGGATACCTTGCGCGAACTCAAGGATTTCTCGAAGGATGAGATTCGCAAGTTCCGTGATGCCGGTTTCGAGCCGCGTAAGGGAACGTGGGATACTACCACCATCTTGGTATGCCGCGTGCCGTACGACTATATCCGCGACCACTTTGTGTTCAATACAGAGAAGTACCTCTTCAGCGATGACTATATGCCGGAGTTCGGTCGTCGTCCGATGACCGACAGTTATGGCAACCAGCGCAAGGTGACCAAAGCCGATGGTATCTTTGTGACGGGTTATCGTCTGCCTACCGAGGCAGAGTGGGAGTTTGCCGCTTATGCACCTATCGCCGGTGAGGACGGTATTACCGTAGAGGATAAGATCTATCCTTGGTCGGGTTATCACCCCCGCGACCTCAGTAAGCAGAATGTAGGTCGTCTGCAGGCTAACTTCGTCCGTGGACGAGGCGACATGATGGGTGTATCGGGTGCCCTGAACGACTGCTATGTTATCACCGCCCCGGTCAACGCCTTTATGCCGAACGATTTCGGTCTGTACAACATGGCCGGTAATGTCAACGAGTGGGTACTGGATGTATTCCGTGAGACCTCTTATCAGCAGGCTACGGAGTACAACTCCTTCCGTGGTAATATCTATCGTGAGCCGCTGCGCGAGAATGGCAAGTACGTACTCGACTCGCTCGGTTGCTTCGCCGTAACGTTTACGTCGGATAACGATAAGCGTGACTTTAAGGACGGTGACTTCAGCAGTCTGATTGAGGTTGACTTCCCGCTGGATACCGCCGGACTGAGCAACCTGGATGGCAAGAAGATTGACCCGACCGATATCCTGGCTCCGCGTATTACGAAGAAGACGCGCGTATATAAGGGCGGTAGTTGGGCCGACCGTATCTATTGGCTCAGCCCGAGTACACGTCGCTACCTGGATCAGGACAAGTGCTCCAACCAGATTGGTTTCCGCTGCGCGATGTCTACGCTGGGTGACCAGATTCCCGGTACACCGGCACGTCGTAAATAATTGATCATTGACAATTACTAATTTATAATTAAAATAGTATGAATTTTCCGAGTGACATTCGCTATACCAGCGAGCATGAATGGATTCGCGTAGAGGGCGATGAAGCATATGTAGGTATTACCGATTATGCACAGTCCGAACTTGGCGAGATTGTATTTGTAGATGTTAACACCGTTGGCGAGGAGATCGCCCAGGGTGAGGTGTTTGGTTCTATCGAGGCCGTAAAGACGGTGAGCGACCTGAATATGCCGGTTAGCGGTGAGGTCTTGGCGTTCAACGAAGCCCTCAACGACCAACCCGAGGCTGTCAACAACGACCCGTACGGCGAAGGCTGGATTATCAAGATTAGCGTCAAGGATGCCGCTGAATTAGACAATCTGATGGATGCCGCTGCTTACGAGGCAAGTCTCTAAGCATTACGGTTCTATCCTTCTATCACAAGCGCGACTCTCGAGAGCCGCGCTTGTTTTATGCCTTATCTTTCACTTTTCAATTTGCAATTCCAATAGGATCGGGAAGTGGTCTGAGACGCCGCCATCATACCTGACTCCGCGAAAAGTACGGTGCGGGCGATATCCCAGATAGCGTGGGTCGCGCTCACGCAGCATATCGATATCCATGACCCGCATAATAGGATGGGGGAGCTGCGGAGACACGTAAAACTGATCCAAGGTGGTCCAGCGATTTCGGTACTTATGCGTACCTTCCCACCGACTCTTGTCGAGCTGAAGTGCCAGATTACGCATGCCGCGTATATCCTCTTGCGGCTGGGCGTTCATATCTCCCATGACTACGATACGCGGAGCCGGACAGATGGCATAGATACTGTCTATGAGTGTTTGAATTACCTGTTTGGCACGCCTGCGTTTCCATTCGGATGCAGCCTGTCCACTCCACTGTGAGGGTAGATGAGCAACGATAATATGAAGCGTATCCTGCCATTTATCTTGCGCGCATACATATAGAAGATCGCGCGTACGCGCGAGGCTGTCCAAAGGTACAGGTACGGCACGACTGTTGAGAACAGAGATACGAGTCGTATGATAAAGCAGGCCGCAGTCGATACCCCGACGGTCGGGGCTGTCGTAATGCACAAACCGGTAACCGGGCATACGGCGCGTCAGATGGATAAGGCAAGTGTCGTTCTCCACCTCACAAACACCTATCATATCCAGTCCCTGCCATCCGCCGATATAACTCAGCGCACGACTGATGGCGGTTAGTTTGCGGTAATAACGACTGAGCGTCCAATGGTGAATGCCGTCGGGGGTATAATCACTATCCCGATTGATACTGTCTTGTCCGGGATGAAAGAGGTTTTCCAGGTTCCAGAAAGCAATCCTACAGACCTTATCATCGGGACGCTCATACTGTTGTGCTGCCATCGGGCAGACTATAGAGAGCAGCAGTATGACCCACAGACGACGCATATCAACTCAGCATACGTACGGCTCGTTTCAGCCCTTGGATAAAGCGATCGATGTCCTCGCGGGTATTGTAGAGTCCAAAGGATACGCGCACCGTTCCCGACACACCCAGATGATCAATAAGCGGTTCGGCACAGTGATGCCCCGTACGTACTGCTATGCCCTGTTGGTCGAGCAGTGTGCCAATATCAAAGGGATGAATCAACTTATCGTCGTGATAGACATTAAAACTAATCGCACCATACTTCGCTTGTCCGGCAGCGTAGATACGGACGGATGGGATCTGTTCGACGAGTTGTTGCTCTGCATAGCGTGCCAGCGCTGCCTCCTCCTCGGCGATACGTGTCATACCGATGGCTTGTACGTATTCCAGGGCTTTACCGGTAGCATACGAACCGATGAAATTGGGTGTACCCGCTTCGAATTTATAGGGCAACTCGTTATATGTCGTACCCGACCAGCGTACGTGCTGTATCATCTCGCCGCCACCTTGTGCCGGCGGTAGTTGGTCGAGTAGGGCTTGCTTGCCATACAATACACCTATTCCTGTCGGACCGTATAGTTTATGCGCAGAGAAGACCAGGAAATCGCAGTCCAAGGCCTGCACGTCGAGCGGCATATGCGGAGCGGATTGAGCCGCATCGATGCAAACCGGAATATGCTGCTCATGCGCCAATCGGATGATTTCCTCTACGGGTTGATGCGTACCCAGCACGTTGCTCACATGAGCCACTGAAACTAGTCGCGTACGCGGGCTAAGCATGGCGCGATAGGCATCCAGGTCGAGCGTCATATCCTCGCGAAGCGGAATCACACGCAGTACTGCCTGTTTACGCGTTGCCAACATTTGCCAGGGCACAATATTCGAGTGATGCTCCAGACCGGATACTATCAGTTCGTCACCGGGCCGGATAAAGGCTTCTCCGAAGGAGAATGCCAGCATATTCAGGCTGTCGGTAGTGCCCTTGGTGAAGATGATCTCGCGGGCAGAGGCGGCATGGATAAAGTCGGCTACCGTCTGCCGTGCCTGCTCGTGACGCATCGTAGCCTGCTGACTCAGGTAATGCGTACCGCGATGGATGTTACTATTGTAGCGGGTATAGCCCTCCAGAATAGCATCCAGGACTGCCTGCGGTTTCTGACTCGTGGCAGCATTATCCAAGTACACCAGCGGTTGCCCGTGCACTTCGGTTTGTAATATCGGAAAATCGTCTCTATTCATACACGCTACACCATACACTTTACACCAAACACCGCCCTACGGCCTATAATGGCTGTTTTCCAATATCTGCTGGGCATCATCATTATCTAGCAACGACTGCATGCTCACCTCAGGATTATTGTTCATATAACGCTCTACGATGCGCCATCCTACCCATGTGCCGAGACGTCCGGGACTGTCTTGCGACACTTCGGAGGTGAACGGTCCGTCGTTCATATACGAGGTGAGTACCATGCCGTCGGTTTGGAAGAGGTCGCGATTATCCATGATACGCTGCCAAATAGCCCGCTCATGATCGACACACCAGGTCCACTGTTCCTCGGTATAACCTATAATTTGTCCATCCTGCTGGTTGGGCATTATCTGGTCGAGCAAGTACATGATTTTACCATGGTAGATCATCTGGTCGAGCAATCGGTTTTGGCGTCCGTTGAAGGGTAGGTTGCGGAAGAGGTATGCACTCAGTGCATCGCCTGCCATCCATTCGCGACTCATGGTGGGTTTTTGGTAGTCATATACCAGTTGGGCATACGTAGGATAATCGGCTCCCAGATACATATCCGCCCCTATACCGATGATATCATCACTTGGGAAATAGACGGGCGATACGAAACCAGAGACATAGAGATATATCTCCGGTAGGGTCCATTCGGGGAAGAGATAATGAAGTCGCGTGAAGGCCTCGTTGAGTTCGCATTGTAGGTCGCTAAGATCGGTAAATAACGCCTGTTCGTCTTGTATCATCCGACGGATATGTAGCGTGGTATCACCCAAGAAGGCGGGAAGTACGGCCACCAGGCTGTCGGCATTCTCCAGTCCGAGCAGTTCGTTCACAAAGTAAGGCGTGAAGTCGGGATACTGCTTATAGAGTCGCGCCACACCCTCGGCGGGGTGCGCGGTATCTACGCCGAGAAACGCACTGTCGAAGCGCACGATACGCACCGTCACGGGCGTCATGTCCGCATCGGCAAACAAATCGCGCTTGGCCTGACAACCGGCACATAGCATGGCTATTACTATCCCTATGACTATTTTTCGCATATTCGTTTCTGGGTTTATGATTCAATCACTCCGTCTCGTATCTCGAGAATGCGGTCGGCGATGCCTGCCAGTTCCTTGTCGTGGGTGACGATGACAATCGTCTGTCGGTATTGTTCGCGCAGGTGACAGAGTAGTCGGTGCAAGTCCCGTTTGTTCGCCTCATCCAGACTGCCGGACGGTTCGTCAGCCAATATCACTTTGGGTGACATCATCATAGCTCGTGCAGCCGCTACGCGTTGCTTTTCGCCACCGGAGAGCTGGTTGGGTTTGTGGTCCAGACGATCGCTCAGCCCCAATTCGGTAAGCAGTTGCGTAGCGCGTTCACGCAATACCTGCTGTTTCTCACCGGCTATCATACCGGGCATCATGACGTTTTCCAAGGCGGTGAACTCGGGTAGCAGTTGATGAAACTGAAAGATAAAGCCTATGTTACGGTTACGCCACCGAGCCAGTTCTTTCTCGCCGAGCGCGAATACATCCACGCCGTTGACAATCACCTGCCCCGCATCGGGACGGTCGAGCGTTCCGATGATTTGCAGCAGGGTTGTCTTGCCTGCCCCTGACTTACCCACGATGGCCACGATTTCGCCTTGCTCTACCTCGAGCCGGACGCCTTTGAGCACTTCCAGTGTGCCGAACGATTTACGTATGTCCTTGACTTGTATCATAATCGGACTGCAAAGGTAGTAAAAAAAAATGACATACACAATTATTTTTATGAATTATTTTCATAATTCAAAAAATTTTCGTACCTTTGCAGCCGATTTTAGTTTGGCTTAGTATGCACTATATATTAGGAATCATATTACTGAATATCTCCCTGCTGACCGGCGATGCGGAAATAGCCAAGGGACTGCTGTCGGTGGAGGTGCGAAATATGACGCGTAATCGCGACATTACCAATTACCAGGCTACCCGTCCTGCCACACCTGCCTCCGTGACAAAACTGCTCACTACAGGTGAGGCACTCGAGGAACTCGGGCCCGATTTCCAATTCGAGACGACGCTGGCCTATACCGGTGAGATCCAGGACAGTACGCTCTGGGGAGACCTGTACGTCATCGGTGATATAGATCCTACGCTGGGTAACCTGCAAAACGGCGATCCCTTCCTGGACGACTGGATACACCGACTCCACGAGATAGGCATCTATCATATCGAGGGACGTATCGTGGCCGACATGAGCAAACTGAGTGACGAGGGCTACAACCCGCACTGGTTGCCCGAAGATATCGGCAACTACTACGCTCCCGGTATCTATGGCATCAATTACATGAGCAATACCCTGCGTATCTACTTGCGTTCGGGCAATGTAGGCCAACCTGCTGAGGTGCTTTTCACCAATCCCGGTAATGTGCATATCAACTGCCGCGTGCGGGCCGGAAAGGTGCAACGCGACTACTCGTACGTGAGCGGCAAACCGATGGTATATGTGCGTAATATGCGTGGCGAAATACCCGCCAACCGCGATACCTTCTGCGTCAAGGGCGACCTACCCAACCCGGGACTGCAACTGGCCGAAGATATCAAAGCGGCTATCCAGGCAGTAGGTGGCCGCGTGAATGGTACACCTACCTATATGATGAAGCAGGGCGAAGACCAGGATAAACTCAAGGTCATCTGTGTCCATCTCTCTCACCCGCTGCGCGAGATCATCCGCGACACCAATTTCGACAGCAACAACATGTACGCCGAGGCCATTGCCCGTTACCTGGCTTCGCGTCATAACCGTCAATCGACAGCTCGTCAGGCAGCCGATAACCTCATGCGTTATTGGCGAGGACAACAACTGCCGATGACCGGTTGCGTACTCCACGACGGTTGCGGACTGGCGCCGGACAATAAACTGACTGCGCACATGGTCGTCAAGTTGCTGGAACATATGTACCGCAGCAAGTATAAGGATGACTGGTACGACTGTCTGCCCGTAAGCGGCGAGTCGGGAACGCTGACCCATTTTCTGGAGGACACCCGACTGGCGGGTAAGGTGCATGCTAAGAGCGGTACGCTCACCGGTGCCAAGAGTTATGCCGGTTATATTGAGCGACCGAACGGTGATATATGGTCGTTTGCGATCCTCGTCAGCGACACCCAGGTGAACTGCCATAAGATACAAAAACAGATAGAGAAATACCTGCTCTCGATATGTTCGTAGCCGAATGCGATAGCACCAACACCCTGCTGCGGCAACTCGTCGCCGAGGGCAACCCACCGGCATATATCTATGCGGGTTATCAGACGGCAGGACGCGGACAAACCGGCAATGGTTGGGAGAGCGAACGAGGCAAAAACCTACTTTGCTCGATACTCCTGCCGCCGCGCAAAAACATGTTTGAACTGAATATCGTGGCTAGTATAGCGGTGCAGCGGATAGTAGGTGATGCGGTCTCTATTAAATGGCCGAATGATATCTACTGGCAGGATAAGAAAGTAGCGGGCATACTGATCGAGAACGCCTTGATTGGTGGCGAAGTAAAATACAGCATCGCCGGCATAGGACTGAACGTCAACCAGACGGAGTTCCGTTCCGATGCACCCAACCCCGTTTCGCTGAGGCAGATTACGGGACAGGAATACGACATAGACGCGTTGATGGAGCGGTTGGCAGAGGAGATAGATAAGGGACTTCGAATGAGCGCAGACGAACTATGGGATTACTACCGCAGCCATCTGTATCGCCGAGAAGGGTGGTGGCCATTTGTAGAGCGCGAAGTGAGTGTCGCACCAACGATGAACGCTACTAGCCAAGAACGAATTGCTAACAGCTTTATGGCGCGCATCATGGACGTGCTGCCAAGCGGCGAACTGGTGCTGGAAGATGAAAAAGGTAAAGAAAGAACATACCACTTTAAGCAAATACGCTACGTTGTATAATTTTTAATTTGTAATTTTTAATTTTTAATCATATGCAAAGCATAATCATTACCGGCGGTGCCGGATTTATAGGTAGCCATGTTGTGCGCCTGTTTGTAAACAAGTATCCGGACTACCGCATCATCAACGTGGATAAGTTGACGTATGCCGGCAACCTCGCTAACCTAAAGGATATCGAGGACCGTCCCAACTACCGCTTTGTGCGGGCGGATATCTGCGACTTTGAGACCATCTACAAGTTGATGCAAGAGGAGCAAGTGACCGGCGTGATCCACCTCGCTGCCGAGAGCCACGTAGACCGTTCTATCAAGGATCCTTTCACCTTTGCCCAGACCAACGTGATGGGTACGCTCTCGATGCTCCAGGCTGCCAAACTCTATTGGGAACAACTGCCGGAGAAGTATGAGGGTAAGCGCTTCTATCATATCTCCACCGACGAGGTATACGGTGCGTTGGAGATGACCCATCCCGAGGGCATTGAGCCGCCGTTTACCACCAAGGCTTCGTCCGCGGAGCACCACCTGGCATACGGTCGTGACTTCTTCTACGAGACTACGAAGTATAATCCGCACTCGCCCTACTCGGCCAGCAAGGCATCAAGCGACCACTTTGTGCGGGCTTTCCACGACACCTTCGGCATGCCGACTATCGTGACCAACTGCTCGAATAACTACGGTCCGTATCAGTTCCCCGAGAAACTGATCCCGCTCTTTATCAATAATATCCGTCATCGCAAACCCCTGCCCGTTTACGGCAAGGGTGAGAACGTACGCGACTGGCTCTTTGTAGAGGATCATGCGCGTGCTATCGACCTGATTTTCCACAAGGGAACGATTGCCGAGACCTATAATATCGGTGGCTTCAACGAGTGGAAGAACATCGATATCATCCGTACGGTCATTAAGACGGTAGACCGTCTGCTGGGACGTGAGGAGGGTGCTGATCTGGATCTTATCACCTTCGTGACCGACCGTGCCGGCCATGATATGCGTTATGCTATCGACTCCAGCAAACTCCAGCGTGAACTGGGTTGGGAACCGAGTCTGCAGTTTGAGGAAGGTATCGAGAAGACCGTCCGCTGGTATTTGGAGAACCAGGATTGGCTGGATAATATCACCTCGGGTGACTACGAGAAGTACTACGACGAGATGTACAAAAACCGCTAATCAGCGGTACGTATACTGAATTCGCAACCGCAGTACTGCTGGTTGTAGAAGCTGAATTGGCGCAAGAGTTCGTTGCGGCGTTGCTGCAGCCCACCTTTGCGCCAGTTTTGTGCCCAAAATAAAGGTGATTGGTGAGCGGTGAGCGGTGAGCGGAGTTGCTCTTGGGCCCATAAGCCGGCGGCATTGATTTGGTCGAGACTCTTCCAGCGCGAAGAAGCCAGCGTCGTAGCAAACCAAGGTATGCCTTCCTGCTGCGCCATGCGGGCAGTAGCCAACAGGCGATGACGAAAACAGACGGCGCAGCGTCCGCCCCGTTCGGGTTCGTGCTCCAGTCCGCAGACCGAGTCGCGCCAGGCCGCATGGTCGTAGTCGCCATCTATCCATCGAATACCCAGCGAGTCGGCATGACGCTGACTCTCCTGCTTACGAATGATGTATTCCTCTTCGGGGAAGATATTCGGATTGAAATAGTAGATTGTAGGTGTGATAGCATGCGCCAACAGCCATTCGACAATGGCCGAACTGCAGGGCGCACAACAGGCATGCAGCAATACCGTCTGCAGTCCATCCGGAACTTGTATGGGGGAAACACCTTTCACTTTTCAATTTTCAATTTTGCACGCACGGGGTAGTGGTCGGAATAACGCACGGTATCTATGGTGCAGTCCAGTGGTGTCAGTTCGGGCGAAGAGAGGATATAATCGATACGGAAGGGGAGTGTCAGAGGATGGCCTGCCAGTTGGAGCGACATACGATAGGTCGTTCCCCAGCGCAACCATGATGTACTCAGAAAGGCGTCACTCAGTCCGTCGGCAATGATGCGATAACTGGCTGAGATAGGTGTATCGTTAAAGTCACCCACCACCAGTACCGGATACGGCGAGCGATCTATCTCGTTGCGCACAGCTTGTGCTTGTTCGGTGCGTCCGCGTCCTTTGCCCCATAAGGTAGGCAGCATGTGATATAATCGGCGCAGACTACCCATAGTAGTACTATCACGCAGTGAGTCGGCACTAAAACGATACGACTCCAGGTGGTTGCAGAACAAGCGCAAGGTATCGGTATCGACGACAATATCACAACGGCAGGTACCGTTGGAGCGGGAGGCATATTCTACGTTCTCGCGATCCAGGATAGGGTACTTCGAGAAGACGGCATTACCGAACTGGCGGCGGTTGTTATGCACCGAGAAGGCGAAGTAGCAGTAGGGATAACCCTGCATCGCCTCACGTAATTCCCCCAGGGTCAGGTACTGATTGTCTTGGTAAACCTCAACTTCCTGCAGGCAGACGATATCCGCATCGGTCTGCAGGATATACTGCAGCACCTCGTTCTCTGAGGGTTTACGGAACCCGCCCATACGTTGGGTGTTATAGGTGAGTATGGAGATTGTCCTATCCGTCTCGGTCTGAGACCCAGGCGAACCGTGCGACACGGTATACCGCGCCACCCAGAGCAGTCCTGCCAGCAAGGCCAGCAAGAAGATCCATAGGATAATATGTCTCCGACGACTTCCTTTCACCTTTCAATTTTCACCTTTCACTTGGGATCAAGTACGATCAGCGGTATCATCATTTCCTCCAGCGATATACCGCCGTGCTGGAAGGTATTGCGGTAATATTGGGCGTAGTAGTTAAAATTATTCGGATAGCCGAAGAAGTCGTTGCCCGTACAGAACATATAACTGCTGCTCACGTTGGGGCAGGGTAGGCCGACACGTTTTGGGTCGGCGATCGTAAAGACGTTCTTCGACTGGCAGTTGAGCGACTTACCTACCTTATAACGCAGGTTGGTATTGGTGTTCTTGTCGCCGATGATCTGCACGGGGTTTTGGACGCGTACGGTGCCGTGGTCGGTGGTGATTATTACGCGATAACCCAATTCGGCGATGCGGCGTAGCATAAAGTAGGTAGGCGAATGGCGGAACCAACTCTGCGTAAGACTTAGATAGGCAGCCTCGTCGCCCGCCAACTCACGCATCATCTTGCTCTCGGTACGCGAGTGAGAGAGCATATCGATGAAGTTGAGTACTACGATATTAAGCGGTGTCTGCAAGGACTTGAACTGACGTGTGATCTTCTCGCAAAACTCACTCTCGTTGACCTTGTAATAGGTAAACTGCTCACGGCGGCGATAGCGATCGAGCATGGTCTGGATGAGGTCTTTCTCGCAGAGGTTCTTGCCCTCTTCATCTTCTTCCTCTACCCAGTACTGCGGGTACATCTGTTGTATCTGTAGCGGCATCAGGCCGGAAAAGATGGCATTACGGGCATACTGCGTAGCCGTGGGCAGGATGGAGCAGTAGAGTTGTTCGTCGGTGACGGAAAGAAACTCGCTTAGCAGCGGTTGGATCGTCTTCCACTGGTCGTAGCGGAAATTATCAATCACCACCATGAAGACCTTCTCTCCGCGGTCGAGCATAGGGAATACCACGCGCTTGAATACATCGGGCGAGAGTAGCGGTCGCCGGTCGGGGTTGGTAAACCAATCCTCGTAATGCCGCTGGATAAACTTGGCAAAGGCGGCATTGGCCTGCTGGCGTTGCATAGATAGCATCTCGCCCATGGATGAATCCACGGTCTGCAGGTCGAGTTCCCAACGCGTCAAGGTGCGTTCTACGGCCTGCCATTCTTCGAGGGTAGAGGCGGTATCGATCAGATAACTGATATCCTGAAACTCCTCGCGATAGGTACGGTTGGTATGTTCGCTGAGTATATCCCGCTGGTGGATATGCTTCTTCAGGCATAGGAGTATCTGGCTGGGATTGACGGGCTTGATGAGGTAGTCGGCTATCTTCTCGCCGATAGCCTGCTCCATGATACGCTCCTCCTCACTCTTGGTAATCATTACGACGGGTATCTCGGGGTGGAGCCGTTTGATTTCCTGCAGTACTTCCAGTCCGCTCAGGCCCGGCATGTTCTCGTCCAGAAAGATGATATCCGGTCGTTCGCGGTGGCACAGGTCGATAGCGTCCTGTCCGTTGGTGGCGGTCAGTACGTCGTAGTCTTTTTGCTTCAGATAGATGATGTACGGCTGTAGGAGATCAATCTCGTCGTCAGCCCAGAGTATTTGGCTCATAGTTCCTCCATTTGTTAATCAGGTTCTCTATATCCTGAGGCCACTCACTATCAAATAGCATTCGTTCTCCGGTGCGAGGATGCGTAAAACCCAGCGTTTTGGCGTGGAGCACCTGACGCGGACACAGTGCAAAACAGTTGCGTATATACTGCGCATATTTCTGCGTACGCAGTCCCTTGAGTATCTCCATGCCGCCATATTTCTCGTCGGCGAAGAGGGGATGTCCGATATGACGCATATGTACGCGTATCTGATGGGTACGTCCCGTCTCCAGCCGGCACTCCACCAGGGTCACGTACGGAAAGCGTTCCAGTACCCGCCAGTGCGTGATGGCTTCTTTGGCATTCGGATTCTCCTCCGGATCCCAGACGCGATAGATGGTGCGGTCTCTGTTATCACGAGCCAGTGCACCAAAAACCGTGCCAGAGTCTTCTTTGAAGGTACCCCAAACGAGTGCGTTATACGTGCGATCTATGGTATGCTCGAAGAATTGCCAGCCCAGGTGGGTCTTGGCTTCGGGTGTCTTAGCGATGAGTAGCAGTCCGCTGGTGTCCTTGTCGATGCGGTGGACGAGACCTATCTCGGGGTTGTTGATATCGATTGGTGTATGGTGTATGGTGTATGGTGTATGGCTGAAATAATAGGCCAGGGCGTTGAGCAGCGTGTGCTCATAGTTGCCGTGTCCGGGATGCACCACCATACCGGCTTCTTTGTTGATAACCAGAACGTCCTCGTCTTCATAGACGATATTGAGCGGAATCGGTTCGGGCAGGATAGTCGTATCGTGCGGCTCATGGTCGAGCAGCACTTGGATGACGTCCAGCGGCTTTACTTTATAGCTGCTGTTGACGGGTTTGCCGTTCACCCACACGTGTCCGCCGTCAGCTGCCTGCTGAATACGCGTACGCGAGGTGTCAGACATATGTTCGGCCAGGTATTTGTCGATGCGAACCGAGGCTTGTCCTTTATCCACCTCGCAGCGCCACCGTTCAAATACCTCATCAGAACCACTCATCGTCTATACTGTCTTGGCTGTTGGTTTGTACTTCCAGGATCTCTTCCTCGGGGGCTGTGCCCTGCGACTCGTAGAACTCCTGGAGTTTGCGATTCAGATTACGCGTGAGCATGATCATCACTTCGTCGCCGTCGATAGCGTCCGAACCCTTGAGCGGAGATTGCGTATACACGACGAACTTGCCGATATTATCATCGGTAGGTGTTTCGTCAAACTCATAGGCTCCCAGCACGAGTTCGTTGGCCTCGAGCAGGGCTTTGGCATCCTCCAGGGTCTTGCCGCGCAGGTCGGGAACGGTAACCGGATGCGTACCTCCGCGCGTACCGCTACCTACAATCAGTACCAGGTTACTACCTTCTTCGATACGTTCGCCGGCGGATAACTTGCGACCGTTGAGCGTAATACCGATGGTGATGTCACGATGCTCGTAAGGCTGATAGACTATATTGGTCACGCGCAGGCCCATGGCTTCGAGTGTAGCGGTGGCCTGACGGTAACTAAGCATCAACACGTCAGGTAGGGGAACACGACGTTTGCACTTAGCGTTCATCACAACATAGATATAACGATGACGTTTCGCACGACTCATGGCAGGTGGTGTTTGCTCGATGACGATACCGCGAGGCACCTTGGTGGTATAGACCGAATCCACAATCATCAGTTCCATGCCCACCGACTCGGCTAAAGTCTGCGCCTCGTCTACCATCATACCCTTCACGTTGGGCACTTCCACTTCTACGCCATGATCGGTATACAGGTTGAGCCAACCGTACAAGAGAAAGAGCAACAAGATGACCGCCAAGACAGCCATAAAGACGTTAATTAACACAAAAAGTGTCTTTGATTTCGTCTGAAATGCTTGAAATTTCATAATTCTTTAAAAAAAATCGTGCAAATTTACATTTTTTTTTGGATATATGCAAAAAAAGTAGTAATTTTGCAGCCGATTTCTGAAAAAATGAGGAAATCAAATGTTAATATTAACTTTTTAAGGATAAAAAAAATTATGAAGAAAGTTCTTTTCCTTGCAGCAGTTGCAATGTGCGCAATGGCTTGTGGTAACAAGGCCGCTGAGAACGCAGGTTGCAATGACACCGTAGCTAACGACACCGTTGCTGAGGTAGTTGCTGACACTGTAGCTGAGTAAATTTCAGTTGAACGTTTATAGGAAACGTTGGAAATGAGGCTGTTCTAGGAACGAGCCTCTTTTTTTTGTACTTATGCGAACAAAAAATAAGGTACGCGCACGTACGCGCGTACCTTATTTTTAGCTGTCAGCTTGTCAGCCTTCAGCTGTCAGATTAGAGTTGCGGGCCGGCAGCAACGAGGGCCTTACCTGCTTCGTTCGACGTATATTTGTCGAAGTTCTTGATGAAGCGAGCAGCGAGGTCTTTTGCTTTCTCTTCCCACTTAGCTGCGTCAGCGTAGGTGTCACGCGGATCGAGGATAGCAGGATCTACACCCGGCAGAGCAGTCGGAACCTCGAAGTTGAAGAACGGAATCTTCTTCGTCGGCGCGGTGAGGATGTCACCACCGAGGATAGCGTCGATGATACCACGGGTGTCGCGGATCGAGATACGCTTGCCGGTTCCGTTCCAACCGGTGTTAACGAGGTAAGCCTTCGCACCGGATTTCTCCATACGTTTAACGAGCTCCTCCGCATATTTGGTCGGGTGCAACTCCAGGAAGGCCTGTCCGAAGCAAGCGGAGAAGGTCGGAGTCGGCTCAGTGATGCCACGCTCTGTACCTGCGAGTTTAGCGGTGAAACCGGAGAGGAAGTAGTACTTGGTCTGCTCCGGCGTCAGGATCGATACAGGAGGCAGTACGCCGAAGGCGTCGGCACTCAGGAAGATGACGTTCTTAGCTGCAGGACCTGCAGAGATCGGACGAACGATCTTCTCAATATGGTTGATCGGATACGAAACACGGGTGTTCTCGGTTACGCTCTTGTCAGCGAAATCGATCTTGCCGTCTTCTGCTACGGTAACGTTCTCCAGAAGGGCGTTACGACGGATAGCAGCGTAGATGTCCGGCTCGGACTCTTTGTCGAGGTTGATCACCTTTGCGTAGCAACCACCTTCGAAGTTGAACACACCCTGGTCATCCCATCCGTGCTCGTCGTCGCCGATCAGCAGACGCTTCGGGTCGGTGGACAGAGTGGTCTTACCGGTACCGGAGAGACCGAAGAAGATAGCGGTGTTCTTGCCTTCCATGTCGGTGTTCGCGGAGCAGTGCATGGATGCGATACCCTTCAGCGGCAGGTAGTAGTTCATCATCGAGAACATACCTTTCTTCATCTCACCGCCATACCAGGTGTTGAGGATAACCTGCTCGCGGCTCGTGGTGTTGAAGGCAACACAAGTCTCGCTGTTGAGGCCTAGTTCCTTGTAGTTCTCTACCTTTGCAAGCGATGCGTTGTAGATCACGAAGTCCGGCTCGAAGTTAGCGAGTTCTTCCTCGCTCGGCTGGATGAACATGTTCTTAACGAAGTGTGCCTGCCAAGCTACCTCCACGATGAAACGAACAGCCATGCGGGTGTCTTTGTTTGCACCGCAGAAAGCGTCTACTACGTAGAGGTTCTTGCCGCTGAGCTCCTTGATAGCCATCTCTTTTACCTTAGCCCAAACGTCTTCGCTCATCGGGTGGTTGTCGTTCTTGTAACCCTCGGTGGTCCACCAAACGGTGTCCTTCGAGTTTTGGTCCATCACAATGTATTTGTCCTTAGGCGAACGGCCGGTGTAGATACCGGTCATTACGTTTACGGCGTTGAGCTCGGTGTTCTGACCTTTTGCATAACCGGTCAACTCGGGCTTGGTCTCCTCCTCGAACAGATACTCATAGGAGGGGTTGTGTGCGATTACGGTAGCACCCGTAATGCCGTACTTGGTAAGATCTAACTCTTTCATTTTTGTATAGAATTTGTTTGTTAATATATGCTTAATCGCGTAGTGTGTCAAATTACGATGCAAAGGTACAACTTTTTTCCGATATACGCAAGTAGGCGCAAGGATTTTTTTCGAATTGTAAATTCGACTTGCAAGTGGTATATAAAAATGAATACTTGAAAAAAAAGACCACTCGTTTGAGTGATCCTTTTGTAGCGGGACCCAGGATTGAACTGGGGACCTCATGATTATGAATCATGCGCTCTAACCAGCTGAGCTATCCCGCCATGCTTTTTTGAAAAGCGGCTGCAAAGGTACTGCTTTTTTCTGATATACACAAATTTTTTAGCAAAAAAAAGCAGATTTTATGGATTTTTAGCTCATCTCGAGCATCTTTTTGATAGGCAGGAGGGCTTTTTCGGCTATTTTTTCGTCCACAACGATCTCCGGCGACTCATCGCGCAGACAGGCTAAAAGTTTCTCCAGGGTATTGAGTCGCATATACTCGCATTCGTTGCAATGGCAGCCTATCGATTCGGTTGTTTCCGGTGGTACGGGGATGAATTCCTTATCCGGGCAGGCACGCTGCATCTCAAAGAGAATACCGCTCTCGGTAACGATGATAAACTGACGAGCGGGTGAAGTCTTGGTGAACTCAAGCAGCGCCTTGGTAGAACCTACTTTATCCGCTAGGGTAAGGATAGCCGCCTTGCATTCGGGGTGCGCCAGTACAGGTGCATCGGGATAGCGTTTCTTCAGATCAAGTAATGCCTCGAGTGAGAAGCGGCTGTGTACGTGGCAGGCGCCATCCCAGAGGAGCATCTCGCGACCCGTAACGGAATTGATATAACTACCGAGGTTACGATCCGGACCGAAGATAATCTTCGCATCGGCGGGGAGTTGGTCTACGATATGCTTGGCGTTAGAGGAAGTGACAACGACATCTGTGAGAGCTTTTACGGCAGCCGAGGTATTCACATAACTAACAACCATGTGCTCGGGATACTTTGCCTTAAAGGCAGCCAGGTCTTCCGCACGGCAGCTGTCGGCTAATGAGCAACCGGCAGTCAGGTCGGGTACGAGCACTTTCTTCTCGGGACAGAGGATTTTCATCGTCTCGCCCATGAAGTGGACACCACACATGACGATAATGTCCGAAGACACGCGCGTAGCTTGTTGCGCGAGTGCGAGTGAGTCACCTATAAAGTCGGCTACTTCCTGGATTTCGGGTCGGGTATAATAATGCGCCATGACGATGGCATGCTTCTGTTCGCACAGTTGACGAATCTCGGCGGCAAGATTTTCCTTATACATTATTATATATTAGAATTTTAAAATTATACTTAATAATAATAGTATGTTAAAACTGTTAATAAGTGCTGAAACGGATTGGATATATACGAGTTACGATTGCGGCGGATTGTTAATAAAGTGGAAGAGAGTTATAAAAACTCGTGTTGGTTGATGGGTTTCAACAGGCAGTTTTGAGGATTGTTAATAAATTGTTAATAACTCTTGTTACATCCACTTTTTCAGGCGGAAAGTAAGTAATATAACTACAACCGACAGCACCATCAGTCCGAGTGCGAACACGTAACCGTACTGCCAATGCAGTTCGGGCATGAAGTCGAAGTTCATACCGTAGAGGCTACCGATGAGGGTAGGTGGCAGGAAGATGATGTTGATCACCGTAAATATCTTAATGATCTTATTCTGTTCGATGTTTACCAAACCGAGGAAGGTATCCTGGAGGTAGTCAAGACGGTCGAAACCGAAGCGGGTATAGTCGAACAGCGAGTTGATATCCTTGATGATCATCGTGAGGCGCGGATAGAGTTCTTCGGGGAAGAAGTCGCACTTAAGGATGTTGCTGATCACGCGCTGTTTATCCATGATATTTTGACGGATGATAGTCACTTTTTCCTGCAGGTCCTTGATCTGTACGAGCAAGTCTTCGTCCACGTGGTCGTTCTCGGCGGTAATCTGTTGCGAGAGCTTGGTAATCATGTCGGTGGTATCCTCGATCATATCGGCGTCTCGTTCGACACGGGTCTCGAAGAGTGCGACGAGTACGTGATAGCCGGTGGGGAAGTTGCGGGTATTGACGAACATCTTCTTGACGGTATCGTTGAAGCTCTCGAGTTCTACGTCGCGGATGGAGACGAGGATGGAGTTCTTGAGGATAAAGTTGACGGGTTCCACCTCGAAGTTGGACTTGAGGAAGTTGGAGTTCGCCACGATCGAGTCGTCAGTCTGAATATAACGGCTGGACATCTCGATCTCTTCCATCTCTTCGTCTTCCTGGATGTCGATTTTAAGGAAGCCCTCGAGGGTGTCCTCGGTCTTATCGCTCACGTCCAGCAGGTCGATCCAGATAATATCTTTCTTATCGAGTTCCTTGAGTTTGTTGATGGACTTAGCCACCTTGATTTTCTCGTTCTCCTTATAGAATATTTTGATTTCGCTCATTTTCGATTAATTTAGTAAGTTCTACGAATTGTTCTACACTCAGCTGTTCGGGGCGCATGGTAAATATTTTCTCTTCTAGGATGGGATTTCCCTTACCTACCAGCTGTTGAAGAGAATTGCGCAACTGTTTTCGTCGTTGGTTAAAGCTGGTCTTGACGACGGTTTTGAACAGCGCTTCGTCGCAGTCGAGTTGTCTTCGTCGGTTGCGTGTCAACCGGATGACGGCTGACTTGACTTTTGGCGGCGGGTTGAAGACATGTTCGTCGACGGTGAATAAATATTCTATATCGTAGTATGCTTGTAGGAGCACACTGAGGATGCCATAGGCTTTTTTGCCTGGCTTAGAGGCGATACGTTCGGCTACTTCTTTCTGTATCATACCCGAGCAAACGGGGATACGGTCGCGGTGTTCCAGTACTTTGAAAAATATCTGGCTGGAGATATTGTACGGATAGTTGCCGATGACGTTGAACGATCCGGAGGGGTAGACGGTCTGCAGGTCGAGTTTGAGGAAGTCGGCCTCGATAAGATGCAATTCGGGATACCACTCGCGCAGGTATTCGACAGACTCGCGGTCGAGTTCTACGGCCGTGAGGTCAATCTGCGGATTACGTAATAGGAATTGGGTAAGCACTCCCATGCCTGGACCTATTTCGAGGGTTGGTCCGGCCTGGATAGTATCAGCAATTCGTTGGGCGACATTGAGGTCTGTCAAGAAGTGCTGACCCAAAAATTTCTTGGCGCGTACTTGTTGCATTCTGTTGGTGATAGTCGTCCATTTGTTAGTGATTTTAGTTCAACTTACCCCTAAGACCTTGGTCTCGGAGACCCTAACGGGCTTTTGCGACTGCAAAAGTACTGTTTTTTTTTGACATGCGCAAATATTTCTGCTTTTTTGTGTGATTTTTAGGTATTTTTTGTATTTTAGGTAATTTTTTGCATTTTTTTGCATTTTTTCTGAATAACTGACATATTTTGGCAGTTAATAGCAGTACTTTTGCACCGTCAAACCAAAAAAACGCAGAAAATTATGCAAACAGAGATTAATTTCAATCAGGTAACGGTGGATGAATTTTTGATGAACATCATCTCGTTGATAGTATGGGTAAATATACTGATAAAGTAAAAAGGAGCATACATGACTGGTCGCTGATAGCTTTGTCTATTGCGTCGGAATCGTATTCCGACAAAAATCTTTAATTTTTCTTGTATATCTCAAAAAAAAGTTGTAATTTTGCAGCTGAACTGAGTTTTATATAGATGAATAAACAAGAGACATATCTTCAACTCCTGCCGCAGATTCGGGCACTGATAGCGGGCGAGCAGGATTTGATTGCTAACATGGCGAATATAGTCGCTGCCCTGTATGAAGCGTTCGGTTTCTGGTGGACGGGCTTCTACCGCGTGAGCGACGATATGCTCGTATTAGGACCGTTCCAGGGACCTATCGCTTGTACCCGAATTCCGCACGGACGCGGCGTCTGCGGCTCGGCATGGGCACAAGGACAAACCATCATTGTGCCCAACGTACATGAGTTTGCCGGCCATATAGCCTGCTCAAGTGCTTCTAACAGTGAGATCGTTGTGCCTATCCGCAGCGACGGTCGCGTTATCGCCGTCCTGGATATCGACAGCACCGATTACAACGCCTTTGATTCGACCGACCAATATTACCTGGAGCAGGTAGCCGCCATCCTAAGTGCCGGATAGCATTCAGCTTCCCTATCACCCTTTTTCTATTATGCTCGAGTTCTATTAGGGCGTCTTTTGTTGTGAGCAATTTTTGTGTCTTTCTTCGTCCCGTACACGGGTCTTCAGCCCCGTGTGTTCGTGCCCTCTATTGTACTTTGTCTATTGCGTCGGAATCTAATTCCGACAAAAATCTTTGATTTTTCTTGCATATCTGAAAAAAAAGTTGTAATTTTGCAGCGAATTTAGAAATCTAGATTATGGAAAGACCTGTTTTTAGAGAGTACAAGACTCCGGAAGAACGCGCAGTTATGTTTGAAAGATGGATTCATCTGCGTGAAGAATGGGAAGCTCATGTTATCCAACGCGAAAAAGAATTAGGCATCTACAATGAGGTTGTCGGCTGAGAAAATCAACGAGACATCGCCTTATTGGGTGATTCAGTTGGACGAAATGACGTTCCGTATTAGAACTGATTATGGAGTTGTCTATCGTATCGGTTTTTATGACGATACGCTATTTGCTTTTACAGGTGCTTACCATTTCTATATTGGCAATGCGAATCAAAAGCACGCACCAAACGACCCAAAAGTATTACAGACTGTAACCGCGATCATTGAGGAGTTCTTCCGTCAAAATCCGCTGGTAATGTTGTATATCTGCGATCCGCGTGACCATCGTCAGGCAGCACGAAATCGTTTGTACCAACAATGGTTCGATAACTATATCCATAATAGCGATTTTCGCTTATATAGTGAGTCTGTGGAGTATAACTCCGTAGATTATTATGCAGGTCTAATCATGCGTAAAGACAATCCATTCTACGATGATGTAGTTGCTACATTCCGTGAGAACGTAAAGGATTTACCGGAACAAATGGTTGGGCATAAAGAATAATACCCCCGCCGCAGGGTATAAATGCGGTCGTCGGATCTGAGACGTAAAATGGGATGACATAGTGAAAATATAACAGCGTTTATTACGCTTTGTACTTGGCGTCTCTGAATCTGGTAAATTCAAGAACCTATTGTCAAGGCTTAGCAACAATAGATGTCTGCTTGTATATTCGTACACCCGTTTGGTGTATCTATATACGGCGTGGCTTCTTGTTGCTTGTCTTACAATAGATGGCATACCAGAGCCAAGAGATGCGGGACAAGTAACATTGAGCCCGCTTTTTTATTAACTAATACATTTGATTATGCAACAGCAAAATTTTCTTCGTATGTTTAAAGCACAACAACAGTCCCCTAAATTTAATGTGCTTTATGGAAATGTTGAGTCGTGTACCATAACTTATACGCGGACGGCTGATAGTCCGGGAGGATATTATTCCGATTCGAAGCCATGCATTAAAAGAGTTAATATTTCGGAGGACTCATCAATGGTAACAATAGAATGTATTAATTCGACGTGTACCAAAGAATATTTTGACTTACGTTGCATAATTGATGAGATGGTAAACCGCCATGAAATTAACAGAACCGGAGTAATGTTCTGCGATGGTATGCTAGAAAAATATAGTGTAAACCAGTGTCGATGTAAGTTAGAATATGAAATTCTAATAGAGTATAAGTAGGCCCTCTCGATTAAACCGCTATCTAAACCATGCGAAAACTATTCCTTATATTTTTAATGCCATTATCTGTTCTACTTGCGCATGCCCAAATGGATACTCTCCTATTGCCGTATGATGCTACATCTTTAACTACAGAGCAACAGGCAAGTAATCCTTCTGTTCTGGCATATCCAACTTCCATACGGGATCAAATGCCGGGAATGTTTTGTGCTGCTACTTTCACAATTGATGAACAGGGACATAAGGTGGAGTTTTCTCCGGGAAATCTTCAATACCAGGCGAGTACTGGACTTTGGCGTTTTGCAGAACACCAATGGGATTATGTTGGTGATGCGACACGAGGTACTGTGTATGAGAATGGAGTGAAATGTGACAATGCATTAATAGGAGATGATTATACGGGTTGGATAGATTTATTTGCTTGGGGCACGAGTGGATGGTATAGAAGAGCGGAATACTATGAACCGACTAGTACTAGCACGGATAGATTCAATCGAGATCATTACTATGTAGGACAGAGAGCATCTAATAACTTAGAGGGCGATTATGCAAATGCCGACTGGGGTGTATACAATCAAATTGGCAACGACCCGCCGAATACATGGAGAACACTATCTAAAGCGCAATGGGAGTACCTTATTAACCAGCGACCTAATTCCGAGAATCTATGGGGATGGGGGGAAGTCAATGGCGTAAATGGTTTTATTCTTCTACCAGATAAGTGGATAACTGTAAATGGAGTAAGTTTTGTACCAGCAGGTGGCGGTGTGGATATAAACATATACACAATTGCTGAATGGGATATAATGGAAAGACAAGGTGCGGTATTTCTACCAAAAGCTGGTCAACGTCGAGATAGAAATGTAAATACTGGTGTCGGTTATTATTGGAGTACCACAGCTAATACTACGAATGCTGATTACCCTGGAAATAAAACTATATACATAGACGCATATAGTATCCGCACGAGTGATAGTTTTGGAATAAGTATATCTTCCGAGATGAGGTGTTATGGATTGTCTGTACGATTAGTTAAAGATTTATAATCTGGTGAGAAGATTCATAATCATATTGCTTTTTATCAGTTTTGCAAAGTTCTGTTGTGCTAATTCTATTCCTTCTACTGAAGGCATGGAGTTCTATGTAACCTTCATGAATAATCTTGACGAGCACAAAGATCTAGAGTTGGGACTCATAGTTTCCTCAAAAACTAATGCTACCATAACCATTTTTAATCCACGCACTAATTGGTCTAACACGCACTCCATAAAAGGACATCAAACAGCGAAATTTATAATTCCAAGAGAACATGCTTACACTGCTCAGTCGGAGGTGATAGAAGAACATGGTGTTATTATCACATCAACTGCTCCTATTTCGCTATATGCTTCCAATTATTCATCATACACTTATGATGCATGTAATGTGTTGCCAAAAATAGCATTAGGAACAGACTATATCATTCAAACCTACGAAAATGAGTTATGGGCAAAAGAATTTGCAATAGTGGCGACTGAAGATAATACGCAAGTTGTTATTACACCTCATGCTCGCACTACTACTAGTCGCAATAAAAACATCCCATTCACTATTCATCTCAATCAAGGAGAGACTTATCAAGTGATGTCTTTGGATGAAAATAATGATTTCTCTGGTTCACAAATACACTCAAATAAACCTATTGCTGTATTTTCCGGGCATAGGTGCGCTAATGTTCCAACTGGAAACCCATGGTGTGACCATATCGTGGAACAGCAGATGCCAGTCAATATGTGGGGAAAACAATTTGTGGTTACGAAAACTTTGGGACAAAATGGTAATCGCTTTATGATTACTGCATCTAGGAATAATACTCGCGTATCAATAGATGGAGTTTTTGTTACTACTTTATCCGCTTTACAATCATACGAGTTTAGATTAACAAATAATAGTGCTTTTGTGGAAACATCCGAGCCATCAACATGCTTTCTTTATCTTGAGGGCGCGAGAGACAATGACCTCATGGGAGATCCAGCTAGTGTGCATATTGCTCCGATTGAACAACAAATCCATCAATTAACTTTTTCGACTTTTCAATCAGATATTAGCAAGACACATTGTGTGAATGTCGTGACCACGTCTGCGGGCGCTTCATCTATGATACTTGATGGTAAATCCATTTCGTCATTATTTAAGCCAGTACCTGGGAATTCGAACTATCAATACACGCAGATAAATATCAAGCATGGCACACATACAATATCTACATCCATTGATGGTTTTATGGGATATGTATATGGTTTTGGTTTGTATGAAAGTTATGCGTATACTATAGGATCTGCCGCCATTAATCTCCAAGCAAGTATTTTGGTTGATGACATCCCTCATGAGGACAAAATATATGATGAGAATAGATGTTATAAAAATGTAATTACGTTTTCCCCAAATGTCAATATTGATTATGATGCTATATATTGGGATTTCGGGGATGGAAATACTAGTAATAGTGCTATTGCCCCACATAGATATTCATCAGCAGGAATTTATACGATTCAGATGATTGCGACAAAGGGAGTGGAGAAAGATACAGCAAAAACAACGCTTGTATTGAAAGATATTCTTAAGGACACTATTTACGTTGATATATGCCAAGGAGAAGTGTACAATTATAATAATCATTCCTACTCTTCAAGCGGTATATTTACTCACCAATTACTATCCACGAGTGGTTGCGATAGTATCGTTACGATAGTTCTCAATGTACACGATTCTTATTTCTCTCAAGAAGAACACGACATCAGGGAGGGATCTTCATATAGATGGCATAATCAATGGTATCGTGAAGCAGGCATCTACCGAGACACACTCCCGACCGTTTTTGGATGCGATAGTATCTTTGAACTAACTCTCAACACCATAGATGCCACACCGGAAATGTACGACACAATCTGTTGGCAACCTACCTATTCCTTCAAGGGAGTTGTTTTCCCATTGCCATCCATTGCCGGATATGAAAGCCAAGAATATATAGACTATACCCTCGAAGTTCGCGATAAACAAGAATGTATTGCATACCTCATGCACCTCGCAATCAGCACTAAAACCGATGGGACATATATAACTACAGATACTATACAATCAGGTTCATCGTACACTTGGCGAGGAAAACAATATTCCGAAACAGGCACTTACACTGAAATAGATGCAAGTGGTTACGGCTGTACGCAAGAATACATTCTCAACTTAGTCGTACTCCCATTCCCGATAAACAAGTCTGAAGCCACATTATGTACTAACGATTCGTATGATTTCCGCGGAAAGATATACACAGAACCTGGCGTATATCGAGACACGGCCTTTACGGATGTCGGAATAGAAGCTATCTACCAATTGACATTAACCGATAGCCGAACACACGAGGAACTATATATCACCACAACCGGTTCGTACACCTTAAATGGACGAACATATACTGAGTCCGGTACTTATGTTCAAAAACTGACCAATGCAGCCGGCTGCGACAGCATTTTGACGCTCTATTTAGGTATCGACGAAAACTGTGTCATCACCACAGAAGAAAGCCGTATTCTTTGTCCTGGAGCATCCTTTACATGGAATGGTCAGACGGTGGATGAAGCCAAAGACTACACCTCTACATCCACATCTTCTGGTTGCGATAGTATCGCTATTCTCCACGTAACTGCCGGCACGGAAAAGCAAGCACATCTCTCCTACCAAATATGCAACGGAGACTACTTCCGCTACGGAGCAGACAAACTAACTGACGCACAAGATTACATCTATCACTACACATCCGCAGAAGGCTGCGATAGTGTTGTTACGCTAACTATCTCACACAAAGACACCTACCATATCACCTTCAAAGACACTATCAAACAAGGTGCCTCCTACACTTGGGACGGCGATACTTATTCGGATGCTGGTTTGTATACCAAAGGCTACATCGCGGAAAACAACTGTGATTCTATCGTCACTCTTGATCTCTTTGTTGCAGAACCTATATACGCCGAATTTTCCGCATCAACTTGCGCTAACGTTCCGTATATTTGGGATGGTCGAACCTACACAGAAGCAAACGATTATTCGTACACATACGCCAGCCATATAAAAGGCGATTCCATCGTCACCTTGCATCTCTCGATTAACCCGATTTTATCAGGTGATACAGCTGCTACATTCTGCAAGGATCACTCGTTCACATGGCATGGTACAGAATACTCTGCAGATGGAAACTACCCATACACATACACTTCTAAAGTAACTGGTTGTGATAGTATAGTTACACTCCACTTGACGCAATTGGAACCAACAGATAGCGTGGAGGTAGTAACTATTTGTGCCGGCGCATCACACATATGGCATGGACAAACATTTACTTCGTCTGTAACTAAAACCGAGACGATTAACAACTCTGTTGGATGCGACTCTGTCTGTACGTTAAAACTAACAGTATTACCAGAACTCATAGGAGATACTGCCACTACGTTCTGCAAAGGCCATCCGTTTAAGTGGCACGGAGTGGACTATCCTACAGAAGGAGACTATCCCTATACGTATACCTCGAAGGTTGCTCCGTACTGCGATAGTATCGTCACGCTCCATCTATCTCAGTTAGAGCCAACCGATAGCATAGAATACGCAACCATCTGTGAGGGAAAAACGCATATTTGGCATGGAAATTCCTATACCACTTCAACGGACATCACTGAAACCATCACTAATGCCGCCGGATGTGATTCTGTATGCACGCTCCATCTGAAAGTCCTCCCTCCTTTAGCAACAACACTCAACGAATCCATCACAGAAGGAGCAACGTACATCTGGAACGAACAGACCTATTCGGAGAAAGGCACGTACACCCAAAACTTCACTACCGCTGAAGGTTGCGATAGCATCGTAACGCTTAATCTAACTATTAATCCGTTAATATACGACATCCTTGCGCACATCCAATGTGCCGATGACCCTTACATAGAATTTGACGTTACAGCATCGGATGGACTATTCCATCAACTGCAATTTATCTTCACTCCTAAAGCAATTGCGCAGCATTTCCGCGATACGATAGTCGATTATTCGGCATCGCAGATACTCATCCCCAACTCGGCTCGTGCAGGAATATATGATGTCGCTGTAAGTCCTCTCTTCAACAACCAAGTGCTGGACACACGTACCATCCAATACACCTTGCTTTATCCGTCCTCAGTCCTTGATCAGCACTGGGATGATTTCATTGGCGTGCTCACTCACAATTACAACGGAGGCTATGACTTCGTTGGCTTCCAGTGGTACAAGAACGGGCAACCGATGGTAGGAGAAAATCATTCCTACACCTACCAACCGCTGGAGATGGGTGCTGCATATTCCGCTATGTTGGAAGAACAAGATGGTACGAAACTCATGACTTGTGAGATTATTGCTACTCCACAAACAGAAATATCCATCTATCCGACTTTGTTGCAACCGCAACAGATTATGCGTCTGCATAATACCACCGATGTCACGATTTGGTTGTACGACAATCTCGGTAAACTGATATACACCAACTCCTTTGAACCGGGCGACCATCAATTGGCAGCTCCACAAACTTCCGGTGTGTATATCATCCGTATTCAACAAAACGGAACATCCGGAAAAACCGACATAAAGAAACTGATTGTCAGATGAGAAAAAAGCTCGCCATAGTACTCTTGTTGCTGAGTTGTGCTGTCATCCATGCACAACATTGGTTCGGCGTGTCTGTGGATGCCGATTTGTCGTGGCAATTAGATAAAATCGATATCACGAAAGCAAAAATCGGTGGCGGTGGTTCGGTTGGTGCCGTGTACCAATTCCAATACAATCATTTCATCTTAGAAACAGGCATAAGCGGCTCTTATACCCTCTATAATGTCGGTGTAAACGATTCGCTGCTCCACTATGAAATGATTGATACAAAGGGCACACAATTCACATATAACGGCTATCTCAAAGACCGAACCGATGTCTCGAAAAATCTTTCCGTAAATGTTCCGTTGATGCTTGGTGCCGAGTTTAACTATTTCTATGCACTCGCTGGTGCTAAAGTAAGTCTCAACTTACTAACTCACACCCAACAAAAGGCATTATTATCCACAACCGGAGACTATGATATGTACTACGAAACGCTTGTGGATATGCCGAATCATGGTTTCCATGATTTTGAGAAAGAGCAAACAAGCGGCACAATGAAATACAAGATGCTGGATCTGCGTGTTGCTGGTGAGATTGGAACCGTATTCTATTCTTCCAACCGCTCCGCCAAATATCGTATTGGAGTCTTTGCGGAATATGGAGTTTTGAATGTCCGTAACCAAGCATCAGACCAATCTTTATTAGTCCCAGACTTGTCTGAATACATGCACGTTCAAATGAACCACATCTATTCTTCGTCTTACAATCCGACAAGTCCAGTCCACAACTTATTGTGCGGCATTCGCTTCACCGCACTCTTCTCCGTCGGGAATACGTATAGCAGAAATAGCCGTTCTTATCCATGCCGGTGCATAGGCTATTAGTATTGTAATAATCGTCTCTAGCTCTCTAGTATAGTGCAACGCTCTAGACGGTCTAGGACGACTATTTTTTTTACCATGAGATAGTTGATACAGTTGAGACACTTCGCGTTTACTTCAGTTTTACCACAATGCCGCTACAGGTCGCATGTTTGCGGCCGGTGATGGCATTGTTTTATTTTTACTATGAGAAAAGTGAGAATTTAGAGAATTTCTCACTTTTCTCACTTTTCTCATGTCATTTTTTCCCTTTGTCCATTAGCCCGGAATCATATTCCGGTTTTTCCTCTTTCTTTCCTTCCGCCAAATCTGATTTGGACCATAGCCTACTATCTCAACTGTCTCAAGAGTATCAAGCATATTTTTTGCACTGACCGTTTTGACCGGATTGACCGTTTCTATATCTCGATCTGGTCAAAACGGTCAATCCGGTCATGTCATTTTTTTCTTTCGAACGCAGTGTTCGAAAAATCAGCGTTAATGGTTCTTAGTGCTTGTTATATATTCGTTATACATTACCGAGTCAATCTCGTATCCCACCCCATCCTATATATACTTTGTATATATCCCGTGATTTTAGATTTTGGTCGTTTTTGGTCGTTTTTAACCGATAAAAATCGCCATTTTCTTGCATAATCCAAAAAAAAGTCGTACCTTTGCAGCCTGAAAATTGACCAGCGATGCGAAAACTAGCCCAATTGATTACGAAAGTCATCGACTTCTTTTATCCGCCCTTCCGGAAGTTTCTGCCGGAAGAGATGTTCCGCTATGCCGCCTGCGGAGGTGGAAACATGGTGCTGGACTGGTTGCTGTATTTTCTGATCTATAACTTTGTTATAGGGCACGACTTGGTATACTTTCAACTCTCAACTTTTAACTTTCAACTTTGTCTCACCCCGCATATCGCGACGCTGTGTATCGTGTTTCCGATTACGCTGCTGACGGGTTTTTGGTTGAATAAGTACGTAACCTTCACGCAGTCCACCTTGCACGGGGCACGTCAGCTCGTGCGGTATGTCCTGATCGTAGCGGTCAATCTGCTCATCAACTACGTAGGTCTGAAGCTATGTGTGGAGGTGCTGGGTTGGTATCCTACGCCGAGCAAGGTGGTTATCACGTTGATCACCGTTTTGGTCAGTTTCTTTGGCCAGAAATACTACTCATTTCGCCGGTAAGACCCTGAAAAACTAGGTTTTTTGACAAAAATACGGATTTTTTTTGCGTATATCGTATTTTTTTTGTACCTTTGCAGCCGATTTTGCGCTCGTGTGCACTTACGCGTACGTTGTGCGCGTTTTTTCGCGCGAGTAAAACAAGGAAAAATAAAATCAAAAAATACTAACAAAAATCATTATGAACAACAAAGGAATTGTACGGAAATTGGCATTTTGTCTGGCCGCTTTGCTGGTGCTGACATGTGCTTTTTATCTCTCCTTCTCCTTTGTGACCAGCCATTACGACAAGGCGGCTGCTGAGTATGCCGACGGCGATTCGATTCGTCTGACGCGTTATCAGGATTCGCTGGCCTTGGAGAAAGTATGGTTTGGTTACACCCTGAAGGAGTGCCGCGAGAAAGAGATTAACCTCGGTCTGGACTT
The DNA here is from genome assembly GCA_017551025.1 of Paludibacteraceae bacterium. Lineage (GTDB taxonomy): Bacteria > Bacteroidota > Bacteroidia > Bacteroidales > Paludibacteraceae > Colicola. Next base: position 59,036 of record JAFZNG010000014.1, on the reverse strand, counting down.
GAAGGGCGGTATGAACGTGACGATGGAGGTAGAGGTGTCGGGTATTATCCGCGCACTGGCTGCTGAGAATCCGAGCGAGAACTTCAACCGTGCCCTCGAGCGTGCTGCCGAGAAGCAGGAAAACAGTGGTAAGGACTTCGTGACGCTGTTCGTGGAGTCGTATCAGGAGATCGACCCGCAGATTCAGCTGGCCGGTATCTTCTCTACGCCGGACATGAACAACCGCATCACCAGCACCTCGACCAACGAGGAGGTAGCTGCCGTGCTCCGCGAGGAGGTAGATGCAGCCATCACCAATTCGTTCAACGTGCTGCGTACGCGTATCGACCGCTTTGGTGTGGTTCAGCCGAATATCCAGCGTCTCTCGCAGACGGGTCGTATCCTCATCGAATTGCCGGGTATCAAGGAGCCGGAGCGTGTACGTAAACTGCTCCAGGGTTCGGCTAACCTCGAGTTCTGGGAGACCTATAACCTGACGGAGATCTACTCCAACCTGGAGCGTCTGGACGGCGAACTGGTGAAGACCATCGCTGCGGACGATACCGTAAAGGCTGAGGCTCCGGCAGAGGTAGCTGAGGCTGAGCAGGTAGCGACCGACACGATGGCGTCTGACCTGGCAGGCCTGAAAGAGGCTGTCAAGAACGACAGCACGGCTGAGGCTGAGCAGAACGCAGAGGAGTTCCGCAAGAACCACCCGCTGTTCGCCAAGATGCAGCTCAACGTGAGCGGCGACGGTCAGGTGATCCCGAGTCCGGTAGTAGGTATTGCCCATGCTACGGATACGGGTAAGATCAACGCTATGTTGACCGGTCCGCAGGCACGTCAGATCCTGCCGAGCGACCTTACGTTCCGTTGGACGGTTAAGGCCATCGACAATGCCAACGCTTACTATCAGTTGGTAGCTCTGAAGGGCCATAACGGTCGTGCCAGCCTGGAGGGTAACGTCGTAACCGACGCCCGCGCAGACTTCTCGCAGACCAGCGCTTATGCCAATGTATCGATGTCGATGAACGCTGACGGTGCGAAGGCTTGGCAGCGTATTACGAAGGAGAATATCGGTAAGTCGGTAGCCATCGTGCTGGACGGCTATGTATATTCGTTCCCGACCGTACAAAACGAGATCTCCGGTGGACAGAGCCAGATCACGGGTAACTTCACCGTAGAAGAGGCAAAGGACTTGGCCAACACCCTCAAGTCGGGTAAGATGCCGGCTCCGGCACGTATTATCCAGGAGGATGTTGTAGGTCCGTCGCTGGGTCGCGAGGCTATCCAGGCAGGTCTCTGGAGCTTTGTGCTCGGCTTCTGCCTCATCCTGCTCTATATGATTTTCTACTACGGTCTGATCCCGGGTCTGATTGCCGACTTCGCGCTGCTGTGCAACGTCTTCCTGCTGGTAGGTGTGCTCGCATCGTTCTCGGCCGTACTGACCCTGCCGGGTATTGCCGGTATCGTGCTGACCATGGGTTGTGCCGTGGATGCCAACGTGCTGATCTACGAGCGTATCCGTGAGGAGCTGCGTGGCGGCAAGAAGATGCGTCAGGCTATTACCGACGGTTTCCAGGGTGCTATCTCGGCTATCGTGGACTCCAACGTAACCTCGTTCTTAACGGGTGCCATCCTGGCTATCTTCGGTACGGGTCCGATCAAGGGCTTCGCCGTAACGTACATGATCGGTATCGTAACGTCGTTCGTAACCGCCGTGTTCATCACCCGCTGGTTGCTCGAGGCGTATGCTAACCGTGAGGACGCTAAGGAGCTGCCGTTCACGACCGCGCTGATGAAGAACTTCCTGCAGAATGCGAAGGTTAACTTCGTAGGTCTGCGCAAGGTGGCTTACATCGTATCGAGCGTGCTCGTTATCGTAGCTATCCTGGGTCTGGATCCGCATATCTTCGGTAAGCTGAACCTGGGTATCGACTTCTCGGGTGGACGCAACTATATCGTTCGCTATGACCAGCCGGTTTCCACCGAGGCTGTCAAGGCTTCGCTCGACGGCCTGTTCCGTCAGAACCTGCAGGGCGATGATACCTATTCGCTCAACGTTATCACGATCGGTGACGACAACCAGGTACGTATCTCGACCAACTACATGATCAAGGATCAGTCGGCTGCCATCGACGAGCAGATCGAGCAGATGATCTACGACGGTACGAAGCAGTTCCTCAAGGAGGAGATTCCGTTCGACGACTTCCGCTCTACGCTGGTGAATCCGGAGGTAGGTATCATGCAGTCGCAGAAGGTAGGTCCGGCTATCGCTGACGATATCAAGACCGCTGCCGTTTGGGCTGTGTTGGCTGCGCTGGTAGTTATCTTCCTGTATATCCTGTTGCGTTTCCGCAACTTCGCATACTCGGTAGGTGCACTGGCTGCATTGGCACACGATACGGTTATCATTCTTGGTCTGTATGCTATCCTCTGGAAGATCATGCCGTTCTCTATGGAGATCGACCAGTCGTTTATCGCTGCTATCCTAACCGTCATCGGTTATTCGATCAACGATACCGTGGTCATCTTCGACCGTGTACGTGAGTACAACCGCCTCTATCCGAAGCGTGCTCGTGAGGAGAATATCAACGCTGCGCTCAACAACACGCTGAGCCGTACGTTCTCTACCTCTATGTCTACGTTCGTGGTATTGTTGGCTATCTTCTGCTTCGGCGGTGAGACCATCCGTGGCTTCGTATTCGCCCTGTTGATGGGTGTGATCGTAGGTACGTATTCGTCCGTATTCATCGCTTCGCCGATTGCCTTTGATATCCAACGCGCACGTCAATTGCGCAAGGAGAAGAAGGCGCTCAAGAAGTAATGCGCGCACGCGTATGCGTATAAAAATAAGGAGTTGCTCATGCCGAGCAGCTCCTTATTTTTTGATCTTTTGTCTTTTAGCGAAGCGGTCTTTTTTCCTTCAGGCCGCAGGCCGGTCTAAATCAGAGTTTCTCCAAAACGCTGATAAGCCATTGGTAGCAACGCTCCGTACTCGGAATCGACAGACGCTCTTGGGGCGAGTGGACACCGTACATTTGCGGACCGATCGAGACCATATCCAGGTACGGGTATTTCTCCAGGAACAGACCACACTCCAGTCCGGCATGGATAGCCAGCACCTTGGGTTCAGCCTTGAAGAGTTCTTCGTAGGCCGCTTTCGTGATCTCCAGCAAGGCGGATTTGGGATTCGGTGCCCAACCCGGATAACCGTCGCCGTGGGTCACTTCGTCGCATGCCATCGAGAGAGCCTGCTCTACCGCCCACTTCAGGTGGTGCTTGCTGGCCTCGATAGACGAACGCTGTGAGGTATTCACTTCGATATATCCTTCCTTCATTTTAATCGACGCGAGGTTGGTACTCGTCTCTACCAGTCCGGGCATGTCTTTGCTCATGGCGATCATGCCGTGCGGGCACTCGCAGAGCGCCATGATGAGGCGGTAGGCTTTCTCAGCCGGGATAAACTCCTCGGGCATGTCTGTGGTCTCCAGTTCCAGCCGCATGTCTTTCTCTACCTGGCCGAACACCTGTTCCATCTGAGCCGTGAAGTGGTTCCACTCGATACGGATCTGCTCCTTATACGCCATCGGAACGGTCAGTACGGCCTCCGCCTCGCGGGCGATGGCGTTGCGCAGGTTGCCGCCGTTGATGCGCGCCAGTTGCACCTCGGTCTGCGGCCAGATACGTGCCAGGAACCATACCAACAGTTGGTTGGCGTTCGCGCGACCCTTGTTGATATCATCGCCCGAGTGACCGCCCATCAGTCCGCTTACCGATAAGCGGATGGCTAATGAATTTTGAATTTTTAATTTTGAATTTTGAATTGGCTCGTATTTCATACGAGCGAGCGTATCGATACCGCCGGCACAACCGATGAAGATCTGGCCGTCGTCCTCCGAGTCGAGGTTGATGAGCCGACGGCCGCGCAGCATGCCGTCCTTCAGTTGCATCGCGCCGGTCAGTCCGGTCTCCTCGTCCACCGTGAAGAGGCACTCGATAGCGGGGTGCTTCAGTTCCTTGTCGGTAATGGCTGCCAGCGCCATAGATATACCGATGCCATCGTCTGCACCGAGGGTCGTGCCTTTCGCCTTGAGCCACTCGCCGTCCACGTAGGTCTGGATCGGGTCGTTCATGAAGTCGTGCTTGACGTCGCCGTTCTTCTCGCAGACCATATCCATGTGTGCCTGCAGGATAACGCCCTCATGGTCCTCATAACCGGGCGTAGCGGGTACACGCATGATGACGTTCATCGCCTCGTCGGCGATACACTCAATACCGTGCTCGGCTGCAAAGTCCTGCAGCCACTTACTAATGCGCTCCTCGTGCTTCGACGGACGAGGCACCTGGTTGATTTGCGCAAAGATGTCAAAGACTTGGGATGTTTTGTCAGTTGCCATTGCTGTAGTTTTTTATGGTGTCATTTTATGAATTTTCTCAAAATCCGCCTACAAAGATACGAAATATTTGTGAATATGCCAAAAATTTTATATCTTTGCAGCCGAATTGAACAAAAAAGCATTGTATGAGCGATATTTTTAAGCGTTGGTTGTTTATGTTCGTGGCGATAGCGGCCGCGATGACGCTGCGTTACGTACCCGTCTTCGAGTTCCAAGGCGACAAAGGTATTGTGTCGAATCGTACCTATGAAATGGACCAGAAGAACTTCTACGCCTGGCAGACTGATTTTGAGACCAACGAACGCGTGTTGGTAGGGGTTGTATCGGTCAAGGGACTGTATTATACCAACCTGGCCATGATCGCCTTATCCGTGCTTTGCCTGCTCTGCTTCTTTAGCGACCGTTGGCGTATCTGGCTCTCGCTGGTTACCGTACTGGTCGCCGGATCGTACTACGCGTTTATGATATTCTATGCTGTCAAGATCTCCAATGAGTGGTTCCCCACGCTATACCCCAACCTGGCAGCTATCCTGCCGGCCGTGGTAATCGAAGCCATGGTGCTGACGCGCAAAAGTCTCTTGCGCGAGATACGGCATAGCGATGAGAAACTCGACGATTAAGGTCGGGTAGGAATAGGCATCGGTAGCAGGTTGGCATCCAATCCCCAAACGGTATCCATCGGTTGCATGAGTGTGTCGGCAATAGAGAGTTGCGGACACCGGCTTGGTAGTGTTACTTCGCCCAGGTCGAGCAGCGAGTAGAAGATACACATGGTGGAAGTCTGTTTTCGGCTGTTCCGGCGCAGTGCCTCCACTTTCTCGGGATAGCGTTTGCGGTACTGCGGACTGGTCCAGACGAACAGCGGCACGTGGTACTCGTAGTAACTGCCGGCATACGTACCGTGGAGGAACATATGCTTCTCGTCGTCCAGCAGGTTCTCACCGTGATCACCTACATATACCAGCACGGCCGGACGCTCGGTCTGCTCCAGTTCGCGAATGACGCGGTCGATGAAGTAGTCGGTAAAGAGGATGGCGTTGTCGTACGAATTGACGAGGATGGCCTTGAGGTTGCGATAGGCGGTGATATTCTCCGGCTTGAGGCGTGCCAATCCTTCGGCATCGGTACTACCGGCCTTGTCAAATAGCGCACGTATATCCATACCATTCATATCGGGCGTATACCGTTGAAACGACTCGGGATAACGGGCCGAGTACTTGAAGTGGCAACCGAGCGAATGCAACGCAACGAACTGCGGCGTCTCGGGGTCTTGGAGTACGGTGCGCAGCGGTGCGAGCAGCACCGTATCTACAAAGCTCTCCGTGCCCGGGTCGCTGACATACTTGCGGTAGTCGCAGTTCTCGGCGATACGCATCAGGAAATGGTTGTTAAAACTCTGGTCGGCTATCCATGCCGTATGGTAACCAGCCTCGTGGAAGGCATCCACGACCGAGGCTTCGTGCAGGTACAACTCTTTGTCGTGCGGCGTGGCACGCGAGAGGATAAAGGGTACGGAAACCGTCGTGAGGTTGGCTACGGAATAGATCGAGTCAAACGAGATCATCTCGGCCGAGTCGCGCGCCATCAGACAGGGGGATGTTTCGCGTTCGTACCCGTTGATCTGCCAGTGGTCGTAGCGCGAGGTCTCGCCTATGAGAAAGACCACAATAGGCTCGTTATGCAGCACGCGTCTGGGACGACTCGGCACGTATTCTGCTCCGAAGCGGAAATCACTCAGTTCGGCTTTCTGCGCACTAATCTGACAGGCCAGATCTACGATGTTATACATCGACAGACACATGTTTATCGGGCAGGCTTTCTCCGCTCCCACCCAGGCAGCCGTACGCATGTCCTGACCGCGGAAGTTGAACATGTTCCAGAACTTAGGCCTTAGTTTCAGTCCTACTATCGTACTTATGAAAAAGAGCACGATGATGCCAAGCGCCCACAAACGAGGACGTAGCGGTGCGATATATTCCTGACGAATATAGCGATGAGCCAGGTAGTAATAGACTCCCCATAAGGCAAAGAAGATGATGAGTACAAACCAGTAGGTGGAGAGCAGCTCCAGAAACTCACCTTTCTCTGACTTGATAATCGTAAATACGAACAGCAACGAGGTGGTGGCACCGTTGATAATCAGGTGGACCAGGTCGATGGCCGAGAGCAGCAAACCCGCCGAGGCAACGTATAGAAACGTACGACGCTTCAGCACGGTCAATCCCAGACCGTACAACGCCAACGAGGTAATCAAATAGATGATACGTTGCCCTACGGTCAGCAGGTCTTGTGCTGCGAACGTACCCACCAGGTTGGGTAGCAGCAGAAACGTGAGCAGAGAGGCAAATACGATGCCTTCGCGTTTAGTCATTGTCTTGCACGATTTGGACATAGTCATTCGTGACGGTTAGTTTCGTTGGTCGGTTAAGCCACAACGGCAGGTTATGTGCTACGTGCCCCACGGGGGCGTCAAACACCACCGGATAGTCATACGGCGCCGCATAGCGAGCAATAGTCTCCAGTACGGTCTCGCCCATCAGCGGATCGTCCTCGCAGTCGGTAAACTGTCCTACGACGAGGCCGCTCAGATGCTCGAGTACGCCACTCAGCCGCAGGTTGTTCATCATCCGGTCGATATGATAATGCCGCTCGCATATATCCTCGATCAGCAGAATCGGTCTTTGATTACAATTTTTAATTTTTAATTTTAAATTTTTAATTTCAAACGGCGTTCCCTGCAGGCCGTATAGGACGGAGAGGTTGCCGCCTATAAGCGGTGCCGTGATTTCTCCCGTACGGTTCAGCGGATGGGAGGGCAGCTCGTAGCGGAGCGGCGCACCTCGTAGCAGTTCTATCGTGCGCCGGAAGGCTTCGCTCTGTTGCGGTAGGGTCGCCAGGTGTTTGCACATGATGCTATGTACTGACGGCTGAGAGCTGATAGCGGATAACTGATGCAGCGCCGTGATATCCGAAAAACCGATGATAGGTTTATGTACCGCCACGACGCGGTCGATGATGCGTTGCAGGCCGTATCCGCCGCGCGAACACAGGATAGCATCTACCCTCGGGTCCTGCAGCGCCTCGTTGAGATCGGCGAGGCGTTCGTCATCCCTGGCGGCAAAACGTCCGCTGCGGCCATAGGCATGCGGCGAGACCGTTACCTCAAAGCCCAGCGATAAAAGGCGCTCCATGGCGCCTTTTATATACTCCGGTTCAATTGCTCCGGAAGGTGATACGATGCGAATATGTCGAAGCATTTTAAAGTCTTTGTTCTTTCAGCGAAGCGGTCTTTCTTCTTTCAGCCCGCAGGGCGGTCTAACTATACATTTTCCCTTCTATCCAGTTGACCAGCCGTTTCGGCAGCATGCAGTCCAGGGCGCAGAACACGCGGTAGATAGCTCCGCCTACGTATTCCGGTCGCGGACAGCGGCATGTAGCTACGTGATAGATCAGTCGTGCCATCTTCACGGGGGCCATACCGCCTTGCTCGTCGCGCTCCATGGCTTCTACGGCCTGACGGGCGTGGGTATACACGTCTTCACCCTGCTGCTCCTTGATGCGTGCTCCGGTAAAGCCGGTGGCTACATCGCCCGGCATCACAACGGCTACGCGGATACCGAACGGTCGCACTTCGTTCTGCAGCGCCAGGGCAAAGGCATTGATAGCCGCCTTGCTGGCAGAGTAGAACGCCTGATACGGTACGGCCAGTACGGCCGCTACGCTGGAGGTGAAGATGATACGTCCGTTGTGTTGCTTACGTAGTTGCGGCAGTACGGCTTTGGTGAGCGCGAAAGCCCCGAAGAAGTTGACGTCCATCTGGCGACGGGCATCTTCCTCGCGGGTATACTCTATCGCACCCGAGATACCCATGCCGGCATTCGAGAGCACGACATCGATATGGTCGGTATGTTGCATCACCTCCGTGATGGCGTCCCGAACCGACTGCTCTTGGGTTACGTCGCAGCGCACGTGGGTAATACCCTCGCCGTCTTTTCCGCTGCGCGAGAGTTCAAATACCTGCCATCCGCGTGCGGCAAACAGTTCGGCGGTCGCCTGACCGATGCCGCTGCTACCGCCTGTGAGAACTACTACTTTCATTTGCTATCTTTTATGGCTCCGGAGCCTACTCCGGTTAAAACGGCGTCCCCTCTTTCAGTACACGAGCGATGATCTCTACTGCCTCATCGATGACGGGTTCGGTATGGGTAGCCATAAGCGTAGTACGCAGCAGGCACTCACCCTCTACGCACGCGGGTGCGATCACGGGGTTCACATAAACGCCCTCGTCAAACAGCTTCTTGCCGTATGCCAGCGTATCCAGGGTTTTGTAGGTGAAGATAGGTACGATAGGTGTCGGTGCCTCGATGATCTTCACGCCTGCGGTCAGCAGTTGCTTTTGGAAGTACTTGGCGATATTCATCAGTCGTGTCGGACGCTCCGGGTCGGCGATGAGTTGATGCAGCGCTTCCAGTGCCGTAGCAGCTGAGCAGGGCGTGATAGATGCCGAGAAGATGAACGGACGCGATACGTGGCGCAGCCAGTCGGCTACGCGATGCGAGGTCAGCATACATCCGCCAATCGAAGCCAGCGACTTGGAGAAGGTCAGCATGGTGATGTCCACCTTGTCGGTCAGTCCGAAGTGAGCCGCTGTACCGCGACCACCGGGACCCAGCACACCGAATCCGTGGGCATCATCTACCATCACGCGCGCATGGTATTTCTCGGCCAGAGCACATATCTCCGGCAGGCGGCATATATCGCCGCGCATCGAGAACACGCCGTCGGTGATGATCAGCTTACCGGCTGTCTCCGGGATGGACTGGAGTTGACGCTCCAGGTCCTCCATATCGGAGTGACGGTACCGTAACACCTTGGCATAACTCAGTCGGCAGGCATCGTATATCGAGGCATGGTTCTCGCGGTCGTTGAGGATATAGTCATCCTTACCGCAGATAGCCGAGATAATAGCCAGGTTGGTCTGGAAGCCCGTCGAAACGGTCATACACTCCTCGTAACCCGTGAAGGCGGCTATCTCGCGTTCCAGTTGCAGGTGCAGGTCGAGCGTACCGTTCAGAAAACGGCTGCCCGACACACCTGTACCGTATTTATCCAGTGCTGCGTGACCGGCTTTGATGACGGCTTCGTTCTCCGTGAATCCCAGATAGTTGTTCGAGCCCAGCATGATGACGCGATGGTTCTCCATCGTCACGATCGGTGCCTGGCGCGACTCCAACTCGTGGAAATAGGGATAGATTCCCATCTGGCGCACGACTTTCAGCGTCTCAAAATGGTCACATTTTTCAAAAAGATCCATAATAATTTAGTGCTTATAGCACGTTAAATTGTTAAAATGGTGACTGTGTCACGTTAAATTGTTAAAATGGTGACAGTGTCACGTTAATTGGTCACGCTAACGCCGAAGGCCTTCCTAACCGCTTAACGCGCAAAAGCGCCATTTTAACGTTTTAACGCAGCTTCGCTGCCTTAAAGGACGTTCAACTCCTTTAAGACAGCCGTTGTCTTACGTACTGCGGCCTCGCTCTCGCGGAGTTTCTTCATCTCCTCGTCCGAGATATTGAGCTCCAGCACCTTCTCGATACCCTTGCGACCGATGATACACGGTACGCCGATCGTGATATCCTTCATGCCGTACTCACCCTCCAGGGCTGCGGAGCAAGGAATCATCTTCTTCTGGTCCTTGATGATAGCCTCAGCTACCGATGCTGCGGCAGCACCCGGAGCCATCCATGCACTCGTACCCAGCAGACCGGTCAGCGTAGCGCCACCTACCATCGTCGACTTAACAACGTTCTCCAACTCTTCTTTCGAGAGGAACTCGGTAACAGGAATACCCTTGTAGGTCGTGTACGAGGTCAGCGGAATCATGGTCGTATCGCCGTGACCACCGATTACGAAACCGTCTACGTCGTTGGCGTTGCACTTCAATGCCTGGCTCAGGAAGTATTTCAGACGAGCACTGTCCAGTGCACCACCCATACCGATCACGCGGTTACGCGGCAGACCGAGTGCGTGGAGCGTCAGGTAAGCCATCGTATCCATCGGGTTGGATACAACAACGAGGATGGCATTCGGGCTGTAGGTCAGTACCTGGTCGCAAACGCTCTTTACGATACCTGCGTTTACGCCGATCAGCTCCTCACGCGTCATACCCGGCTTACGGGGCAGACCCGAGGTGATGATAACTACGTCGCTGCCGGCGGTCTTGCTGTAGTCGTTGGTTACACCCTCTACTACGGTATCAAAACCCATCAGCTGAGCCGTTTGCATGATATCCATGGCCTTACCCTCGGCAAAACCCTCCTTGATATCAATCAGACATACTTCGTTAGCTACTTCGTTAACGGCCAATACATTTGCGCAGGTTGCTCCTACATTGCCTGCGCCAACAACAGTTACTTTTGACATAATCGTATATTTTTTAGTTTATTAGTTATTCCGTTTTTGTGTTTCGTATCGCGGCACGCGTACATGCGCCGCGCATGCGTACTCGTATTTCAGCCCGCAAAGTTACAAAAAAAACCGCACATGTGCAAATTTATGTGCGATTTTTTTCGTTTTTGTAAAATAGTGTTTACTTATTTTACATACTTGCGGTAGTTTTCATCGGATGAAGGTAGAATATATCACCTGTCAATCACGTATCCCACCCATACCTATATATACTTTAGTATATATCCCGTGATTTTAAAACGACAAGAATATTTCATGGCGAAAAAAATCTCGCATACACATTTGTGTATGTCATTTTTTTTTTGTAATTTTGCAGCCGATTTTAATTTGGCGTAATATGGCAGAAGAGCAAGTACTGCAGACAGCTACCGAATACGGTGACGAAAATATCATCCACTTGGACGACATGGAACATATCCGGCGCAGACCGGGTATGTATATCGGTAAACTCGGCGACGGCACACACTCCGACGACGGTATATACGTGCTCATCAAGGAGAGTATCGACAACTCGATCGACGAGTACCGCATGGGCGAAGGCAAGGTGATCGAGGTGACCGTAGCCGACGGACGAGTGCGCGTGCGAGACTACGGACGAGGCATCCCCTTGGGCAAACTCGTCGAAGTGGTCAGCGTGCTCAACACCGGCGGTAAGTACGACAGCAAGGCCTTCAAGAAATCCGTCGGCCTGAACGGTGTCGGTACCAAAGCTGTCAATGCGCTCTCCAGCTACTTCTCCGTGGAGTCCTTCCGCGAGGGCAAGACCCGCAAGGCCGAGTTCTCCGAGGGCAAACTGACCAGCGACACCGGCATACTCGACTACAGCGGCAATGAGAAACGAGGCACTATTATCGAATTTGTTCCCGACAACTCGAAAGGACTATTCGAAAACTATCAGTTCCGCGACGACTATATCGAAGAACTGCTCCGCAACTACGCATACCTCAACACCGGGCTCACGCTCGTCTATAACGGCAAGAAATTTATCAGCCGAAACGGCCTGCTCGACCTGCTGACCGAGAACATGACGGTCAATCCGCTCTATCCGATCATCCATATCGTAGGCGAAGATATCGAGATCGCCCTCACCCATACCGACCAAAACGGCGATGAGTATTTCTCCTTCGTCAACGGCCAGCATACCATCCAGGGCGGTACCCACCAAGCCGCTTACAAAGAGGCTATCGGACGTACCATCAAGGAGTTCTTCAACAAGAATCAGGAACTGGCCGACATCCGCAACGGCGTGGTAGGTGCTATCGCCATCAACGTAGAGGAACCCGTCTTCGAATCGCAAACCAAGGTCAAGCTCGGATCGAAAGATATGAGCCCCACCGGCGGCGTGAGCGTCAATAAATTCGTCAACGACTTCGTCAAGCAGCAACTCGACAACTACCTCCACCGCAATCCGCAGACCGTAGAGATCATGCTGCAGAAGATCCAGGACTCGGAGAAAGAGCGCAAAGCCATCGCCGGTGTCACGAAAGCCGCACGCGAACGCGCTAAGAAGAACCTGCTCAACAACCCCAAGCTGCGCGACTGTCAGGTCCACTTCAACGACCCCAAACCCGTGCGCTCCGCCAAGAATGCCGACGACGACCTGCGCCAGGAGACCTGTATCTTCATCACGGAGGGACTCTCCGCTTCCGGCTCTATTACCAAGAGCCGCGACGTACGCACCCAAGCCGTCTTCTCGCTGCGCGGTAAGCCGCTCAACTGCTACGGACTGACCAAGCAGGTGGTCTATGAGAACGAAGAGTTCAACTGCCTGCAATCGGCCCTCAATATCGAGGACGGCCTCGACGAATTGCGTTACAACAAGGTCATCATCGCTACCGATGCCGATGTAGATGGTATGCATATTCGCCTCTTGATGCTCACCTTCTTCCTCCAGTTCTTCCCCGACCTGGTCAAGAAAGGCCACGTATATATCCTGCAGACCCCGCTCTTCCGCGTCAAGAACAAGCAAGAGATACGCTACTGCTACTCCGAGGACGAACGACTCAAAGCCCTTGCCGAAGTCAAGAATCCCGAGATCACACGATTCAAAGGACTCGGTGAGATATCCCCCGAGGAATTCAAGGGCTTCATCGGCGGCGAGATACGTCTCGACCAAGTCAGCCTGCGTAAGGAAGATGCCGTCAAGGAACTGCTCGCCTACTACATGGGCAAAAACACCACCGAACGCCAGCAGTTCATCATCGACAACCTGGTGATCGAAGAAGATAGAGTGGAAGAATGATTCCTCTACTACTATTCATAGTACTGGCGATTGTGGTGCTGGTGCTCACGGAGATACGTGAGCGCCAGAAAGCCAAGAACCAAGAGCCAAAAGCCGATAGCCGTCCTGACGGTTGCTGCGGCGAACACCTGGTCTGCGAGCGCGAAACCCTCTTGCAAACCAATGCCGAGATCGTCTATTACGACGACGAAGAACTCGACCAACTGGCCGATACACCGCCGGAGGATTTCACGCCGGCGCAGCATCAGATGATGCGCGAGGTATTCGAGACACTCCGCGAAGCGGACATACCCGGTTGGTGCCGCAGCCTGCAGCTACGACGTATCTCGCTACCGGAAGATATACGGGAAGAAGCTCTTATGATCGTTCGCGAGCGACGAAACAGGCCATCGTAATCACCACCACCAAACTCAGCACACCGGCATACCACGTACTGCCGGCACCGAATTCTTCCATCCAACCGCCGTCTATCGCATAGCGATTCGATACATAATAGGCCAGCACCGCCACGGCATTATTGGTCATGTGCATCACGATCGGCACCCATAGACTACCCGTCCATACCAACATATAGCCGAACAACGCACCCATCAGCATACGCGGTACGAAACCGTAGAACTGAAAATGGATAAAACTGAAGATACAGGCTGCCAACCAGATGGCGGCTTTCTTATACCTGGGCGTCAACAGTCCCTGCACAACACCGCGAAAACTCAATTCCTCACCTATCGCGGGCAACACTGCCATCAGACCTATATTGATCAGCAGACCCTGCACCGTATCTACCTGCATAAAACGCTCGGTCATCACTTGCGCCGCATCCTCCATCTGCTTCATCCATGCCTCCAGGCCGCTAAGTGAGGCCGGCAGTACGAGTTGCTGGTTGAGCCAACTCATGAGGTTGATAGCCGGTATGGCCAGTACCATCATACAGATAGCCTTCAAGGCCGTCCCCCACGTGATGCTGCGGTCCAGGTGCAACCACTCCCGCGGCCGTTCCGACCATAGATAGACTGCCAGCAAGGCCGGCAGGATAAAGACCGTCAAGGTTTGCCAAAACTGCAACCACTTGGCTGCTCTCACTCCCTGCGGATCATGCGTCGCCACGAACCAAAAACCCAACATAGGCACCGTAAGCATGGCCATAATACCCAGCCATACGACGACGCGAATATACCACTTACTATGTTGTAAACAACCTCTAACCATAACCGTCTCTCTTGTTTTTTTATTGCGGATCGACATCCGCCAGGATTTGTATACTCTTGCTCTGTTGTTGCACCCACGCGATCTGTTCTGCCACGCGCTCCTTTGCACCCCTTATATTCGCCTGCACCTCTACCCGCAATCGCACCATACGGATATGCTGGTTCTGGATACGTGCTACCGACGGCACGATAACATCCGATACGCGGTCGCCAAACACACCACGCAGCCGTTGCTGCAACAACCGAGCGGCACGTACGGCCTCCGTCTCCTTGCTGTGCCGCAAGGTCAATTCAATGATACGGTAGAAGGGCGGATAATGGAATAGCTCGCGTTCGGCGATCTGTTCACGATAAAGCGATAGGTAATCATGCGCCAGCACATGGTGCAGCACGCCGTTGTCGCGTTGCCAGGTCTGGATCATCACCTCACCCTGCTGCTCCTTTCTTCCGGCACGACCCGCTACCTGACTCAACATCTGATAGCATCGCTCATAGGCCCGGAAGTCGGGCTGGTTCATCAGATGGTCGGCACTCAGCACTGCCACCAGTGCGACATCGTCGAAATGCAAGCCCTTGGTCACCATTTGGGTGCCGATCAGTATATCGCATTCATGGCGGGCAAAACGATCGATGATATCCTGGTAGTCGTTCTTATGACGCGTCGTATCCAGGTCCATGCGTAGCACGCGTGCCTCGGGGAAGAGTGACGCCACTTCGTCCTCCAGTCGTTCGGTGCCGAAACCGCGTATCTTCAGCGGTCCGCCGCATGCGGGACAGACCGTAGGTATCGCCCGTGTAAATCCGCAGTAATGACACCGCATCTCTTTGGCCTGCATATGCAGCGTAAGCGGCACGTCACAATGCTCGCAACGCGGCGGTTGACCGCACACGGTGCATTGCAACTGCGGCGCATAGCCGCGGCGGTTCTGGAAGAGGATGACCTGCTTGCCTTGTGCCAACACTTCACGCATACGCGCTACCAGCGGGTCGCTGAAGTGACCGTACATCTCCTTGCGGTGGTACTGCCGCTCCAAATCGATGAGTTCTACCTTGGGGAGCGCGACGTCGCGGTAACGCTGACTGAGTTCTACCAGGCCGTATTTGCCCGTCCTCGCATTATAATAGGTCTCCACCGACGGCGTTGCCGTTCCCAGCAGCACCTTGGCGCCCTCCTGATGCGCCAGCATGATAGCCGCCGAACGGGCATGATAACGCGGTGCGGGATCCTGCTGCTTGTAACTGGTCTCATGCTCCTCGTCCACGATCACCAGCCCCAGCCCGTCAAAGGGTAGCAATACCGCCGAACGGGCACCTACGATCAAACGTGACTGCGGATGCAACTGCTGGCGGTAGATCTCGGCACGCAACGCATCCGTCACGCGGGAGTGGTACACCACCACCTGATCACCAAATACGCGCTGCAGTCGGTCGGTCAGTTGGGTCGTTAGAGCAATCTCCGGCACGAGATACAGCACCTGTCGGCCGGCTTCGAGTTGTTCGCGGATAAGGTGCATATATACTTCCGTCTTGCCCGAGGCCGTTACACCGTGGAGCAGTACCGTCTCGTGGGTCTTCCAGGCTTGCTCAATCTCCTGCTTGGCGCGCTGCTGAACGTCGCTCAAAGGATGGATATCCTCTATCTCGCCCGGATAAGCGGGCAACTTGACGCGCCGTTTCTTCACGGGCGAGAAACTATATGCCTTATCATATATGCGCGCGGGAAGCGCCGCCGCCATAACATCCCCTATCGGGCACATGTAGTAGGCCGCTATCCATTGCCATAAAGCCAGTTGTCCCGCACCTACTGCCGGTTGCTCGTCCAGCAAGGCGATGATCGCACGCAAATGGATCGTCTCGGGTAGCGGTTCGGTATGCGCACGCAGCACGATACCCGTCAGCTGTTTTTTGGCCAGCGGAACAAGAACCCGCATACCAGGTTGCGGGTTCGGCATGTCATCCGGCACGAGATAGGTGTACGTGTCGCGGATAGCGAGCGGCAATATGACGTCAATTAGGCGAATGGCTAATGGCTAAAGGTTAATGGCTAATGGCTATTGCTCACCCTCTGCTTCCAGGGCCTTGCGGTAGCAGGCGCGGCAGAGCGGTTCGTAACTGTCGGTCTCACCCAGCAGGACGCGCTTGTCCGAATGGACCAGACGGTGGGACACATAGGCCAAGTCACCGCAATGGACACATATCGCATGCGTCTTATACACGTCCTCTGCGATAGCCATCAGCGCCGGCATCGGACCAAAAGGTATCCCCTTGAAGTCCATATCCAGTCCGGCACAGATGACGCGGATACCGCGTGCCGCCAACTGTTCGCAGACATCTACAATCCCCATATCGAAGAACTGCGCCTCATCGATACCTACGACATCGATATCATCGGCCAGCAATAAAATCTGCTGCGAAGAATCGACCGGCGTGGATTGAATGACGTTATGGTCGTGACTGACGACATCTTCTACCGAGTAGCGCACATCAATGGCGGGTTTGAAGATCTCTACGCGTTGACGGGCAAACTGCGCACGTTTCATACGGCGGATCAGTTCTTCGGTCTTGCCCGAGAACATACTACCGCATACTACTTCTATACTGCCTCTGCGGCGCGAAGGACCTTGCGTGTCTCTTTCTGAAAACATATTCTATGAGGGGTTATGGGTTACGGGTTATGGGTTAAGCAGGCGTATCTCTACCGGTCGGAGCTGGATAGAGGTCATATGATTGAAGGTGTTTTCCTCCAACTCATAGCATAGATCTATCGGATTGCCATTCTGCAAATAGAGCGCTTTGTCGCCCTCGCCAAAGGCAATACCGGAGATAGCCGCCGTGCGGTCGGTCAGGTCCAGACGCAGGTGTTCACCCGTACGACCTACGCGACGCGTACCACGGTTATTGATGACGTTGCGCGTGACGAACACAGGACGCGGATTACCCGGTCCGAAAGGTTCCAGGTGGCGCAAGAGGTTGAAGAACTCAGGCGTGATCTCGTCAAAAGCTATCTCTGCCTCTACATCTACGGTAGGCCTCATCTGTTCGGGACGGATATGCGCCGCAACATAGGCTTCGAATCGACGACGGAACTCGGGCAAGTTCTCGGGCATCATACTCAGTCCGGCGGCAAAACGATGGCCTCCGAAATTCGTGAGCAGGTCGCTGCACGAGTCAATAGCCTGGTAGATATCAAAGTCGCTAACCGAACGTGCCGAACCGGTTATCTCGCCTGCGTCTTCCTCCGAGGTCAGTACAATCGTCGGACGGTAATACACCTCCGTCAGTCTGGATGCCGCAATACCTACTACGCCGCGATGCCAACCCGGCGCATAGACTACGGTGGTATATTTCTTACTATTGTCAGGATCGTTCTCCAGTTGCGCGAGCGCCTCTTCCTTGGTGCGGTTGTCACAGTCACGCCGTTCGGTATTATGACTGTCTATCTCTTGCGCCAGATGGCGGGCATACTCGGGATCGTCGGTGATGAGTAGCCGCACAGCCTCCGCACCGCTATGCATACGGCCGGCGGCATTGATACGCGGACCGATCTTATAGACCAGGTCCTGAATACCCACCGGCTTGTCCGCTATACCGGCTACCTGCATGATAGCCCGCACACCAATCGACGGCAGACGGTTGATCTGACGTAAACCCATGGTGGCCAGCACGCGGTTCTCGCCCGTGATAGGCACGATATCCGAGGCGATAGACATCGCCGTGAGTGCCAACAAACTGTGCAACCATTGCGGGTTGAGACAATACCGTTCGGTATACGCCTGGGCTAACTTAAAGCCTACACCGCAACCCGAGAGTTCTTTATAGGGATACGGGCAATCCGCCCGCTTCATATTCAGTACGGCACGCGCCCGAGGTAATGTCTCACCGGGCGTGTGGTGGTCACAGATGATGCAGTCGATCTTGCGTTCGGCCGCATAATCCACTTTATCTACGGCCTTGATGCCGCAGTCCAGGGCGATCATGAGCGTGCAACCCTCCTGTTGCGCTACGTCGATACCCCGGAAAGAAATACCATATCCCTCCTTATGCCGGTCGGGGATATAGAAGATAAGATTGTCGGTCAGATGGCGCAGAAAACTGTACATCAGTGCCGTGGCGGTCGTGCCGTCCACGTCATAATCGCCATAGACCATGATACGTTCGTGTTGCTCAATGGCGGTATGCAGGCGCAACACAGCCTGCTCCATATCGCGCATGAGGAAGGGATCGTGGAGTTCGTCGATCGTTGGCCGCACAAACCGCCGTGCCGCCTCAGGCGTAGTCAGTCCGCGATCTACCAGCATACGTGCCGACAGGTCGCTTATCTTCAGTTCCTTAGCGAGCATGGCCTGGATGGCCTGCTCCTCATCGCTCAGTTGTCGTATCTTCCACTCGGATTGCATGAGTCGTCATTACTTAAGTTCAAACTGGTCGGCGTCTTTCCATAGAGGCGAGGCGTCGCGGAAATGCTGGAGCACCTGCATATCCAGTTCGACGATACGTGTTCCCTCTTCGTCATCGCGAAAAGCGGCCAGGTCCACCAGTCGGGTATCATATGCCACAGAGTGACCGTTATAGTGGAGTCCCATGCCGTCATCGCCTACGGGGTTGACCGCTACGATATAACACTGGTTCTCCGTGGCGCGTGACGCCAACATAGCATCCCAGTACTGGATACGCACTTGCGGCCAATTGGCCACGCATAGCAAGACGTCGTACATATCCCTGCGTTCACGCGGTTGGCGTGCCCATACCGGAAAACGCAAGTCGTAGCACACGAGCATACGCATCCGTACGCCCTGGTACTCCCATACCATCTGTTCCTGTCCGGCATGGAAGAAACGATCCTCTCCGCTGCGGCGATACAGATGGCGCTTGTCCTGGTAGAGCGGCGATTGGATCGGGCGAAACAGAAAACCGCGGTTGAACAGCCGGTTACCCTCCACGCATATCATCGAACCGGCAATGGCTATGTGAAAACTGTCCGCCATAGCCTGCAGGCGGCAACAGGTATCACCGCCCCAGGGTTCGGCCAGGTCAGGCCGGTCGGTACAAAAACCGGTAGAGAACATTTCGGGCAGTACCGCTACATCGGCCTTGCCGGCTATCTGCTCCAACCTGTCGTGGAGCAGACCAAGGTTTGCCGCCTTGTCTGCCCACACGATAGGGTATTGTAATAGTGCAAAACGCATGCCTCGGTTTACTTCTTCTCCGGCTTGGCGATATTCTCACGCATAGCCGTATCGGCCTGCATGTTCTGCATACGGTAGTAGTCCATGATGCCCAGGTTGCCGTTACGGAAAGCCTCCGCCATAGCCTGCGGCACGAGTGCCTCAGCCTCAATCACCTTAGCACGTGCTTCCTGTGCCTTGGCTTTCATCTCCTGCTCGGCAGCGATAGCCATCGAACGACGCTCCTCAGCTTTGGCCTGCGCGATATTCTTATCGGCCTCGGCCTGATCCATCTGGAGCTGGGCACCGATATTCTTACCTACATCGATATCTGCGATGTCGATCGAGAGAATCTCGAATGCCGTACCGTCGTCCAGACCCTTGGAGAGCACCAGTTTAGAGATGCTATCCGGGTTCTCGAGCACTTGCTTATGGCTCTCGGCCGAACCGATCGAGCTGACGATACCCTCGCCTACACGGGCCAGTACGGTATCCTCTCCGGCACCACCGACCAGTTGGCGGATATTCGCACGAACCGTCACACGTGCCTTGGCAATCAACTGAATACCGTCCTTAGCCACAGCCGTTACGGGCGGGGTGTCAATCACCTTGGGGTTTACCGACATCTGCACAGCCTCGAATACGTCACGACCGGCCAGGTCGATAGCCGTAGCCATCTGGAAGGGCAGTTGCATATTCGCCTTAGAGGCACTTACCAGGGCGTGTACCACGCGCTCGATATGACCACCGGCCAGGAAGTGGGCTTCCAGTCCGTCACGCGTTACGTCAGTCAGGCCGGCCTTATGCGCCTCGATCATACAGTTGACAATCTTGGTGGGCGGCACCTTACGGATACGCATCAGGAACAATTGGATGAGCGACACATGTACACCCGATACTACGGCGTTGATCCAAAGCATGAACGGCACGTAGTAGAAGAAAATAATTACCAGTAGGCACACCAGTCCTATCAGGATAAGATTCAGTACTTCCATACAAAAAATGGTTAAATGGTTCGTATAATAAGGTTAGCAAAAAAAATCACTTTTTTTCAATTTTTTTCTGTTTTTTGGGTTTCGGCCTCCATTTTTTGGGCTTCTTTCTCCAAACGCTCGATTTTCTTACCGGGCTTGGCGAGACTCACTTTTCCTTCGATTTTGGTGTCGAGCGCCATCTTGTCCAACGCACGGCTACGTAGGAATCCCCAAATAGCTAAAGCCGACAATACAACGGTTGCAGCCAAGGTAATGTGCCCTGCTAAGGCGCTGATTTTCAAATAAGCAGCAAGCACTGCACCTAACAAGCAACCGAAGCCGGAAATACCTGCAATACCAAAACCGGGAATCAAAAACAACTCCAAAACCAATAAAATTACGCCTACCAAAACGAGTAGAGCTACTAATAAAATCTCTGTCATAAGACTCAAAAAAAATATTTCACGGTGCAAAGATAATCATTATCTTTGATATATGCAAATGAAAAAATAAATTTGTGTAATTAAAAAAAATGTCGTACTTTTGCACCCCGAAACGAAAAGTGGAGACAAAAATCCACACCTTATATATATAGTATGAGCAAAAATTTGGTGATAGTAGAGTCGCCTGCGAAGGCGAAGACAATTGAGAAATTTCTGGGTAAAGACTTTCATGTGCTCTCTTCTCAGGGACATATTCGTGATATAGAAGCCCAGGGTAAGAATTCTATGGGTATCGACTTTGAGCATAACTATGCACCTAATTATGTCATAGACCCCAAGAAGTTTCATCTGCTCGACGAATTGCGCCGCGAGGCCAACAAGGCGGAGACCGTATGGCTCGCATCCGATGAAGACCGCGAGGGAGAAGCGATAGCATGGCACCTGAAAGAAGTACTCGATCTGGATCCCAAGAAGACCAAGCGTATCGTCTTCCATGAGATCACCCCGACGGCTATCCAGGAAGCCATCGTCCATCCGCGCGATATCGACTACAACCTGGTAGATGCCCAGCAGGCACGCCGCGTGCTGGATCGTATCGTAGGTTTCGAACTCTCGCCTATCCTCTGGAAGAAAGTGACGACAGGTCTCTCGGCCGGTCGTGTACAGTCGGTAGCTGTACGGCTTATCGTAGAGCGCGAACGCGAGATCAACGATTTCGCCACCAGTTCGCATTATCGCATAACAGCCGACTTTACGGGACGTAATCCGGGTGATGCCAGTGTGCTGCATACCACGCTCAACCATACCTTTGCGCATAAGAAGGACGCGTTGTCCTTCCTGGAACACTGCCGTCGTGCCTCCTTCCGTATCGAGGACCTGCAGCGTCGTCCCGTACAACGCACACCGGCACCGCCGTTCACCACCTCGTCGCTCCAGCAAGAGGCAGCACGCAAACTGCGCTTCTCGGTGAGCAAGACCATGCGTCTGGCGCAGTCGCTCTATGAGAGCGGTAGTATCACCTATATGCGTACCGACTCGGTCAACCTCAGCCAACTGGCCATCGCCACGGCGAAACAGGAAATCGTTGCCGAGTACGGCGACCGCTACGCTCGTCCGCGTCATTACCACACCTCCGCCAAGGGGGCACAAGAGGCACACGAGGCCATCCGCCCGACCTATATGAACGTGCACCGTGCCGGTCAGACACCCGATGAACAACGCCTGTATGAACTCATCTGGAAGCGCACTATTGCCTGCCAGATGGCGGATGCCGAGATCGAACAGACCCGCATGGAGGTGGCTGTATCGGGTTCGGAATACCGCTTTGTAGCCCAAGGCGAAGTCGTACAGTTCGACGGCTTCATGCGTGCTTACGTCCAATCTACCGACGAGCAGGAGGAGGATAAGCACGTACTGCCCCATATGGCACTCAAGGAGTCGCTGCGTCATGTCGAGATGCAGGCCACCCAGACCTATGCCAAACCGCCCTACCGCTATACGGAGGCATCGCTGGTCAAGAAGATGGAGGAACTCGGTATCGGTCGTCCTTCTACCTACGCCACGATTATCGAGACGATTCAGACGCGTAAGTACGTAGAGCGCGGATCGGTAACCGGTCATAAGCGCGACTATCGCGTCTATACGCTCAAGGACGACAAGATAACGGAAAAGATGCGCCAGGAACTGGCAGGTGCGGACAGCCAGAAACTGCTCCCAACCGATCTGGGCGTCATTACCAACGACTTCCTCGTCGCCAATTTCCCTGAGATACTCAGCTATGACTTTACGGCCAAGGAGGAGGATAATTTCGACCAGATTGCCGAAGGCAAAGCCAATTGGATACAAACCGTAGATACGTTCTATACCGCCTTTCATCCTATGATAGATCGCGTGCCGTCGGGTAAGATGGAAGGACGCGAATTGGGCCCGGATCCCGAAACCGGCCAGATGATCTACGCTAAAATCAGCAAGATAGGTCCGTGCGTTCAGTTGGGTTCAAGCGAAAGCAAGAAACCGCGTTTCGCCAGCCTGAAGAAAGGACAATCCGTGTTTACCATTACGCTCAAGGAAGCGCTGGAACTGTTTAAAAACGCACTGCCTTATACCCTCTGTGAACTGGATGACGAACCGGTCGTTGTGGGCGAAGGTAAATATGGTCCGTATCTCAAGCACGGCAAGAACTACGTGAGCATCCCCAAGGGTACCGATCCGCTATCCATTACCGAAGAGCAAGCCCTTACCTTGCTGCGCCAGAAACAGGAAAAACAAGTGCCCTTGAAGCAGTTTGGCGAGATCCAAATTATCAATGGCCGATTTGGTCCGTACATCAAAACACCCACGGCTAATTATCGTTTGCCGCGTGGCACCCAAATCGAAGGTCTGACGGAAGAAAATGTACGCGAGATTATCGCAAAACAGCTCGAAACACCCTCAGAACCCCACACAAAAGGCCGTTTTTACAAAAAAAGTGCAAAATAATTTGCGTATATCAAAAAAAAGCAGTACCTTTGCACGCTCTTTTGAAAAAATCAAGTAAGAGCAAACGCGAGAACTCGCGTGAAGAGGAGATTGTTTTTGGGAGTATAGGAGGGCGGGGTTCCCTGCTCTACGACCTCTAAAAACAACGAACTCTTAAGGGAGTCCGAAGATTTTTCGGTTCCCGAAAAATCGAGAAAATTTGCGCAAGCAAATAATCGAAGCGAACGAAAGTGAGCGAGAAGTAGCGCAGTTGGTAGCGCACCACGTTCGGGACGTGGGGGTCGGGCGTTCGAGTCGCCTCTTCTCGACAAAAAGCGATTCAGATGAACAATCTGAGTCGCTTTTTGATTTCTTATCTATCGTGATTTGCACAAAACATTTTTTTCCGAAAAAAAGTGCAAAATAATTTGCATATATCAAAAAAAAGCAGTACCTTTGCACTCGATTTTTGATACTGCTTCCTACGGGGAGTATAAACGTTAGAAATCTGTATGAGTCTGTTAGGTAAAATACGAATTCCCGCACTTGTGGATTTGCATGTTCATTTCCGTGAGCCGGGATTCTCATATAAGGAGACTATCTTCTCCGGGTGTCATGCGGCTGCGCGTGCGGGGTATAGTGATGTATATACTATGCCAAACCTTGTGCCCGCGCCGGACAGCTTGGCACACCTCTCGGCCCAAACAGCCATCATTGTGCGTGACAGCCATATTGGCGTCCATCCGTACGCAAGTATCACCCTCGGCCAAAAAGGCGAGGGTGAACTCGTTAATATAGAGGAGTTATGTACGCATGTTCCCGGTTTCTCAGACGACGGTCGTGGCATACAAGACGA
Source organism: Paludibacteraceae bacterium (assembly GCA_017551025.1). Lineage (GTDB taxonomy): Bacteria > Bacteroidota > Bacteroidia > Bacteroidales > Paludibacteraceae > Colicola. The sequence goes on along the minus strand of JAFZNG010000014.1, from coordinate 34,841 downwards.
AGGATTGATGCGCGAGGCGATGACGCGTATCGCGGCCGTAAACAGTATGATTGTGGAGCACTGTGAGGTGAATAGTCTGCTCCGCGGCGGTTATATCCACGACGGAGAATATGCCCGCGAACACGGTCATCGCGGTATTTGTTCCGAGAGCGAGTGGCGAGAGGTAGAACGTAATATCCGCCTGAGTGACGAGACCGGTTGCCGCTTGCATGTATGTCATATCTCGACGAAAGAGAGCGTCCGCTTGATTCGCGATGCCAAGGCGAGTGGCGTACGCGTCACGACCGAAACCGCACCGCATTACCTGCTGCTAAACGATCGTATGCTACAGGAAGACGGTTGCTGGAAGATGAATCCGCCTATCCGTTCCGAAGCCGACCAACAAGCCCTGCTTGAAGGTATCATCGACGGCACGATAGACGTAATTGCCACCGATCATGCGCCTCATAGTGCGGAGGAGAAGAGCAGAGGTCTGGCCGACAGTGCCTTCGGTATAGTCGGTCTGGAAACAGCGTTCCCGTTACTGTACACCTATCTCGTCAAGAATGGTACGATCTCGTTCGAGCGTTTAATAGAATTAATGAGCACACGTGGGCGCGCGATAATGGGCCTGCCGATGGATGCGAGTTGGGCGACATTCGACCTGGATGCGCAGTATACGATTGACCCCGAGCAGTTTATATCCAAAGGCAAGAGTACACCGTTTGCAGGTTGGAAGGTCTATGGCCGCTGCGTCAAAAATGAATACAAAGGCAACGTAGTCTATGAAGCAGAGTAAGTGGAACATACTGTCGAATGTGTGCATCGCCGAGAAGGTGTGGAAGATGGTGCTGCGAGGCGATACAACGGCTATGCAGCCCGGGCAGTTCGTAGAAATAGCCGTGCCCGGCTACTATCTGCGCAGGCCTATTTCCGTATGCGACATACAAGACGACTGCTTGACGATTATCTATAAGACTGTCGGTCATGGTACCGACTTAATGGCGCGGATGCAACCGGGCGAGACGCTGGATATACTGAGCTGCTTAGGCCATGGCTACGACCTACGAAAGGCCGGTGACGAGGTGCTCGTCGTCGGTGGAGGCGTAGGTGTTCCGCCGCTCATCTACTTAGCCAAACAGCTGCGTGCACAAGGCAAGCACGTACATGCCGTTCTCGGTTTTAATACCGAGAAGGAAGTCTTCGCCGAAGAGATGTTTGCATCGTTGGGCTGCAAGGTGGAGGTATGTACGATGGACGGCAGTTACGGTCGCCGTGGTGTAGTAACCGACCTGATAGCAAAGCCCGCACCGTTCTACTATGCATGCGGACCGCTACCGATGCTTCGCGCGATAGCCGAGACCGTCGGTACGAACGGCCAGATGAGTATGGAAGAACGCATGGGCTGCGGTGTAGGTATTTGCGTAGGTTGCAGTATAGAGACCAAAAAAGGCGTCCGGCGCGTATGCAAAGAAGGACCGGTATTTGACGCAGAAGAACTGATATGGTAGTACAACTTGGACATATTACATTGAAGAACCCGGTGATCCCGGCCAGCGGAACCTGCGGTTTCGGGCAGGAGATGCATGAATGGCTCGACCTGAATATCCTGGGGGCGATCGCTACGAAGGGTACGACGCGCCTTCCGCGCTATGGCAATCCCGTACCGCGTATCGCTGAGTGTGGTGCGACCGGTATGCTCAATGCGGTGGGTCTCCAGAACCCCGGGGTAGAGGAAGTGATACGGCACGAGATACCTGCCTTGCGCCAAATCTACCAAGGACCGATTATCGCCAATGTGAGCGGATTTAATATAGAGGATTATGCGTACGTATGCGAGCGCGTAGACAAAGAGACGGATGCTGCGATACTGGAGGTAAATATCTCCTGCCCCAACGTACATAACGGCGGTATGGCCTTCGGTACCTCTCCTAAGGCGGCAGCTGAAGTGACGCGTGCCGTAAAAGCGGTGACAACCAAGCCGGTCTTTATGAAGTTGAGTCCGAATGTGACAGATATCACCGCTATCGCCCGTGCATGCGTTGAGGCCGGAGCAGACGGGCTGTGTCTGATCAACACCGTCTTAGGCATGCGTATCGATATCCGCCGCCGCAAACCGGTGCTGGCCAATCGTTACGGCGGTTATTCCGGACCCGGCATCTTCCCTATCGCACTCCGTATGGTGAATCAGGTAAGCAAGGCCTGTCCGGGTACACCTATCATCGGTTGCGGAGGTGTCCAACGAGCCGAGGACGTAATTGAGATGATGATGGCCGGAGCCAGTGCTGTGGAGATCGGTGCTGCCAACCTACAAAACCCAAACGCATGCAAACAGATTATTGAGCAGTTGCCGGAAGTAATGCAGGAACTGCAAATTGACCATTTACGCGATATTATCGGAATAGTATGAAACGAGATGTAATCATAGCTTGTGATTTTGCGAGTGCCGAAGAGACCTACGCTTTTCTGGACCGTTTTGCGGAACAGAAACCGTTCGTAAAAATCGGTATGGAACTCTTTTACGCTGAGGGACCGGATATCGTACGCGAACTACACCGCCGCGGCCATAAGATCTTCTTGGACTTGAAGTTGCACGACATACCGAATACCGTACAAAAAGCCATGGCGGTGTTGAGCCGTCTGGATGTCGATATGGTAAACCTGCATGCCGCCGGTACGAAAGCGATGATGGAAGCAGCGCTGAAGGGTTTGACCCGCCCAGACGGCAGTCGTCCTATCCTCTTGGCCGTTACGCAGTTAACCTCCACCAGCGAAGAGCGGATGCACGAGGAATTGCTGATTCCAGGCCCTATAAGCGATTGCGTATGCCACTATGCCAAGATGGCCCAAGAGGCAGGCCTGGACGGCGTCGTATGTTCGCCGCTGGAAGCAGGTATGGTCAAGCAGCATTGCGGCGCGGCATTTATGACCGTGACACCGGGTATTCGTTTTGCTGACGGAGCCGTCGGTGACCAAGTGCGTATTACGACACCCGCTAAAGCGAAAGAGATTGGCAGCGACTATATCGTCGTAGGTCGACCTATCACGGCTGCGGCTGATCCCGTAGCAGCCTATCGTCAATGTATCAAAGAATTTGTAGGATGAACTTAGAAGAACAAATAGCAGCGGACTTGCTGCGTATCAAAGCGGTATTCCTGCGTCCGGCAGAGCCGTTTACCTGGGCCAGCGGTATCAAGAGCCCTATCTACTGCGACAACCGCTTGACGCTGAGCGATGTCTCGGTACGAGAGGATGTAGAAAACGGACTGGCATCATTGATTCAGCGCTACTATCCCGAGGCGGAGGTTCTCATGGGCACCTCTACCGCCGGCATCGCACACGCCGCTATCACGGCTACCAAACTCAACCTGCCTATGGGCTATGTGCGTTCGGGTGCAAAAGACCACGGCCGTCAGAACCAGATAGAAGGTCGTCTGCTACCGGGACAGAAAGTGGTGGTTGTAGAAGACCTGATATCGACAGCCGGCAGTTGTTTGGAGGTCGTGGAGGTACTACGCGAAGCAGGAGCAGAAGTGCTTGGTATCGTATCTATCTTTACCTACGGTATGCAGAAAGGACTCGACCGATTGGCCGCAGCCAAGGTGAAGAATTACAGCCTCAGCAATCTCGACGCGTTAGCGCAAGTGGCCGTTCGAGAGGGATATATCTCCGAGCAAGAGAAAAACCAACTGATACAATTTAGAAATAACTTATGAGACATCTGTTAGACTCCACGGACCTCACGACGCAAGAGATCGAGAAAATCGTTCTCCGTGCACTGGATATCATCGCCCATCCGCAGCAATATGCAGAGGCATGTAAAGGCAAAAAACTAGCGACTTTGTTCTACGAACCAAGTACGCGTACCCGCCTTAGTTTCACCGCAGCCATGATGGAATTGGGCGGTCAAGTCCTCGGTTTTAGCGATGCCCGCTCTTCGTCGGTCAGCAAAGGTGAGACGGTAGCCGATACGGTGCGTGTGCTGAGTGCGTTTGCGGATATCATCGCCATGCGCCATTATAAGGAGGGTGCACCGCGTGTGGCAAGCGAATTCAGCCGTATACCGGTAATCAATGCCGGCGACGGAGGGCACAGCCACCCCACCCAGACGATGACCGATCTGCTGACCATCCGTCGCGAGTTGGGGCGTTTCGACCATCTGACCATCGGTCTGTGCGGCGACCTTAAATACGGACGTACCGTCCATTCGCTCATCAAAGCTATGCGCCGTTATGAAGGCGTACATTTCGTACTGATCGCACCGAAAGAACTCGCCCTGCCGGATTATATGAAAGCAGAACTCGGCGATGCCTATACAGAGGTGTCCTCCCTGGAAGAAGCGATGCCCATGGTAGACGTTCTCTATATGACCCGCGTACAGCAAGAGCGGTTTGCCGACCGCGATGAATACGAGCGATTGAAAGACTCCTTCATCCTCGACGAGCGACTGATGGCTCTCGCTAAACCCTCGATGATTGTGCTGCATCCGCTGCCGCGCGTAAATGAAATCACCGTTGGTGTTGATAAAGACCCGCGTGCCGCTTATTTCCGCCAAGTGGAGAACGGCAAATATGTGCGCAAAGCGATTATCTACACCCTGCTGAGCGATGAGTACCTGCAGGCAAAGCCTACGGCCCACCCGAGTCAACCAAGCGAGACGGCTTGCCATAACGATCGCTGTATTGCGACCACGGAACCCGTAGAGCAGAAGTCGTATATGGATGCAGACGGTATCAAGCGCTGCTTCTATTGTGATCACATGTTGTAAACTAAAAACCTACCGATAGTATGTATAAGGACCGAATTATGAATGAAGGACTGACCTTCGACGACGTATTATTAGTTCCCGCTTATAGCGAAGTGTTGCCGCGCGAGGTGTCTCTTAGCGGCCAATTCTCCCGTCACATATCGCTCAATATCCCGCTGGTTAGTGCGGCGATGGACACCGTCACCGAGGCACCCATGGCGATTGCTATCGCCCGCGAAGGCGGCATCGGTGTTATCCATAAAAATATGTCCATTGCAGAGCAAGCGGCTCAGGTGCGCAAAGTGAAACGTGCCGAAAACGGCATGATTACCGATCCCGTGACCATCAACGGTCAGCAGACCATCGGCGATGCACTGCAACTCATGCACGACAACCATATCGGTGGTATACCTGTAGTAAATGAGCAACATGTACTGGTAGGTATTGTGACCAATCGTGACCTGCGCTTCGAGACCAACATGAATCGCCCTGTCTGCGAAGTGATGACGAGCGACAAACTCATTACCATCACCTCTACCGACAATCAGACCATCATGAAAGCCTTGCAAACCAACAAGGTGGAGAAACTTCCTGTGGTGGACAACGAAAACAAACTCATCGGTCTGGTAACATACAAAGATATCACCAAACTACGCGACTATCCGAATGCGAACAAAGATCCGCAAGGCCATCTGCGTTGCGCAGCCGGCGTAGGTATCACGCCCGACTATATGGATCGCGTAGATGCACTGGTCGCAGAGCATGTAGATGCTGTCGTACTGGATTCCGCCCACGGCCATAGCCGCAATATAGTCAGTGCCCTGCGGGCTATCAAGGCCAAGTATCCGGACCTGGATGTCGTAGTCGGAAATATCGCTACCGCCGAGGCTGCCAGATACCTCTTGGAAAACGGTGCAGACGGTATCAAGGTAGGCATCGGTCCCGGTAGTATCTGTACCACGCGTATTATCGCCGGCGTAGGTGTTCCGCAACTGACGGCTATCTTCGAAGTGTCTGAAGCACTGAAAGGAACTGACGTACCCTTAATTGCTGACGGCGGCCTGCGTTATTCGGGCGATGTCGTCAAGGCCTTGGCTGCCGGAGGCAACTGTGTGATGTGCGGTTCGATGTTCGCCGGCACGGACGAAGCTCCGGGTGACACAATTATCTTCAACGGCCGTAAGTTTAAGTCCTACCGCGGTATGGGTAGTATCGAAGCCATGAAAGCCGGTAGTGCCGACCGTTATTTCCAGGGCGGCGAGAGCAATGTATCCAAACTCGTGCCGGAAGGTATTGCCGGACGCGTGCCGTACAAAGGCAGCGTATGTGAGACGATTTACCAACTCATCGGCGGTCTGCGTTCGGGTATGGGCTACGTAGGTGCACACAACCTCGAGCAACTGCGCAAGGCCAAATTTGTGCGCATCACCTCGGCCGGTATGTTTGAGAGCCATCCGCATGATATTACCATTACCTCCGAAGCGCCCAATTACTCACAGCAATAATCCGACTTACGCATGCAGAAAATCATCATTTTGGACTTCGGTAGTCAGACCACGCAACTCATCGCTCGCCGCGTGCGTGAACTGAATACGTTCTGCGAGATATTGCCATATAACAAATACCCGGAGAACGACGAGGATGTTATCGGTGTTATCCTGAGCGGTTCACCCTTGAGCGTCTATCAGGAAGATGCGTTTCGTATCGACCTCGATCAGCTCCGCGGCCGTAAACCGATACTCGGCATATGCTATGGCGCACAACTGATCAGTTATACCTACGGCGGTAAAGTAGAGAGTGCCGGCACGCGCGAATATGGTCGTCAGCATTTGCAATTCATCGACGCTACATGTCCGCTGTTCCGGGGCTTTGACGAGCACTCACAGGTCTGGATGTCCCATGGCGATAGCATCACCCAACTACCGGAAGGAGCACGTATCGCCGCCTCTACAGAGACCGTAACGAATGCCGCGTATTATATCCCGGAACAGAAACCTATCTTCGGCACCCAGTTCCATCCGGAAGTCTTCCATACCTTACAGGGCACCCTACTGCTTCGGAATTTTGTAGTAGACATATGCGGTTCGCGCCAAGAATGGAGTGCAGAGAAATTCGTAGAAACGACAGTCCGAGAACTGCGCGAGCAAATCGGTACGGACCGCGTCATCCTGGGTCTGTCCGGTGGCGTTGATTCTTCGGTAGTAGCCGTACTGCTCCACCGCGCAATAGGCGACCAACTGACTTGTATCTTCGTCGACCATGGTATGCTACGCCTCAACGAGTTCAGCGATGTCATGCGCGACTACGAGGGACTCGGATTGAACGTGATCGGCGTGGATGCCAGTGATACGTTCTTGAGCGACCTGGCTGGGGTGAAAGAACCGGAACAGAAACGCAAAATCATCGGTCGCGATTTCATAGAGGTCTTTCATGCGGAGGCAAAGAAAATCACCGATGCCAAATGGCTGGCACAAGGTACCATCTATCCCGACCGCATCGAGAGTCTCAATATCACGGGCAAAGTCATCAAAAGCCATCACAACGTAGGCGGCCTGCCCAAGGAGATGCACCTGCAGTTATGCGAACCCATCAAATGGCTATTCAAGGACGAGGTGCGTCGCGTGGGCCGTAGTCTGGGTATGCCGGAACATCTGATTACCCGTCATCCCTTCCCGGGACCGGGACTGGCCGTACGTATCTTAGGGGATATCACGCGCGAGAAAATACGTATCCTTCAGCAGGCCGATGATATCTATATCCGCAACCTCCGCGAGGCAGGTCTCTACGACGAGATCTGGCAGGCCGGAGCCATTCTGCTCAGCGAAGTACGATCGGTAGGCGTCATGGGCGATGAACGCACCTATGAGAACCCCATCGCCTTGCGTGCAGTAACCTCCAGCGATGCGATGACAGCCGACTTCGCACACATACCCTACGAGGTTTTGGCCAAAATAAGTAACGAAATTATCAACAAAGTGAAAGGGGTTAATCGAGTATGCTATGATATCTCGTCCAAACCACCCGCCACGATAGAATGGGAATAAAACTATGACAGTAGGAGTAATTATGGGTTCCGCCAGCGACCTGCCGGTAATGCAGGCAGCGATCGATACCTTGGAGTCTTTTGGTATTGAAGTGGACAAGCGTGTTATCTCGGCGCATCGTGCCCCGCATGCGTTGATGGAGTGGACTGAGTCGGCCGAAGAACGCGGCCTGCGTATCATCATCGCCGGAGCCGGCGGTGCTGCACATCTGGCCGGTGTGATAGCCGGTCTTACCCATCTGCCTGTTATCGGCGTGCCGGTACGCTCTAAGACCCTGGACGGTCTCGATAGCCTGCTCTCGATGGTCCAGATGCCAAGCGGTATTCCTGTCGCCACCGTAGCGATCGACGGCGCTAAGAACGCCGCCTTGTTAGCAGTAAGTATCTTGGCATTACAAGACAATAACCTGCGCGAACAGTATATCGATTTTCGTCGCCAACAAACCCAAAAAGTATTAGCAACCCGTATCTAAGATGGATATAAGACTATTTGTCGAGAAGAAAGAAGGCTTTCGCGTTGAGGCCGAGAGTTTGCGCCGCGAACTGAACGAGAACCTGCAGTTGCACATCCGCAAGATGCGCTATCTATGCGTCTATGACCTGTTCGGCTTTAGCGAACAACTGCTCGAGCAGAGCAAATATGGCGTTTTCGGCGAGAAGGTGACGGATATCGTAAGTGATTGTGTAGACCTAGAGGGAAAAGCCTATCTGGCGGTGGAGTATATCCCCGGTCAGTTCGACCAGCGTGCCGCTTCAGCCATTGATTGCGTTCATCTCATAGACCCGAATGCAGATATCGATATCCGCTCCAGCCGTCTGCTCATCTTCGAAGATAAGATGACCGACGAGGACATGGCGCGTATCCGGCATTATTATATCAATGCTGTTGAGGCACGCGAGAAGAACCTGCAGGTGCTGGAACGCCAGCAGACGGCGGATGTGAAACCCTTGGCCTCGTTGGACGGTTTTACGGCTATGCCGCGTACGGAATATGCGGCTTTCTGTAAGCGGTGGGGACTAGCCATGAACGCCGATGATCTGGCGTGCGTGGTCGACTACTTCAAAGCGGAGAAGAGAGAACCTACCGAGACAGAACTTCGTATTCTCGATACCTATTGGTCTGACCATTGCCGCCACACGACCTTCACGACTATCTTGGAGGATATCCAAGTAGAGGACTCGTTCATCAAAGCGGATATAGAGCAGCAACTGGAGCAGTTCCGGCATATCCGTGTGCAATTAGGACGCGAACAGAAACCCCTCTGCCTCATGGAACTGGCCACGATAGGTGCGCGTTATCTCAAGCACGAAGGCCTGTTGGAGGATCTGGAGGTGAGCGAGGAGAACAACGCCTGCTCTATATTTATCACCGTCGATGTTGACGGCCATGACGAGCGTTGGTTGTTGCAATTCAAGAATGAGACCCATAACCACCCGACCGAGATAGAACCTTTTGGTGGTGCCAGCACCTGTCTGGGTGGTGCGATTCGCGACCCGTTGTCCGGTCGTGCATATGTCTACCAGGCGATGCGCGTCACCGGAGCAGGTGATATCTACGCACCTGTTAGTGACACCCTGGCCGGTAAACTGCCCCAGCAGATTATCTCCCGTAAAGCCGCGGCTGGTTATTCCTCCTACGGCAACCAAATCGGTTTGGCCACCACCCATGTACGTGAGATATACCATCCTTCCTATGTAGCGAAGCGACTGGAAGTCGGTGCGGTCGTCGGTGCAGTCCGTGCGGATGCCGTACGCCGCGAAAGTCCCGCAGCAGGGGATGTAATCCTACTTCTGGGCGGACGCACAGGACGCGACGGCATCGGTGGTGCCACCGGTTCCAGCAAAGAACATACCGAAGCTTCCCTTGAAGCCTGCGGTAGTGAGGTGCAAAAAGGTAATGCACCCGAAGAACGTAAGATCCAACGACTCTTCCGCCGCCGCGAGGTAACCAGTCTGATTAAGAAGTCCAATGACTTCGGTGCCGGAGGTGTCAGCGTGGCGATTGGTGAACTGGCCGACGGATTGGATATTTACCTGGACCGCGTACCTACCAAATATGCCGGTCTCAACCCTACCGAACTGGCTATCTCGGAGTCACAAGAACGAATGGCTGTCGTCGTAGCCAAAAAAGACCAAACTGCCTTCGAGCAGTTCTGCCGACAGGATAATATCGAGGTGACCCACGTAGCCGACGTGACCGACACCGGCCGTATGCGTCAGTACTACAACGGCACGTTGGTGGCAGATTTGAGCCGTGCGTTTATCGACTCAGCAGGTGCTAAACACTATGCCAAGGCTACTATCCTTCCGGTTGAGGAGCGCGATCCGTTCTATCAAGCCGCACAAGGAGACTCCTTGGAAGAGCGCATGAGCAACGTGCTGCGTTCTGCCAACGTGACGAGCCAGAAAGGACTGATTGAGGAGTTTGATGCCACGATCGGTCGTTCTACTGTGCTGATGCCTTTCGGCGGTAAGATGCAACGCAGCGAAACGCAAGTCAGCGTGCAGAAACTGCCTACCGACGGCTTTACAAACACGGCGTCTGTAATGGCCTTCGGCTATAACCCGTTCCTCGCCGAATGGAGTCCGTATCATGGTGCCGCTTATGCGGTCGTAGAAGCCTGCAGTAAGGTGGTCGCAGCCGGAGCGGACTATCGTCCTATGCGCTTCAGTTATCAGGAGTATTTCGAACGTATGACTTCTCGTACCAGTTGGGGTAAACCGCTGAGTGCCCTACTGGGTGCGCTGAAGATGCAGGTGGCTCTGGGCTTGCCGTCTATCGGTGGTAAGGACTCGATGTCCGGTACTTTCGAACAGATATCCGTACCACCCACCTTGATCGCTTTCGGTATCACGACCGTGAAGGCGGATACCGTCATCAGTACCGATTGGAAGAAGGCCGGTAACCGCCTGTATTTGTTGCAACACAAACCCTTAGCCAACTACATGCCGAATACCGACCAACTCAAGCGCCTTTGGTCCGAGACCACCCGCGCTATTCAGTCGGGCAAGATCGTGTCGGCTTATGCCATCGGTTTCGGCGGCGTTTGTGAGGCCTTGGCGAAGATGTCTTTCGGTAATGAATTAGGCGCAGATATTCGTCTGGACGAACAGCAGTTATTTGACTATCAGTACGGTAGCATCTTAGTCGAAGCAACCGAAGAACTGGCTATCCAAGACGCCCTCTATCTCGGCACTTTGACAGAAGGAGAAAACATCGTTATTAACGGCGAGGCGGTGAATCGCAACCATTTATATCACGCATGTACGGAACCGTTTAACAAAGTCTATGCTTCGTCTGCGCAACCGCAGCACCAAGACTTGCTTCCAAAAGATATACAGCCTGTGGTTTCTAAGGAAACTATTTTGCAGCACGAAGAGCTGAAAGGTCGGAAACCGCTCGTTTATATTCCTGTCTTCCCGGGCACCAACTGCGATTTCGATAGCGCCAAAGCATGGCGTAAGGCCGGTGCGGAAGTGCAGATGACCGTCTTCCGTAATCTGACCGAACAGGACGTGATCGCTTCGATTGATGAGATGGAAGCACATATCCGTCGTGCACAGATACTTATGTTAGCCGGTGGCTTCTCGCTGGGCGATGAACCGGATGGTTCGGCGAAGTTCATCGTTTCGGTGCTCAACCAGCAGAAAGTAAGTCGTGCTATCGAAGACTTGCTCCAACGCGGCGGACTGATCTTAGGCATCTGCAATGGTTTCCAGGCGCTCATCAAGTCCGGCCTGCTGCCTTACGGCCGGTTCGGTCAAGTGACGACAGCCAGTCCGACACTATTCCGCAATGATATCAATCGTCACGTATCCCAGATGGTAACCACCATGGTCGCTTCGACGAATAGTCCGTGGCTCAAAAACATGTCTATCGGTGATCTGCATAGCATCGCCGTCAGTCATGGCGAGGGAAAACTGGTGGTGAGTGAAGAACTTGCGCGTCAACTGTTTGAAAACGGTCAGGTGGCCTTCCGTTATGCCGATCCGCGCACAGGACAAGCTGCCATGCAGTCACCTTATAACCCGAATGGTTCCTGCTACGCCATCGAAGGTCTGATCTCGCCCAACGGACAGATCCTGGGCAAGATGGGCCATACCGAACGTTGGGAAGAGGGCGTGTTTACCAATATTGCTGGTAATAAATGCCAGCCTTTGTTTGAAAACGCAGTTAATTATTTTAGGATGTAAGATCGTCAATCGTAAATCGTCAAATCGTAAATTATATGGCGCAACATTATGAAGCAGCCGGTGTGAATCTCGAAGCCGGATATGAAGTAGTCAGCAGAATTAAATCGCATGTGCGTTCTACCGAACGTAAGGGATCCATGGGGTCTATCGGTTCGTTCGGCGGTATGTTCGACCTCTCCGCCTTGGGAGTCAAAGAACCGATTCTAGTCAGTGGCACCGATGGCGTTGGTACCAAACTCAAAATCGCCTTTGCCATGGATAAGCATGATACGATCGGTATCGATGCCGTAGCCATGTGCGTGAACGATGTTTTGGCCCAAGGTGCCGAACCGCTTATCTTCCTCGATTATATTGCAACCGGCCATAATATCCCGGCGCAGATAGAAGCCATCGTGAGCGGTGTTGCCGAAGGTTGCCGCCAGGCGGGGTGTGCTCTTGTAGGCGGTGAGACAGCAGAAATGCCCGGCATGTATGAGAATGGCGAATACGATATAGCCGGATATACGACAGGCGTAGTAGAGAAAGCCAAATTGATTGACGGCACGAAAGTGAAGGTGGGGGATATATTGGTCGGCATCAGTTCTTCCGGCGTACACTCCAACGGTTATTCACTGGTGCGTAAGATCGTAAAGGACGCACAACTGGACCTGCAGACCATCTACCCCGAGTTAGATGCCGAAAAGACATTAGGCGAAGTACTGCTCACGCCGACAAAGATTTACGTCAAACCGATGCTGGAGGTCATTCGCCAATTGGATGTACACGGCGTAGCCCATATTACCGGCGGTGGTTTTGATGAGAACATACCCCGCGTACTCAAGTCCGGACAAGGACTGGAAATCCACGAGGGAACATGGCCCGTTCTTCCGGTATTCAAGATGTTGGAAAAATGGGGAGGAGTGCCCCACCGAGAGATGTTCAATATCTTCAACATGGGCATCGGTATGGTAGCTGTCATGGATGAGGCAGAGGCATCCAAAGCCATTGCCATCCTCGCATCTCACGGAGAAAAAGCAAGTGTAATCGGTAAGGTAACAGATAAGGAAGGCGTATGCATCATTTAGCCGTTTTTGCCAGCGGAACAGGCACCAACTTCGTGGCTATAGCCCAAGCCTGCCAACAGGGCGTCATCCATGCAGATGTCGCCATCATGGTGTGTGACAAGCCCGGGGCTCCGGTGATAGAACGTGCTCGGGAATTCGGCATACCCACGCTGGTCTTCAACCCAAAGGACTACCCGTCCAAAATGGCCTACGAAACAGAGATCGTGCAGGCATTGGATCAGAAACAAATCGACTTGATTTGCCTCGCAGGCTATATGCGCATTCTGGGTCCTACCCTGTTGCACGCCTACGAAAACAAAATCATTAATATCCACCCCTCACTTCTCCCCGCTTTCAAGGGAGCACATGCCGTCGAAGACGCCGTTGCCTACGGAGTGAAAGTCTTCGGCATTACCATCCATTGGGTCAATGACCAACTCGACGGAGGAAAAATTATCGCACAGCGAGCCTTCCCCTACGAAGGATCAGACCCCGCCGAAGTGCACCTAATCGGACAGAAAATCGAACATCAATTGTACGTAGAAACTATTCAAAAAATATTATGCGAGCCTTAGTTAGTGTATCGGACAAAACAGGCCTGGTCCCATTTGTAAAAGGACTGGCAAACCTTGGTTGGGAGATTATCGCCACGGGCGGTACTCAGAAAATGCTGGAACAAGAAGGCGTGAAAACCATTGGCATCAGCGAAATTACCGGTTTCCCGGAGATATGTGACGGACGTGTCAAGACCCTGCATCCGAAGGTGCACGGTGCCTTATTAGCCCGTCGTGACGAACCTTCCCATATGGAAGCCTTGGCGCAAAACGGTATTGGTCTGATCGACCTCGTGTGCGTCAATCTTTATCCCTTCCGCCAGACGATTGCCCAAGAGGGAACCACCATGGCCGAGGCGATTGAGAAGATCGATATCGGTGGACCGTCTATGTTGCGTTCTGCGGCTAAGAATTGGAACGATGTCACGGTGGTATGCGATCCGAACGACTACGCACGCGTGCTCAGTGAGATTCAAACGGAAGGCAATACCTCCAAGCAGACACGTCTTGAATTGAGTGCCAAAGCCTATACCCACACGGCGGAATACGATATGTGCATTGCCACCTACATGCGCAAGGCGGCCGGTCTGAATGAGAAACTGTTCCTCGAATACGACCTCAAGCAATCGTTGCGCTACGGCGAGAACCCCCACCAGGACGCGAAGTTCTATGCGGCTATGGACCCCGTACCTTATTCCTTGGCTACGGCGCGTCAGCTGCACGGCAAAGAGTTGTCCTATAATAATATCCAAGATGCGAATGCTGCATTGAACATCGTGCGCGAGTTCGGTCAGACACCTTTCTGCGTAGGACTCAAGCACATGAACCCCTGCGGTGCGGCGATCGGCAAGGATGGTCTGGAGGCATGGACCAAAGCGTACGAGGCAGACAAAGTGTCTATCTTCGGCGGCATCGTGGCTACCAACTGCGAGGTGACCAAGCAGATGGCAGAACAAATGCATCCTATCTTCCTTGAGATCATCATGGCACCTAAGTTCACACCGGAGGCGCTCGAGGTCTTGGAAACCAAGAAGAATCTGCGTCTGCTCGAAGTGGATATGACTACACAAGCTACCAAACAGATGCAGTATGTATCCGTCAACGGCGGTCTGTTGGCCCAACAACTGGATACCGAGACCATTCGTCTCCAACCGGATATGTGCGTCACCGAAACCCGTCCGACCGACGAACAGATGAGCGATATGCAGTTTGGTTGGTACATCGTCAAACATGTCAAATCCAATGCCATCGTGGTCGTCAAGGACGGTCGCACGTATGGCGTTGGCGCAGGCCAGATGAACCGTGTCGGTTCGGCAGCCATCGCCCTCAAGCAGGCACAGGATTCGTTGGCCGAAGAAGGCAAGGATATCAAAGAGGCCGGATTAGTCATGGCTTCGGATGGTTTCTTCCCCTTCGGCGATAGCGTCGAGACGGCCGCCGAATATGGCATCAAGGCCATCGTTCAACCCGGTGGCAGTGTACGTGACCAAGAGAGTATCCTGGCCGCCAATAACCATCACATTGCGATGCTCTTTACGGGCATGCGTCATTTTAAACACTAATGAAGAAAGTACTAGTCATAGGATCCGGAGGACGGGAACACGCCATCGTGTACCAACTGAGTCGCAGTCCGCAAGTAGCGCAGATCTTCTGTGCGCCGGGTAATGCCGGTATCGCGCAGTTGGCTACGTGTGTTGCTATCCCGGATACGGATATTGAGCAGTTGCTCCGTTTTGCACAGGCACAGCAGATTGATCTCTGTGTCGTAGGACCCGAAGCCAGTCTGGCTGCCGGTATAGTTGATGCCTTCCGCGAAGCAGGTATTCCCATCTTCGGCCATACCAAAGCGGCTACGCAGATAGAATCCAGCAAGGAGTTCGCCAAACAACTCATGGCCCGCTATAACATCCCTACAGCGGCTTATCGCAGTTTTGACGAATACGAACCCGCTATCGAATATGTCCGTTCGCGCAATACCTATCCCGCCGTACTCAAGTACGATGGTCTCGCCGCCGGCAAGGGAGTCGTCATCGCCCAAAACCAACAAGAAGCCG
This sequence comes from Paludibacteraceae bacterium, assembly GCA_017551025.1. Lineage (GTDB taxonomy): Bacteria > Bacteroidota > Bacteroidia > Bacteroidales > Paludibacteraceae > Colicola. The sequence goes on along the minus strand of JAFZNG010000014.1, from coordinate 19,227 downwards.
ATGCCGCGCTGCGCGATATGCTCGTAAGCGAAGCCTTCGGCAAGGGCAAGGTGGTCATCGAAGATTATCTTGAGGGGCCGGAGTTCTCGTTCATGGCCTTCGTGGATCATCATCGCGTCTATCCGATGCCGCTCAGCCAGGACCATAAGCGCGCCTACGATGGCGACCGTGGTCCCAACACAGGCGGCATGGGTGCCTATACGCCGCTGCCGTTCATAAGTGCCGAGGAAGAACAGTGGGCATTGGAGCATATCCTGCAACCCGTGGCGGATGCCATGGTGGCCGAGGGTACACCGCTCACAGGCGTACTCTACGGCGGACTGATGAAGACCGCCGATGGCATCAAAGTCATCGAGTTCAACGCCCGTTTCGGTGATCCGGAGACGGAAATCGTTCTCCCGCTCATGCAAACCGATGCATATACAGTCTTTCATGCGATCGCCACCGGGTCAATCCTAGACAATATAGCATGGTGCAACGAGGCAACCGTGGGGGTAGTCATGGCCTCGAAGGGCTATCCCGGGAAATATGACAAAGGTGCAGTTATCACCGGTGTCGACGACTTCGATGGACTGGTGCTTCATATGGGAACCACCGTACGCGACGGGCAACTGCTCACCAACGGCGGACGCGTACTCATGTGTATTGCTCACGGTGATACGATTCGTAAGGCGCAGCAAAACGTTTATACCGAAATCCGGAAAATAAATTGTACAAACTTATTTTATAGAAAAGATATAGCACATTGGGCATTATGATAATCGACGGTAAACAAATAGCACAGCAGTTCAAAGAAGAGCTGCGCCAACAAGTGACAGAACTTTCTGCTCAGTACGGACGCAAACCGTGTCTGGATGTAATCATTGTAGGTGAGAATCCTGCCAGTATGTCGTACGTGAGAAGTAAAATCAAAGCTACTGAATACTGCGGTTTTGATGGTGAACTGATTCAACTGCCCGAAACAACTTCCCAAGAGGAATTACTGCGTGTCATTCAGGAACGCAATAATAACGATGCAGTAGATGGTCTATTGGTGCAGTTACCCCTGCCTAAGCATATCGACTCGCAACGCGTCATCGAGACAATCTCCCCCGAGAAAGACGTCGATGGTTTTCATCCTACCAACGTAGCCCGTCTCTGGCTTAACCAGCCCACCATTGTTCCCTGCACACCGCTGGGTATCATGGCCTTGCTCGAACAAGTAGGCACGCCGCTGGAGGGACGACGAGCCGTCGTTGTCGGACGCAGCAATATCGTTGGCAAACCGATCGCCAAACTCCTGCTCGATAAGAATTGCACCGTCACGATAGCCCATAGCCGTACCGCCGACTTGGCGGCCGTATGCCGCGAGGCGGATATCTTGGTTGTAGCTGTCGGTCGTCCGCATTTCATCACGGCCGACATGGTCAAACCCGGTGCTACCGTCATAGACGTCGGTATCAACCGTCTCCCGGATGGCACGCTCGCCGGCGACGTTGACTACCAGTCCGTAGCCCCTATCGCCGGTGCTATCACGCCCGTACCGGGTGGCGTAGGACCGATGACGATTGCGATGCTCATGCGCAATACCGTCAACTGCTTTATGCATCGAAACCAATAACCAATCACCAATCACCAATACAAATGATAGATCGTTATTCCCGCGCTGCCATGCGCAATATATGGACAGAGCAAAACAAGTTCCAAGCCTATCTGGAGGTCGAGATTCTCGCCGCTGAGGCATGGTCGGAATTAGGTGTTGTACCCAAAGAGGACGTCCAAAAACTGCGTCAGAAAGCCACGTTCAGCGTCGATCGCATCCATGAGATCGAGGAGATCACCCGCCATGATGTTGTCGCTTTCACTCGCACCGTAAGCGAATCGCTCGGCGAAGAGCGCAAATGGGTGCATTACGGACTGACCTCCACCGATGTAGTCGATACTGCCAACGGCTATCTGCTCCGCCAAGCCAATACCATTCTGCGTGACGACCTGCAGCAATTCCTGGCCGTACTCCGCAAACGTGCCAATGAATTCAAATTTACGCCCGTTATCGGTCGTACGCACGGCATGCACGCCGATGTAACCTCTTTCGGTCTCAAATGGGCCCTTTGGTACGCTACGATGCAGCGCAACATAGAACGTTTCGAGTTGGCGGCCAGAGGCGTAGAAGCCGGTAAACTGTCCGGTGCGGTGGGCAACTATGCCAATATTCCGCCGTTCATCCAACAGTACGTTTGTGACCACCTCGGTATCGAGTCGGCTAAGATTGCCACGCAAGTGCTCGGACGTGACCGCCACGCCTTCTATCTCTCCACCCTGGCTACTATCGCAGGTTCGCTCGAGCAAATCGCTCTGGAGATCCGTAACATGCAGCGCCAAGAGGTACGCGAAGTGGAAGAAGCCTTCCGCAAAGGCCAGAAAGGTTCGTCCGCTATGCCGCATAAGCGTAACCCGATCTCCTCGGAGAATATATGCGGTTGTGCCCGTGTGATGCGAGGCTATATGTGCACCGCCTCCGAGAATATCGCCCTCTGGCACGAGCGGGATATCTCACATTCCTCTACCGAGCGTATCGTACTGCCCGATGCGACGATGCTCTTGGATTATATGCTGGCGCGTCTGATGAATATCCTGAAAAACCTTGTGGTGTATCCCGAGAATATGTTGCATAATATCGGTCTGACCCACGGTGCGATCTTTGCCCAGCGCGTGATGAATGCACTTATCGAAAAAGGCTTGGTGCGTGAGCAGGCTTACGACCTGGTGCAACCGGTAGCGATGCGCACGCTGATGGAAGGCGGCGAGATGCAAGAACTGCTCAAGCAGACGCCGGAAGTGATGAAGTACCTGTCTGCAGAAGAGATTGACAGTTGCTTCACGCTTGACTACTACATGAAAAATGTCGATTATATATTTAATCAATTAGGAATATGACAAAAAAAGCAGATATCCTTTTAGGACTCCAATGGGGCGATGAGGGCAAAGGCAAAATGGTAGATGTCTTGACGCCCAAATATGATATGGTAGCACGTTTTCAGGGTGGCCCGAATGCCGGTCACACCCTGGAGTTTGAAGGCCAGAAATACGTGCTCCGCAGCATTCCGTCCGGTATCTTCCAGGGGGGCAAAGTCAACCTGATCGGTAATGGCGTAGTGCTGGACCCGATCCTGTTTCAAAAAGAAGCAGAGGAATTGGCCGGGTCCGGTCATAACCTGCGCGAGCGGCTCTATATCTCGCGCAAGGCCCACCTGATTTTGCCGACCCATCGACTGCTCGACCAGGCCAACGAAGCGGCCAAAGGCAAAGCTAAGATCGGTACGACCGGCAAAGGCATCGGTCCGACCTATACCGATAAAGTTAGTCGTCACGGCTTGCGCGTAGGGGATATCGCCGATAACTTCGCCGAGAAATATACCCGTGCCCGTAACCGTCATATCGATATGATTCAAGCCCTTAACGCCACCGCCGTGGCGAATGGCGGTGCACCCGTATCGCTCGACGGACTGGAAGCACTGGAGCAGGAGTGGATGCAGAGTATCGACTATCTGCGCGGGTTTAGACTGATCGATAGCGAGCATTTCGTGAATCAATCCTTGGCCGCCGGTCAGTCGCTTCTTTGCGAAGGAGCACAGGGATCACTCTTGGACATTGATTTCGGTTCGTATCCTTTCGTTACCTCGAGCAACACCGTCTGTGCAGGCGCATGCACCGGTCTTGGTCTGGCTCCTAGTCGTATCGGCGAAGTATACGGTATCTTCAAGGCCTACTGCACCCGCGTAGGTGCCGGTCCGTTCCCTACCGAACTGTTTGACGAGACGGGTAAGAAGATGCGCGATATCGGCCATGAATACGGCGCCGTTACCGGACGTGAACGTCGCTGCGGATGGATCGACCTCGTCGCACTCCGTTATACCATCATGCTCAACGGCGTGACACAACTGCTGATGATGAAATCCGATGTTTTGGACACCTTCCCGGTTATCAAGGCATGTACCGCGTATCGTATCAATGGCGAACTGACCCGTGATTTCCCGTTCTCGCTCGACGAGAAAGTAGAACCCGTCTATCAGGAACTGCCCGGCTGGCAAACCGACCTCACGCATTGTACCAAGCAGGAGGACTTGCCGCAGGCATTTATCGATTATGTGAATTTCTTGGAACGCGAATTAGGCACTCCTATCCGGATTATTTCTGTGGGACCTGATCGCGAAGCAACTATATGGAGATGAGAAAAAAAGCAATCTTGCGTTTAAGTGACGGCACCTGCTTCGAAGGCTACAGCTTCGGTGCGGATGTGCCGGTGAGCGGCGAGGTGGTGTTCAATACCGCTATGGTGGGGTATCCCGAATCACTTACCGATCCCAGTTATGCCGGTCAGTTGATGACCCTTACCTTCCCGCTGGTAGGCAACTACGGTGTACCCGAGTTCTCGTTCCGCGAGGACGGACTGGCTACCTTCATGGAGTCGGACCGTATCTATGCACGGGCAATTATCTGCAGCGAATACAGCGGCGAGTACAGCCATTGGAATGCGAAGGAAACCCTGGCCGATTGGCTTAAGCGGGAGAACGTACCCGGTATTACGGGCATCGACACGCGTGCGCTGACCATGTTGCTGCGCGAGCATGGCGTCATGATGGGTTCGATCGAGATTGAGGGTTGTGCACCGGCTCCTGAGGCGCAGTACGAGGACGTGAACTTCGTGGCAGAAGTGTCCTGCAAACAGGTAATGCGGTATAACCAAGGGGGCAAGAAGAAAGTCATCCTCGTGGACTGCGGCGTGAAGCATAATATCCTTCGTTGCCTGATCCACCGCGACCTGGAGGTGATACGTGTGCCTTGGGACTATGACTTCAATACCATCGAGGCGGACGGCCTGTTCCTCTCCAACGGTCCCGGTAATCCGGATACCTGCCAGGTGCTGGTAAATCATATCCGCACCTATATGCAGACCCATAAACCGATTGCCGGTATTTGTATGGGTAATCAGCTCTTGGGTAAAGCCGCTGGCGCAACGATTTATAAACTGCCCTACGGGCATCGTTCCCACAACCAGCCGGTACGTATGGTAGGTACCGACCGCTGCTTCATCACCTCGCAGAACCACGGTTATGCGGTGGATGCGGCGACGCTGCCCAAAGACTGGCAACCCTTGTTTGTGAATATGAACGACGGCTCCAACGAAGGTATTCGTCATATCTCCGAACCCTGGTTCTCGGCGCAATTCCACCCCGAGGCTTGTTCCGGACCGGTGGATACCGAGTTTCTGTTTGATGAGTTTGTGAAGCTTCTAAATCAATAATCCAAGAGACATGAAATTTGAGAATATACATAAAGTCTTGGTGCTCGGTTCGGGTGCACTGAAGATCGGCGAGGCAGGCGAGTTTGATTATTCCGGTTCCCAGGCTCTCAAAGCCCTACGCGAAGAGGGTATAGAGACCGTGCTGATCAATCCGAATATTGCCACCGTTCAGACCTCCGAAGGCGTGGCGGATCATATCTACTTCCTGCCGGTGACGCCTTATTTCGTAGAGCGACTCATCGAGAAAGAGCGTCCGGACGGTATCCTGCTTTCATTCGGCGGTCAGACGGCCCTGAACTGCGGCGTAGAGCTGTTCCGCTCAGGGGTGCTGGAAAAGTATCATGTACAGGTACTGGGTACACCGGTAGAGACGATTATCAATACCGAGGACCGCGAACGGTTTGTGCGCCAACTGGATCAGATCGATGTCAAGACCATCAAGTCCGAGGCCTGTGAGACGGCCGATGAGGCGCGTCGTGCGGCGGCCGAACTGGGTTATCCGGTAATCATCCGTGCGGCTTATGCCCTGGGCGGTCTGGGTTCGGGTTTCTGCGACAACGAGCAGGAACTGAATACCATGGTAGAGAAAGCGTTCTCTTTCTCGCCGCAAGTACTGGTGGAGAAATCGCTCAAAGGATGGAAAGAGATAGAATATGAGGTGGTGCGCGACCGCTACGACAATTGTATCACGGTCTGCAACATGGAGAATTTCGACCCGCTGGGTATTCATACCGGTGAGTCGATCGTCATCGCACCGTCGCAAACCCTGACCAATGCCGAGTACCATAAACTGCGCGCACTGGCTATCCGCATCATCCGTCATTTGGGTATCGTGGGTGAGTGTAACGTACAGTATGCCTTTGATCCCGAATCGGAAGACTATCGTGTCATCGAGGTGAATGCCCGCCTGAGTCGTTCATCGGCCCTGGCGTCCAAGGCTACGGGTTATCCCCTGGCTTTCGTGGCAGCCAAGCTGGGCCTGGGTTACGGCCTGTTCGAACTAAAGAATTCCGTAACGCAGTCCACCTCGGCTTTCTTTGAACCCGCACTCGACTATGTCGTATGTAAGATCCCGCGTTGGGATCTGGGTAAGTTCCGCGGTGTGAATCGCGAACTGGGCAGTTCGATGAAGTCCGTAGGCGAGGTGATGGCTATCGGTCGCACCTTCGAGGATGCGATCCAGAAAGGTTTGCGTATGATCGGACAAGGCATGCATGGCTTCACTGAGAATAAGGACCTGCGCGTTGATGACTTGGAAGCCGCACTCAAAGCACCTACCGACAAGCGCATCTTTGCCATCGCCCAGGCGATGTACGAGGGCTATAGCGTAGAGCGGATACATGCCCTCACCAAGATTGATAACTGGTTCCTCCAGCGATTGGAGCATATCATCCAATTGGATGCCCAACTCAAGCAACTGACCGGATTAGAACAACTCGATCACGATCTCTTGTTGCGCGCCAAGCAACTCGGCTTCTCCGACTTCCAGATAGCACGCGCCGTCGGTCTGGGTCAGTCGATGCCGATGGATCAGGCCGTACTACGCATGCGGGCTTACCGCAAACAAATGGGCGTACTGCCTGTCGTCAAGCAGATCGATACGCTGGCGGGTGAGTTCCCTGCCCAGACCAACTATCTGTACCTGACCTATAGTGGTACACGCAACGACCTTCAGTATACCGGCGACCACAAGTCGATCATCGTACTTGGTTCGGGTGCGTATCGTATCGGTTCGTCCGTCGAGTTTGACTGGTGCGGCGTACAAGCACTGAATACGATCCGCAACAACGGATTCCGCTCTGTCATGATCAATTACAATCCCGAGACCGTCTCTACGGATTACGACGTATGCGATCGCCTCTATTTCGATGAACTGACCTTCGAGCGCGTCATGGATATCATCGAACTGGAGAATCCGCATGGTGTCATCGTCTCTACGGGTGGACAGATACCGAATAACCTGGCTATCAAACTCGACGCCCAGCAGGTACCTATCCTCGGTACTTCGGCCAAGTCGATCGACAACGCCGAGGACCGTGATAAGTTCTCCGCTATGCTCGACCGTATCGGCGTGGACCAACCGGAATGGAGTGCCCTCAGTTCCATGGACGACGTAGAGAAATTCGTCAATCGTGTCGGATATCCTGTGCTGGTGCGTCCGTCGTACGTCCTCTCGGGCGCGGCGATGAATGTATGCTCTAACGAGGAGCAACTCCATAAGTTCCTGCAATTGGCCGCCAAGGTCTCTAAGGAACACCCGGTGGTGATCTCCAAGTTTATGACCAACACCAAGGAGGTCGAGATGGATGCGGTAGCGCGCAATGGTGAGATCATAGCCTACGCTATCTCGGAGCATGTCGAGTTTGCGGGCGTCCATTCGGGTGATGCGACCATCATGTTCCCCGCCCAGAAACTATACGTGGAGACCGTACGCCGTATCAAGCGTATCTCCGGACAGATCGCACGCGAACTGAATATATCCGGACCGTTCAATATCCAGTACCTCGCCCGCGAGAATGAGATCAAGGTCATCGAGTGTAACCTCCGTGCCTCGCGTTCGTTCCCGTTTGTGAGCAAGGTGCTCAAGATCAATCTTATCGACCTGGCCACACGTATTATGCTCGACCTACCTATCGAGCGTCCGCATAAGTCGCTCTTCGACTTCGACTACGTAGGCGTTAAGGCTTCGCAATTCTCTTTCAACCGCCTGCAGAATGCCGATCCTATCCTGGGTGTAGATATGGCTTCTACGGGTGAGGTAGGCTGCTTGGGCGAGGATGCCAACTGTGCCCTGCTCAAATCGATGCTTTCGGTAGGTATGCGTATTCCTAAGAAGAATATCCTCTTCGCTATCGGCGGACCGAAACAGCGTGCCCACCTGCTGGATACTATCAAGCGACTCGTAGAGCGCGGATATACCATCTATGCTACCGGTGGTACGAGCGAGTACCTGAACGGACTCGGCGTACCCAATATACGCGTCTATAAGAAGGAACACATGGATGAGTTCGGACAACTCAAGCAACCGATTGTATCCAACCTCATGCACAACAAGCAGATCGAACTCTTCGTCGGTATTCCGGTAGATACGCTGGCCGATTCGGTGCATGACAGTTACTATCGCATGCGCCGTACGGCCGTGGACCTGAATATCCCGCTCCTGACCAACGCACGTTTGGCAGAGGCCTTTATCAATGCCTTCCTGGACGTACCGCTCGACTCCCTCGCCATCCGCGAATGGAGCGAATATAAATAACATTAACCATTAACCAATAACCATTAACCATTATATATGAAAGCGCTAACAGCCACTAATTTCTCGTTTCCCGGTCAGACCGGTGTGTATCACGGCAAGGTACGTGATGTCTATTTCATCGGCGAGGACCTGCTTTGTATGGTAGCTACCGACCGTATCTCGGCCTTTGATGTTATCCTGCCGGAGGGAATTCCCTATAAAGGACAGATCTTGAATCAAATTGCGGCTAAGTTTCTGAATGCCACCCGCGATATAGTGCCCAACTGGTTGCAGGCGACGCCCGACCCGATGGTCTCGATCGGTTATCGTTGCGAGGGTTATCCCGTAGAGATGATTGTTCGCGGGTATTTGTGCGGTTCGGCATGGCGTGCGTATAAAGCCGGCGCACGGGAGATATGCGGTGTTAAGTTGCCGGATGGTATGCGTGAGAACGAGCAGTTCCCTACGCCTATCATCACCCCTACTACCAAAGCCGAGATCGGTACGCACGACGAGGATATCTCGCGCGAGCAGATTATCGCCCGCGGACTGGTGCCGGAGAAGGAGTACGAATTGCTGGAACAGTACGCTTTAGCCCTCTTTGCCCGCGGACAGGAGATCGCACGTCAGCACGGTCTGCTACTCGTGGATACCAAGTACGAGTTCGGCAACTATCATGGTCAAGTCATGCTCATGGACGAGGTGCATACGCCCGACTCGAGCCGTTATTTCTATGCCGAGGGCTATGAGGAGCGCTTCGCGGCGGGTGAACCGCAGCGCCAACTGTCCAAGGAGTTCGTGCGTGAGTGGCTCATGGAGAATGGCTTCCAGGGCAAGGCCGGCCAACAAGTGCCGGATATGACCCCGGCTATCGTACAGTCGATCACGGATCGCTACGTGGAACTGTTCGAGGGTATTACGGGCGACAAGTTCGCTAAGACGGACAGCTCGGATCTGGCCGCACGAATAGAAAAGAACGTGCTCGCGTATCTGAATAAATAAGAAAAAAAGAAAGTATAGTCTGTTATAAATAAGATACATAAAAAAAATGGCTGGTTTTTTTGGATCTATTAGTTCGCATCCCTGTGTGACGGATGTTTTCTACGGCACCGATTATCTCTCTCATCTCGGATCGCATCGTGGCGGTATGGCCACCTACGATGCTGAGTCGGGTCATTTTAATCGAGCCATCCACTCAATCTCTCAGGCTTCGTTCCGCACGAAGATGGAGGAGGAGTTGTCGAAGTTTATCGGTAATGCCGGTATCGGTATTATCTCCGATACCGATGCGCAGCCCTTGCTGTTTAATTCCCATCTGGGACGGTTCGCACTCAGTACGGTAGGTAAGATTGACAATCTTGACGAATTGGCCGGTCGTGCCCTGGCGCATAACATGCACCTCTCGGAGTTCTCCTCCGGCAAGGTCAATCCTACGGAACTCATCGGACTGATGATCATTCAGCGCCCGACACTCGAAGAGGGTATTCGTTTTGCCCAGGAGCAGATCAAGGGTTCGCTCTCGCTCATGCTCCTGACGGAAAACGGTATCGTTTGTGCCCGCGACCTGTGGGGACGTACACCTATTCTGCTCGGTCAGAAAGAAGGCGCTATGTGCGCCGCCAGCGAACCCTCGGCTTTCTTCAACCTGGGGTATACAACGGTGCGCGACCTGGGACCCGGAGAAATCGTTCGATGCTATGCCGACCGCTATGAGCAACTAGCCGAACCGCTGCCGGATCATATGCAGATATGTTCGTTCCTCTGGGTGTACTACGGTTTCCCGACTTCTTCATTCGAAGGGCGCAACGTAGAGGACGTACGCAATTATATCGGTTTTGCGATGGGCAAGGAGGACGATACGGAGGTAGATTGCTGCTGCGGCGTACCCGACTCCGGCATCGGTATGGCAATTGGTTATTCCGAGGGCCATAATGTGCCCTACCGCCGTGCTATTTCCAAGTATACGCCTACCTGGTCACGTTCGTTCATGCCTACCGACCAGACGATGCGTAACCTGGTGGCTAAGATGAAACTGATCCAGAACAACGCTATTTTGCGTGACCGCCGCGTGCTGCTGTGTGACGATTCTATCGTGCGTGGCACCCAGTTGCGCGATAATACCCGCTGTCTGCTCGACGGCGGGGCAAAAGAGATTCATATGCGTGTGGCCTGTCCTCCGCTACTGTACGGCTGTCCGTTTATCAATTTCTCGGAGTCGAAGTCGATCATGGAACTGATCACGCGACGCACGATTGCCGAACTGGAGGGAGAAGAGGCAGCGCTCGATGAAGAACGCGTAAAGGCCTATACCGTCACCGATTCGCCGGAGTATAAACGTATGGTCAACTGTATCGCCGATAAGTTTGGCCTGCATTCACTCCGCTTTACGAAACTCGAGACACTGATACGGGCTATCGGTCTGTCGCGCAGCAAGATCTGTACGCATTGTTTTGACGGCTCCTCCGCCCACACCCTTTAATACACTCTACACCCTACACCCTACACCAAAATATGCAAATCGCACAACGAATTCAAAATATCTCGGCTTCTCAGAGCCTGGTGATGGCCGCCCGCGCCAAAGCGATGCAGGCGGCCGGTATAGACGTGATAAGTATGTCGCTCGGCGAACCCGATATGGATACACCGCAGCATGTCCGTTTGGCAGCCCAACAGGCGGTAGATAACCACTGGTCGCACTATGGTCCCGTAGCCGGTATTCCGGCCTTACGAACTGCTGTTGCCGCGTATCAAAACCGTGTGACGGGAAATGCTATCGACTGGACAGGCGATGATACGGTAGTGGCTGCGGGCGCTAAGATGGCGATTTATAATGCCATCCATGCGGTTATCAACAAAGGGGATGAGGTAGTCATACCGATGCCTGCGTGGGTGAGTTACAGCGAGATGGTCAAGTTGGCAGAAGGCGTTGTCGTACCTGTAGAGACCCGCTATGAGGATCGTTATTGCCTTCGCCCGGAGCAACTCCGTGCGGCCCTTACACCTAAGACACGCATGATTATCCTCTGCTCGCCGAATAACCCGACGGGTAGTATCTATAGTGCCGCAGAGATGGACGCCCTGGTCGAGGTGCTGCGCGACTATCCGGAGGTGTATATCCTCTCCGACGAGATCTATAATGAATTGATCTATACCCCCTCCACTCTACACTCTACACCATACACCCTACACCCTAGCCGCCTACGAAGACCTGAGCGATCGCCTCATCATCATCAACGGTGTCAGTAAAGCGTATGCGATGACCGGTTATCGTGTCGGATGGCTCATGTCGAAAAATAAAGCCCTTGTGAGCGCTTGTGTTCGCCTGCAGGGGCAGGTGCTCACCTGTGCCACGATGATTGCGCAGAAGGCCGCCGAAGCAGCCTTGACGGGCGATCAGACCTGCGTAGAGGAGATGCGTGCGGTATTTAATTCGCGCAGACAACTGATATGCAGTTTGGCAGCCGAGATTCCCGGACTGAAGTTCCACGAACCGGAAGGGGCTTTTTATCTCTTCCCGGACGTGAGCCGATGGGGTACGGGCGATGAAGTCGCCGAGCGTCTGCTGGAGCGAGCACATGTAGCGGTGGTCTCGGGTTCGGCTTTCGGCTGCCCGAGTTGCATCCGCCTGTCGTATGCCATTAGCGAGGAGCAGATCCGTCAGGCTATGGCGCGAATCAAAGAGGAGTTGCAGAACTTATAGCTTATAGATACGGTACTCGTAGGCCGATAGTGAGATCGTAGCGGGGAGCGTGGTCTTCTCGTCACGCAGCATATCGGTGACGGATTGGTTTTGATAAGCTGCGGGGAGGGTAGCGGTCTGCGAAGCATTGGTGGTATTACACAGGACGAGCAGTCGGTTTTCCCCTTGGGTATATGCTATGTAGGCCACCTGATCGCTGAGCGAACCGGCTTCCATCGTACCTTGGCGTAAGTCGCGGGTGCGCTGATAGACTTGCATGAGAGCCGCATACTGATCGCGTATATCGTTTTTAGCGGAGAAATTCATGATCTTATAGTCGAAGAAATTCACCTTATCGGTATAGCCTATTTCCTGGGAGGAATAGATCATCGGTACGCCGCCCATGAATATGGTGAGGCAGAAAGCGGAGAGTTCACCGGCAGCGTTCTTGTAGATCGAGGACGGTGCTTTCTCGCTGCATTCGTCGTGGGTTGTTATATAGCGCAGTCGGTCCTTGCCGGTAGGTGTGGATTTAAATTCGGAAGTAGAGGTATAGCTTAGGGCTTTCATGGTGCCGCTACCGCTATAGAGTCGCTCGATGGCGGTCAGGTAGGTCCAACTGTACAGGAGGTTGAATCCGGCATTATAGAGGCCGGTATTCTCGGTTTCGGCCAGCAGGAAGGCATCGGGTTTGAGTTTCATTATTTCGCCCGTAGCCTGTTGCCAGAAGGCGTTGGGTACACCATGGGCGTAGTCGCAACGAAAGCCGTCGATATCAAATTCATTGACCCAGTATAGCATGCATGCGGTCATGGTGTCGCGAACTTCCTGCACGGAATAATTCAGGAATGCGACGTCTTTCCATAGTTTCTCGTCACTGGTCTGTGCCGCTTCGTACCAGTCGGGGTGGGCGGTTACCCAGGCGTTGTCCCAGGAGGTATGGTTGGCCACCCAGTCCAGTACGACGCGGATATGATGGTTGTGGCAGGTAGTGATCAGACTACGAAGGTCCTCTTCGCTACCGAAAGCGGGATCGATAGCCCGGTGATCGCGGATGCAGTAGGGAGAACCTACGGCATTCTTCTCGCCACGCGGATGGATAGGCATGAGCCATAGCACGTTGACCTGCATCGCCTCGAGTTGGGGCACATAGGCTTCGATAGCCTGAAATGCCTTGGTGCGGGCAAAGAGGCGTTCGTTGCATTCATATACGACCATCGAGGGTTCGCTTTTCGGCTCGTCCGGGGTGTCATTGCACGCTACCAGCGACAGCGAGAAAATACTCACAAGAATAAAATAAACAAAAGGCTTTTTCATGGTGTATCGAACTTATTTGTTAATTCGTCTTTCCCCAAAATCAAGCGCTAGCAAAGCGATGCTTGATTTTGAGAGGAGGAATGACGAAGCGCTTTGTCTCGCACAGCGAGACCCGTTAGCGGAATCCATTCCGACGAAGTGGAGCTAGCGGGAGTCGAACCCGCGTCCAAACAAGGACCGTATGTGCTTTCTACACGCTTATCTTGGCTTTGGTTTTCGTCCGGCGGCAAGACCCAAGCCACCAACCGTCGGCTTATCTGCTATGTTTTCGGTATCGTATCGCAGCCTACGACACCTATTCTGTGAATTTCTGCGCCGCTTGATCCGTTCAGCCCACAGACTCGGCTTGGAGCGACGTCTCGTTCAGGCACCTGGTGCCCGAAAAAAGGCTAATCTACTGTACTTCGATTAGGCAGCGAGAGCATAAGCATTGTTGCCAGTTATTGTTTTGAGACGATATTTACGAGCTTTGCCTCATTGCTCGGCGTGCTTACACAGGCGATCTACCTGCTGTCAAAACCAGATAGCCCCGTTTTTTTTGAAATCGGCTGCAAAAGTACTGCTTTTTTTTGAATTGTGCAAATATTTGTGTTTTTTTTCGTGCATTTTCCCCTTCGGTCGCATATTTGCGGCCGGCGATGGCTATGTTTATTTTGCCGGATTATCCGGTGTTTTAGTGCCGTCTATTACTACTTTGTCTATTGCGTCGGAATCTGATTCCGACAAAAATCTCTGATTTTTTTGCATATGTCGAAAAAAAGTCGTAACTTTGCACCCGATTTTGGGTGCATAACACAAAAACCATTAAACATGACACAAGAAGAACTGATAGCACGCTTGCAGGACATCGAATGGGACGACTTTGAGGTCAAGACTGCAAAATCCGAACTACCGAAGAATGTAGCCGAATCTGTTTCTGCCTTTGCTAACACGCAAGGCGGTTGGATTGTGTTGGGCGTGCGTCAGGAAGGCAAGCATTTCGAGATTCAAGGCGTTGACAATGCCGAAAAACTGGAACAGGACTTCATTTCTTCTTTGCGTAATCAAAGCAAATACAACACCCTAATCGCCAGCAAGCAGAAGAAGTACAATATCGACGGCAATACGGTTCTTGCTTTTTATATCTATGCATCCGACCTGAAGCCTGTATATTTCGGTGGAACTCTACATAACACCTTTATCCGCAAAGGAAGTGGTGACCAACGTGCATCGGAAGCCGAGATCAGTGCCATGTTGCGCGACCAGCAATACGGCATCAAGTCGGAGCAGTCTATTCCTGAGACCTCCATCGACATGCTGAGCATGGAGTCGCTGAATAGTTACCGTTCCTATGTGTTCAAGCAGCCGATTGTTCCGCTTTCGGCAGATTGCAGTCAAGAGGAATTTTGCAGAGCACTTAATATAACGGACAAAAACGGATTGTTGACCTATTCCGGTTTGCTGATGTTCGGCAAGCAATTGGATGTGAGGGATTATGTGCCCACCTTCTGTTTGGATCACATTGAGATTCCTGGCAGAACATTGGAAGAGGCAGACACGCGCTATGACTACCGGATGCCGGAACAAGCGAACATCTGGGATTCGTTTGTTATCATGCAGCGTCGTTTGGCTATCGCTATCCAGCGTCCGTTTGCCTTGGATGCACAAGGATTGATTGAAGTGGGTGACAACCGCTATTTTGAAGTCGCTCGCGAAGCCTTGGCTAATATGGTCATGCACGCGGATTACTTCTCGTCTTTCCGCTCGTGCGTACATCTGTTCACCAATCGCATCGAGTTTGTAAATGCCGGAGGTCTGCCTATTCCTGCGGAGCAGATGGTTGGTCAGTTCTATACCAATCCACGTAATCCGTCGATTGCAAAGATGTTCCGTGTTGCGCATATCGCTGAAAACGCTGGCTTCGGAATGAATAAACTCCGTTCTTGGGAGCAACTAACCGGCGGTAAGGCTGAACTGACTTCTCAAAGATACTGCACGACCTTGACGCTGTATCTTGGCTCATTAGTCGGTGATAAAGCAAAAACGGGACATGAAACAGGACAAGAAACAGGACATGACGGCAGTAAGTTGGCAGCAAGTCATGACCAAAAACAAAACATATTGGACAAAATGTCCGATATAATGTCCGATAAGTTGTCCAAAAAAGAGATAGAACGCATGAAGGTGATTATCTCTTATCTGTTAGAACACGACATCATTACTACATCAAAGGCTGCTGAACTTTTGCAAGTGGGAGATAAAACTGCTCAAAGACTGCTCTCAAAAGGCGAAGCAGTAGGTTTCCTTGATGGTAAAGGGGAAAATAAGGGAAAACAATATAATTTGAAGGATTTAATGTGACTACTCCATTTTTGAGTAGTTTAAACAACCGCCCCATCCATGACGTTAAACTGGTTACATAAATCGACATAAATAGCGCAAAGCGTTGCGCGATGACATAAAATATTAACACAGCATTGGCTATTATTCGCGTTCGAGAAAAAGGTCCGGAAAACTAATTTCTTAACAGAATTAGAAAAGCCAAGTTCACGGAAGTCACGGAACTTCCCATTCCTACAGTAGAGCACTGATGTTTTCAGTGTGGGTATATCTATTGTAGGAAGCGGGTTTTCTTTCCGGACCTCCCGTGAACGCGAGTAGATATACTCACTTTTCTTTTTCTGTGCCATGTTGAATGGTGGCTATGCACAAAGCTACTATCCATGGCAAAGAATTCAAGTCTTACTGCCGCTAGAGATGCAAAACAAGATGAGTTTTACACTCAACTTGATGACATTTCATTTGAGTTGAAACATTATCGTGAACATTTCCGCGATAAAGTAGTACTCTGTAATTGTGATGATCCATATGAGAGCAATTTTTTCAAATACTTTGCCCTCAATTTTAATCTATTAGGTCTCAAAAAACTAATAGCGACTTGTTACGATGGATCGCCAGTTCAAGGAAACGAATTGCTTTTGGATTTTGGCGACACAACGGACAATCCAAAGAAGATAGCTTACAAGGTCGAAATCACAGAAGTTAAGGACTTTAACAATGATGGAGCAGTAAATTTAGCAGATGTTCGTTATTTGATGCAGAATGATAAGAATGTCATTTCAATCCTCAAAGGAAATGGTGATTTTCGTTCGGATGAGTGTGTGGAGTTGTTAAAAGAAGCAGATGTTGTTGTTACCAATCCGCCCTTCTCGTTATTTAGAGAATTTGTGGCTCTAATGATGAAGTATCAAAAGCCGTTCTTGGTTATTGGTAGTCAAAATAATATTACCTATAAAGACGTTTTTAAGTATTTAAGAAATAACGAATTATGGCTCGGATACAAAAGTGGAGATATGTCTTTTAGAGTACCGGATTATTTCGAGCCACGAGCAACAAGGTATTGGGTAGATGAGTCTGGACAGAAATGGCGCAGTATGGGTAATATATGTTGGTTTACAAATCTTGATATACAAAAGCGTCATGAGGATTTAGATTTGTATAAATACTACGTACCCGAAGAATATCCCATGTATGATAATTGCGAGGCAATCAATGTTGCAAAGGTTTCTGAAATTCCAATGGATTATGAAGGAGCGATGGGTGTTCCTATTACATTTTTAGATAAGTATAACCCTGACCAATTTGAGATATTAGGGTTAGATGACCATAATGTAGAATGGAGAGGGAAAGGACCGGAGTTACATGGAAAAGTCATTTATAGAAGAATTATTGTTCGAAATAAACACCCACAAAAGCCATGAAAATAGATTTGCATGAAATTACCATTCGCGACCTGTGCGCGAGTTATGAAGACCTTAGTATTCAAGAAGAAGGAATCACCGGTTACGGTGGCCGCTTGAACATCCGTCCGAAGTACCAACGCGAGTTTGTCTATGACGAAAAGAAACGCAACGCTGTCATGGAAACCGTTTGGCAGAATTTCCCGCTCAACGTCATGTATTGGGTGCGCGTCGGCGATGACCAATACGAACTTCTCGATGGTCAGCAACGAACCATCTCCATCTGTTCGTTTATTGCTGGCGAATATATGATGGTTTTTGATGGTAACTTACTTGGTTTCAACAACATGACCATCGAGCAACAAAATCGTATTCTCAACTACAAGTTGCAAGTCTATATCTGCGAGGGCACCGATGAGGAAAAGCTCAAATGGTTCAAGACCATCAATATTGCCGGTGAAAAACTGACAGACCAGGAAATCCGCAATGCCATTTATTCCGGTTCTTGGGTGACGCAAGCGAAGCGCCGTTTCTCCAAGACAGGCTGCGTAGCCTACAAAATCGGTTCGGACTTCATGAGCGGTTCTACTATTCGACAGGACTATTTTGAGAAAGCGCTCAAATGGATAGGCGACAAGCAAGGTAAGTCCATCGAGCAATATATGTGTGACCATCAGCACGACACCGATGCCGATGAAATATGGCAATATTACCAAGACGTCATTCATTGGACCGAAAAACTCTTCGGACGCAAATATAAAAAGGAAATGAAGGGCGTAGAATGGGGTTTGCTTTACAACCAATACCGCGACACGACACTAACCGCAACGGCTATTGACACTGAAATCTCACGTCTCATGCGTGACAGCGATGTACAAAAGAAGTCCGGCATTTTCCATTACGTCTTTGACCATGATATCCACCATTTGGGTATCCGTGCTTTCGATGACAACACCAAGCGCGAAGTCTATGAGCGTCAAGGCGGTATCTGTCCGCTTTGCGGCAAGCATTTTGACATCGAGCAGATGGAAGCCGATCATATAACGCCGTGGGTAGAAGGTGGCCGCACGGTTGCTGACAACTGCCAAATGCTCTGCCGCGACTGCAACCGCCGCAAGAGTAGCAAGTAAATGGCATGGTTTTTGTATGTCATTTCGTACATGAAAAAGATAATTTGTATCATATTTGCGTTGCTTACATTTTCAACCGCATCTTTTGCAGAGACGTTTTGGATCTATCGCGCGGGGTCGAATGATTTGGTTTATGTGGTTGAAGATGGTTCAGTTTATCGTCCCTTATCAACAGAAAAGATTTATTCGATAGAAGGTGAGCGTGTCTATCGTGCCGGTACTAGAGATTGGGTATATACAGTAGAGGGAGATCGAATATACCGCGCCGGTACCAGAGACTGGATTTATACAATAGAAGGCAGTTATGTATATCGTGCCGGAACACGTGAACGTGTGTATAAGATTGAGCGTAAGTAAGTATTTTAGTTGTCTATTGACGAAGAAACACCCGAGCTGCAGGTTGAACCGCCTGTGGCTCTTTCTTTGTATATTTTATAGGTTATATCATCAAGTCCTTACCTCATTTTCCCCTTCGGTCGCTTTTTCGGGTGTCGAGCCGCTCGACCGGCCGGGGATAGCATTGATTTATTTTTACCATGAGAATTTTGAGAATTTTGAGAATTTCTCACTTTTCTCACTTTTCTCATGTCATTTTTTCCCCTTCGTTCATTAGCCCGGAATCATATTCCGGTTCTTTCTCTTTCTTCCCTTCCGTCCAAATCCGATTTGGATCTGACTTTTTTTTTGCATGGCACTTTGGCACTTTTGACACTTTCTTACATTGTCTTATCCTGAAATAAGTTGACACTAAAAAGGTGTCCTTATGAAGTACAAAACAACAAAAGTCGACCGGATGGCAATCATCCATGAGTACGAAACAAGTGATCTAACTTATGCTGAATTAGCACAAAAGTACGGGATAT
>JAFZNG010000013.1 GCA_017551025.1 Paludibacteraceae bacterium | reverse complement strand
GTCGGGTATCCTCTATCCGGCTATCCTGAAGAACTACGACCCGATCATGTTCCATGTGCCCGTTCGCGGCGTGCTGGAGTGGGCCACGGTAGAAGATAGCGGTCGACTGCTGGAGCGCGTATGCCGTCCGGAGGTGCCGGCGGAGTTCTGGCGCAACTATTACAATATCGGTTCGGGCAAGGAGTACCGCCTCTCGAATTATGAATTCGAATGTCTGTTGCTGGAGGCTATCGGTTGTCCGCGACCGGATCAGATATTCAACGCCAATTGGTTTACTACGCGCAACTTCCACGGTATGTGGTATATCGATGGCGACCGTTTGGAGACCCTGCTCCACTTCCGCGCCAACGTACCCGTCAAGGAGTACTTCGCGCAGATGGCTAAGGCGGATTCGCTGCCCTGGGGTATTAAGTTTGCCTCCAAGACGCATATCGCCAAGCTCTTCCCGCATTGCGTCAAGCTGGCGATGCGCGTGCTGGCCAATAGCAAGGAACATGGTACACAATGGTGGATAAAGAACGGTGAACGGTTAACGGTGAACGGTGAGCGGGCACGCAAGCGCATCGCCGCTTATTATGGCAGTATGGAGGCGTACAAGGCGATACCGGACTGGAAGCATATGGACCTGAGCCATAATAGCGAGACGCCTGTATTGCTCGATCACGGATATGATGAGACCAAGAATGTCGATACCTTGACCGATGCCGAGTTGCAGAAGGCAGCTGCCTTCCGCGGTGGTAAGTACCTGGGCAACGATACCTGGGAAGATGCGAACGGACGTACCTTCAAGGCCGGCCGCCGACTCATCCTCCTGGGTGGTCACTGGAGTCCGTACGACATGCCGTATCCGTATAAAGGCGAAGGGCTAAAGGTTATAGGCGAAGGTTCTTTAGCCGCTAAGCATTCGCCTTTGGCCACTACTCCGTGGCATTGGGACCGCGTAGCGAAGCAAAACCCCTTCTTTGCGCAACTGTGGTCGCCGCTGCATGACAAGAACGAGGATAATGTGTACGGACCGGAAATCTTTGAGGGCTGGGAATAATGTATTTTGATGAATTAGCATTATCGGATGAGGTGTTGGATGCCCTGTGGGACATGCACTTTGACGTGTGTACCCCCGTGCAGGAGGAGACGATACCCGTGTTGTTGGAAGGGCGCGACGTGATCTCGTGCGCCCAGACGGGTACCGGTAAGACGGCCGCCTATATCTTGCCGCTGTTGACCAATCTCGCCTACGACAATCACGAACCCGATAAGCTGAATGCTATCATCATGGCGCCTACCCGCGAATTGGCGCAGCAGATCGACCAGCAGATGGAGGGCTTCGGTTTCTACGTGCCCTTCTCGTCGGTTGCGATATACGGTGGCAAGGATAACGGAGCCTGGGGAAACCAGGTGAGCGGCCTGCAGAAAGGTGCGGATATCGTTATTGCTACCCCGGGCCGACTGCTGGCACAGATGAATATCTACGACGTCGATTTCTCAGGCGTCAAATACTTTATACTGGATGAGGCGGATCGCATGCTCGATATGGGATTCTACGACGATATCATGACTATCGTGCGTCGTCTGCCTAAGGATCGCCAGACGATTATGTTCTCCGCGACCATGCCGCCTAAGATTCGCCAGATGGCTAAGGCTATCATGCATAATCCCGTGGAGGTGCAGATAGCCGTCTCGCGTCCGCCGGAGACCATCCGTCAGATGTGTGCGCGGCTATTTGAAGCCCAGAAACCGGGCTTCGTGCAACTGGCGCTGGAGGGACGTAACCTCAAGAAAGTCATTATCTTTGCCGGCAAGAAGCAACGCGTCAAGGAACTGACCCGTACCTTGCGTACGCTCCGTATCGACGCCCGAGCGATGCATAGCGACCTGGAGCAGAAGGAACGCGACCAGGTGATGCTGGATTTTCGCAACGGCAAGATCGACGTGCTGGTGGCTACGGATGTCGTCTCGCGCGGTATAGACGTGACCGACGTGCCGCTCGTGATCAACTACGACGTACCGCACGATCCGGAGGATTATGTGCATCGTATCGGTCGTACGGCCCGTGCGGAAAACAGCGGCGAGGCCATCACGCTGGTGGCTCCGGATGATGCGCGCTATTGGCACAGAATAGAACAATTCCTGAAAAAAGATATCGAGCGACTGCCGCTACCCAATGCCTTGGGCGATGCGCCTACAGATGACGTATACGCCACTCGTTCGGGTAGAGGTTGTTCTGGCGGTTCCCGACATTCTTCGCGAAACCGAGGGGGACACCCTCGTACGTCAAAAGGAGCATTCCGAGGGGGACATCGGAGAGGCTTAAAGCCTCAGTCCTAAGATAACTGAGTGCCTGCTCGCGGTTGAGCGGCACGTTATGGAACGCTTCGCGACGCAGATCCTTAACCATGCTCAGGCTATGCTGCGGTGCAATACCCTTGCCTCGTTCTTCTCCCAAACCGAAACCGGTAGAGATACACGTGAGGAAGGTGTAGAGATAGTCAATCAGTTCTTTGTATTTCGCCGGATAGGCGGTAGCAAAACGATCGGTGAGGCGGATAGCCCATTGCTCCGGATGCTGCAGCCAGGTTTTCATCTGCTGGATATACTCCGGATGAAGCGGTTGGGATGCCGGCTTCTTAGGCGGCTTGATACGGAAGGGGGCGAAGTCCTCGTGACGCTTCCTCAGACAGCATATATAAAAACCCTCGCCGCGCGTATGATGCGGATAGAAATGATAACCGATACCGTCCTTTCCCTCTTTTATACCCCATGCCGGATCGTAGGCCAAAGGCAGGATATCTGCTCCCAGACAATCGCAGAGCCATTGGATGTTTTGTTCGTTCTCCTGCCGGTTGAACGTGCAGGTAGAATAGATCAGTATGCCGCCGGGCTTGAGGGCGTCCCAGACGTCCATGAGGATGCTACGCTGGCGCTCGGCGCACAGTTGCACCTGCTTGAGACTCCACTCCTCACGGGCCTGCATGTCCTTGCGGAACATACCTTCGCCCGAGCAGGGGGCATCCACCAGGATGCAATCGAACAGATTGCGGCATTTTTCGCCAAATTCTGCCGGTGCGTTATGGGTGACGATGGTATTGCCGTTACCCCACTTCTGGATATTCTCGGAGAGGATAAACACACGCTGACGCACCACTTCGTTGGCCAGCAGCAGGCCGTCTTGACCCAGATACTGACTGATCAGCGTCGATTTGCCTCCGGGGGCGGCGCATAGATCCAGTACGACCGACTCCGGACGGACATACTGCGCCAGTGCCTGCTCGATAAACATCGAACTAGCCTCCTGTACGTAGTAGCAACCGGCGTGGAAGAGCGGGTCGAGCGTGAATTGCGGACGTTCGTCCAGGTAGTAACCGTCGATATGCCAGGGTACCTCATCGGTATCGCAGTCGAACGTAAGCACATCAATCTTGTCGTTCAACCGGATGCTGACAGACGGCTCGGTATTGAGCGAACGAAATAAATCATCCGCCTCGGGCCCTAACTGCTGACGCATCATATCGGTAAAATCCAACGGCAACATACCAAAAATTCACAAATTTGGTGCAAAAGTACGAAAAAAAATGCAAATATGCAAATAAAAGTGCGAAATGAAATCGAATTTGCGTTTTTTATTTGTATATATGGTGAAAAAGTTGTAATTTTGCAGGCTGTAATTATAATGAGTTACTATGCGCACTTGCGTACGATATATATTATTGCTATTGATGGTGCTGACAGCCTGCGTGGGTATGTCGGCGGCATCGGTGACCCGCGTGACGGGAAAAGTGGTGGAAGCCGGAACGGGTGAGGCGATGCCTTTCACGCAAATCTACTTTGAGGGTTCGCAGATCGGTACGACCAGCGATATAGACGGTAAGTTTGAGATCCAGAACGAGCGTAACCTGATCACGATTTGTTTCCGCATGCTGGGTTATAAGACCAAGGTGATGACTGTCAAACCGGGTAAAACGACCAATCTGTTTGTGGTGCTCGAGCCCGAAGCAATGGAGCTGGAGGACGTTGTGGTAACGCCTAAGCGTTCGCGCGAGCGATACCGCCGCAAGGGTAATCCGGCGGTAGACCTGATCAAGAACGTCATTGCCAACAAGGACCGCAACCGTGTCGGTCACGGCGATACCTACCGGGTGCAGAGCTACGAGAAACTGGTCATGGCCCTGGAGCCGTTTGACTATAACCTGGATAAGAATGCTTTCTGGCGCGACTTTAAGTTCCTGGAAAACTATGTCGATACGATGGCTTTCGAGGACGGCGTGCTCGTCATCGATAGCGGTCATGTGCAGATCGACAGTGTCCAGATCGGCGAAGACACGACCCTCGTCAACGTGGACAGCGTCGTGATCACGCGCAACGAGGCCGTAGCGGATACCAACAAGACGACGATACTCACGATGTCGCTTCGCGAGACGATGGCGGATGAGTATGTGCAGACCAGTCCGCGTCGCGAGCGTAAAGTCATCACCGCCAAGCGTTGGGAGGGACTGGACGAATTGCTCGACAACGGCAATATGTCCAGCAACCTGCAGGTGATGTTCCAGCCGATGGATATCTTCTCCAACGATATCAACCTCATGCTCAACCGCTTTGTCAGTCCGCTATCTTCGTCCTTGGCGGTCAGTTTCTACCACTACTATATCATGGATACGGTGATGATAGACGGTGAGCGGTGTGTGGACCTGGCGTTCGTGCCGGTGAATAGCGAGAGCTTCGGTTTTACGGGCCATCTGTATATCACAACCGATTCAACCTATGCCCTGAAGCGCTACAAGATCAACGTGCCGCCGCATATCAACATGAACTGGCTCAGCCATATGTCGGTGCGCGAGACCTTCCGTCAACTGGAAGACGGCAAGTGGGCGTCGGAGGAGGTGAATACCCACGTGCGCTTTGCGATTCGCAAGAAGTCCAAGCATAATATCTATGCCCGTCAGACACGTCGTTTCCAGAACTACGAAGTAGGTGTTGAGATTCCGGACAGCTTGTTCTATATGGCCGGCGATGAAGTGACGCTGGAGGGTGCGGAGAAAGTGTCGGACGCACAGTGGGATGCGATGCGTCCTATCGAATTGGCGCAGAAGGAGTTGCTGGTAAGAAACCTGCAGCAAGAACTGATGAGCGTACCTAAGTTCCGTGCACTGGTGAATACGATCGATGACTTGATTCAGGAGTTTATTCCTACCAGCCGCGAACGTGACTCCAGTCGCTGGGACTTCGGCCCGATATTCAATACCTTCTCCTATAACGAGCAGGAGGGCTGTCGTCTGCGTATCGGCGGTATGACGACGGCGAATCTCAATCCCCACTGGTACACCTATGTCTATGCCGCTTATGGTTTTAAGGACCAGCGACCGAAGGGCGGACTGACGGCTTTGTACTCGTTCAACAAGAAGAAATACTACCCCTACGAGTCGCTGCGCCACTATATCGCGCTCCAACTCAGTTACGACCTGGAGGAACTCGGTCAGACCTACCGTGTGCTGGACCGTGATCATATCTTCATGTCCATTAAGTTCAACTACTCGCCGATGCCGATGCAGTATATCGGCAAGATCCGTCTGAAGTACGAGAAGGAGTGGCCTAACCAGTTCTCGGTGATTACGTGGTTGGACTTCATGAACAACCAGCCGAACGGCTCGCGAGGCGACGTAAATGGCAATTGGGCAGCCCCCAAGGCCGATCGTTCGCCGCTGACGATGCGCTATTGGAAGCGTCAGGAGGACGGTACATATATCGAGCGTCCGTACTACCATGATGCGCAATGGACCTTCCAGCTCCGCTACTCGCCCGGCGGGAATATCTACAACGACCGTCAGGGTATCGAGTCGCCGTTCAACCTATGGAAGGATGCACCGGTCTTCCGCTTCACCAACGAGATGGGATATATCTTCGAGGATAAGTATTTTTATAACAGGATACAGCTCTCGGCCGAGTCGCGCATATGGCTTTCGGCCTTCGGACATCTGGATATATCGGGCGATATAGGCTATATAGCTACCGATAGCAAGGTGCCGTTTACCAAACTGTTTATCCCGACCTCGAATACGTCTATCCTGCTCGATCCGAAGGCGTACAACCTGATGCAACCGATGGAGTTCTTGATGGACCGCTATGCATCCTTGCACATGACCTACTACCTGAAGGGCTGGATCTTCAACCGCATACCCGGTCTGAATAAACTGAAGTTGCGCGAGGTGGTTAGTTTCCATATGCTGGCGGGATATCTGGGTGATCGTAATAATCCGTTCAAGACCGACGGACTGTACGACCTGCCGTATAGTTACAAGACATCCGACGGCAGTTTTGTACAGGCTCGTACGGATTTCTCGGATGGTAAGTATGCGTATATGCCATATATGGAACTCACGGCCGGTATCGAGAATATCTTCAAACTCATCCGTATCGAGTATGTGCGCCGACTGACCCACCTCACCTCGCCCAGCGGACAGAAACTCGGTCCGTGGCAGCGAAACGGTATACGTATTACATTGCGCGTAGCGATGTAGTAAAGGCGAAGGGCGAAAGGTTAAAGGCGAATGGTTAAAGGCTAAAGGTTAAAGTAGAAAATGGATAATTTATGAATATAATCAAGACCCCAATTGAAGGACTGCTGGTGTTGGAACCGCGGGTGTTCAACGATGCACGAGGTTATTTTGTAGAGACCTATAACGAACAGCGGTATCACGAAGCCGGTATTACGGCGCGTTTTGTACAGGACAATCAGTCTTGCTCCAGTTATGGTGTGGTGCGTGGACTGCATTTCCAGCGTCCGCCGTACAGCCAGGCTAAACTAGTGTGCTGCACCGTAGGCCGCGTGCTGGACGTAGCCGTGGATTTGCGTAAGGATAGTCCTACCTACGGCCAATGGTACAGCGTGGAGTTGAGCGAAGAGAACAAACGCCAGTTCTATATCCCGCGTGGTTTTGCCCACGGGTTCTCGGTGCTGAGCGAACAGGCTATCTTCACCTATAAATGCGATAACCTCTACCACCCCGAGGCCGATGGCGGTATCCTGCTGAGCGACCCCGACCTGGCAATCGACTGGCAGATACCCGAGGCAATGCGTATCATGAGTGACAAAGATAAAAAACATCCGCTCTTAAAAGATTTGGATAATCCTTTCTGAATTAAAAATTAAAAATTACGAATTGTGAAGATACTTATTACCGGCTGTAACGGACAATTAGGCAATGAGATGCGCGTGCTGAGTGCGCAGCATCCCCGGCACACCTACTTCTTCACGGACGTAGCGGAGTTGGATATTTCCGACCGCGAGGCCGTAACGGCATTCGTGCATGAGCATGCTATTGACCTCATCGTCAACTGTGCCGCCTATACCAACGTAGACCGTGCTGAGGAGGATGAACCGACCGCACTGCGTATTAATGCCGATGCGGTAGCCAACCTGGCGGCTGCGGGTGCACGCCTGATTCATATCAGTACCGATTACGTCTTCTCGGGCGATGAGCACCAGCCCTGCCGCGAGCAGGATCCTGTAGCCCCCCGTACCGCGTACGGTCGCACCAAACTGGCGGGCGAACAGCAGGTGCTGGCCCTCTGTCCCGATGCCGTTATCTTGCGTACGGCATGGCTGTACTCTACGTACGGCAACAACTTCGTGAAGACCATGCTGCGTCTCGGTTGTGAGAAAGAGTCGCTGGGCGTGGTATTCGACCAAATCGGTACACCGACCTATGCCGCCGACCTGGCACAGGCTATCTTCACCGTCATCGAGGCGCCGGAGTGGCATCCGGGTATCTACCACTTCACCAACGAAGGTGTCTGCTCGTGGTACGACTTTACGCTGGCGATCCACCAGCTGGCAGGGATTACGACCTGCGCCGTGCGACCCATCCTCTCCTCGGAATACCAGTACCGCACCCCGCGGCCGCACTATAGCGTGCTGGACAAGTCGAAGTTCAAGCAGACCTTCGGTGTCGCCATACCGCATTGGATGGACGGGTTGCGCCGATGCGTGGAAGAATTAAGAATTAAAAATTAAAAATTAAAAATTGCGAGGTGAGAGATATTTTGAATTTTTTGGAGGCGTTGTCGGAGAATAACAACCGTGAGTGGTTTGCCGAAAACAAAGCATGGTACCAACGGTGCTATGCCCGCTTCGTGGACTTCTCGACGGAGTATATCCATCGACTCGCCGAGATTGATCCGACGCTCGTGGGGCTGCAACCCAAGGATTGTATCTGGCGCATCTACCGCGATGTGCGTTTCTCCCACGACAAGCGTCCGTATAAGGAGTGGTTCGGTGTCTTCCCCGCTACGGGTGTGCCCGGACAACCCAAGACTTGGGGTAAGCACTCGATGCGAGGCGGGTATTATATGCACCTCCAACCGAGCCAGTGTATGTTTGCAGCCGGTATATGGGACCCGGGCAAAGAATTGCTCGCGGCATTGCGCAAGGAGATAGAGGCTAATTACGAGGAAGTGGAGGATATCATGGCAGCGAGGGAGTGGCAACGCTTCTTCGGCCAGGATTTCGATACACAGTGGGGTGTACTGAAGAAAGCACCGGCGGGTTTTGATCCGGAGTTCAAGCATATCGACTGGCTCAAGCACAAGACCTTCACGGTCTCTACGCCGCTCACGGATGCGCAAGTGTGTGCGCCCGACTTTATGGACCACTTGATCGAGATTGCTGCTGCGGCCAAACCGATGAACGACTTCCTCAATTATACTTTTGAGGAATACGGGGAATTCCCGAGTAGGTGCGGATAATGGCTCGGTCCCTTAGTTCAATGGATAGAACAGGGCTCTCCTAAAGCTCAGATTTGGGTTCGATTCCCAAAGGGACTACTAAGAAATAAAAAAGCTCAAATATAATAAGCAACATAGTTATGAGAAATCGTTTGCTGCTTTTCCTAGCCCTCTGGCTGCCCATGGCGCTCTTTGCGCAGAGCGACACCGTGCGCTTTTTGAAAGAGGCCACCGCACCATCGCGCACGCAGGTGAGTCATCAAGATCTTTCTGAGGATGATCCTACCAGGCCGGACAGTATCGTACGTATCCGCACCATTACCGTCCGCTATTATACCGACACCCTGACCTCCGTCATCTTCACGCCCGATAGTACGCCTAAGCAGCGTGAGCAGATCACGTATGCCGACTCTACCGACCGACGCGGTTCGTACGTAGAGACACATCTTGGACTCGGTTTCGGTTCGCTGGGCTATCAGCTCGCGCACCCCGACTGCGCTACGGATGCCGGTTTTAGTGCCCTGCTGCAGATCCAGTATGCCCAATTCTTGACCCGGAACTGGGGTTTTGGCGTCGGACTATGGTGCACCAACTATACGACCATAGCTCATCTGGGCGGATTCTATCAATGGTTCAACCAGACGGATGTTGCCCTGGGTCAGTCGTACGATCATACCGCTAAGGTGCAGCGCTGGCGCGAACGCGAGACAGCCCATACTGTGGCTATTCCGGTATCGGCGCAGTTCCAGTACCAGAAGGCTGACTGGCGGGCACGCTTGTTTGCCGCACTCGGACTGGCTCCGGCTTTCTCGTTCTCGCGTCGTTATCGCGTGCTGGAAGGAGATGTGACACACTCGGGGTATTATCCCGCGACCAACACGGTGAATATGTTCGGCACCAAGGATTATACCGCCGAACCCTGCGCTCGTGGCAAACTGGAAGTATCCCATCAGATAGCTCTTTTCGCTGACCTTGGTGCGTTGCTGCCGATGACGCCTCAAGTGGATTTCTTCGTGGGCGGCTACTTCAACGTAGCGCTCAACGATGCCAACCGCTCCACGCGTCAACCCCTCGGATGGAAGGACGGTACCTTCAACTTTATGGACGATTACCGTTCAGCCTATGCGACCGACTTGGCCTCAGCATCCCATCCCTGGGAGGCCGGCGTTAAGGTGGGTGTCCACTGGCATTATGTCGCACCGCCGACCCACGAGATCGTTGATTACTTCGATTACTTCACCGTACGCGATACGACCGTCGAGATGTTCCAGCGCGTAGATACCGTGGTTACGGAACGTACCGACACCCTGGTACGCCATATGATTCGCAAAGCGGCCGAGGAAGTAGAGCGATTCAACAAGATCTATTTCGAGTACGACAGTTATCGTCTGAACGACGATACGAAGGCGTATCTTACGTCGATTGTCGAAGTGCTCAACCGCGTGCCGGAGGCGAAGATTGCCATCGACGGTCATGC
>JAFZNG010000012.1 GCA_017551025.1 Paludibacteraceae bacterium | reverse complement strand
GAAGATAACCGCCAACTTCACGGAAAATGGTATGTCAGAGCTGATGAAAGGAGAGTTTTGGCTGGTAGAGGATTAACCTCTACCGCCTTGCTCTTAGAATTCCACTGCGTGCTCGTTCAGTTTCTTCACGAGGTCTTTGTCTGCATGTTTGCGGACGTATCTTGTGGTGATGTTCAGGTCATGGTGATCTGCAGCCTTCATGACAGTCTTGGCATCCAGTCCGTTGTCAAACAATCCGGTCAAGCCACCATCGCGGAGCGAGTACAGCTGAATAGTCTGGTCAATGCCGGTTTTATAGCGCATTTTCTGCCATTCCTTCTGATACATCTTGGTAGAGATAGCTTCCTTTCCCGGCTTGAATTTAGAGCCGATGAGGAAGTAATCATTGGGATAGCCGGGGGCTAAATCTTCAGCCAGAATCTGGATCAATTCGTTAGAGAGGACACAATCACGTGCGTAGCCGTTTTTGGTCTGTCCGGCATCCAAATGGATTACCTTCTGGGCAAGGTCAACTTGGCCCACACGGATACGGCTAATCTCTACCGGACGGATGAGGGCATTGAACACTAATTCGCACACAATCATGTAGTTCGGATTCCTCTCCATGAAGTACTCACGTATCTTCTTGCGGTCTTCCGGTGAAGCCAGTGTGCGCTTCTTTTCCTCCTTCTTTTTGAGCTTGATATCCACAAAGGGATTGATGGGGCAGTACTCCTTCTGCAGCGCCCAAGCAAAAAGCTGGCGCGCCTGTTTGAGGATGTTGTTATAACGGTTTGCACCGATATGTTTCTCCTCATGATGGAGTGCTTTCCCGTACTTGCGCGCAGAGCCTTCTTTCGGTCCAATATAGGTATAGTCGTTATATACCCAGTCCATGAATTCAATGGCGATAGTCTTGGTGAATAGCTTCATCTCAATCTCCTCAAATTTCTTCAGTTTGAGCCATTTGAGAAGCAGGGCATTTACGCTCCTATAGTTCTTGAGAGTATCGGGCGAAAGTTTGTCGCGCGTCTTTTCCTTGATGTACTTCTCCATTACCTGTTCGACGGTCTCATATTGGCGTGAACTGGTAGTCTCCATAAAAGGCGTCCATCCGGAGAAAAGTTTGGCATTGATAGCGCATACCATCTTGTTAGCGTATGCACGAAATTCGAGCGTATTACGGAAGCGTTTTTTGATTTCATTGAGTCCCATACGCACACGTTCACGTTGCCCTGTAATAGGGTTGTAAGCATAATACTCAATGTGCCATCCGGCATACGATAAGTGTTTAAGAACAGCGGGAGAATACGGTAAATCCGCGGGGAAAAATTCTTGTGCGTTAGCCATTTTTTTAAAACGAGTTGACTAGTGCTCACTAATCAACTCGTCCTGTATGACTTTTGGCAGAAATTTGGCAGACCTTGTTGCCAATTTTTGCTCTAACTTACTGATTTTTAGGTGGTTACAACGCTTTTCCAAGAACCCCCACGACACTCGGAACCACAATCCGATGCTCTACCAACTGAGCTAAGACCACCGTGCGCGAACTGCGTTCGCATTTGTGATTTGAGATTTATGATTTGACATTTATCTCAAAAGCGGGTGCAAAGGTACTGCTTTTTTCTGATATATGCAAATTTTCAGCCATTTTTTTTGCAAAAAAGTGCAAAAAAGTACCTTCGCTCCCTACTCTACGGCAATATTCTGCCGGCAAACATATAACACGAGCGGTAATAACGCTCACTATAACGCGAGATCGTAATACCCGTATGCACCGCCGCATGGATAAACGTAAAGTCGTTATCCGTAGCGGAAATAACAATACCTACGTGACCGACCGTATGACGGTTCCTGCGACCAAAGAAGACCAGATCACCCTTGCGCAGATTGCGGAAACCGCCACGCACACGACGTACCTGCTGGCTCTGGCCGGAAGACGTACGCGTCAGGTTGATACCTACATGACGGAACACATAGGACGTAAAGCCGGAGCAGTCGAAGGCCTTCGGTCCACCTGCCCCATACGCATACGGACGTCCGATATATCGCTTGGCATACGCAATAAGCCGATCGGCCGTAGAAGCGTCCAGGGGTTCGGCATTGCCGAGCGCCAGGGAATCCGCCATCAGGCTGTCCTCCTCCGCCAAGGCACGCAGCAATTCGCCCTCGATCTCCGCCAAGAGACTGTCTTTCTGTGCATCATCCAGTCCCTGGGCATCGAAGTCGAACATCATCTCCTCCAGATCCGGACACATAAGGATCGTATCGTGGACGTAGACGACCTGCTGCACGTAGATCGTATCGTGCACCACAACGGTACGCGGCTTAGCCGCCATGAGCATGCCAAACGGCACACTCATAAGCAGCATAAGCAGTATGAATCGACGACGCATCATTGACGACGAGAACGAGTGGATTCGGTACTAGAAGAACTAGACGTACTAGACGATCTAGAGGATCTAGAACTACTAGAGGTAGAAGTACCAGACGAACGCGAGGGAGTCGTGGTACGCGTCGTAGAGGTCGTACGACCGGTGTTATCGGTAGAACGAATCGTAGTACGCGACGTACCCGACGTACTTACACGCGTATTGATAGTAGTACGCGTAGGCGTAGTCGTCGTGCTAGACGATCTAGACGAACTAGAAGTACTAGACGAACTAGAGGTACTAGAAGAACTAGAACCGCTAGAGGTTCTAGACGAACTAGAAGTACTAGACGAACTAGACGTACTAGACGAACTAGAGGATCTAGACGAGCTAGAGGTACTAGAGGGCGTAGCGGTCGTTGTGGTGCGCGACGAGCTGGCTGCTGCCGTCTCACGCAGTTCGGCTGCATTACGTACAGCACGTTGCTGGCCACCGGACGTACCTACCGACTGGGTCGTATAGACGCGCGCATTACGATGCGAGAACGAGTTCTCGGGATACTGATGCTCGTAGTCGTGGTGGCTATACGACTGCACGTGCTGGTTGTAGTGCGGGTCGTAATAGTTGGACGGATAGTCGCAATGGTGGCAGTAGTGATGATTGTGCATGTACGACTCCACATACGCCTGATAATGGCTCAGGTACATCGGCTTCGGATACTGGTAATACGACGGGAAATAACCGTGGTAGTATGCCGATACCCAAGGCGTATAGCCCGTACGATACAGGTGGTTCCAGATCGGCGGACGCTTTACCCATACCGGACGAACGATATAGCACGTACCGTAGATATACGGATCACCGATGATCTCTACGTACAACTCCGTTGCACGCGCCTCAGCCACGAGCGTAGCTACGTCCTGGAAGACGCTGGGTGCGAGGCATGCCTGGATCAGGTAGTGGTGGCGATAGCCCTCTACTACCTCCATGACGCGCAGATAATCCACATAACCGTCGCCGTTGAGGTCGAGGTTGTTGATCATATAGCGCGACGAGTTGAGCAGTTGCTCGAACTCACGTACACTACTCGACTGTGCGAACAGCGCAGCCACAGCCTGCAGGTCGAGATAATACGAGATATCCGACGTGAGGGCATTGACCTGAACGGTGGTAGTCGTGGTAGGACGGCTACTGGAAGCCGGTACGGTGCTGACGGTAGTTACCGTCTGGGTAGGACGTACATAGACCGTCTGAGTAGGAGCGGTCGTGACGATACGTACCGGGAAACAGGATGTTAATCCTACTGCTGCGAGCAGGATAAACATGTGCGATTTGAGATTTGACATTTTAGATTGCATATTTGTCATTATTAATCCAATTTTTTAGCTACTTCGATTTCCTCGAACGACTCGAGCATATCGCCTGCCTGCAGGTCGTCGTACGACTTGAGGCTTAGACCGCACTCGGTATTGTAACCTGCCTCCTTGATATCGTCCTTGACATGCTTGAGCGAAGCCAGTTCGGCCGTCTTGATCACGATACCGTCACGGATGACGCGAACCTTATTACCGCGCTTGATCTTACCCTCGCGTACGATACAGCCGGCGATAGTGCCCACCTTAGAGATATGGAAGGTCTGCAGCACTTCGAGCGTAGCCGTCACTTCTTCCTTCACCTCCGGCGAGAGCATACCCTCCATAGCGGCCTTGATCTCGTTGATAGCGTCGTAGATGATGGAATAGATACGGATATCCACTTCCTCGGTCTCGGCCATCTTGCGAGCCGTACCGGTAGGACGAACGTTGAAGCCCACGATAATAGCGTCGGAAGCGGCTGCCAGCATGACATCGGAGTCGCTGACCGCACCTACGGCACCGTGGATCACGTTGACCTGGATATTCTCCGTCGAGAGTTTCAAGAGCGAATCGGTCAGGGCTTCTACCGAACCGTCCACATCACCCTTGACGATGATGTTGAGTTCCTTGAAGTCACCGATAGCCATACGGCGGCCGATCTCCTCCAGACCGATATGCTTCTTGGTGCGGATCGACTGCTCGCGCTGGAGCTGCTCACGCTTGTTGGCGATGTCGCGTGCCTCCTGCTCGGTAGTCATCACGTTAAACTCGTCACCGGCCTGCGGTGCGCCGTTCAATCCGAGAATCGTACACGGCTCACCCGGATGCACCTCCGTGATCTTCTGGCCACGCTCGTTGAACATAGCCTTCACGCGACCGTGATACGTTCCTGCCAGCACGATATCGCTCATATGGAGCGTACCGTCCTGAACGAGCAGCGTAGCTACATAGCCGCGACCCTTGTCGAGTGAAGACTCGATAACCGAACCCTTGGCACGACGTTTCGGGTTGGCTTTGAGTTCGAGCATCTCGGCTTCGAGCAGCACTTTCTCGAGCAATTCGAATACGCCGTCACCCTTCTTAGCCGAGATCTCCTGGCACTGGTACTTACCACCCCAGTCCTCGACGAGGATATTCATATTGGAGAGTTGCTCGCGGATCTTATCGGGGTTAGCACCCGGTTTGTCCACCTTGTTGATGGCGAAGATCATCGGTACACCGGCAGCCTGGGCATGGTTGATCGCCTCGATGGTCTGCGGCATGACGGCATCGTCGGCCGCGATGATGATAATGGCGATATCCGTTACCTTGGCACCACGGGCACGCATGGCGGTAAACGCAGCGTGACCCGGCGTATCCAGGAAGGTCAGGTGCTGACCGTTCTTCAACTTCACGTTATACGCACCGATATGCTGGGTAATACCACCTGCCTCACCGGCAATCACGTTCGTATTGCGGATATGGTCCAAGAGCGATGTCTTACCGTGATCGACGTGACCCATGACGGTGATGATCGGGCAGCGAGGCTCGATATCCTCTTCGTTGATCACTTCGTCGGCATTGATCTCCTCTACCACCTTAGCGGATACGTATTCGGTCGTGAAACCGAACTCCTCTGCGACGAGGTTGATCGTCTCGGCATCCAGACGCTGGTTGATGGATACGAACAAGCCGAGCGACATACAGGTACCGATAATCTTGGTGACGGGCACGTTCATCATGTTAGCCAGGTCGTTGGCGGTAACGAACTCCGTGAGCTTGAGCACTTTGCTCTGCTCCTGCTGCTCCATCATCTCCAGCTCGTGCTTCTCGCGCTCGAGTTCACGACGCTCGCGTTTGTGCTTGGCGGTGTTGGTCTTGGCTTGCTTGTTCTGCAGACGGTTGAGCGTCTCCTTGATCTGGCGTTGTACCTCCTCCTCGGAAACCTCTTGTTTGCCTTTCTTCTTGTTTTTCTGCTTCTTGGGGTTCTGGTTACGCGCATCGTTGACGTCCACCTTGTTCTGCTTGATACGTTCGCGCTTGCGTTTCTCCTGCGCCTGCTGCTGTTGCTGCTGACGCTCCTCACGCTCTTTGCGCTTCTCCTCTTTCGACTTCTTGCCGGGGTGCGTAGCCTGGTTGATCGACGAGAGGTCGATCTTGCCCACTACCTTAGGCTGATTAGCCGGTTCGGGCTTGTGCAGCGAGAAGATCTCGGGCTTCTTGGGTGCTTCGGGTTCAGCTTTCGGCTCTTCTTGGGCCTTAGCTGCCTTTTCTTTAGCCTTCGCCTCTTTCTCAGCTTCAGCCTGACGGCGAGCCTCTTCGGCTGCCAGTCGTGCCTCTTCAGCCTCACGAGCGGCTTTCTCTGCCTCCTCTTTGGCCTTGCGAGCCTCTTCCTCGGCTTTGCGGCGTGCTTCCTCCTTGGCCTTCTTCTCCGCCTCCAGGTCGATCTTGCCGACAATCTTGGGTTGCGGGATCTCGGTCTCGATTTTCTGTTGCGGTTGCTCTACCGCCACGGACGGGGCCGCTATGCGCTCTTGGCGCTCTTGTGCTTGCCGGTCGGCCTCGAGCTTGATAGCCATATCCTTGTTGAACTCCTTAGCCAACAGCAGATACAGGTCGTCGTCGATACGCATGTTGGGATCGGCAGCGATTTCTTTTCCCTGCTTCTGGCAGAAGGCAACTGCGGTAGACATACCAATGTTCAGTTCCTTGCAAGCTTTGATTAGTTTTATTGCCATATACGTTTTGAGCGTTGTTTTGTCTCGCGCTCTACGAGGGGTTTAGGTTATTACTCTTCAAATTCGGCAGCGAGGATGCGGAGTACATCATCGATGGTCTCCTCCTCAAGGTCGGTGCGCTCAACGAGTTCCTCTTTGCTCTTGGCCAGCACAGCCTTAGCCGTATCCAGTCCGATAGCCTTGAGGGCGTCGATAACCCACTGATCGATCTCGTCGTTGAACTCGTCGAGATAGATATCCTCGATATCCTCGTCACCCATCTCGCGGTAAACGTCGATCTGGTAACCGGTGAGCATACAAGCGAGCTTGATATTGAAGCCGCCCTTACCGATAGCGAGCGAAACCTCATCGGGCTTGAGATAAACCTCAGCCGTCTTGGTCTCCTCGTTGATAGTCATCGACGAGATATGTGCCGGAGCCAGCGCACGCTGGATATAGAGGTTGAGATTGGAGGTGTAGTTGATGACGTCGATGTTCTCGTTGCGCAGTTCGCGTACGATACCATGGATACGTGCACCCTTCACACCTACGCAGGCACCTACCGGATCGATACGGTCGTCGAAGGTTTCTACGGCTACCTTGGCACGCTCACCCGGGATACGGGCAATGTTCTTGATGGCGATCAGGCCGTCGTGGATCTCCGGCACCTCCTGCTCGAACAGACGCTGCAGGAAGAGCGGGCTGGTACGCGAGAGGATGATCTTGGGGTTCTGGTTCTTGTTATCCACCTGAACAACTACGGCGCGAACGGTATCGCCCTTGCGGTAGAAGTCGGTCGGGATCTGGTTCTGCTTGGGCAGGTACAGCTCATTGCCGTCCTCGTCCAGGAGCAGCATCTCTTTCTTCCATACCTGGTAGAGTTCGCCCGATACGATCTGGCCGAGCATCTCCGAGTAGCGGATGTAGAGGTTCTCTTTCTGCAGCTCCAGGATCTTGCTGGCCAGGGTCTGACGCAGGTTAAGAATCATACGACGGCTGAAGCTGGAGAAGTCCACCTTATCGGTCACCTCCTCACCTACCTCGGCCTCGTCGTCCAGCAGACGTGCATCGGAGAGCGCGATCTGGGTCTCGGGATTGGCTACGTCGTCATCCTCCATGACGAGGCGGTTGCGATAGATCTCGAGGTCGCCCTTGTCGGGGTTGATGATCACGTCATAGTTAGCGTCCGAACCGTACATCTTAGCGATGACGTTACGGAAAGAGTCTTCCAAGACGTTGATGAACGTCTGGCGATCGATGTTCTTGAGTTCTTTGAACTCAGAGAAGATGTCAATCAGATTGATTGTGTTGGTTGGTTGTTTTACAGTTGCCATTTTTTATTGTAGTTTTTTTAATTTTTTCTTCGATATTACGTCATTACGAAATTACGACTAGAATTTCAGGTCGTAGCGGACGTATTTGGGTTGGTCGTAGCGCCAGGTGTAGGTGGTTACCTGCAACTCTTTGCGCTTCTTGCCCTCAACAGCTACCTTCTCCTCGATATCTACGGAGAACGTATCCTCGTCTACCGACACGAGCTGGCCGCGCATCTTCTTACCGTCCACGAGCACCTCAACGTCATGACCGAGGTTCTTCTCGTACTGCATCTTGGTCTTGAAAGGGTCGGTCAGGCTCACACTTCCTACTTCCAGCGAGTAGTCTTCATCACCCAGTTTCTCGACGAGGTAGCGGTTCAGTTTCTCGCAGAAATCTACGTCCACACCTGCCAGGCGGTCCACCTCGACCAATATATCATTCTCGGCCGAAATGGTCAGGGTTATCAACTCATAATCGGTATCCTTAAGATACGCGTCAATCCAGTTTTTTAATTGCTGTTGGTCCAACATATTTGCCTTTATTTATACAGCGAGGAGACCTTTTCGGGTCCCCTCGTACGATTCACGGTGCAAAAGTACACAAAATTATTGATATATGCAAATAAATTGCATACTTTTTTGCGATTTTGCGTGATTTTTATGTGATTTTGTTATTCCATGCCCTCTTTTGCGGCCTCGAGTTCTTGCTCGAGTTCCTTGTTTTGGACAGCTTCGTCTATGACGGGTTGCGCCTGTTCGAGTGTCTGCTTTGCCTCGTTGTATTCTGCTTCGCTCTCCTCGAAGTCGAGCATGTTCTCTTGTTCACTCTCGGTAACGATAGGAGCTTCTTCCTCCATACCGGGTTCTACGCTTTCTGCTTGTGCGTTTTTGCCGCCACAAGACGGGAGTGCCAACAGCATCACCATCGGCAGGGCCCATAACCATTGTTTTCTCATTGTTGTTCTGTTTTTATGGGTTGATGAATCGAATCTTTGTCCAGAGCTTGCATGGCACTGTCGATAGCAGCGTCGTACTTACCCTGCTCCACCTCAGCGGAGTCTTTCTTGGCCTGTTCGGCGGCAATAGCCTTCGGATCACGCTCCAGACGGAAGATGATCTGTCCGGGCTTGGTCGTCATACGAATGATCTGTTCGCCGTCCAGGTAGAGGTTGTCGCGTTTCTTATACTGCTGATCGAGCAGTTTTTTCACTTTCTCCACGACCACTTCGGTATGCGCCGAATCAACAAAGCAGGTCATCGATACGCTGATCAAATCAGACTCGGGATTGTACTCGTAGCCGTCTTCTTTGCGCTTGTTCATCTCGACGGGTTGACCGTACTGGTTCTCCATCGCGGTGTGTTCGATGACGTATTTCTGACGAATGATCGTGGTATCAAACTGGGCGATGACCTCTACGCGGAAGTCCTGTTCCTGCCAAGAGAACGTGTGAGAAGTAGCGTAGCAGTTATACTCCTCGGCGGGCGTTACGACCAAGGCTGTCACGTACGGCACGGAAACAGGAATCGTCAGTCCGCGGCTGTGTAGTCCCTCATGCAGGGCGTTGGTTACATCACGCGCGGCACGGTCGTAGGTATACGTATCGCTGGAGACAGCTTGCTGTTCGGCGGGTTGCCAAGCAATAGCATAAACTGCTTGGCCTTTGACTTCCCACACATCTTCTTTGAGCACGGCCATCTGCAGATCCCTGCTTCCCACATAACCGAATCCCTCGACATAGTCGATACGCGCCCAGCCGTTGTGGGCGGAGGGTTGCGGTAGCGGTTCGCCAAACTGCTCAAGCACTTTCTTCGGATCGGTCAGCGTACGCGGTTTATCGGTTTGCATGCGGCCTTTGCGGTCCACAAAATAGGAGGTACGACGCACCTCGGAGGTGGAGTCGTTGATGCTGTTATCTACCGTCTCCTGCATCACCCAGATCAAGTCGGGATTCAATACCAGCAACTGGCTGTAATGCGGCGGCAGCACCATCTTACCATCACAGTCTACCAGAGCAGCATGATGTACGCCGAGCGAGTTGACAGTCTGGATTTCCAGGTAGCCGTAGCGGTAATGCGGTGCGGCACTGACGACGGTCTGTCCCTCGACTTGGTCGAGGATAAAGACGGTCTCGCCGTCCGGGTCTATGACTTCTATCTTACCTGCCTCGCGACATACCGGTACTCGTCCGAAAGCCGGTTGACCGGCCATGATGAGGCTATCCATCAGCAGTTTGGCTTGCTCGTCCTCCAGACGGTAGAGACGGTAGAAATCGCCCTCTTTGATGGTGAACAGATCGTCGCTAACGGGACTTGGTTGCTCCGCAAACTGACCGGCAAGGATGACCTCACCTTTCGGACTGATAAATCCCCAACCCTGCCCTACTTCGGTTTGGCACGGCAGGTAGTCTATCTTGAGTTTGCCCGTCTTGGAGCAAGCACACAGGCACATAAGTGCCACACTATATAAAATAATCTTTTTCATACACTTTTACCTCTCTGCCCGCATGGGGTTGGTAAGAAAGTCTTGGTAAGCGAGACGGATACCGTCCTCGAGTTCGGTGCGGTAGGTCCAACCGAGTTGGGTGGCCTTGCTTACATCGAGCAGTTTACGCGGCGTACCGTTCGGACGGGTGGTATCCCATAAGATACGTCCCTCGTAGCCTACAACTTTGGCTACGAGTTCGGTGAGTTGACGGATGGTCAGTTCTTTCCCCGTACCGGCATTGACGGTCTCGTTGCCGGAGTAGTTGTTCATGAGGAAGACGCATAGATTCGCCAGGTCGTCCACGTAGAGGAACTCGCGCAACGGACTGCCGTCACCCCAACAGGTAACCGAGTCTGCCCCGCTCTCCTTGGCCTCGTGGAAACGGCGTATCAGAGCCGGCAGCACATGGCTGTGCTCTGGGTGGTAGTTGTCGTTAGGACCGTAGAGGTTGGTAGGCATAACGGAGATATAATCCGTACCGTACTGGCGATTGAGGAACTCGCAGTATTTCAGTCCGCTGATCTTAGCCAGTGCGTAGGCTTCGTTGGTTTTCTCCAGTTCACCTGTTAGAAGACACGACTCCGGCATCGGTTGCGGCGCCAGACGCGGATAGATACATGAGGACCCCAGGAATTCGAGTTTCTTCACACCGTTCTGCCAGGCGGCATGGATGACGTTCATCTCCAGGATCATGTTATCGTACATGAAGTCCGCCAGTGCGTTTTGGTTGGCTACGATACCGCCTACCTTAGCGGCAGCCAGGAAGACGTATTCGGGTTTCTCTTGTGCGAAGAACTGCTCTACAGCCTCTTGGCGGCAGAGATCCAACTCCTTGTGGGTACGCGTGATGATATTGGTGTAGCCCTGGCGCTGGAGTTCGCGCACGATAGCACTTCCTACCATGCCGCGATGACCGGCTACGTATATCTTTGAATCAAGATTCATAATTAAAAATTAAAAATTACGAATTATTTGACAATTCCCTTTTCGAGGTACTCGGCGAGGTTGATGTGCTCGCGGGTAATCTTCTGCATATCGTGCTTAACCATGAGTTCGACAAGTTGCTCGAACGAGGTGCTCTGCGGATTCCAGCCGAGTTCACGTTTGGCCTTCGAGGGATCGCCCAGGAGGTTGATGACATCGGTAGGACGATAGAAATCCGGACTAACGGCTACGACTACCTTGCCGGTTTTGACATCGATACCCTTCTCATCGATACCCTTGCCTTCCCAGCGCAGCTCGATACCGGCATGACGGAAGGCCAGCGTAGCAAATTCGCGAACGCTATGCTGTACGCCGGTAGCGATAACGAAGTCCTCGGGCGTAGGATGCTGCAGGATAAGCCACATACACTCCACATAGTCCTTCGCATATCCCCAATCTCGAAGCGAGTCAAGATTACCCAGGTAGAGACAGTCTTGCAGGCCCTGTGCGATACGGGCAGCTGCCAGCGTGATCTTACGCGTCACGAAGGTCTCGCCGCGACGCTCGGACTCATGATTGAACAGGATACCCGAGCAGCAGAACATGTCGTATGCCTCACGGTACTCCTTGATAATCCAATAACCGTAAAGTTTGGCCACGGCATACGGACTATAGGGATGGAAGGGCGTCGTCTCGGATTGAGGCACTTCTTCTACCTTGCCGTAGAGTTCGGAGGTAGAGGCCTGATAGATACGGCAGGTCTTCTCCAGATGGTTCGTACGAACGGCTTCCAGCACGCGCAGTACGCCTACGGCATCCACTTCGGCCGTGAATTCCGGGGCATCGAACGATACCTGCACATGACTCTGTGCCGCCAGGTTGTATATCTCGTCCGGCAGCACCTTTCCAACCAGTTTGACGAGCGACATACTATCGCTCATATCCGCATAATGCAGGTGGAAATGCGGCAGTCCCTCCAGATGGGCGATACGCTCACGATAATCCACTGAACTGCGGCGGATAATACCGTGTACATCATAGCCTTTCTCCAGCAAAAACTCCGCCAGATAGGATCCGTCTTGTCCGGTGATACCGGTGATCAAAGCTCTTTTCATATATCGATTTTAATGCTAATTTACAATTCAGCGTGCAAAATTACAAAAAAAAACACACATGTGCAAATAAATGTGCGTTTTTTTGTAGAATATCGGTATTCTATACCGACCCGAGGGCGAGGCAGACAAGGCCGAGGAGGATACCGGTCATGCAGGCTATCTTGCGGCCGGGATTTTCTTCGTGCAGGAAAAGCAGTCCGTACGCGAACCCGATGACGGCACCGCCACGACGGATGGTACTCACAACCGCTATCAACGAATCCGGATCGCGCAAAGCCAGCATATAGACATTATCCGAGATAATCAGGAATACCGAGATGAGGGCGATGGCTTTGAGAGTTGAGAGTTGAGAGTTGAGAGTTGAGAGAAGTATTCTAGTTGAGAGTTGAGCGTTTTTCGTAGTTCTATATTTATCGATCAACCATACGACAAGCATCATCAGGGCCTGGTAGAAGGTATAATAGACCTGCACGGCATTATGGTCGTAACGGCGCATCATAAACTTATCGTACAGACCGGAACAAGAACCGATAAGAATAGCCAGGGCGAGGGCGAGGTAGTAACGGGTAGCGGGACTAGAAAAGCTAGAAGGGCTAGATGT
Organism: Paludibacteraceae bacterium; assembly: GCA_017551025.1. Taxonomy (GTDB): domain Bacteria; phylum Bacteroidota; class Bacteroidia; order Bacteroidales; family Paludibacteraceae; genus Colicola. The sequence continues at coordinate 15,064 of JAFZNG010000012.1, read as the reverse complement.
TCTTGAGGCTCTAGATATTCTAGAGGAGGAAATAGAGAAGATAAAGACACTACCTATTGCCAGCAGGACGCCTATCCATTGCCAGGTATTGAGGCGTTCGCCGAAGATAAGCAGCGCACCAATCAGCGTCCACATAGGTCGGGTGGCCTGCATCGGACTGACGACCGACAAAGGCAGGTGCTTCAGCGATATATAGGCAAATACCCAACTGCTGAGCACGATACACGATTTCAAAAGCGTCAGCAGATGGGCCTCCAAATCCATCTGAGGTACAAAGAAAGGCGTATCCGTCATAACCGCAGGACACAAGCGCGAAAGCAACAGCGGTATGGAAAGCAACAAGCTGCTAATCACGATACTGAGCGTCAGCACGTCCAGCACGCGATGGTCGCGTAGTGCCACCTTCTTGCTGATATCATAGCCACCCAGACATACCGCCGATATAAATGCCAGAAAAATCCACATACTACTTATAAATACGCCAATACATGACCGGCAGGATCGTTACGGTAAGCGGCAGGGTGAATATGGTACCAAAGCAGATGACCACCCCCATAGGCATCCACAGACTGGTATGGGCGATAATCATAGGCAATACACCCAAGGCCGTTGTAGCAGAGGTAAGGAATACAGGTCGCATACGTCTGAGTCCGGCTCGGAAAGCCGCCTCGCGAATACTCATGCCGCGTCGTCGAAGCATCTCGGCATATTCGTACATCATAATCGCGTTGCGCACGATAATTCCTATCAGACTGACCACACCCAATACCGCCGTGATAGAGATATCCAACCGGAAGATCCACAGGCCCAACATAGCACCAAACACACACAGCACCGCACTCGACAAAGCCAACAGCGCCAAGGATACTTTGCCGAAATGGTAGAGCATCAACAGGAACATGACCAGCAAGGCGGCTACGATACTCCATCCTATCTGCGGCAGGATCTGATCGTTGATCTCGGTAAGGCCGCCGTAGGTAATGGTGTATGGTGTAGGGTGTATGGTGTATGGTGTAGAGTCGAATTGTTGGGATTCGATCCATTGGCGCACCTTACGCTCGGCATCCACCTGACTGGTATGGCCGCGCAGGTCACAGCCGATGGTGACGGTTCGTACGCCGTTACGATGTTCGATATACGCGTGATGCCATGCCGGAGCGAGTGTCGCCACCTGGCGCAGCGGTACCCACTGGCCGGGAATGGCCGTCGGCACAGGTAGGTTGAGCAGTTGGTTGGTGGTCAAGTCTTCCCCACCCCGACAATAGAGCGTAACAGGTACGGCATAGTCGTCTTCCCAGACGGTAGTCATCCGGGTGCCGGCAGTAAGTTGATGGAGGTAGAGCGAGAGCATGGTCTCGGTTACACCCAGACGGGCGGCTTCATCGGCACGCAGCGTGATAGCCGTCGTGCGTGCTTGCCGGTCGAAATCCGAGTGGACCCATTGCATCTCGGGTTGCGAAGACATGAAGGCTTTGATCGTATCAGCCAGTAGGGCCATCTGTTCCAGGTCGTCGCCCTTCAGTCGTATCTCAAGCGGGTTCTTGGCCGCCTGATAATCCATCTGCTTGAAGCGGATATAGGCATTGGGGAAATGATTCTCATACCGGCGGGAATACTCGCTCAGTAGATCTGCCGTAGCCTTGGAGGAGACGGTATTGACGATAAACTGGGCATAGTTGGGTCCCGGCATATTCGGCGTATAGGTAGCATGGAAGCGTGGCGAAGCCTGTCCTACAAAATTCGTGACACTCCGTACGCGTTCGTCGCGTTGCAGCACGTGGGCCAAGGAGTCGGCCACGAGCGCCGTCTCTTTGAGAGAAGAGCCCTCACGCAGATGGATCTCTACGGCAAAACATTCCCGCTCGGCTTTGGGCAGGAGTTGGAGGTTGAGCCGCGTAAGCAGGAAGACACCTGTACCAACCGCCAAAAAGAGCATGGTATAGACCACTGCCGGATGACGAAAACAAGCGGCCAGGAGGCGTTCGTAACCATTTTGCAGATGACCGAAGAAGCGCAGCTGCACCCGTTCGAACCGCGTCGTTTCGTCCTCACGCTGACGATGCACAAATCGCGTGGATAGGTAAGGCGTCACCCAGCCGGCATAGAAGATACTGGCCGTCAAAGCAAACAGTACGGCAAAGGGAAAGAGCTTGACAAAATCGCCCAGCGGACCGGTGATAATGCCGGTCATCGGGAAGAACATACCGCTGATGGCACAGGTGGCCAGGGCCATCGGTACGAAGAGCTGTTTGGTGCTGACAGCCGCTGAATACCAACGGGAATGGCCTTTCTCCAGTTGGTTGGTATAGCCGTCGATGACAATCACCGAGTCGTCGACGATCATGCCGAGCACAAAGATAAGGGCTGCGAGGGTCACGGTATTGAGTTCGATACCCGTTAGATACATCAGTCCGATACATATCGCCGTGCAAACCGGTACACCCGTACTGGCGACCAGGGCTGTGCGGAGCGGGAAGAGCAGCAGCATGACCACGATGACCACGATGATCGACACCAGAATATCACGCAGGAACGACCATACGGAGTCGGCCACCACTTTCGGTTGATCTGTGATACGATGCAGTTGCAGGTCCGGCGGCAGTTCGCGGCGCACCTCATCGAGTATGCGATCCACCTCATCACCAAAGGCCACGATATTATTGCCGGGTTCCATTTCGATATTGACGATAAGACACTCGGCAGCATGTTGGGAGAGTGTGTCCGCTGCGCCGTAATAGCTGACGTATTTCTCCGGGGTGGCGTATCGTCGTTCTACGGTGGCCAAATCGCGCAGACGCACTACGGCTCCGGTGGCGGGATCAGTTGCGATGATTTGCTGCAGGATCTCGTATTCGGTGCGATTCTGCGTAGTTACTTGCAGGGTCTGTTCTGAGTTCGTCTTGCCGGAGAGCGTACGAAAGCCCTGGAGCGCCAGTTGGGTCTGCAATGCCGTCTCGGGGATATGATAAGCGGCCAAGCGGTGGGGATCGACGGTAACGGCGATTTCCTCTTGTTGGGTACCCATAATGCGGATACGTCCGGTCTCGGGAATAGTACGCAATCGTTCGGTAAGTCGTTCGGCGAAATACGCCAGTTCGCGCGGACTGCGATCTTGGGCAGTAACGGCCAGCAGTAAGGAGGAGGTATTCCCGAAATCATCGATGACAACGGTCTCCAACACGCCTGCCGGCATACGTGTCTTGCGCAGCAGGTCCAGTCCGGCACGTATCTTGGTCCAGGCCTCGGTGTTGGACTTGACGGAGTTGCGCAACATGACATAGACATACACGATACCGTCGCGTGTCTCGGAATAGGTCCAGGCCTTGTTGACTTCCTCGAAAGTATTGATGTATTCCTCCAGGGGGCGCGTTACTTGGGCTTCGACCTCTTCGGCCGTAGCACCGGGATAGATAGCCGCCACGACACCCTGACGAATGGTGAATTGCGGGAACTCGTCCTTGTTCATCTTGGGCAAGGACCAGATACCGAATGCCATCAGCATCAGGAATACGAAAAACACGATGCCGTGTTGGCGCATCGCCCCTTCAATATGGTTGCGCGTACGTTTCAATAGCGTATAGGTGCGTTGTTATACAGTTTTTGGAATCCCTCGATGATGACCCGGTCACCGGGTTGCAGTCCCGAGTCGATGACGATACCATCGTGGACATATTCTCCGATTCGAACGGCACGGCGTACGGCTGTGGAGTCGTGGGCTACCCATACGGTAGGTGCGTCTTTGAGGAGTCGAACACATACCGCAGGTACGACGAGTCCCTCTACCTGTTGTGCCGAAAGCGTAACATCACCTATCATGCCCGGCAGCACCCCTTCGCGGCGACTGAGTCGGGCTCGTACCTCATAGGTATGTGCCAGCGGGTTGGCCTTCATACCGCGTTCGGTGACGGTAATGGGAATACGGTCGTTGAGAGCCGCGATATAGAGTTGGCCTTGATCGCCCGGACGGACGGAGGCTATCTCGGTTTCGGGAACACCAAAACGCACGTAGTATTCCGATATATCGAACAGTTCGACGAGTGTCTCCGAGGGCAGTACGGATTGACCTTGCTCTACGCGTAGCGAACCGATGATGCCATCAGAGGGTGCATGCAGTTCGCATTGCGCCACCAGTTGTTCGGCACTCTCTGCCGCCGAGCGGGCTTGCTCAAGACGTGTCTCCACCTCCATCCATTTCATATCGCTCACGACACCGGAGTCATGTACCACAGCTACGCGATTATAGGCATCTTGCGCCTGACGTAAGGTAGCACGAGCAGCATCGAGCGCATGCATGGCCTGGGTGTTGTCTACGCGCAGCAGGACTTGTCCTCGCTGCACATGGTCTCCTTCACGGACCAGAAGTTCGGTGACGCGTCCGGTAGTCTGCAAGGCGAGCGGTGTGACAGCACGTGCCTCGAGACGGCCGGCATAACTACGCGAGGAGCGGTCGAGGCTTTGCTCCACCTGCATGACACGCACCTCAACAGGTGGTGCGACAGTCGTCTGCTGTACCGGCTTACTGCATGCGGTGAGCAGCAGGACGGCAAAAATACTATATCGATTCGTTATGCTCATTATGTTCTGCAAAATACTTCCATAGGGGTGCGGCATGGAGGGCTTGGATGATTTCGCCTTGCTCCAAGAGTTGGCGCACTTCGGCTTGGGTGAAGATATCCACGTGGATATCCTCGGTCGGTTCCTGGTGCTGCTCACGGCGCTTCTCTACGCCACGTGCCAGGAAGGTATAGGAGAGGTTGTTATGATTCGTCGGATTAGGTGAGAGGGTCATATAGAGTTCCCAAGTACCCCCTTCGTAACCGGTCTCTTCGCTCAGTTCGCGTTGGGCAGCCTGGAGGGGCGTCTCACCGGGATCTACGACACCGGCCACCAGTTCGTAGTGGGTCTCACCAAGCGCATGACGATACTGATCCTCCATGACCATATGACCGTCCTTGGTGATAGCGATGACATTGATCCAATCGGGGAACTCAAGGATATACCAAGTAGGTATCTCGGTGCCGCTCGGCAGTTGGACGCACTCCTGGCGTACGCTGAGCCACGGGCCGAGACGCAGGATATTCTCGCTACGGAGCACCTGCCATTTACGATTCACTAATTTGGGTATCATACAGCGGTTTCCATTGAATAGTCAAATACAATACACGGGCTATGAGGTGGGCAAAATACGCCACGTAAATCGCCTGGATACCGATGATTTGGTAGCAGGCAAGATAACCGATCACAAAGGCGGCAGCTGCCCAGATCATCGAGTTGCGTATCTCGCGACCGGCTGTAGCACCGATAAAGACCCCGTCCCACATAAATGCCAAGGTGGAGACCAAGGGCATAGCGATAAGCCAAGCCATGTAAGGTCCGGCCGCCTGCAATACCTTGGTGTCAGATGTCATCAATCGGATACATCCTTCGCCCCATATAGCATACGCCAGTGTAAAGAGCAGTCCTACCCCAACCGACCAGGCAAACAAGAGGCGTACGGCACGGCGCGTCAGGTCCGGTCGTTTCTCGCCTATATAGCGTCCGACTAAGGCTTCACCCGCAAAGGCAAAACCGTCGACGAAGTAACTGAAGACCATGAACAGCTTCATCAGTATCGCACTCACTGCCAACTCGGTATCACCATAACGGCTTGCCAGCGAAGTAAAGCCCACATACACCACCATGAAGCAGAGCGAGCGCACAAACAAATTGCCGTTGAGCACCAGCAGACGCCGCATCTTGCGCCATTGCATCACCTCACGCCAACGTGCCGCTTTGCTGAATACCGTGCAATCCGAATACCGCACCAGGAGGATACCCAACGCTAACAGTAGGCCGCTATACTGCGCCACCAGCGTACCGTACGCTACGCCTATCGCGCCTAGCGGAGAATGCACGGCCAGCACATAACTGACCACCATGTTGACCACGTTGACCAGGATATCCACGGCCATGGGCGAGACCGTATCCTGCATGCCTATAAACCAGCCCTTGAAGGCCAGCAGGCTCAGCGTGGCGGGTGCGGCCCATATACGGACAAAGAAATAGCGGCGTGCAAACTCAGCCACCTCTGCCGAACAGGGGACACAGGCCAGCACCAGACTGACAAACAGCCATTGGAGCAACCATATGGCCAGGGTTGCCAGGGCTACGATACCGAGACTCTGGGTGAGTATTTGGGTGCATTCCTTGCGGTCGCCACGACCAAAGGCTTGTGCCGTCATACCACTAGTGCCGACCCGCAAGAAACCGAAGTTCCAGTACAACAGGTCGAACAGCATCGTACCGATCGCGATACCGCCTATCGCCGATGCATCGGATATATGTCCTACAATAGACACATCCACCAGTCCCACCAAGGGGATGGTGATATTCGCCAAGATACTCGGCAGGGCCAGGTGGAGGATACGACGATTCAATTAAAAATTAAAAATTAAAAATTCAAAATTATAGAATCTCATGAAGTATCTCACTCACCGTCGGATGCGGGAAGATGACCTGCTCCATTTCGGCAACCGTATAGCCGTTACGCACGGCAAACGAAGCAGCTGCAACGAATTCAGAGCACGGATTACCGATCATATGTACGCCCAGTACGGACTGGTTCTTACGGTCTACCAGCATCTTGCACAATCCGGTCTCGCCATCATTCTCTGCCATAAACCGTCCGGAGAAAGTCATGGGCAGCGTACGTACCTCGGTTTCGATATTGAGATCACGGGCTTGCTGCTCGGTGATGCCCACCGAAGCGATCTCGGGATTGGTATAAACGACCGATGGCACGGCATTGTAGGCAATGCGCTGGAGCGGAATCTGCTTGAGCATACGGCCGATACAAACCTCAGCCTGACGACTGGCCACATGCGCCAGCATGATCTTGCCGGTCACATCACCGCACGCATAGACGTTCGGCAGGTTGGTCTTACAGAACTCGTCGATGACAATACCGCCACGATACAGTTCCAGATCGTTGAGCGCTTCGAGTCCCTGAAGGTTAGCCCGACGACCAACGCTTACCAGCACTTTCTCAGCCTCATAGACCTCACCGTTAGCGCTTACCTTACCGCCGTCAAGCGACTCCACCTTCGTAGAGGTAAGGATAGTAATGCCTGCCTTGCGGTATTTCTCGAGCAGTATACTTACTACCTCTTGGTCCAGATTAGGCAGGATGGTCGGCATGGCTTCGATGACCGTCACGGGTACACCGAGTTCGTGGTACAGCGTAGCGAATTCCATACCTATTACGCCGCCACCAACGATGATGATGGATGCGGGCAATTCAGTAGCCGCTAGCGCATCCGTACTATCCCATACAGCCGCATTGTCCTGAATACCCGGAATAGGTGGTACAAAATTGGTGGAACCCGTACAGATTAGCAGGTTCTCCGCCTCGTAGGTCTCTGCGCCGCATTGGATTGCGACGGTCTCATCGGTGCGACTAAGCACCTTGGCTGCTCCGGAGACGAGGGTACAATGTTCGTTATTGAGGCGTTGTTTGATACCGGCTACGAGTTTGCGCACCACGATGGTTTTGCGTTTTTGCATCGCCGCATAATCAAAGGCTACATGCTCGGCCGTAACCCCGTATTTCTGGGCATGGGTAGCGTTGTAGTACTGCTTGGCGCCATAGAGCAAGGACTTGGTAGGGATACATCCTACGTTCAGGCACGTACCGCCCAGGGCAGTCTGCTCAAAGAGGATAACATCTTTTCCGGCTTTAGAAGCCTTCTCGGCAGCTGTATATCCGGCAGGGCCGCCACCTATGATGGCTAAAAAGTATTTCATAATAGTTGAGAGTTGAGAGTTGAGAGTTGAGAGAAGTATTCTAGTTGAGAGTTGAGAGTTTTATTGTACTGAGCGCAGGACGATACGGACGGCTTCGGCGACCATCTCTACGCAGGGTTCTTTACGACACTGAGGTGCATCGGCGGGACGGGGAGCGAGACCAAGGAGTTCGGCACAGGTGAGCGAACCGTAGGTGGTGCGGAACTGCGTAGCCAGTTGTTGTACGAGCGTATAGTTGGCCATCTTGCCCTCGTTATCATGAGGTGTAGTCGTGCCGTTTTGGAGTCCAGCGAGCATAAACATGCCGGAGGCGGCTCCGCAGGTCAGTCGCATACGTCCCATACCGCCACCAAAGCCGGCAGCCATACGCATCGCCGTGTCGCGGTCGTCCATACCGAACAGATCACAGCACGCACCTACTACGGCTTGTGCGCAGTTCATGCCGTCGCGAAAGAGTTGTTTCGCCAGCAAGGCACGCTCTTCGATCTGCTGTTCGCTTAGGTTCATAGATATACTTCCAGCAGTTTACACTCGGGCGTCGTCGGACGCAAAATGATATCGTTCAACGAAGCCGGTATGAGGATAGCCTCACCGATTTGGAGCGTATGTTTTTGCAGCGCTTCCTCCACTTCCGGCGCTTCGAGTTCGCAAGCACCATCTACGCACATAAAGGCTACGAAGGAGTCGAGCGGTGCATAGTCACGTACCAACTCGCGGTCGAAATGCAGCAGGTTGGTCGTGAAATAGGGCGTCTTAGCCAGTTCGGCCGACTCGTTCATCTGCGTAGGCTCATGCTTGATCTGGCACGTCGTCGCACCGAAGTTAAGCACGCGCATGGCCTTATCCACCATCAGCGGACGCTGACGGCCATCGTTACCGACGCGGTTGTAGTCGTACAGACGGTAGGTAATATCCGAGTTCTCCTGAATCTCAGCTACAACGGTGCCGCGCTTCAAGGCATGTACACTACCCGACTCGATGAGCACTATATCACCGGCCTTAACAGGATAATGGCCCAGGTGCTTGGACAGGGTACCTCCGGCGATGGCTGCATGGATCAGCGAGGGATTCATCTCCGTGGTCCATCCCTTGATAATAGCTGCTTCGGGTTCGCTATTGGGCATGACGTACCACATTTCGGTCTTACCCATGGATTGTTCCATATCGGCAGCTTGTTCGTCGTTAGGGTGCACCTGGATCGACAGGTCGTCATCGGCATCGATAAACTTCATCAGCAGCGGAAAAGTCTCGCCGAAACGCTCATAGACCTTACCGCCGACCAGTTCATCGAAATAGATCGAGAGCAAGTCTTGGAGTTCATTACCGGCCAACGGACCGTTGGCTACTTCGGCAGGATACTTCTCTACGGCGGAGATTACCCAACTCTCGCCGACATTATCATAGTCGGCCGGTACATCGTTGTACCACGGACGAAGACGCTGACCTCCCCAAATCTTGTGGAAGTGACGCGGACGAAATTTTAACGGATAAAGCATAGCGGTGATTGGTTATTTGATATTACGAAGGTGTTTTTCCCAGTTCCAGGCGGAGAGGAGTACATCGCGTATGGGTGTATCGGCACGCCAACCGAGGACGGTATTCGCACGTGTAGGATCGGCCCATACCTGCTCTATATCCCCTTCGCGGCGGCCTACGATGCGGTATTTGAGTTTCTGGCCCGTCACCTCTTCAAAGGTGCGCACTATTTCCAGCACGCTCAGTCCGCGACCGGTACCGAGGTTGAAGATCTCGACCTGTTCTTGGGTCTTTCCGGAGAGCATACGCTCGATAGCACATACATGGGCTTTGGCCAGATCGACCACATAGATATAGTCACGAATACAGGATCCATCGGGCGTGTTATAGTCATCGCCGAAGACGCGCAATTCGTCGCGCAGACCTGCTGCCGTTTGCGTAACGAAGGGCAACAGGTTGTTGGGTACGCCGTTAGGCAATTCGCCGATGAGGGCCGACGGATGCGCTCCGATAGGATTGAAATAGCGCAAGATGGTCGCGCGTAAGCTTGCGCACGCGTGCGCCTGATCCATAATTATATCTTCGTTGATCTGCTTGGTATTGCCGTAGGGCGAGAGGGCTTTCTTGCGCGGGGCGGTCTCATCTACGGGCAGGTGTTCCGGATCGGGTTGACCGTACACGGTACAGGACGAGGAGAAGACGATATGATGGACTTCATGTTCCTGCATGAGTTCGAGCACGGTGGTGAGTGAGTGCATATTATTGCGGTAGTAGTGGAGCGGTTTCTCCACTGACTCGCCTACCGCCTTAGCTGCCGCAAAATGGATGACGCCCTTGATATCCGGATACGAGCGGAAGACGTTATCCATTGCTACGTAGTCGCAGCAGTCCGCATTGACGAACTCCGGACGGCGACCCACGATAGCTTGAATACCATCCAGCACGGTAATATTGGAATTGGAGAGGTTATCCACGATGACCACCTCATAGCCCTGCTGCATGAGTTCCACTACGGTATGGGAACCTATATAGCCTGTGCCGCCGGTGACTAAAATTCGCTTATTCATACTAAAATAATTTAGCGGGATAGACACCCTCCTTAATCATGTTGTTGAGTTTCATCACCACTTGCGGGCGATCTTCGGGGTACGTGACGCCAAACCAGCGTGAGGGGGTATCCAGCACGCGGCAGGTAGCCTTGCCCGAAGCGATGAGGTCGTTGACCAGTGTCGGGATATAGAACTCGGCCTTGAGTTCGTTGGCATTCTTATCCAGGAAGCGGCGGAAAGCCTCTTCGGCGTACTCGAAGTACTCCGGCGTGAAGCCCCACATATTCATCGATACAGGTGACATAGGATCGATAACGGTATCCTTGCCGTCCTCGGTGAAGACGATTTTGCGGCCTACTTCCTCGATATGTGTGCGTTCGATAACGCCGGTGAGAAAACCCTCCTCGTCGGTAGAGCATACGCCACGGCTGACAGCACCATTCTCGCTGAGCGTGTTGCAGACGCGGTAACCTACCATGCAGTACTTGCCGCGTGTGTTTTCAACAGATTGCAAGTAGTCGGCCAACACCTGGAAGGAGTCTTTGCCGTAAAAGTCATCCGCATTGATGACGGCAAAGGGTTCGTGGATGATATCCTTGGCCATGAGTACGGCATGGTTGGTACCCCATGGTTTGGTGCGTTTGGGGTTAGGACGGTAACCTTCCGGCAGGGCGTCGATAGACTGGAAGCATACTTCGCAAGGCACCTTATCAGCATACTTGCTGAGTATTACGCGGCGGAAGTCTTCTTCGAAGTCGTGGCGGATAACAAAGACGACTTTGCCAAAACCGGCACGCATCGCATCGAAGACACTATAATCCATGATCGTCTCGCCGTTGGGGCCAAGTCCGTCGATCTGCTTTAATCCTCCGTAGCGGCTTCCCATACCGGCCGCGAGTACAAATAGAGTTGGTTTCATATAAGTGTTTAGTAATCAGTTATTCATTGACGGCGATAATTTTGCCGTTGACTTTCTTATGTCGGAGCCAGAGGCCATATACCTCGGAGCAGTTACCGGCCGTAATGAAAGCCCGGATTTGATTGTCGCGGATGAAGGCCATTAGGTCGGAGAACTCGTTCTGGGTGAGCAGGACTTGTATCTCGGTATGATCTTCACCGCTATACCCACCCTTCACGGGGTATAAGGAGCAGCCACGTATCAACTTCTCGACGATGAACAGACGGATTCGGTCGGGTTCGTTGGAGATAATGCAGACGCGTTTGCGCTTGTTGAACGAGGCGGTGAAATAATCTACCACCAATCCGTTGATCCACGTACCGGTCAAGCCGATGACTACCATACGGAAGTCGTTGATCAAAAAGGCGGTGCAACAGATGACGGCACCGGCAATAGATACCGACATACCGATATCGTAATGGGCGTACTTATTGATGATCTTGGCCATGATATCGAGTCCGCCGGTAGAAGCGTTGATGCGGAACATAAAGGCCTGGCAGGCTGAGAGCAACACGACGAAGCATACCAAATCAAACCATACATCGCCTGTCTGCAGTCCGCCGGCCATGACCGATGAGCGCACCGGTTCGAGTACCTCTCCGGCACGGCTGAGCAGATAGTCATTGCCAAAAGCGTCTTTATAGGCAGCGCCGGACTGCAAGGTGTGCAGCACCGACTGGTAGTTGGCTGCCGAGGTATCCATGAGATGATGGGTAAAATTGGTATAGGGATAGATACGATCCAGCAACTGCGTCAGCGGACCCAGTATCATGGCCGTATAGACGGTCTTCGCTCCAAATTCGTTACCGATGAGGATAAATGCCATCACCAGCAGGACGGCATTGAGACCCATAATGATATAGGAGAGCGTATCGGCATTGCCGCCTATGACGGTATTGATCACGATGCTCAGACCCGAGATAGAACCTACGATCATATGGCTGGGCATGAGGAAATAGTATACGGCCGCTGCGCCGAAGGTCATACCGACGGTCATCATGACCAGTTCTACCCAAAATTTTCGGGTATGCAATGCCTGACCGAAGTCGGACAGTAATGATTGTACGTGTGTTTTAAAATTGGACATATTATTCGCTGATTAGTAATCGGGCTGTGCGTCGCGTAGTCTGACTGAGCAGGATTTGGCGGTTGGCACTCTCGCGATGAAGTATTTCGGGTGTCGTGCCACGTATCGTGAGCAGCGACAAGCCTTCGTTGTAGTTGAGGCGGAACTGTTGGCTCAGTTCTCGCAGGGCGTCATCGACATAACGCGTATGATCTACCGAGACGGAGATCGTGACAGCGGATGACTGGATGAGCGACACCTTGAGTCGGTGACGATGGATGATTTCGAAGAGCTGGTTGAGACTCTGTTCGAGCACAAAACTAAAGTCTTTGGGTCGAATAGTGATGAGGACTTGGTTCTTGCGCCAGATATATACAGGCACATTGATCGGTCCTGCTGCATCGGCATGAATCTTACTGCCGGCGGCCGTCGGATCGCCAAAAGGCTTCACATAGAGCGGTATGCGCTTGTTCTCAAGTGGTCGAATGGTCTTGGGGTGAATGATTTGTGCACCGGAATAGGAGAGTTCGACCGCATCGTGGTAGCGCAGTTCGGGGATAAGGACGGTATCTTTGACCAGTCGGGGGTCGGCATTAAGAATACCGGGAACGTCTTTCCAGATCGTGACGGAATCGGCATTGAGGAAGTTACCTATGAGTGCGGCAGTATAATCCGAGCCTTCGCGACCGAGCGTAGTGCGCAGTCCGTCGACCGTACCGCCGATAAATCCCTGGGCGATACAGATACGATGTCCGGCATGACGGACGGCCTCGCATAGCAGTCCGGCGGAAGTATCGAGATCTACATTGGCATCGCGGTAGGTAGCGTCGGTGCGGAGCAATCGGGTCATGTCCAGCAGACAACTGTCGAAACCCTGCGAGCGCAAGTAGGCATCGATGATAGCCGTAGAAGTCAATTCGCCGAGGCTGACGAGTTGGTCGTAACTCAAATCGTAGTTATGCTCGTCCTGCAGGGCCGGTAACGCACGATACGGCAAGGTCTCGGGCGGGAGGCCGAGCGAGGCGAGGATAGCATCATGGTAGGCGATGATATCGTTCCATTCACGCGCCGCCTCTACCCTATCATGGGCCATCAGAGCGGCCAGCACACGCTCCAACGCATTGGTCGTCTTGCCCATGGCGGAGACAACGACTACGAGGGGTTCTGTCTCGCAGAGCGAGATGATGTGAGCCAGGTTCTGAATTCCCTCGGGATTGCGAACCGATGCGCCGCCGAACTTGTAGATTTTCATACTACGTACTTAATTGTTTATAGTTGCTGGAGGTTAGCCATCTGGATGGCGGTAACGGCACCTTCTATACCTTTATTGCCGAGGCGGCCGCCACAACGGTCGAGCGCCTGCTGGTGGTCATTGACGGTCAGCACGGAGAAGATCACGGGTACGTTACCCTGTGCATTCAGGATCGCCACACCTTGGGTGACCGACTGGCATACATAGTCGAAATGCGGTGTATCGCCCCGGATGACGCATCCGATAACGATGATCGCGTCCAGGTCGGCATATTCGTTCATAGCGCGTGCGGCCGCGAAGGTCAGTTCCACCGTACCGGGTACGTGTACCACCTCGATGTGTGACTCCGGTACGCCGTGCTTTAGGAAGGTATCGATCGCTCCTTGCGCCATGGCGTAGGTGATTTCCGAGTTCCAATCCGCTACAATAATTGCATAGCGCTGACGTCCGAGAACATCAGCGCTAGGCAGTTGAGTGGCGTCGTATTTTGACAAATCGGTAGTCATTACTCAGCGCACATAGGTAAGTATTTGTCTGCTTCGGAAGCCTCCTGGGTACCCGGGTATTGCTTCTTCAGGGCTTCGAGAACGCGCTTAGCAGCGGCTTTGTCCTCGAGCTTGAGATATACGCGTGCAGCCTTCATCATAGCTACGGGGGCGATAATCTCGTTATCCTCTTCAGCGGCTTTCTCAAAGGCCTTGGCGGCATTCTCCAGGTCGTCCATCTCAACATAGACGTCACCCAGGCGCATGGCTGCAGCGGGAGCGACGGTGAGGTCGTTGGCGGAGAATTTCTTGAGATACTCAGCAGCCTCTTCGTACTGACCAAGCTCAGCGTAGCAGATACCTGCGTAGAGGGAAGCCAGTTCGGCCTGCTGGTTGGAATAGTTGTCAGCCACCTCGAGGAAACCTACACACTCGGCATCGTCACCGTTGAGGGCTTTCTTGTAGAACTCTGCAGCCTTGGCGGTATCGCCCTGCATAGTAGCTTGCTCAGCCTGCTGGAAATAGGTCTCGGCCGATGCATTCTCGTTGCTGGCTGCAATAGCGTTAGGCTTGATAACCCATTGGTTGATTGCAATAACACCAAAGACTACTACAACGATTGCGGTAACAACGATGGTAAGCATCTTTTGGTTTGCCTCGATCCACTGCTCAGAGCGGCTGAGGGCTTGGTTAACAGACTCTAATTGTTCGTCTTGTTTCGTTACATTTTTCTTTGCCATAATATCGATTTTTTATTATTTTCAATAATACTATTCACAAATTAGCGTGCAAAGGTACAAAAAAAAACGCACACGTGCAAATTTATGTGCGTTTTTTTTGAAAAATCAGCGTTTTTTAGCCGTTCTGGGCGTCGTAGGCGTCACCGCAGACTTTCCACAGGTAGGACTTGAGGGTTTTCTTGCCGCCGGCAAGGTCCTTCTGGGCCTCGAAGGCTTCGCGATCAGTTGCGATCGTCGAGAGGTTCTTCATACGGGT
>JAFZNG010000011.1 GCA_017551025.1 Paludibacteraceae bacterium | reverse complement strand
GCGGCGTTCGTCCAGTCGGATAAAGGCCAGTTGTTTGGAGTCGGGCGAGAAAGCCATGAGCGTGGTCTGGCCGAATTCTTCCTCGTAGAGCCAGTCGCTCAGGCCGTTGAAGATAAACGGGTCGGTGGTGGTAGTGACGGCTACTTCCGTACCGAAGTCGAGTTTATGGATGTATATGTTCTGGTCTTTTACGAAGGCTACGTAGCGTCCGTTGGGCGATACGGTCACCTCGCGTACCGGTCCGCCACCGATTTGTTTACGGGATTGGCGCTGGGTGTCATATACATAGTAGTCGGCCTGGAAGGAGTGGCGGAATATCTTCTGCTCATTCTCTTTCTGGAGCTGGTAGCGACGCGAGAGGGTGTCGCCCAGCAGGGTATCTTGCGCACCAACGGTGAGTGTCTTGGGATTATACGTCCCGTTGAGTATGTTATCCAGCAGGTCGTCCGCTGCCATCACCGGCACCGCACATAGCAGCATCAGCGCGATAAAAAGTCTGTTTTGTATCTTCATACGTCCACAATTTTCCAAATTACGCTGCACGGCTCAGAGCCGAGCAGATTATTTATTTCATTTCAGGCTGCAAAGATACAAAAAAAAAATGACATACACAAGCAACGCGAGATTTTTTTGAGAAAATGACGGAAATAGAATGGAGGAAATAGACCGAATCACATATTAATCACATGATAATCGCCTGATAATAGCCTATTAGATCCATTGCGCAAACCTTGTATTTACAGGGGATAGCGTGGAATCAATGGCGGGTAGTTTTGGAAAATATACTATTTTTTATACCATAAATCTTGCATATGTCATAAAAAAGTTGTAACTTTGCAGCGACTTTGGATTAGAACGCACAAAAGACCATGAATATCGCGTTTACGACAGAACTTCCCGCGGAGGGATTCGAACGGCTTAGAGGCTTTCATATGAATGCCGATCCTGCTACCGCCGAGATACTCGTCTCGACTTTCGACAAGCGGGTAGACCGCGAAATGATCGCCCGTATGCCACGCCTGCGCCTCATCGCTAACTTCGGTGCCGGATACAATAATATAGACCTGGACGCCTGTCGCGAACGAGGCATTCGCGTCACGAATACCCCCTACTCCGTCATAGAACCTACCGCCGAATTGGCCTACGCCCTCATGCTATGCGTCGCACGACGCGTAGCAGACCTGGACAACCGTATACGGAAGGGTACGTGCGAAAGCATGGCAGTCATGCATAATCTCAGTCATGGCCTATACGGCAAAACGCTCGGTATCATCGGTATGGGACGTATCGGACAAGCCTTGGCTCGACGTGCTGTAGCCGGTGGCATGCGCGTCATCTACCACAACCGACACCGACTGCCCGAAACCGTGGAACAACAGTACGGTGCCCGTCTGCTACCGCTGGAAGTACTACTGAAAGAATCCGATTTCGTATCGCTTAATCTCCCCTATACCCCGGAATCGCATCACCTGATAGGCAGTCCGCAACTGACAATGATGCGCTCCACGGCATACCTTATCAACACCGCGCGCGGCGCGCACGTGGACCAACAGGCGCTCATTCGGGCTCTCAAAGCCGGACAGATAGCCGGCGCGGCCATGGACGTCTATGAGTTCGAACCGGAGATACCGGACGAACTTAAACAAATGACAAACGTCGTTCTCTCGCCCCATACCGGTACCGGCACATGGGAAGGACGCATACAAATGTGCGAGGAGGTGACGGACAATATCCTCGCTTTTATCGATGGACAAACAAACAAAATGAATATCGTTCTGTGAATTAAAAATTAAAAATTCAAAATTATATATCAATGAAAAAGATCTTTCTTTTCGTGGCGGCCGCGATGCTGATGACCGGTTGCTCGTTCCTACAAGGCGGTGCAAGCAGCACGCAACAGACTCAGACCACCCAGACACAAACCACGACGCCGACGGATCCTACCGTAGCCGGACAAGGTGCGGGTAATGCCCTGCATGCGCTGTACACCCAGTACAAAGCCGATGGCAACAAGTTCAACTACAAGAACACCCAAAACATCCTGAACACCGTGACGCTCGTCGCAAATTGCGAAGGACTGAAATCAAACTACCAGAACAAGACCTACCTCACCAGCTTCGGCAAGGGACTCATCGCCAGCTCTATGGGACTCGTGACCCAGCAGAACGTCACCAGCGTGACCAACAGTCTGGTAGAGATGGTAAAGAACAGCGATACCGTACAAACTGCTACGCAGACGGCACAGAACACCGCCAGCCAGGCTGCACAGTATGCTAACACCGCTGCACAGTATGCCGGCGCACTCAGCACGTTGCTCGGTGCGTTCTCTGGAAATTAAAAATTAAAAATTCAAAATTCAAAATTTCGATGACAATAGTAGATCGCTTTTTGAAATACGTATCGTTCTGCACCACCAGCGACGAGAACACCAACGTAACCCCCTCAACACCGGGTCAGATGGAGTTTGCACGCTACCTGGCAGACGAACTGAAACAGATTGGCCTTACCGAGGTAACGCTCGACGAGAATGGTTATATTATGGCCACGCTCGAGGCCAATGACGAGTGTGTGAATGGCGAAAAGCCCGTCATCGGCTTTATTGCCCATATGGACACTTCGCCCGATGCCAGCGGCCGGGATATCAAGACGAGTATCATTCGTTACGAGGGCGGAGACCCGTATATCGACGAACGGTATATCGGTCAGGACCTCATCGTCACGGACCATACGACCCTACTCGGTGCGGACGATAAAGCCGGTATAGCCGAGATAGTAACCGCCATGGAATACCTCATCCAACACCCCGAAATCAAGCACGGCAAGGTGCGCGTAGGCTTCACGCCCGACGAGGAGATCGGACAAGGTGCCGACCACTTTGACGTAAAAGCCTTCGGTGCGGACTGGGCTTATACCATGGACGGCGGTACGATAGGCGAATTGGAGTATGAGAACTTCAATGCTGCCAGTTGCAAGATCCGTGTTCACGGAACGAATGTTCATCCGGGTGCTGCTTACCACAAGATGCAGAACTCGATGCGTATCGCCAACCAACTGGCCGTCATGCTGCCTCGCTGGGAGACCCCGGAACATACACAGGGCTACGAGGGATTCTACCACCTGGTAGGTATGCAAGGTACGGTAGAAGAGACGACGCTCAGTTATATCATCCGCGATCACGACCGTGCCCGCTTCGAGAGCCGCAAGCGCGAAATGGAGCACCTGGTACGCAAACTAAATAGCGAATACGGCGAAGGAACCGCAGAAATCGAACTGCGTGACCAGTACTACAACATGCGCGAGAAGATAGAACCCGTCATGCATGTTGTCAACCTGGCCGAAGAAGCGATGAAAGCCGTAGGACTGACGCCGAAAGTAAAACCGATACGCGGCGGTACGGACGGTGCGAGACTCTCGTTCGAGGGACTGCCCTGCCCCAATATATTTGCGGGCGGTGAGAACTTCCACAGTCGCTATGAGTATCTGCCGATACCCAGTCTAGAAGCCGCACGGGACGTAATTCTCGAGATCATTAAAAAAGTAAAATAATATGCTTAAAACAACTCCGTTTACCGACGTGCATATCGCACTCGGAGCCAAGATGGCAGATTTTGCCGGATTTAACATGCCGATACAGTATCCAACGGGTATCAACAAAGAACACATGATCGTGCGCGAAGGCGTAGGCGTGTTTGACGTAAGTCATATGGGTGAGTTCTGGGTAAAAGGCGAGAAGGCCCTCGACTTTCTGCAGTATATCACCTCGAATGACGTTAGCCGACTCGATGCCGGCAAGGCACAGTATACCTGTATGCCCAACGGTAAGGGTGGCATCGTAGATGACCTGATTATCTACAAGTACTCCACGACGAAGTACCTCATGGTAGTCAATGCCGGTAATATCGACAAAGACTGGGCGTGGGTGAACAAACAGAACACCTTCGGCGTATCGCTCGAGAACGCCTCCGACCGCTACGGTCAGCTGGCTGTACAGGGACCGAAAGCTACGGAAATGCTGCAGTTGCTCACGGACGCCGACCTGAGTGCCATACCGTACTACAGTTTCCGCGAGTGGAACTTCGCAGGCGTACAAGGTGTGATCCTGAGTAACACCGGTTATACCGGCGCAGGCGGATTTGAATTGTACTTCCCCAAGGAGTACGGCAAGCAGATCTGGGATGCGCTGTTCGAAGTAGGCAAACCTTTCGGACTGGCTCCTATCGGTCTCGGTGCACGCGACTCGCTGCGTTTGGAGAAGTGGTTCTGCCTCTACGGCCACGATATCGACGATACGACTTCGCCGCTGGAAGCCGGACTGGGATGGATCACGAAACTCGATGCCAAGGACTTCATCGATAAGGAGTTCCTGCAGAAACAGAAAGCCGAAGGCGTACAACGCAAACTCGTTCATTTCGAGTGTCTGGAGCGTGCTATCCCGCGTAACGGCTACGAAATCTGCGATGAGCAGGGCAACGTGATCGGTAACGTAACGAGCGGTATCATGCTGCCGAATACCAAGGTAGGTATCGGTATGGGTTACGTAAAGACTCCGTTTGCCAAGAAAGAAAACATCATCTATATCAAGATTCGCGAGAAACTACAGCCGGCGAAGATTGTGTAAGGTGTAGAGTGTAGGGTGTAGAGTGTATGAGTGTATGAGTGTATGGGTAAGAAAGTAGCTTTAGTATTGGGTTCGGGCGGCGCACGCGGACTGGCACATATCGGTGCGATCGAGGAACTGGAGGCACGTGGCTATGAGATCACGTCGATAGCCGGTTGCTCCATGGGATCAATCATCGCCGGCATGTATGCCGCCGGGCAACTACGGGAAGCGAAAGAATGGTTCCTGCGCGTAGACAAACAGCTGATCCTTCGCATGATGGATATCAACCTGCTGAGCGGCAACTCGCTGGTAAAGGGCGAACGCATCATGCTGGAGCTTCAGAAAGTAGTGCCTGACCGTCCTATAGAGCAACTGAATATCCCCTGTACCATCGTTGCATCCGACATGATCAGCACCGAGGAGGTTATCTTCCGCACGGGCAGTCTCTTTGAGGCCGTCCGTGCGTCGATTAGTATCCCGCTCTTCTTCCGACCGGTACAGATCGGCGAACGCCTGCTCATCGACGGCGGTATCCTAAACCCGCTGCCGCTACACGTCGTAGATCGTCAGCCGGGAGATATACTCGTAGCGATGGATATCAGCGGCAAGGACAGCATGCCTGTAGATACGACCTACGAACCGATAGATGTTGAAAGAAAACTGGCCGAACTGCAGCAAGCCATGGGATGGCAAGTGCCCAAGCGCGTTGAGCAGCAAGTGCGCTCGCTTGGCAAACGCGTTGACGAGATCCGTCGTAAACGGGCCGCTGACTTGGGCAGAAACGTCAGTTTCATCGGCCTATTGGACCGCATGAGCGACATGCAGATCCAGCAGAACACCCTACTCAGTCTCCGGCTTACTCCACCCGACGTACATGCCGTCATGCCGCAGTATGCCTATACGACCTTTGACTTCGATAAAGCCGAAGAAATCATCCGCGAAGGCCGCCGCATCATGCACGACGCACTCGACCGATATGAAAGACAGACGTGAACATATAATCCGTAAGGCGATGGAACTGTATGCCCTACAGGGCTACGGATCGACCAGTATCACGGACCTGCAGAACGCTCTGGAGATGGGACGCGGTACGCTCTATTACTACTTCCCGAATCAGGACGAACTGTTTCAGACCTGTATGGAGCGCTACTTCCTGCAACCCAAGCAAGAGGCACTCCAACTGCCCGAAAACATAAGTATGGAGGACATGATACTCGCCATGGAGCGGTATCTGGACAGCCTGGAACAAGCCTTGCTCACGTTTGATGACAAGCGGGTGAATACGAGCAATGTGAACACCCTCATGTTTGACGCTTACTCGCGTTTTCCCTCGCTGCGCCGCAAGGCACAACGACTGGCACTCAAGGAACTCGACCTCTGGCGACGCGCCATCCACCAGGCCCAACTCAACGGCACCGTACGACAGGATATAGACCTGGAACTGACAGCCATCATGTTCGCGCATATCAAGAATAGTTATGATAGCGGACTCACGGGGGCTAAAATGGACTTCGATCTGCTAAAACGCACCTATCACGGGCTCTATAGATTGATAAAAACACCACAAAATTAAAAATAATGTCGTTTTTGAACAAGAGTTCGAACTTAAAGCAGTACCTTTGCAGTCGGTTTTGAAACGAACCGCAGAAAAGAGACTGAAAAAGATAGAAAATTATTAATCATTATACTTTGTCGATTATGGCAACAAAGCATTATTTAGAGTACCTGCAGGAGTCGATCACGGCTCAGTGGGATATGTTAGCTCTCAAGGACCTGGACAGTGACAATAGTTACACTTTTGGTGGACTGGCTACAGAAATAGAGAAATTGCATGTAACGTTTGAAGCGCTTGGCCTGAAGCCGGGTGATAAGATTGCCCTTGCGGGTCGCAACTGTGCGAACTGGGGTCTGCTCTTCCTGGCGATCGAGACCTATCGCGCCGTTGTAGTGAGCATTTTGCCCGATTTCACCGGCGAGGATATCCACGGACTGGTGAACCACTCGGAGGCTGATCTGCTCTACGTTGGTCCGAACGTACGCAAGAAAATCGATACGACCCAAATGCCGAAGCTGAAGGCTACGGTCTTCATGGACGACTTCACGATCATCGACGCTACCGACAAGGCGCGCAAGGCGTTTGAGAAGGTAGACGAACTGTTCGCAAAGAAATTCCCCGAAGGCGTGAAGCCCGAGCACGTGAACTATCCGACGAATAACTTCGATGAATTGGCGCTTATCAACTATACCTCCGGTTCGACCGGCAACCCGAAAGGCGTCATGCTGACCCATCTGAGCATGAGCGGCAACGTAGAGTTCGCATGCGTACGTATTCCTCATCAGAAAGGTGACCGCGTACTGAGCATGTTGCCTATTGCTCATATGTTCGGACTGATGTTTGAGTTCCTGTATCAGGTTTGCGGTGGTGCACAGGTTTATTTCCTGACCAAGGCACCTACTCCATCGGCCCTGATGAAAGGTTTCGCAGAAGTACGTCCGTTCATGATCCTGACTGTACCGTTGGTAATCGAGAAGATTATCAAGAAGAAGGTACTGCCGCAGATCAACAAGCCGCTCATCAAATTCCTCTGGAAGGTGCCCGGTATCCGCAATATTATCCGCGGCAAGGTAAAACAAGGTTTGGACAACGCTTTCGGCAACCAGTTGCGTTACCTCATCATCGGTGGTGCAGCGCTTAACGGCGAAGTAGAGCGCGTGCTGAAAGACATTAATTATCAGTACTGTGTAGGTTACGGTATGACCGAGTGCGGTCCGCTGATCTCGTACGAAGACTCATGGAATTTCAAGTTCCACAGTTGCGGTAAAGAGATCCCGCAGTGCCACGTACGTATCGATTCGGAAGATCCGTACAACAAGGACGGTGAGATTCAGGTAAACGGTATCAACGTTATGTCGGGCTACTATAAGAACGAAGAGGCTACCAAGGCTATCTTCACCGAAGACGGATGGATGCGTACCGGTGACCTCGGCGTACTGGATAAAGAAGGTAATATCTTCATCCACGGCCGCTCGAAGAACATGATTCTCGGTCCTTCGGGTCAGAATATCTACCCCGAGGAGATTGAGGACAAACTGAATAACATGCCGTGCGTAGTAGAGTCGATCGTGCTGGAGCGCGAAGGTAAACTCATCGGTTTGGTATATCCTGACAACTCGCCGGAAGGCAAGAAACTGATGGGTGAGAAGACCATTACCGAGATTATGGACCAGAACCGCGTAGCACTGAATAGCGAACTGCCGCCATACAGTCAAATCGCTGCTATAGAACTGGTTACCGAGGAGTTCCAGAAGACTCCGAAGCGTTCAATCAAGCGCTATTTGTATAAATAAGATACAGAGAGAAAACGTAACATTCTTGTTACGCTTTATAAACAAAAGGAATTTTTTCATACTCGGCGAATGCTGCTCGTGAGAGTGGCATTCGTTTTTTTTATGGCATGATTCTTGTATATTTGAAAAAAAAGCAGTAATTTTGTAGCATGAAACGAATTGTAAGCAGTATTTTGGTTTGCCTGGTGGCAATGACTGCCTCGGCGCAACAGTTCCGGGCAGGTGAACTATGGTATGAAGTGACCGGCAAGAAGACCGTGCAGGTACTGGCCGACCCTACGGATACGACCTAT
This sequence comes from Paludibacteraceae bacterium, assembly GCA_017551025.1. Lineage (GTDB taxonomy): Bacteria > Bacteroidota > Bacteroidia > Bacteroidales > Paludibacteraceae > Colicola. Next base: position 23,640 of record JAFZNG010000011.1, on the reverse strand, counting down.
CGTCAGATGACAGAGATCATAGTACCCGAGACGGTAGCGTATGAGGGACAACAGTATAAGGTGACGCGGCTGGATGACCATGCCTTCGGTGCCTGTCATTTCCTACGGCATATTCAGTTGCCGGACGGGTTGCGCGAGATTGGTTTTCAGGCCTTTATGAACTGCACCCAGTTGACTGAGATACGTCTGCCGAAAGACCTAAGAATGATAGACGAGATGGCTTTTTACGGTTGCGTCAGTCTGGAGACCGTCTATGTAGGCAAACGGCTGAAGCGATGGTCGGATATGTGCTTCTCGGATTGCAGCCGACTAATGACGATCTATCATGCCGGTAGTCGTCCGCCTAAGACCCATAAAATGAGTTTCTTCAATTGTCCGGAACAGATCACATATTACCGTCTTCGATAAGCGGACCGGCACCAGCGCAACTCCGTTCGCCTTTCGCCTCGACGCCTCACCCCTGGGCATGCGCCGCGGCCGAGGAGGTCGTGGCGGAAATGCATCGTTATATGGCGGCGCATCCGGAATCGGAGTTGCACCAGAAAGGTAAGATGCTGGGGGTGCTGGTCGTTCGGACGGACGAGGGGTACAGGTATCTGAAGGCTTTCTCTTCGGTATTGGACGGACGGCATGAAATCGAAGGATTCGTACCGCCGATATATGATTTCACGCCTGCGGACGGTTATTTCCGAAAGGAGGAAGCCCGTATCTCCGCCATGACAGATCATCCGGACGAGCGGCGTCGGCATAGCCGGGCATTGCAACGCTGGCTCTTCAGTCAGTATTCTATCCAAGCGGCTACGGGTGAGAAGGCGGATTTGCTGGATGTCTTTCGGTCGGAACCGCCGATTTTATCGGCCGAAGAATACTTTAAACGCGGACGAGAGACCGGGACGACAGAAATACGCGATTCTCAGGAGGCAGCATTACCACCCGCCGGAGCTGGAGAATGCTGTGCACCGAAGCTGCTACAATACGCTTTTCGGCAGGGGTATATCCCGCTGGCTTTGGCCGAGTTCTGGGTTGGTGCTCCGGACCCGGGCGAACTGCGGCAAGAGGGCTATTTCTATCCTGCCTGTACGGGGAAATGCCGTCCTATACTGCGCTTTATGTTGCGTGGACTTGAGACGGAAGAACCCATAGAGCAAAGCATCCGTGAGGTAGAATTACTAAAACAGATACGCATACTGTATGAGGATGATTATCTGCTAGTTGCATGTAAACCGTCGGGACTGATGACGGTGCCCGGTAAAGCCTCGACAAGCAATCTGGAGGATTATCTTTGTAAGAGGAGAAACCTTTCTTATCTGCGTGCGGTGCATCGTCTGGATCGGGACACTTCGGGACTGGTAGTGCTGGCCAAGGATGAGGAGGTATATAAAAAGTTGCAGTTGCAGTTCTGTCAACGTACGGTAGAGAAGGTCTATGAAGCGATAGTCTGTCCTCAGCCGGGTGTATGTATTGCTGATAGCGGCACGATCGAATTGCCCTTACTACCCAATCCGCTAGATAGGCCGCGTCAGATGGTAGATGAGAGGTATGGTAAAGCGGCCAGGACGGAGTATGAAGTCATTGGGCGTGAAGAAAACGGATGGATGCGCCTGGCATTATATCCCAAGACCGGACGCACGCATCAATTACGCGTCCACTGTGCGCATCCGGAAGGATTGAATGCACCGATACTGGGTGATCCGCTCTATGGCAGGCCGGCTGATCGAATGTATCTGCATGCCAAATCGATACGATTTACGCATCCCGTGACTTCTTCCAGGATGCAATTTACAGATAAAAATGTATGGAGCTGAAAAGGCTCCATTTTTTGTCGGTTTTATCGGTACTTTTATGTAAAGTACTACTTTAAGCATGCGAAAATATGCCTGAATTCCAAGTTGAAAAATTCTGTAAGTTTTAATCGATGATATTTTTGAAGATTGAGAATTTTGAATTAATTGATTTTTCTAAAAGAAAAATACGAATGCAATAGTTCACTTTCGGCAAAATATCTTCGCATAAAAATTAAGAGAATTTTAGCGAATTTAATTCAAGTAGAAGATTAGAAGGGTGAAAAAATGCTCGGTTTCATCGGGAGATGGCATGAGGGGCAAAAAGCGGGTAAAATATCGCCTTGAGAATCCGAAATTTACGTATAATGACCGATAAAATCGCAAATATTCGATTCTCGCATGATTTAATGGTTGAGGTTGTAGTGAAGATGTTAAAGAAAACGGCTGATAGATGTAAAAAAGATATGTTTTTAAACATATTTTGCATTTTTTGTTTGCATATATCAAAAAAAAAGTGTAATTTTGCAGTCGAAAACACAAAATAACCTTATAATTATCTAGTAGTATGAAAAAACTGTTTACACTTTTGAGCCTTGTGCTTGTGACTTTGTTGTGCGTAAATTGTAGCGGTAGGCCCGGAACGTCGAGTAATCTGGTGGATCCGTGGGATGAGCAGTGGGGAGAGAATCCGGATACGTTTACTACACCTGATTTGAACTGGTTGAGTTTGCGTGGACATGTAAAATCGGTAGTGATGAACGGCAGAACGCGTTTTGAGTTGGATCGTGACGGTAAGTTGACGTATGTATCGCTGCACGGCTTGTCGCTGGACGACATGACGCGTAATGCGGAGGGTCAGATTATCAAGATCACCAACCTGGAGACGGCAGAGAACAAAGACATTGTGATTTTTGAGTACGGTTATGATGATCGTGGATTCCTGGAGTATGAAGCCCGTTTCATGGCAGACGGCAGTCATTATCACCGTTATCAACTGGATCGTCTGGGTAACGTACGTACGGGTAACTTCGATTATCAGAAGGGTAAGACGGAGTTGCATGCTGTAGAGATGTACAAATATCCGGAGATTGACGAGCACGGCAACTGGACCAAACTGGTAGTAACCAAGAATTGCGAGATTGAGCCGGAGTTGACGCTGACTCGCGAGATAGAATATTACGAAGATTAAATGAAACGTAGAATCGTTGTACTACTCCTATTGGCATTAGCTCTCGGTGTAAAAGCCGGGGGCTATGTATGTGTGGAGAAAGGCGGCCTGAGGTATACGATCGTTAGCGAGAAGTACAAGGTAGCGAGTGTGGTGCCGCTGGATCAGCAGGCCAATGCGGTGCTTCAGCGTGCGGAAGTGCGCAAGCATATCTGGTATAAGGGGCGCCGGTACAAGGTAATGATCATTGCGGACGGTGCGTTTGGCGGATGCTGGCAGTTGCGTCAGGTACGTTTGCCGGATTGCGTAACGACGATCGGTAAAGGTAGTTTTGCGTGGTGTATCGGCCTGGAGGAGATTACCCTACCCGCTTCGGTATGCGTGATCGGAACGGATGCGTTCAGCAGTTGTCCGGAGCTGAAGGCGATATACGTGCCGAAAGAGCATGTAGAACGTATTCAGCAGTTGTTGCCGAAGGAACTGAGGTATCTGGTGAAAGAATCGGAGTATTCGGAGTAATCGGAGTAATCGGAATAATCAGAATAATCAGAGTAATCGGAAAAAGATTATAACTAATATTAAACGTATTAAAAAATGAAGAAACTCTTTACTTTGGCCCTTGTGGCTTTGTTTAGTGCGAGCGTTATGGCGCAGCACGAGATTGGTGCAGTAGTAGGCGGTTTGAACGGTGCCAGCTACAAGTATTGGATTAGCAGCAACCTAGCTGTACAGGCAGATCTGGCAGTAGGTTTGACAGCTGCGTATACGGGTGCATACTGGAAAGGTTCGAAATTTGGTGAAGGTCAGATGGATCATTGGGATTTCATGCTGAATCCGAACCTGGCATACCACTTTGATTTGCCGGCTAACTTTAAGTTGTACTGCGGTGGTGGTGTAGGTATCGGTATGTTAGGTGGTTTTGGCAGCAGTAGTATCCTTGGTAAGGCTGGTGCGAATGCGCTGGTAGGTGCTGCATATCATTTCCCGAGCATGCCGCTGGTAATGGCTTTGGATTTCCGTCCCGGTTATGCCATCGGTTTTGAGGATGCCAGCTATCCGCACTACAGCATGTTTGACTGGAAGATCGGTTTTGCTGTTCGCTACGTGCTCTAAGCAAAATTTAACAAATTGTCCACAAAACACAAAAATAGAGGCCGCAAGCCTCTATTTTTGTATGCATAAACCCAGGTAATTGATACGTAGTTGATAGGTAAACGACCCGTTCAGGTTATGTTTTTAACCAATTGTCGCATTTTTGAGTTGCTTGGCAGGCATGAGGATGCGTGCTTTGCGTACGACATTGATGGTAGATCCGCTGACGCGTGCGAGTTGGCCGAGCGAGACACCTTTCTTTCGCATGATAGCGAGTGCGGTGCGTCGGTAGGGTTTGCCGATCTGCTGGAATTGCTCGATGGAATCGAGTCCGCAGAGTCGTTTGAGGTACTTGGCCACCATATAATCGGTGAAGACGCGTCGTTGGTCTTCGGTGAGGCGGACAGCGGTGAGTAGCTGTTCCGGATCGTAGGTGCGGTTGGCATCAACGGTATGTACGCTGGACCAGGGATAGCCCGTAGGACGCATACAACGGTTGTGCTTCACCGGCTGGTAGTGGATATAATCCGTGACGAGCTGGCGGTAGGCTTCATCGTCGCATGGTTCGGAGCGGAAACGGTCGTAGAAGACGCGTCCGTAGGTATTGTAGCGTTCGTTGTAGTACGGCGCATAATGCACCATGAGTCGTCGCATAGCACCTGCGATTTCATCGGTACCTTCCTGCACGAGGAGGTGTACGTAGCCGGGCATGAGGCAGTAAGCAAGCACCCGGAAAGCAGGTTGCGGTTGGCCGGCCGGTTGTTGCACTTCGTTCATGATACGAATGAAGGCTTCGTAGTCGGCTTCTTGACGGAAGATTCCGCGTTTCTTTTGAGCGCGGAGTAGAACGTGGTACGTTCCGGTAGTAGATTTAATTCGAGCTGTGCGTGGCATAATAAACGTCCCCGAATGTACTTATCAATCGGAAATCGACTGCAAAGATACAACAAAATTTGCATATATCAAAATTATTTTGTAATTTTGCACGATTTTTGTATTTAATACAAAAGAAAATGTTGCGTCGTGTACAGAAATATATCCGAGATGAGCGTCTGTTACGCGCGGGTGACCGCGTGCTGGTATGCGTGAGTGGCGGTGCTGATAGTGTGGCACTTATGGATGTGCTGCAGCGTGGCGGATACGAATGTATTGTGGCGCATTGCAACTTTTGTCTTCGCGCTGAGGAGTCGGAACGGGATGAGCGGTTTGTGCGTGAACTGGCCGACCGGATGGGTCTGAAGGTATATGTAAAACGTTTCGACACGGCGGCTTATGCAGCGGAAAAACAACAAAGTATTGAGATGGCCGCGCGAACGTTGCGCTATGCGTGGTTTGATGCACTGGCTCGGGAGACGGGATGCGTGGCTGTGGCTGTAGCGCATCACCAGAACGATCAGGCGGAGACGGTGCTGATGAACCTGCGTCGCGGAGCGGGGCTAAGAGGGATGGGCGGTATGCGAGCGGTGAGTAGCAATCCGGCCGTGGAGAGCGAGATACCGGTGGTTCGTCCCCTACTCTGCACCACGCGGGATTATATACGGCATTACCTGCGGGATATTCGTCATATTGCTTGGGTAGAAGACTCGAGCAACACGGATACGGCGATACGGCGTAATGCGATTCGTGCGGAGATTGCGGGGTATAGCAAGGCGGAGATAGAACATATTGCCGAAACGGCATACCGAATGCAGGGGTATGAAGATATGTTGGAGGGGCGTGAGAGTCGTGCGGCAGGGATTTGCCGGCTATATGAACAGCTAAAAACCTGCGGTCCGCTGGAGCTGGACAAGATATATGATGCCATGCAGCAGGACGAAGGTGGCAAGCGTTGGGAGACGGCCACGCATGTCGTGCGACTAAGGCATCACAAACTACTGATAGAAGCGAAAACAGACAGATGAAACACTTTGGAATCATAGGCTTTCCGTTGGTACAGTCGTTCTCAGCGCGTTATTTCAATGAGAAATTCGCGCGTGAGGGGATTGACGCGGAGTACTCGTTGTATCCGATGGAGCGCATCGAGGAGGCCTTGCCCTTGCTGGAGCGGCTGGACGGCATGAATGTGACCATGCCGTATAAGCAGGAGATCGTAGGCATGCTGGACGGACTGGACAAGACGGCCGAACAGGTGGGAGCGGTGAATGTGATCTGCCGCAAGATAGGTTATAACACCGACTGTCTGGGATTCATGCGTTCGATACGCGAGGCCTTGTTGCCTACGGACAAGCGTGCGTTGGTGCTGGGCACAGGAGGTGCCTCCAAGGCGGTGCAATACGGGCTCAGGATGCTTGGACTGGACGTGACGCTGGTGAGTCGCACGCCGAAAGACGGTATGTTGGGCTATGAGGACTTGACCGAAGAAGTGATGCGCAGGAATCAGGTGATTGTGAATACCACGCCGCTGGGTATGTACCCGGATATAACGACCAAGGCACCTATTCCGTACGATTTTATCGGGAGTGGACATCTATTATTCGACTGCGTGTATAATCCCGAGGTGACAGGTTTTCTGGCTGAAGGAAAGCGGCGTGGTGCACGAACGATGAACGGCATAGGCATGCTGTACGGTCAGGCGGAAGAAGCGTGGAAAATTTGGTCCGGAGTAGGCTCCGGTGCCGAAAAATAGATGAAAAGTGAAAAGTAAAAGGAAAAACAATATAATGAAACGAACGTTTTTAATGATGGCCGCGATGGTATGCGGCATGATGGCATGGGCGGATACGATTGTGCCACAGGAAATGGGAATACGTTATTACATGCCCCGCACGGTAGTGAAGCTGGTGGTAGAATATACCGAGACGCAGTACGTGCCCGGTAAGTATGCTCCGTGGGCCGAGAAACTGCTGGGTATAGCGCAAGCGATACAAGAAGACACTACGGCGTATGAGATGGACGATGTTCGTCTGGCCGTCGGTGCGGTGCCCGATACCTCGCGTGTGTATTATGTCTATCCGCAGGCAGGTATGCAGACTCAGTGGTTGTCGCTCACGAAGGACGGTATTCTATACGGTTATAACGAGTCGTACCAGGCGCCGGCTTCGCGCAAACGTCGCAGCGTAAAGGATACGACCACGGTGACGGTCCAGTTGCCGGCATCTACGCTGGAAGAGACGGTCAAGAGTGACAGTCTGGCATTGCAGGCCAAGAGTGTGGCCAAGCAGATCTATCAGCTTCGCGACAACCGTATCTACCTGCTTTCGGGTGATGCGGAGAACACGCCTGCCGACGGCTTCTCGATGAAGGCTATCCTGGAGGAGATCGACCGTCAGGAACGTGCGCTGGTGGCCCTGTTTACAGGAAAGCAGGTGATGAGAAAGGTGCATCGCGAGTTTCGCATAGATCCGACGATAGCGATGGATAGCGTGGTGGTTCTCACCTTGGGCGAGGACAGCATACGCCTGCGTCTCGTGCCGGAACAGATGACGGAGGCGCAACCGGTAGTGGATCCGAAAGCCAAGAAGCAGAAAACGGCACCGGTGGCATCGCAACTATATTATAACATCCCCGGCATGGCGCATATCACGGTCACGAGTGATCAATTGGGCGAATTGCTGGAGGAGTATCTGCCGGTGGCGCAGTTGGGCGTAAGTGTACCTTTGTCGCAGGACCTGTTTAGCAATGCCGGTGAGCGGGTGAAGATCCGTTTTGACGTGAATACAGGCAATATACAATCCATTCGTCGCCAACTATAGAAAATGAGAAAAATACTATTCATAGCAGCTTTGTGGGTGGCGGCAGCGGTGTCGGCCCAGGAGTTTCAATGCCGCGTGACCATCAATTCCGATCAGATCGAGGGTTCGAACAAACAGGTGTTTGAGACGCTGAAGACCAATATTGAGGAGTATATCAATCAAAATAAGTGGACCAACATGCAATTTCAGGAACACGAGAAGATTGATTGCCAGCTGTTGATCGTGGTCAAGTCGGTAGAGGATGATGTATATACCTGCGAGATGACCTTGCAGAGCCGTCGACCGGTGTATGGCAGTACCTACTCTACGCCGCTGATCAACTTCCAGGACCGTAATTTCAATTTTACGTACCAGGAGTATGACCAGATCGTGTATCAGCAAAATCAGTTCACGACCAATCTGACGGCGATGCTGGCGTATTATTGCTATTTGATGCTGGGGTATGACGCCGATTCGTTTCAACGCTTGAGCGGTACGCCTTTCTTCCAGGTATGCGAAGATATCGTCAATGCCTGTCAGTCGGCTTCGATGAGTAGTTTGGAGCAAAAGGGCTGGCTGGCGTTTGACAGCAACCGGAATCGCTATGCGCTGGTCAACAACCTGATGGACGAGGCTTTTAAGCCCTTGCGTCAGTACTTCTACGAGTACCATCGTATGGGATTGGATATCATGGCAGATAATGTGGCCAATGGTCGTGCACGTATCGCGGAGGGTATTGAGGTGCTCAAGGAAGCCAACCGAGCTCGTCCGGCTACGTTTGTGGTGAATGCGTTTCTGGACGCCAAGTCCGATGAATTGGTCAGTATCTTCCAGCAGGGTACGTCCGCCGAGAAGAAAAAAGTATATGACCTGCTGATGGATATCGATCCGACGCGTCAGAATACCTACGATAAAATCAATCAATAATGCTGAAGCATTTACACATACAGAATTATGCGTTGATCTCGCAGTTGGATATCGATTTCAGCAGCGGGTTCTCGGTGATGACGGGTGAGACGGGTGCCGGCAAGAGTATTATCTTGGGTGCCTTGGCCCTGGTGCTGGGTGCCCGTGCGGACAGCAAGGCCATTACCGACGGCGAGGAGAAGTGTATCATCGAGGCGGAGTTTGACGAGGGTATCATCCGACGGGAACTGTATAGAAACGGCAAGAGTCGTTCGTTCGTGGATGACAGCGTTGTAACGCTCCAGGAACTGAAAGTGCTGGCCAACCGCCTGATTGATATCCATTCGCAGCATGCTAATCTGCTGATCGAGAATCAGGATTTCCAGTTGGAGATAGTGGATGCGATCAGTGGAAATGGCGATCAGTTGGCATCCTACGAAGCGCAATATACGCGTTATCAGGAGGCACAGGAGGCCTTGAGCCGATTGCAGGCCTTGGCCAAGAAGAGCCGCCAGGATGCCGATTATATCCAGTATCGGTACAAGATGCTGGAGGAGGCGGATTTGCAAGCCGGTGAGTTGGACGAACTGGAACAGGAACAGTATCAGTTGAGTCATGCCGAAGAGATTCGCAGTGCCTTGCAACTGGCCGTTGAAGCCATCAGCGGCGAACAAGGTAGTGCGATAGAAGCCCTGCGGACGTGTAAACTGGACGAGGCGGCCGGAGAACTGCAAGCACGTATCGACAGTGCGCGTATCGAACTGCAGGATATCGCCGATGAAGCCGAGCGTATGTTGAGCCATATAGAGATGGATCCGCGTCGCCTGGAATGGGTAGAAGAACGTATGGATACGCTGAACGGCCTGCTGCATAAGTTTGGTGCACAGACGCTGGACGAACTGATCGGCATGCGTGATGAGTTGGCCGAACAGGTGAATCGCTTGGATAGTTTTGATTTTGATATCGAGCAGGCGGAGAAAGTCCTGGCGAAGGAAACCGAGACGCTCCAGAAACTGGCCGATGAGCTGACCAAGAGTCGCAAGGGCGTGGTAGGCATGATCGCAGAGCGATTGGTAGAAGATATGAAGCGCCTGGGAGTCGTTCATGCCAAGATTGACGTCATGGTCTCCCCTACTCCGGATTTCACGCCGCGTGGACGGGATGAGGTGCAGATACTGTTTGCTGCCAACCTGAACCAGAGTCTCAGAGCCGTGAGCGAGGTGGCTTCGGGCGGTGAGATCAGCCGATTGATGCTCTGCGTGAAGTCGCTTATTGCCAGCACGAAGGGACTGCCGACTATTATCTTTGACGAGATAGATACGGGTGTGAGCGGTGCGATTGCCACCCAGATGGCGGCGATCATGAAGCGCATGGCAGCGCATCGTCAGATCATAGCCATTACCCACCTGCCCCAGATAGCGGCACAGGGTGAACACCATTATAAAGTATATAAATCGGATACGGCTACGCGTACGGAAACGCATATCGAATTGCTCGATGAGGGGCAACGTATCCTGGAAATTGCCACGATGCTCTCCGGTAGTCAGCCTACGCCGGAGGCACTGGCGAATGCAAAACAATTGTTATGTTACCGTTAGCAGAACGACTGCGTCCGAAGACGCTCAAGGAATACATAGGCCAGAAGCACCTGGTAGGTGAAGGGGCCGTACTCCGTCAGATGATCGAGAGCGGCAACCTGTCGAGTTTTATCTTGTGGGGGCCTCCGGGTGTCGGTAAGACGACGCTGGCCCGGATCATTGCCCACGAACTGCAGCGGCCGTTCTATACGCTGAGTGCCGTGACGAGTGGCGTAAAGGAAGTGCGTGACGTCATCGACAAGGCCAAACGTACGGCCACGATCAATAGCGGTTTGTTTGCCTCGCAGGTGGACCAACGCAGTCCGATATTGTTTATCGATGAGATCCACCGTTTCAGCAAGTCGCAGCAGGACAGTCTGCTTGGGGCGGTAGAAGAAGGGGTTGTCACGCTGGTGGGTGCTACGACCGAGAATCCGAGTTTTGAGGTGATTACGCCCTTGTTGAGTCGCTGTCAGGTATATGTACTCAAGTCGCTGGAGAAAGAGGATTTGCTGGAGTTGATGCAGCGTGCGTTGACGGAGGATGAGCAGATGAAGCGTCAGGGGATCGAGGTGCGCGAGACGGAAGCCTTGTTGCGCTACAGTGGTGGGGATGCACGGAAATTGCTGAATATCCTGGAACTGGTGAGTCATAGCGGTGCACGGGTGATTGACAACGAGACGGTCACCAAGCAACTGCAGCAAAACCCCGTAGCCTATGACAAGGACGGCGAGATGCACTATGATATCATTTCGGCCTTTATCAAGTCGATACGCGGTAGTGATCCCCAGGCGGCTATCTACTGGCTGGCACGAATGATTGAGGGCGGCGAGGATCCCAAGTTTATCGCAAGACGGCTGGTGATCTCGGCAAGTGAAGATATCGGACTGGCGAATCCGAATGCCATGTTGCTGGCCAATACCTGTTTTGATATCGTGAATAAGGTCGGTTGGCCGGAGGCACGTATCCCGCTGGCGGAGACAACGGTCTATCTGGCGACTTGCAAGAAGGACAACTCGGCTTATTTGGCGATAGATGCCGCCTTGGCGAAGGTGCGCGAGACGGGTAATCTACCTGTGCCGTTGCATCTTAGGAATGCACCTACGAGCCTGATGAAAGAACTGGGTTATGCCGACGGGTATAAGTATCCCCACGACTTCCCCGGGCATTGGGTGGCACAGCAATATCTGCCGGACGAACTGACGGGAACGGTGTTTTGGAAGAAGGACTGATGGCCGGCGTATACGTACATATCCCGTTTTGCAAGCGGCGTTGCTTGTACTGCGACTTCTACTCCACGACTTTGTTGGAGCGAAGGGAAGCGTACGTGGCGGCTCTGTTGCGTGAGATAGCGCAGCGTCGCGGTGAATTGAGGACACCGGTTCGTACGATCTATTTCGGTGGCGGCACGCCCAGCCAGTTGCCTGTGGCGGATATAGAGCGATTATTGGCTGCTATCGGCATGGGGGATGCGAAAGAGATTACGGTGGAGATCAATCCGGGTGATGCCAACCTTGGTTATCTGACGGCATTGCGTAGAATAGGCGTGAACCGATTGTCGATAGGTGTGCAGTCGTTTCAGGACGACCTGCTGCGTCGCTTAGGTCGTCGTCATGATGGCGAACAAGCTATGCAGGCGATTGACTGGGCCAAAGAAGCGGGTTTTAGGAATATATCCATTGATCTGATGTATGCTATTCCGGGTCAGACTATGGAACATTGGCAAGCGGATGTACAGACGGCTCTGTTGATGAGCGTACACCATATTTCGACCTACGGGTTGATTTACGAGCCGGGAACGGTATTGACACGGATGGTGGAAAGTGGAGAATTGACGGCGGTGGATGAGGATACCGAGAACGCGATGTACGACTATCTGTGTGAGCGGCTGAAACGGGCTGGTTACGATCATTATGAAGTGAGCAATTTTGCCCTGCCGGGTCATTACTCAAGGCATAACTGGAGTTATTGGCACGATCTACAGTATCTCGGAATAGGTGCCGCGGCACACAGCTACGACGGTATGCACAGGAGTTGGAACGTAAGCGATATAGACCAATATATACGTGGCGCTGAGCGCGAGACAGAGACGCTTACGGACGAAGACAGGTATAATGAGCGTGTGATGCTTGGTCTACGTACATCGGATGGTATATCACGAGATATCCTGTACGACCAACAGGCTGCTGAGCAGTTGATCCGTCGCGGACTGCTCAAAGAGGAAGAAGGAAGGCTTATCGCAACGCAGCAAGGGCTGCACATACTAAACAGCATAATTGAAACACTAATGATATGAAAGACGAAAAGATTAATCTCTCGAAGCGTGAGACGTTTCTTAGATGGTTTTGGGGCCTGTTTGCCGGAGGCACGGTGCTGATGATCCTGATTTTCTGCCTGATCAGTATAGGCTGGTTGGGATATATGCCGCCGCTGGAGGAACTGGAGAACCCGCAGAACCGTAATGCCAGTGAGATCTTCTCAGCCGACATGAAGACGATCGGTCGTTATTACAAGACGGCCAACCGTATCAGCGTAGAGTACAAGGACATCAGTCCGTATATGATTGATGCTCTGGTGGCTACGGAAGATGCCCGTTTCTACGAGCACATGGGAGTCGATCCGAAGGCGCTGTTTCGTGCGATCCTGAAGATGGGTAAGGCCGGTGGTGGTAGTACGCTGACCCAGCAGTTGGCCAAGCAGATCTGGTCGCAAGGTGGTACACGCGGTGTACAACGTGCGATCCAGAAACCCGTGGAATGGGTGATAGCTATCAAACTGGAGCGTCTTTACTCGAAGGAGCAGATTCTGACCATGTATCTTAACCAGTTCGACTTCCTGTATAATGCCGTAGGTATCGAGACGGCCAGTCATGTGTACTTCAATAAGAAGCCGAGTGAACTCAAGATCGAGGAAGCCGCTACGCTGGTAGGTATGTGTAAGAACCCGTCCTTGTACAACCCGCTGCGTTACCCTACCCGTTCGAAGGATCGTCGTAACGTGGTCTTCAGCCAGATGTGCAAGTACGGTTATATCACCCAGGCGGAGTGCGACTCGCTGCAGCAGTTGCCGCTCGTTTGCGACTACCACGTAATCGACCATACCAACGGTGTGGCACCTTATTTCCGGGAGCATATACGTAAGTATATGATGGCCAAGGAACCGGTGGATCGCGACTATCCGGAGTGGAACAAACAGCAGTACCGCGTGGATAAGTATCTGTGGGAACACGATCCGCTGTACGGTTTCTGCTATAAGAACAAGAAGCAGAACGGCGAGTACTACAATATCTATACCGACGGTCTGCGTATCTATACGACCATCGACACGCGTATGCAACGCTATGCCGAGGAGGCCGTAGAGGAACATATGCGCTACTTGCAACAGCATTTCTTTGCATCCAAGCGGGGTAATCAGAATGGTCCGTTCACCAATAAGATCACCCAGGATGATATGCAGCGTATCCTCCAGCGTTCGATGCGCCAGACGGATCGTTACCGTACGATGAAGGCGGCCGGCAAGACCGAAGAAGAGATCATGGAGGCCTTTAATACGCCGGTGGAGATGCAGGTATTTGCCTATACCGACGGCCATAAGAAGGATACCATCCTCTCGCCGATGGATTCGATCATTTGGACCAAGTACTTCCTGCGTTGCGGTTTCATGGCGATGGACCCGCACAGCGGTCACGTAAAAGCTTATGTAGGTGGTCCGGACTTCGATTTCTTCAAGTACGATATGGCTACGCTCGGTCGCCGTCAGGTAGGTTCTACCGTCAAGCCCTACTTGTACGCCTATGGTATGTCCGAAGGTATGTGGCCTTGCGAGAAGATTACGGTGCATCGTCAGGATGTGACCTTCAAGAATCCTGGTGGCGGTACATGGACACCGCGTGACGGACACGGAGGCGGTCCGATGACCCTTTCCCACGCACTGGCTATCTCGTCCAACTGGATGTCTGCCTATTTCATGGCTATGTACGGTCCGGATCCGATTGTTAAGTTGATGCGTTCGTTCGGTCTGAAGGGCGATATCGACCCGAATGTGACGATCTGTATGGGTTCGTGCGAAGTGTCGGTAGAGGAGATGGTAAATGCCTATACCACGTTTATCAACGGCGGTATCCGTATCGATCCGATGTACGTGACGCGTATCGAGGATAATACGGGTAATGTGATAGCCCAGTTTACCCAGCAGTCGCATGAGGTGCTGGACGAAGTGAGCGCCAAGAAGATGGTCTATATGATGCGTGAGGTTTGTCGCGCCGGTACAGGTCGTCGTATGAACGGTATTACGCGTGTACAGATGGCCGGTAAGACGGGTACGACCAACAACAACTCCGACGGTTGGTTTATCGGTTATTCGCCTTCGCTCGTGAGTGGCGCCTGGGTTGGCGGTGAGGACCGTTCGATCCACTTCGACTACACGGGTATGGGTCAGGGTGCTTCGATGGCGCTGCCTATCGTAGGTAAGTTCACCGAGAAATGCTACAACGACCCGGCTTTGGGTTACGATCCGAAGGAGCAGTTCGACCTGGATCAGGACTTCCTGGACAACATGAAGAACAGCTGTCTGGAATACGAGCAGTTCAATAATGTAGAAGTAGTCGTTGACGAAGAAGATTAGACATATTGTACTGATTGCGTGTGCCCTGCTCTGCTCGCTTGGCGGGCAGGCACAGCTGAATACCGACCGTCTGACGGCAATCGGCAGGAATGCCTTGTACTTTGAGGACTACGTGCTGGCAATCCAGTATTTCAACCAGGTGATACGACTGAAGCCCTACTTGGTAGAACCGTATCAACTGCGAGCGATATCCAAGGTGCAACTCGAGGATTGGGAAGGTGCGCTGGAGGATTGCAACCGAGCTATCGAGATCAATCCGTTTATCGCCAGTCTGTACTATACCCGCGGTTTCATCTATCGCCAACTGGAGCAGTGGCCTGCCGCCGAACAGGATTTTACCTCCGCGCTGCGTATCACGCCTCGCAACCGTACATATGTGGCCCTCCGGGCGGATGTACGAATGCGGATGGACAGTCTCGCGCTGGCACAAGAGGACCTGGATCTGCTGCTCGAGGAGACGCCCGATCAGGTAGATCTGCTCCATGACAAAGCCGTCCTCTATATTCGTCAGCAGGATACGATCCGTGCGATCGAGTACCTGGAGCGCGTGGTGGAGAAGCGGCCTAACGAACCCGAGAACTGGTCGATACTGGGTACGCTGTACCTGATGAGCGAGAACGAACAGGAAGCGCTACGTTGTCTGAACCAGGCAATAGAAAACGGTTCGGAGTGGGCAGGCGACTATGTGAACCGCGGTATCGTGAGCTATAAGCGCCACGACTATAAGACGGCTTTGAGCGATTACGACAAGGCCGTACGTATCGCGCCCAAGGACGTACAATGCCATTACAACCGGGCTTTGTTGCTCCAGGAGGTAGGTGATTACAACCGCGCCCTGGAGGAGTACAACCGCGTGATTGCCTTGAGTCCGCAGTCCTACGAGATGTATTACAACCGCGGATTGGTGCGGATGCAACTCATGCAATGGCAGAAAGCCCTGCAGGATCTGGAGATCACGATCAAGCACTATCCGTATTTCATGCCGGCATATTACCTGGCTTCGCAGGCAAAGATACAGTTGGGTGATTTCCGCGGAGCACAGCAGTATCGTGACCGCGCCTATCAACTGGATCGCAAGAAGACGACCAATCATATCTATCCCTCGCCGCGAACGGATGTAGATATCGCCCAGAAGACGCCGCAGGAACGGGATCGCCGTCGTGAGTTCTCGGTAAGACAGGCTCAGGATATCGACGAACCGGAGAGCAAGTATGAGAGTGCTTGGCGCGGTACGGTGCAGAACCGCTACCAGGACGTACAACTCGAGCCGAATATCGAACTCGGTTATTATGCCGCCAGCAAGGAACTGCGTCAGACCAATTATACCCACCCGACCCTGGAGGAACTCAACCGTCGCAACGTGCTCAATGCTCCGCTGCGTTTCTCGCCCCGCGAGGTGCAACTCACGCCCGAGATACTGGATCAGCATTTCCAGACCATTGCCCAACTCACGGAGACCATCAACGCGATGGCATCTACGGTGGGCGAAGCGGCGATGATGGCCTATATGAGCCGTGCGCTGGAAGAGGCGCAAGTACGCGACTATGCCTCGGCCGTAGATGACTGTACGCGTGCTATACGTGCCGGTGGAGACGATTCGCCCGTCATGGCGTTGCTCTACCTGTTACGCGCCGATTTGCGGGCCAAACTCAAGAAAGAGATAGATATTACGCTGCGCGACTACGACGAGGTGATTCGTCGTGATCCGACGCTGAGTATCGCGTATTACAACAAGG
This sequence comes from Paludibacteraceae bacterium, assembly GCA_017551025.1. Taxonomy (GTDB): domain Bacteria; phylum Bacteroidota; class Bacteroidia; order Bacteroidales; family Paludibacteraceae; genus Colicola. The sequence continues at coordinate 7,083 of JAFZNG010000011.1, read as the reverse complement.
CCAACCTGCTCTATGAGAACAAGGACTACGAAGGTGCTATCCGGCTCTATACCAAGGCGCTGGAGATAGATCCCGACATGGCAGAGGCCTACCTGAATCGCGGACTGACATATATCTATATCGATAAGGTCAAAGCCGGATTGCAGGATCTGAGTAGTGCCGGCGAACGCGGTATTTATCAGGCCTACCACTTAATATCACGTTTTAGATAGCCTAAGTAGGCTCCGGAGCCAAATGATGACAAAACGAACTCTATACATCGTATCGCTATTTCTCTTTATCGTCCTGATGCCGTGTCGCGCGCAGGTCTTGTATGAAGTGTCCGGCAATTCGTGCAAGGGCAAGTCGTATATCTTGGCCACCAACCGACTGGTAGATATCGCTTTTCTGGATACGATACCGAATGTGTTCCGCTGCTACGGTCGCTCAACGAAGGTAGTGACCGAGTTTGCGATGCAGGACTATGAAGCCCTTGCGGCTTTGCGTCAGGCGGCTCTCCTACCCGACTCCGTCAAGCTCAGCAATTTCTATACCGACGAGGAGTACCAGGCGATCGATAATATGCTGCAGATCAATCTTGGTATGGGATTGGATAAGCTCTGCCGCATGAAACCGTCGTATCTTACCGAGATGCTGCGAGCCGAACTGATGAAGCAATGGCTCGGCTATGACGAGGATCGCTCGATGGAGACGTTCTTTGAGCGTGTGGCGGCGCAGGAGGGCAAACCCGTGTACGGATTGGATGATATCGGCGAGACGATGTATATGTTGTTCGACCGCGAACCCTTCCACTGGCAATGCGAGGAACTGAAGAAAGTGGTGCAATACCCGGAACGCGAGGTGGCGCAAGAACGTACCCTGCTGGGCATGTACCGTATGGGCTATCTGACGGATATGGCTTTTCAGGTGGAGGGACCGGACAATCGCACCTCTTTGTCGTATTCCGATTACCAGATCTATGCGCGACGCAATATCGAATGGGTGAAACGCTTGCGTCCATACTTAAAAGATGGCGGAGCGTTCATCACGCTCAACGCCATCTATCTGGGTGGGGATAAGGGCCTGCTGCAACAGTTGCGCCAGGCGGGTTATCGTGTGCGGCCGGTCAATCGGCGCCGCTTACTCCGCTAGTTCCTGCTCCATGCGGATCAGTTCCGCACGGCAGTTTTTCAACAGTGTCGTCGCTTCCGCGGCGGCTTTTTTGTATTCCGTGAGGCTGAGTGCCTCGCTCTGCTCCAGACGACGGATGATCTCCTCCGCCTTGCTCAATGATTCATCGAATGTCATAAAAATCTCAAATCTCAAATGTCTGGATCTTGATCCAGACCACCGCATCGCCTTCTACGGTCCATGCCGTGAGGGGCGAGGTGGGCATATAGCCCATGGTGCAGAAGAGGTTGCTGCATGCCTGGTTGTTGACCGAGATCACGCTATAGATCAGCCTCAGTTGCAGGAATCCGAAGGCATATTGCTCGAGTTGCTCCACGGCACGACGGCCGATACCTTTGCCGCGTGCGTCGGGCGAGATATACATACCGATAGCGGCACGGCGGTTGCGGATATCGAGATCGAAGAGGTCGATACAGCCGACGGTCTGTTCGTCGTCCATGATGATGAGTCGCAGTTGGCCGTCGCGGTACAGATCACCCGTGGTGGACTCGATATAGTCGCGCATATCCTGCTGCGAGAGCGGGTTATGCGTACTGCCGTCTGCCCATGCACGGGCATCGTTTTCCCACTGGTAGAGGAAGGGCAGATCGGTTGGCTCGAGTTTGCGTAGCGTAGTCATCTTATCCAAACAGTCGTTGCCAGAAACTCTTTTTGCGATACGGGTGCAGGTCTTCCATGTTGCCCTGCGGTGCGGGTTTGTACATATTGCCGGTATGAATCATGTTGTAGATGATTCCCCAGTCGGGCAGTCCGCCCAGGTTGCGGTCGTCGATCCAGAGGTCGGCCACCAGTTTGCGTGCGGGACGATGCGACGGTTCTTCCTCCGGGTAGTTGGAGTTGACGGCATAGAACTCCAGTCCGCGTTTGCGGCAGTATTCTACGGCTTCTTGGAGCAACTCGCCCTCACGAACGGTCCAGAGGATGATCTGATGATGGTCTTCCTCCTGGAGTTTCTTCAGGGTCTGGATGGCAAACGGAATCGGTTTGCCGATACGCGGGTACTCGTGGGTCACGATCGTACCGTCGAAATCACAAGCTATTATCATATCTCAGTACGTTTCTTCATTCGGGTCACGGGGTTTCATCTCGTGCTCTATCTTGCCGACGGTAGGCTTGGTAAAATACCAGCCGATCGCACCGATACCGGCGAGCCACATCATCGGGTTATATCCGCCCAGCAGGTAGTAGAAGCAGATACCCATCGGCATGATCAGTCCGATCATCAGGATGCGGAGCGTAGCCAGGTCGGTATATCGTTCCTCGGTCTCGGGTTTGAGCCATTTGATCAGATACAGGCCAAGCGGCAGCGCCACGAGTGCACCGAAAATAGCGGCATATTGCAGGATCATGCCGAGCGTCGACATCGGATCAATGGGCGTGAACATCCCGTGGGCGTACAAGTAGCGGAACAGGGTGAGGATGACGAGCGTCAGCACCATCACGCCGTAATAAAACCAATTCAGTTTGCGTACAATCTTTTCCATATTAAGCAGTAAATTCTATGCGGTTAACAATCGACCTTCCGAGCGTTATCTCGTCGGTATATTCCAGTTCGTTGCCTACGGCTACGCCGCGTGCGATCTGCGAGATCTTAAATTCGCCCCTCTGTATTCTATCCGCGAAGCCGTCCGTATTCTGTATTCTTCGATAGATATAGAAGTTGGTCGTATCGCCCTCCATGGTGGTGGGTAGCGCGAGGATGACTTCCCGGATCTGTTCGGGTTCCAGTCGCGCCAGGAGCGAATCGATTTCTATGTCTTTGGGTCCGATACTGTCCATAGGCGATATGATGCCGCCTAGGACGTGATACAATCCGTTGTACTGACCGGTGTTCTCGATCGACATGACGTCCTGTACGTTTTCCACGACGCATATCGTCTTCTGGTCGCGACGCGGGGATTGGCATATCGGACAGACGTCCTGATCCGTGATATTATGGCATCGGCGGCAGTAACGCACCTCTTTGCGCAATTTCGTCAGGGCTTCGGCAAAGCGTTCTACGTCCTGCTCCGGCGAGCGCAGCAGGTACAGCACGTGCCTTAGGGCCGTCTTACGACCCACGCCCGGCAGCGATGCAAACTGATTCACCGCATTCTCCAGTAATATGCTCGGATACTCGTTCAATTTTTAATTCTTAATTTTTAATTTTTAATTTCCGAAGCACGGCTCCACCGTGCCGGAATCATCCGATACGGATACTTCTCGCGTATATTCTCCGCATTGGGGCAGTCGATACGATGGATACGGATGCCCTTGGTCACGGACACAAAGGCGAAGATCGGGTCACCGGGTTGCGGGTTGCAGCATTTCGAGAGGTTGAAATCGACGTTTTTGACGTTCATATCCACCTCGATAGCCAGTCCCTGCAGTTCGTCCTTGGGTACGTATTCCTGCCGCGGTGTATGCACGGGTTGCGGGGCTTCGTCGAGCGCCATGTACAGATCGCGCAGGCGCAGGATATCCTCCTTGCCGAGGGCGAGCGACTGGTACATATCCGATACGGCTTTGTAGCCCAGTTTATCCGAGAGACGCGCTACGTCGGTCTCGTTGTATTCGATCTTCCAGTTCTTAAAGCGTCGCTCCAGCAGTTCGCGTCCGGCAGCGGCGTTGCGATACTCTATTTCCTTGAGTTGCTGGCGTATCTTGTTCTTGGCTTTGGTGCTGGCGACAAAGTTGAGCCAGTCGGCATTCGGATGCTGGTTGGGATTGGTAAAGATCTCCACCTGGTCACCGTTCTGCAAGCGCTGACGGATCGAGACCTGCTGGTTGCGGATACGTCCGCCCATACAGTGGCTACCTACGTCGCTGTGGATCGAATAGGCGAAGTCGAGCACCGTAGCACCTGCCGAGAGCCGTTTCAAGTCACCCGTCGGGGTGAAGACATAGACGTACTGCTTCTCCTGGTCCAGTACACTACCCTTCACGCCTTTGTAAGCCCAGTGGGCAGCTACGCCTTTCTCCGCCACTTCGTCCATGCGGCGCGAACGGATCTGCACCTCTACCCAGCGGTTGTCGGGTCCCATCACGGTCGTATGGAGCGACTCGTAGCCGTTCTCCTTAGGTACGGATAGCCAGTCGCGCAGGCGTCGCGGGTCGGGACGGAAGATATCCGTGATCATCGAATAGACCATCCAGCAGTCGGATTTCTCCTTCTCGGGCGGCGAATCGAGGATGATACGTATCGCAAACAGGTCGTAGATACGGTCTACGTCGCAGTGCTGCGCCTGCATCTTATGATAGATCGAGTGGATCGATTTCGGCCGGCCCTTGATGGTGAACCGGAATCCTGCCTCGCTCAGTTTCTTTTCGAGCGGGGCGATGAAACGGGCTACATAGTCTTCGCGCTCGGTACGCTTGGCGTTCAACGCGTGCGCGATATATTTATAGGTGTCGTAGTCCAGGAACTTGAGCGACAGGTCTTCCATCTCGGTCTTGATTTGATACAAGCCGAGTTTATGGGCCATCGGGGCATGCAGATTTTGGGTCTCGCGTGCTACGTGCCGACGGCGATCCGAATCACCCTCCTGATCCAACTGACGAAGCAGATTTAGCCGCTCCGAGAGGATATTATATAGTACCTTATTGCTATCTTCCATAAAAAAACGGCACAAAGATACGATTTTTTTTGCATATATTAAAAAAAAATTGTAATTTTGCAGCGAGTTTTCGTAATTATGCGCAAATTATAGTGAAAAATATCTAAATTAATACCAAAAATATGAAATCATTAAAGATTACAGCTTGTGTACTGCTCGGCCTGAGTGCTATCGGTATCGCAGTAATGTGTGTTTCGAGTGTTATCACTCCGATTAAGTTTGAAGAAGCCCGCGTTGAGCGTGAAGCTGAAGTAGTGAAAAACCTGGTAGCTCTGCGTACGGCTGAGCTCGAGTTCCGTAACCAAAACGGTCGTTTTACGGCGGATTTGGATTCGCTGATCCTCTTCTTGAAGACGACCCCGAAGAAAGAGTTGGTCAAGATGGGTAGCCTTACCGAGAAGCAACTCGAGTCCGGTATGACCGAGGCTAAGGCTATGGAGATCTTCAAGGCTGCTAAGGCACGCGTAGAGAAGATGGATACCGTCTTTGAGTCGGATTCCGCTAAGTTCGCCTATATCTGGGCTACCGACAAGCAGATGATCGATGCCGGTCTGCAGGGCTTCGCACGTGATACGCTCCGTCTGAACATGCTCGAGGCGATCTTCAAGGGCCAGTATACCGAGGACAACATTGCTGATATCTGCGTGATCCCGTTCTCGGGTGGCAAGAAGTTTGAGGTAGAGGTTAACAACGAGTATACCACTTCCTCCGGTACCCACGTTCCTTTGTTCGTTATCTATGCGCCGTTTGATACTTATCTGGGCGACCTGGATGCACAGGAACTGGTCAACCTCAAGGACCAGGAGACCAAACTCGAGCACTACCCCGGACTGAAAGTCGGCGACGTAGAAGAGCCTAACAACTACGCAGGTAACTGGGAGTAAGTCGAGTGGCTCGACACCCGATTAGCCATGCGGCTTAGAGCGTAATAGCTTATGCGAATCATAAGTGGAAAATACGGGGGGCGGCGATTGTCGCCCCCTAAAAATATCACCGCGAGGCCGACCACCGACTTCGCCAAGGAGAGCCTGTTCAACCTGCTCCAGAACCGCATGGATTTCGAGGGGGTGGACATGCTCGATCTGTTTGCCGGTACGGGCGGTATCGGACTGGAGTTTATCAGTCGTGGTGCGCGTGAGGTGACGGCGGTGGAGCTGGCGCATACCCAGCAGAATTTCATCATCCAGACCTGCCGGCAACTCGGTATTCATAATCTGAGTGTCGTGCGCGGCGATGTGTTCCGGTTCCTGCATGCCTGTCATATCCGTTTCGATTTCATCTATGCCGATCCGCCGTATGCCTTAGAGCAGTTGCCTACCCTGCCCGATTTGATCTTTGAGCAGCAGTTGCTCAAGCCCGAGGGTTGGTTTGTCCTGGAGCACGGCAAGGACCATGACTTCTCCCAGCATCCCCATCATGTCGAAACCCGCCGCTACGGCAGCGTCCATTTTAGTTTTTTCCAATGAGTACCAAGCCGGTATCGCTTAAAAAAGCCTAAAAATGCACTCGATTTCTCAGTTGGGTGTGTTTTTTTTGCATTTTTTTAGATTACTGTCAGATTTTGGCAGTTATAGGCAGTAACTTTGCGGCGATTTTCGCCGCAAAGATATGAACGATGCAGCACATACGACCGGCAATAATGCCATAGAAGCCCTCCGTCAAGATCGTGACAGATGGGCTAATACCGCTATGGAGCAGCATCAATATATCCAGCAGTTGGAAGAAGAAATACGCGACCTCAAAGCACAATGTTACGAACTGACACTCCAACGAGACCAACTCGCACAACAAGTATCAACCCTTCAAAATGAATTAAATAATATGAGTACTGAATCAGAAAAACTGGCACCGGTCATCAAGAACTACGGTACCATGACCTACATCGCCGAACAGAAGAACGACGTGCACGACTGCACCATCTATGCCAACGGAATGCCCGGGACGTCCTCCCGACAAACGGGAGGAGTGGCCTCCGCCAAGAAGAGCAATGAGGATACTCCGGAGTCTTCCCGCCTCAAGAAACTCTTCCTCAATGAGTTCGGTGATGAAGATCCGCAGCGCACAACCGAAGAAAGTCAACGCGTCCGCCGATACGTGGCTGACCATAACTTCGGCAATCGCCTACTGGATAGCGCACGCGATAACCCGCTCAACGTGATGGCTATCTGTTTCTGCGCCAAATGGCAGACTCTCCATTATCTCACGCCACCCGTCAGCGCCACCGCACTCCTACGATTCCTGTCCGATGACTGCGGCATCGCGCTCGCTACAGAACCCAAACCCATCGCTAACGTCCTTGCTAAGATGCTCAAAGCTC
>JAFZNG010000010.1 GCA_017551025.1 Paludibacteraceae bacterium | reverse complement strand
TCAAAAGCGGGTGCAAAGGTACTGCTTTTTTTCCATATACGCAAATTTTTCTGCAAAAAAAATGCATTTTGGTGCGTTTTTTTGCTATTTTGCCTGAAAATCTATCAAAAACTACCGAATTAATCTACCTCCGAAGCGATAGAATCCTGCTCAGCGCTCAGGTCCTGGATTTGGCTTTCTACCTTCAGGGAGTCTTCATTATGACGCATCCATTCCTCCATCTCGGGATCGCGCACAGGCGCATAACATGCCGTCACAGTAAACGCAATGCCGGTAAGCATACAGAGACGTATGCCGGTTTGCAGAATTTTATCAAGTAGTAGTCGCATAATGAGTATAACCTATTTCCTCGTATAGCAGGGTTTCTTGACGAAGGGTTTTTTGATGGCTTCATGGGCGGCCTGCTGGGCTTGGAGGCACTGCTCGGGTGTCATCTTGCCATTGTTATAGGGATTGCCCACAATGCTCTTGCCTGTCAGCAATTCGCACCATACGCACGAGGCTACATAGCGGCCCAACTCATACGACAGATGATATCCGTCGCGGCAAAGCACATCCCCCAACGACTGACGGGCATACGTAATGGCCGAACCGCAAGGCACTAAAAGCATCTTTGGGTACGCACGCATGACCAGACCCGTACAGAGGGCGATACTGTCGTTCATCGTCTGCTGCGAACTGCCGTAATACGGGAAAGCCGGATGCTTGGCATCCCGGGCATACGACCAGGTCTGCAACCAGCAGAAACGGGCCTTCGGTTGTTCTTGGCGGACGATCTGCGTGAGGTGACGCAGATAAGGTTCGTAGGAGAGGCGCTTACCGCTATCGTGGCTGGCCTGCTGGAAGGAGATATAATCCCACCGCGTATACTTCAGGGCATCCATCAGCGAACGATGTTCCATGACCTGGCGTTCACCGCCACGGATAACGCGAAACGAGTAGTTCTTCTTGCCGTCGCGATAGAACTCATAATGTTGCTGTAGCGAGCAGCCGCCGTAATAGAGGTTACCTATCACGAGTTCTACACCTTGTGCCTTGGCCAAAGGATAGAGTTCCTGCTCCACGGCATCCCATGAGAAACTATTACCAATACACAGTACGCGTATCGTGTCACCCGCATGCAAGGGTGCGACAACACAAAGTAGAATAACGACCCAACCAAATACGATCCGTTTCATAATCAGTACTTATTTTAATGTGCTTCCAACCAATTCTTCCCTACCCCGCAATCTGCAATCAGGGGTACGGACAGATGAACCACGTGTTGCATCTCGCCCACGACGATCTCGCGCACGCGTTCTACTTCTTGCTCCGGTACGTTGAAGTTCAATTCATCATGCACTTGCATAATCATCTGTGCCTGTAGGTTCTCCTGATGGAGACGGCGGCTGATACTGACCATCGCCATCTTGATAATGTCGGCCGCCGTACCCTGGATGGGAGCATTCACGGCATTGCGTTCGGCGAACGAACGCACCGTAGCATTTTGAGAGAGGATATCCGGCAAGTAGCGTTTGCGTCCGAAGAGCGTCTCGGCATAGCCGCGTTCACGCGCCAACTGTTTCTGGCTCTCGATATAATCCACCACACGCGGGAAGGCCTCGAAGTAGCCGTCAATCAGCGCCTTGGCTTCGGCACGCGGACAGTCGAGTTGTTGCGCCAAACCAAAGGCCGAGATACCATAGATAATACCGAAATTAGCTGTCTTAGCCCGGCGACGCTGATCGGAGGTCACTTGTTCGATCGGCACTCGGAATATCTTAGCCGCCGTAGCTGCATGGACATCCTGCCCCTGGCGGAAGGCCTCAACAAGATGCTCATCCCCCGAGAAATGCGCCAGCAAGCGCAACTCAATCTGGCTATAATCAGCAGACAGGAACAGACAGCCCGGATCGGGAATAACCGCCTCGCGTATCATCTTGCCCCGCTCCGAACGAATAGGCAGGTTCTGGAGGTTGGGGTTGGACGAACTGAGGCGTCCGGTAGCCGTCACCGTCTGGTTGTATGTAGTATGGATCTTGCCCGTCTGGGGATTGATATAACCCGGCAAGGTAGAAACGTAGGTAGAGATGAGTTTCTTCAGTTCGCGATAGTCCAGTATCTTACCTACTACGGGGTGCTTATCCTTGATGGCAAGCAGAATCTCCTCGGAAGTGGAGTACTGACCGGTCTTGGATTTCTTCGCCTTGTCGCTGAGGTGGAGGCGGTCGAAAAGCAGTTCGCCCACCTGACGCGGTGAGTTGATATTAAAGTTCATATCTACCATGGCGAATATCTCGCGCTCCAGCGCCTCTAATTCTGCCGTAAGTTGGTGCTCAGCCTCTTTGAGTTTGTTGACATCGATACGCACACCCGCCTGTTCCATCTCGCGCAGTACGGGCATTAAGGGCAGTTCCACCTCTCGGTAGAGGGTCCATAGATTCTCGTCTGCACGCAGCGCCTCCCAGTTGGGGGCTACGTTCGGATTATACGCCACCTCAGGGTTGAGCAGGTAGGCGCACAAGCGTGCTTCCTGTTCTTCGCGCAATTGTTCCGGCGTCTTGATGACCGGTGCCACCTCTTCGGCAAACAGATCGAGCGTAGCCTCCGGCGTTGCCTGTTTGGTACGCTTAGGCGCCACGGGTTCGTCGGCAGGGATGAGTTTTTTGAGAAGCGTCGTAAACTCCAATTCGCCGTAGAGTCGCACCAGGGCTTCTTTATCCGCTTGCTGCACCACCAGCCGATCGGCCTCAAAGGTAATAGGCACATCCGTACGTATCGTTGCCAGGAAACGCGAGAAACGGATCTGCTCTGCCTGCGACTCCACTTTCTGACGGAGTGCACCTTTGAGTTGGTCGGTGTTGGCCAGCATATTTTCAATCGAGCCGAACTGCTGCAACAGCTGTACTGCAGTCTTCTCGCCTACGCCCTTACAGCCCGGGATATTGTCGCTGGCATCGCCCATGAGACCGAGCAGGTCGATGACTTGCGACTGATTTCTGAGACCGTATTTCTCGCACACTTCTTTCGGACCGAGTTGCTCGAAACCGCCCGTATGACGCGGACGGTACATGAAGATACGCTCCGACACCAGCTGACCGTAGTCCTTATCCGGCGTTGCCATAAAGACCACAAACTCTTGTTGCTCTGCCTGCTTGGCCAGCGTACCGATCACATCATCCGCCTCGAAGCCATCCACCTCCAGGGCAGGGATATTCATCGCCTGCAGCAGACGTTTGATGACAGGTACTGCCCGACGGATATCTTCGGGTGTCTCCTCGCGCTGCGCCTTATACGCCTCATAGGCTTCATGACGAAACGTAGGGCCATGCGGATCAAAGGCCACCGCTACATGGGTAGGTTTCAGGCGACGCAAGAGATCATCCAGCGTTGTGGCAAAACCGTAGATTGCCGAGGTGTTCTCGCCCTTGGAGTTCATACGCGGTGCCCGGATAAAGGCGTAATACGCGCGATAAATCATCGCATAGGCATCAATCAAGAGTAGTGTCTTCATATTTTTTACCATTGTATCGGCTCCAAGCCGTTTGACTGTAGGTATTTATTGGCTTTTGAGAAGTGTCCGCATCCTTCAAATCCGCGATAGACGGAGAGAGGCGACGGGTGGCTGGTCTGCAGGACGAGGTGGCGGTGGCGATCGATGAATTGGCCTTTTCGCTGTGCGTAGGATCCCCAGAGCATAAAGACTATGTGCTCGCGCTCACGATTGAGTGCCGCTATCGCCGCATCGGTCAGTTCTTCCCATCCCTTGCCCTGATGCGATCCGGCCTGATGGGCACGGACGGTCAGCGTAGCGTTGAGTAGCAGGACACCTTGGTTGGCCCAACGTTGCAGGTTACCGGAAGTAGGGATGGGTAGTCCCAAGTCGCGATGGATCTCCTTGTAGATATTTTGCAGGGAAGGCGGTATCTGCACCCCCTCATTCACCGAGAAGCAGAGTCCGTGTGCCTGGTCGGGTTCATGATACGGATCTTGACCCAGGATGACGACACGAACCTTGTCGAACGGACAACTGTCGAACGCATTAAAAATCAGACCGGCCGGCGGATAGCACCGGTTGGTCTGATATTCGTGGCGCACATAATCAGTGAGCAACTCAAAGTAAGGCTTGTCAAACTCGGGTTGCAACACGCGTCGCCAACTTTCTTCGATCCGTACTGTCATCAGTCTACAATCAGCATCGCATCGCCATAATCTCCAAAGCGGTAACCCTCTCGGATAGCCGTCTGATAAGCATTCATCACTTCTTCGAAACCGCCGAACGCTGCTACCATTAACATCTGAGCCGATTGCGGCATATAGAAATTAACGAAGAAAGCATCGGCCGATCCAAAACGATACGGAGGATAAATAAACTTATTGGTCCATCCCTCATAAGCTTTCAGGCGTCCGTTGGTACCGGCTACATGCTCTATGGCGCGCATGATCTCTGTGCCGACCGCACATACGTGATGCCCCTTATCCAGCGTGCTGTTGATGGCATCTACAGTATGCTGATTGATAGCTATTTGTTCGGAGTCGGATTTGCTCTTGGTCAGGTCCTCTACGTCAATGGCCTTGAAGTTACCCAGCGACATGTGAGAGGTGATAAAGTTCAGTTCGATGCCCTGAATCTCCATGCGCTTGAGCAGTTGTTTGGAGAAATGCAGACTGGCTGCCGGTGCTGCTACGGCACCAATATTCTTGGCAAAGACCGTCTGATAACGCTCAATATCCATTTCCTCTACGGGCTGACCGCCAAAGGTCTCATCGAACTTAGCCTGGGTCTCTTCCGACATAGGACGCTGGATATATCGCGGCAGCGGCGTATGACCCAGGGCATACAGTTTACCGACGAACTCCTCCTGATCATAGTCGGTCAGGAAGCGGAATGTACGGCCACGAGAGGTCGTATTATCGATCACCTCAGCGATGATCGTCGGGTCTTCGTCGAAGAAGAGTTTGTTGCCCACGCGTATCTTACGAGCCGGGTCAACGAGTACATCCCAGAAACGATTGGTATGATTGAGTTCACGCAAAAGGAATACCTCGATATTGGCATTCGTCTTTTCCTTCTTGGCATACAGACGCGCCGGGAATACTTTGGTATCGTTAAACACGAAGGTATCACCCTCATCAAAGTAGTCGAGCACATCCATTACGGTCTTGTGCTCAATCTCGCCCGTCTTACGATGCAGCACCAGCATGCGGGCATCTTCACGATAGCGAGTAGGATACTGAGCAATCAACTCTTCCGGCAGTTTAAACCGGAACTGGCTCAGCTTCATGTCATTACTTTTGTACATATCTTTATGATTGTCTTTTATTTCTTCAAACTCTCGGAGAACTGCTCTACCGTCATGCAGTCCTCCACGCGGATATCTCCTACGCGTATTCTACGCAGAGCGATGAGGTGGGCGCCACTCTCTAGTCGTTCGCCGATATCACGGGCCAGCGCACGAATATACGTGCCCTTGGAGCAAACCACACGAATACTTAGTTGCATCGTCTCCGCATTAAAATCCGTCACCTCTATCTCGTCTATTACCAGCAACTTGGGTTTCAGTTCTACCGTCTCGCCCTTACGCGCCAATTCATAAGCACGCTTACCGTTAATCTGTACGGCCGAAAACATCGGCGGTGTCTGCCATTGTTCGCCCACGAACTGCGGGATCACCCGGTCGATCAGTTCGCGCGTGATATGCGCCGTAGGATAGGTCTGGTCGATTTCCTTCTCCAGGTCATAACTCGGTGTCGTGGCTCCCAATTGCAGCGTAGCCAGATATTCTTTGGTATCATACTGCAACTGGCTGATGAGTTTGGTCTTCTTGCCGGTGCAAACTATTACAACACCGGTGGCTAAGGGGTCTAACGTTCCGGTATGCCCTACTTTGAGTTTGCGTTGCCCCAGATAATGGCATATCGCCCCACGGACCTTGCTTACGATATCAAAGCTGGTCCAGTGCAGCGGCTTGTCAATGGCTATTATCTCACCTTCAATAAAGTCCATAACCGATAGCAAATAGACCTATCAAGAGACAATATACGGCGAAGTATATCAGTTTGCTCTTCTTAACAATAGTAATCATCCAGCGGCATGCCAGGCATCCCGTCACGAAGGCGGCTATAAAGCCCACCAGCAACGTTCCTACGCCCAGTTGGCTAACCACCTCACCCTGGAGGATATCTTTGGCATCCAGCAGTGCGGCACCCAGGATAGGTACCAACACCATGAGGAAGGAGAACTGCGCCACTTGTTCTTTCTTGTCGCCCAGCAACAGACCAGTTGCAATCGTCGTACCGCTTCGGCTCAAGCCCGGCAACACAGCCAGCGCTTGACCAAGACCTATAACGAACGAGTCCACCCAACTAATCTGCTCCTTCTGACGCGGTTTGGCATACTGGGCAAAAGCAAGCAGCATAGCCGTCACCAGCAAGCAACAACCTACCACCAGTAGGCCGCTTCCGAAGATAGCCTCCACCTTATCCTTGAAGAACATACCGACTACGAAGACCGGCACCATAGAAAGCAGTATCTTTCCGGCATACTGCTTTTCTTGGTTCCAGGCGGGGGTGGTAAACGTGCCGCGAAGCAACCAGAGGACTTCCTTCCATAGGACCACCAACGTGGCGCAGACGGTAGCCGCATGAACGACCACGTCAAAGAGCAGCATATCGCCCTCAGCAAACTCCACACCCAGCAGGGTCTGACCTATCGTCAGGTGTCCGGAAGAGGATACCGGCAAGAATTCGGTCAATCCCTGCACAATACCCAATATAAGTGCTTCCCACCAACTCATTTCTTCTTACTCGGAATCAAGATGGCAATAATCATCAGCACAAAACCGGCCAGCGAGGTCATCGGACCTACTGTGATACGACGAAACGAGAAGATATCCGGATTGTATACCTCGCCGCTCGGCGCACCGGCCGTAAGATAGAACCCAACCAGGATGACCACAAAAGCGACGGCCATGAGGATTAAGTTCAGTTTGGAAAGTCTATGTTTCATATCTGTATAATCAAAAGCTATGCTAGTTTGTTAAATCTCGTACATGGTATCCGTACTCATTCGGATATAACGTCCCGTAGCGATGAGGGATGCCAAAAGCGTGAGCATCAATCCGCAACCGAGCACCACACCCGAAATAATCAGGATATTCTCTGCGTTGAGCGGGAAGAGGATGATATCCATATGATCTCTGAGGTACAGCACACTCAAGCCCAGTACCAGCAGGGCGCACAAGCCGGCGATCAAGCCCATCAGCACATTCTTGCCTACAAACGGCGCCTTGATATGCCAACCTGTAGCTCCAACGAGCGTCATCGTATTAATCAGGAATCGCTTGGAGTAGATCTGGAGGCGAATCGTATTTACGATGAGTAACATGGCAATCAGCAACAGTACGATTGCCACGAGCATCAGTACGACAGAGGCCTTGTTGATATTCCGCTCGATCTGCTGCACCAGGTCCTTCTGATACATCACGCGGTCCACTTGAGGCAGTTCTTCCAGTTTCTCGGCGATCTCCTCCATGCCCTCCGGCGTAGAATATTCAGCCGTAGGATGCAGGTCGTAGGAGTCGAACAGAGGGTTGAAGCCCAACAGTTCGGTCGGGTCTTCGCCCAGTTCGTCGATATGTTGCTCCAGGGCCTGCTGACGCGAGGTAAACTCGATTTTCGAGAAGTAGGGCCATGCATGCAACTGTGAATCCACCTGAGCGATCCCTACCGAGTCGACATTACCGCTCAGCATGGCCGTCACCACGGCATTCTCCTTGAAGTGGCTCACGGCATTGACGGCAGACAACAGCAGGACACACTCCACGCCAATCATCAACAGCACCAGGAACACACTGATGGCTGCCGTAAAATACATATTAAAAAAATGATGTGCGCGCTTCATTCTGTCAAATTCCTAAATTGGCTAAAAAGGGCAGGTTGGTTGACCTGCCCTTCTTACAGTTGTTCGGATTAATATTCCCAGAGGTCTTGCTCGAAGTTGAGCATCTCAGTCTGAATACGGCTTTGCTCTTTCTTCACCTCTTCCTCGGTCATATCTTGACCTTGGCGGGTCTGGAAATCAAGAATATTCTTGTTGTACATATTTCCGTCACCTACGATATAAGAGGTGTACAAGTGCTTCTGGAAGAACTCGTCAAAGGTCACACGCTTTACCTCGTTCTGCATCGGGATCACGTACTGGTTAGCCAGGTACGGACGAAGTGCGTCAAACGGAACCCAGAACAGTACCGACTCGTAGAGGGCATTCATGATCTGGCTACCGCTGGTAGGCGTAGCGGTCGTTACGGCAGGCATATCCTCGGGATATTCATCCAGGTTCTCCTCCATACCGGCCATAGCCAAGACGTCCTCACCGAATGTCTCTTCGGTGGTCTCCTCCTCGGCAGCTCCGGCAGTAGCCCAGTCTTTTACCAACTGAGGCGGGAACTTGCTCGGGTGCATCGGCGCGATGGCCAGAATCTTACGGTGCAGGCGCGAGGTGTGCTTGTCGAAGAATACGATCTCCTGGATCAGGTACTTGTACATATTCTTGGCGAAGTTCTCATAGAAATAACTCTGGAAGGTCAACGCATCGTTGATCGAGTCATACTGGAAAATCGAATAGTCTGTACAAGTCGGGTTGGAGAAGCACTCCGGCAGTTCACCGTCGGGCGTCATCACCGTAGTAGGATCCGGCAGGAAGACGGTCACTACGTCACGTTTCGAACGCGGCTTACTGAAATCCGGTTTCAGCGGTTTTACCGTATTTGTACCAATCACCTTGTCATACACCGGCATACCCTCGGAGATAGCATCTACCATCACCTTGAAGAGGTTACGGTAGTCGGTATCCGTAATGTTGGTGGGGAAGTACAACTGGTAGTTCTGACGATAACGAAGGTCGATGATGCTATAGACATATTTTGCCCATACGACATCGTCCAGACGGTGGAATACCGTCACGATAGTATCGTTACGGAAACGACCGTTAGCATCGATGCAGGTCACCAGATCTTCGGTGTGAATATTTGCTGTACCCAGTTCGTCGAAGAACGAGTTTACGGGGTGCTGTGCGAACGTAGCAGCCGAGAGGCCTAACGTCAAGCACGCAATAATACACAATTTTTTCATATAGTTGATATTTAATTAGTTCAGCACAAACGATATCGGACGCAGGTCGAGGATCACACCACCAGGACCTTTGGCCTTGATACCGAGGAACATCACAGGCGTACCCATCGACAGTGTCTTGAGCAATGCCAGTTGTTCGCCGGAATAGTGTGCACCGCTGGATTGCAGGTACTTACCCTGTGCGTAGATTTGGAAACTCTGTACGGTAAAGTCTGCCTTGATCAGAGCGTCCTCACCGTAGCTGGCTACAACCGTAGCACCAGAGTTGAGCAACTGACCACGGGCGATCTTACCACCGGTGAACTCACGTCCGCCAACCGACAGCGAAGGCATAGGCTTCGGCAGTCGTTTTACGCGGAATTTCTCGCTACCCAGGCTGACGGTCTTACCCTGGTACGAACCGGTCACGTTGATCGTGATGTCCGAACCCGGCGAAGCCGTTGCCTGTACGCGGAACAGACCCGGAGAGAGTTTGCTAACCGATGCTCCCGAAGCCGACATATTCAGCTGCGAAGCCGGAATCGTAGTGGATGTTACCATGAAGGTATGGCCATAACCCTGGTATACTACCGACAAGTCGCGGTTGGTAATAGCCACGTTAGGCGTCATCTTATCCTGCTTCTCGGGCTTGAAATCGTGCATTACTTCCTCTACGATGTAGCGCTGTGAGAACTGTGCTTCTACCGGTTCACCGGCATTGTTACGATACTTAATCACACCCGAGTAGGTATGCTCACCAACGCCGGAAGCAGTAAAGGTATAGAGACCGTCGCTACCGATCTTCTGACCATTTACATAGTACTCCGGAGTCTGCAGGGTATCAATACCGGCCAACAGGAGTTGAGCCTCGTATTTCTCACCTACGCCGACACGCATAGCCTTCGGAATTACGTAAGCCGACATACGGTTTACGGTAATATCGTTGGCGTCAGTACGGTCGTACAGATATTGGATCATCTGACCCTCAGTAGCACGTACGTCGTTCTGGATCTTAGAAAGCAGTGCGATAGCGGCAGCCGTAGGCATACCTTCGAACATAGCTACTTCCCAAGGTACCATTTGTTTCTCGTTTTCGCTATATACCTCATCGGTATTGAACAGCATCATGATCTCGTCACGACGTTGCTGGCCGTACTCACCGGTATCGGTCAGTTGGCACAGATAGTCGCGATACGTTTCGAGCACTTGGCGCAGCTCCTCACCATGACCTTCTGCGATAGCATACTGACCGGCAGCATCACGGTTGTCCTTACCTTCGATATTACGCGAACCGTCTTGGTTCTTATCGGCAGCCTTGCGTGCGTCAACAGCCTTATCACCATCGGTGATACGAACGATCTGCTCCTTGAAGTTCTGGATGAAATCATAGGTCTTGTCGGCCTCTGCTTTCAGTTCCTGCGACTTGGCATACCAAGGTCCTACCTTGACTTCCTCGCGCTTGCTGGACTTCCAGAATCGATAGTAGAGGTTACCGTTACGGTTGTTGTTACCATCGATTGAAGCATGCAGACTGTTGTCAACCACAGTAAAACTTTGCAAGATGTCCGTACTCACGTTCAAGGCCAACATGGCGGTGAGCACCAGGTACATCATACCTATCATTTTTTGTCTCGGGGTTTCCGGACAGTTTTTTGCTCCTCCCATATGAATTCTCTTTAATTAATTAGTAATTAGTTAAGAATACACATTGGATTATGCCAGTGCATTCAGCATATTGCCGTATACTTGGTTGAGACTTGCTACCTGCTGAGCCAGTTGCTGAGCGCCTGCGTTGTATGCCTCGCTACTCTTAGCGGCCGATGCGGTGTTAGCCTGCAGGGTCTGCAGGTCTTTTGCCATAGCGGTGCTTACCTGGTTCTGCGCATTGATGTTATTGATTTGCAATTCGTAGAGCGAGTTGAGCGAACCGATCTTAGCGCCTACTTGCTCGATACCTTGCTGATAAGCCTGTGCGGTGGTAGCAACAGCCTGGAGCGAAGCACCTACGGCCTCGAAGCTTTGCTGTTGAGCCTGTGCCGAAACAGCCATATTCTGCAGGCTGGTACCTACAACGGCCATATTCTGCTGGCAAACCTGTGCATTTTGGGTCAGACCCTGGATGCTTGCGTCAGCTGCACCGTAGGAAGCGGTCAGTTTCTCAGCTGCCTCACCTGCAGCGGCGAGTTGCTTAGCCGTCTTGGTCATCTCGGCAATGCTGGACTTGAAGGTCTTAGCCTCTTCTTCGGTGATGGAAGGAGCGGTAGGAGCAGCCGATGCAGCCACCGGAGCGGCGATACCACCCATAGGCATAGCAGCCTTACCCTCTACGCCGGCAGCCAACAGGGTCGGACGAGGTTGATTGGCTTTCTCTTCTATCAACTCAGGCTTGGCGCCAAACTCCAACAATTGCGGGAAGACGTTCTCCCAATGGAACTCAGGGTGCGGTTTTTCGAACACACCAATGATAAACAGGAATGCCTCAGTAAACATACCTGCCATAAGCACATAACTTGCGCCCGGCCAGTGCAGAATCTTAAACAATGCACCCACAATAACGACCGAAGCTCCGGCAGAATACACTGTGTTCACTACTTTCTTACCTTGGTAGGATTCATACCAGCGCATGAAACCGCTTTGTTTTTCGTTAGTTGCCATAACTCAAAGAGACTTTTATTTGATTTTTTGTTTATATTTTCTTGTTTTTAATAAATTTCCTTTACGGATTAATCGCCGATATAGGCGCGAACGCAGCGGAATCCGATATACGGACGGCTCTCGTACTGATACTCATAGGTACGTACACCGCACTGCATGTAGTAGCTGATATCCTTCCAGCTACCACCCTTCACTACTTTACGTTTCAGGATATCGGGATCCGACTTACGTGCCATGTACGAGTAGTCCGGGTTCAGGTCATGAACGGTAGTGTTGGACGAGGGTTGGAAGGCCGAGTTGGTCCACTCTGCCACGTTACCACCCATATCAAACAGACCGAAGTCGTTCGGACGGAACTGAGCCACCTTCATGGTTGTGGTTCCCGTATCGTCGTTGTAACCACCGCGATAAGGCTTGAAGTTAGCAAAGAAGCAACCTTTGGCATCACGCGCATAGTTGCCGCCCCACGGATACATAGCCATCTTGCGGCCACCGCGTGCAGCATACTCCCACTGTGCCTCTGTCGGCAGGCGATAATCCTGTGCACCGTATTTGGAATGTGCGTTAAAGAACTTGGTACGCCAATCACAGAAAGCGTGTGCCTGCTCCCACGTAACACCTACTACAGGATAGTCGGCATAGCCCGGGTGGGAGAAGTACTTATGCATCATCGGGTCGTTGTACGAATACTGGAAGTCGCGAATCCAAACAAGGGTATCCGGATATACACAGATGATCTTGCTGGTAATCAGGTCTTTCGGTTCGCGCAACGGACGAACGATAGTGGAGTCATAGATACCGCCATCTTCCTCGTTCACCCACGATGTATCCACGCGTACGCTTGCGCCTTCGGGATAACGGCTGGTAGCCACGTCAAACTTGTTGCGCTGCAGGATAGCCTCGTCGTAGTTCACCCACGAGTAGCGGTAGTGCAGGAAGTTGGTCTTGAGCGTACCGTCGCTATAGAACATGGTAGCGAGTGCATCGCGGACATCGTCCTCTTGCATACGCCAGTTGCCCCAAGGAATTTTCTTGGCCTTGCTCCAGTCGATAGGCATCTGATCCAACGGAATATCCTCATCTTCGCTCACGTTAGACGGGCGTCTGGAGAAGCCTTCCACTTCCTTCATGATCAGGCGACGCATAGCGATGGAGTCGCGTACCCAGTTCACAAACTGCTTGTACTCATCGTTCGTGATCTCGGTTTCGTCCATCCAGAAAGCGTCCACGGTAGCCATCATGACATTGTCTTCCTGTCCGAAGATGGCAGACTGCGTGTTGGCGCCCATCATAAACGAGCCTTTCTTAATAAAGATCATTCCATAGGGGTTGGCTTCCTTGAAGTTACCCGAATTGCCGGCACCTACCAGTTCTCCGGCAGGTTTGTTACATGCTACCAATGCAAGCAGCAATGCAGCCAATGGCAGAATCTTTGTCAGTTTCATATTACCAAATTAATAGATATTTTCAATATATTATAAGTATCTAATACTTTTGTACTTGTTGTTGCGTCGTGGCTTGAGGATGTCAAATCCGTAAGCCAGGTATAATTCGTGCGAACCATAGCTCTCGAGGAGCAACTTATTGGTAGGCATCTCAAAGGTGTAGCCGAGCTGCAGTCCAGAGATGATATCCATACCCAATAAGATGTTCACACTTCCCATGATGCGGTAGCCCAGTCCCCAGCGATAGCGTTCTTTGTATTCGCAGAGCATTGTCAGGTTGACATCCCACGAACGAAAGTCGCTCATCACCAGCAGTGAGGGTTGGAGTTGCCAGTCGCGATGGTTCTTGAATTGGTGGCTGTATCCGCCGGCGAGGTACATCGTACCTACCAGCGTCACATCCGACTGATCGTCCCATTCTACAACGGGTCGCGTCACGTGGCTATAACTGCCACTCACCCACCAGTTGCTTGCGGCGTAATAAATACCGGCTCCCATGTCGAATTTCATGCCCGATTTGCTGCCTGTCGGCACCACGGGGTCATTGGCATCGTGGTATTCATCGCCCATACGGCTGAGGTTGACGCTGTCTCCCTTGAATCCAACGTTCACGAACCCCAGGTCTACACCGACGCTCAAGTACCCTTTGCCTACCTTTTGACGATATGCATACTGCACATAGAGCGCTTGGTTGGTGTATAGACCATATCGATCGTTCATGAAACGGATTCCAGCACCATGTTTTGTTTTGCCTATCATGAACGGCGAACTGAAGGAGAACCAAGTGGTCATAGGCGCGTTTGTAATGTCGACAAACTGCATGCGGTGCATGCCCGCCACCTTCATCAAGTCGCCGTCTCCTGCCGCTGCAGGATTATAAGCATTTTGTAAGTACATATACTGCCCCATCTGCGGATCAAACTGCGCATACATCAGCTGCACAGCCAGCACCCCAACCAGTAGAACAATATATCGTTTCACAAATTTCCAATTATCAATTGTCAACTATTAATACTCTTCTTCGTCAAAGAAGAAATCGTCACGGTCGGGATAGTCCGGCCATATGTCTTCTATGCTTTCGTACACCTCTTCTTCATCCTCGAGTTCTTGCAAATTCTCGATTACTTCCATCGGAGCACCGATGCGATTCGCATAGTCTAAAAGCTCTTCCTTAGTAGCAGGCCAAGGTGCATCCTCAATCTTCGAAGCCAATTCTAGCGTCCAATACATAATTCCCAAGGGACAAAGCCCCCTTATAATCAGTTTATTATCAATTACTTAACAAACAGCATAAAGCTGCGCGCACACGACAAAAAGCCCGCTAACGGACGCTTTTTATCGAAATTACCGTGCAAAAGTACTAAAAACTTTCGAATTACGCAAACTTTTTCACGATATTTTTCATTTTTTATGCATTTTTTGCAAAATTGAGTTATCAAATTCAATTTTTACATTTTGCTTCTTTTTCCCAAATTTGAGGGTTTTCTCCCTTTTTTCGAGCAATATATTCTGCCAAAACAAACAAATAATCGCTCAATCGGTTGACAAATTGCAGCACTTCCTGTGCATAATCTTCCGTCATCAAGATACGTCGTTCCAGCCGTCTGGCGACGGTGCGGCAGACATGTGTTCGGGTGACGCACTCACTTCCGGCAGGTAGTACGAACGCACGTACCAGGGGTGCTTCTTGTATCATAGCATCGATCCACTGCTCCAGCAGACGGATATCCTCCCCGTCGATCCACTGTCCGGGTGCACCGGCCAAGGCGGCTCCGATATTAAAGAGTCGTTGCTGGATCCATTCGAGTCGGGCATCAATCCGCTCACCGCTCACCGCTAATCGTTCACCGTTATCGATCGCTGCTCGCAGCAATCCGATCCAGGAGTTGAGTTCATCGGCCGTACCGTAGGCTTCGAGTCGCGCATCCGTTTTGCTGACCCGCTCTCCGGTGGCAAGACTGGTCTGCCCCCGGTCACCTGTCTTGGTATAAATACTCATATGCGTAGTTTATAATGGCGTTTGAGGTAATGTTTATCAAAGAAGATCAATCCGAAATAGAACATATCCATCGAAGTAGTCACTTCTTTCTGCGCGCAAATCTCGCGCCATGCCTCCGTCATCTCGGGCGAGTGGTGGATATCGTCGATGACAAATATCGACTGTTCGGAGGCATGTTGCTGCAGGGTATGGTAATAGCGAAGCGTGGCTTCACGGGTGTGGTTGGCATCCAGAAAAGCAATATCGATGGTTGTCTCTTCTCCTTTTATATTATCGCGCGTGCGTGCGTCGCGCGAAGGCAACAAGGTCTTATCGATATTCCCTTCTACCACTTCTATTCCCCTTATATCGAGGTTTTTCCATACCGTACGTGCCTGCTGGATCAACGCGTCGCTTCCCTCGTAGGTGGTCACATGATTACGGCTGTCAGCCTTAGCCAAATAGGCGGTTGTGATACCGAGTGAGGTGCCGAGTTCGACGATACGTAGCGGTCGTTGCACCACGTGCCCGACATAGTTGACGAGCCGGAACAGGATTTGCGCCACACGAGCTTGCTCCAGGCTATCCCGGGCAATGTCGCGCACCCGTCTTCGATAGGTCTCTCCGGGCGTGGAAGCACCGGTACCGAAGTCCTGCACATCCACCGACTCATCGGAGAGGAGCAGTCGGCGACGTTCACGCTCGATATCCCGCCAGGCGTAAAAACTGTTCTGATCGTATATCAGCATGCGCACGAGATAGAAGAGGTAGGGGGAGTGAATGCCTTCCCCGCCTGTATTCCAAGCGGTGAACAGATGGGCGATATAAGCCCAAGCCTGATATATTTTGCGTCGGATTGCCATTTCAGCCTGCAAAGATACAACTTTTTTAACGTATATGCAAGAATAATTTGCACAATTCGAGAAAAAAGTGTAATTTTGCAGCATGATTCTGAATTACATCTGGATTGCGCTTATTTTGTTGGCGGTGCTGATGGGCATCGTCCAGGCTGTATGTTTCGGACAAGTAGACATCTTTTCCGAGATACTCAATGCGACTTTTGAGAATGCCAAGACGGGTTTCGAGCTCTCGCTCGGACTTACCGGTGTCCTATCGCTATGGATGGGTATTATGAAGGTGGGTGAACGTGCCGGAGCGGTCAACACGATCAGCCGTGGCGTAGCGCCTTTCTTTAGTCGTATCTTCCCGGAGATACCGAAGGGGCATCCGGTATTCGGTTCGATGATGATGAATATCGCGGCGAATATGCTCGGGTTGGACAATGCGGCGACGCCTATGGGGCTGAAAGCTATGGGCGAACTCCAGGAACTCAACACCGACAAGCAGAAAGCCTCAAACGCGATGATTATGTTCGTCGTGCTGGGCGCCAGCGGACTGACGCTTGTGCCGACTACGATTATGGCCTATCGTGCCCAACTCGGGGCGGCTAATCCGGCGGATGTCTTTCTGCCGATACTGATCGCTACGTATGTAGCTACGCTAGTGGGACTGGTATGCGTGTGCGCGGCGCAGCGTATCCGGATGAAGGATCCGGTGGTGCTGGCTACCCTTATCGGCCTGACGGCCCTGGTGGCGCTGTTGGTTTGGGGCGCTACGCTTCTCTCGCCCGCCGCGTTGGGCAAGGTGTCCGCTGCCATAGCGGCGATTCTGTTGCTGGGTATTATCTGTTGGTTTGTACTACAAGCCGCTGTGCAGAAGATCAATGTGTACGATGCTTTTATTGATGGTGCGAAAGGGGGCTTCCAGACGGCTATCAGCATCATCCCTTATCTGATCGCCATCCTGGTGGCGGTGGGCATGTTCCGCGCCAGTGGTGCTATGGGACTGTTGGAGCAGGGACTGGCGTGGTGCTTTGCGCAGTGCGGTATTAATCCCGACATGGCAGGTGCGGTGCCGACGGCGCTGATGAAGCCCTTGAGCGGTGGCGGCGCACGCGGACTGATGCTCGAGGCGATGACCACGCATGGGGCAGACAGTCTGGTAGGACGACTCTGCTGTATCCTGCAGGGTACGACCGATACAACTTTCTATGTGCTGGCTGTCTATTTCGGTAGTGTGGGAATCAAGGATACACGCCATGCCGTGGCCTGCTGTCTGTTGGCAGACCTGGCGGGTGCGGTAGCGGCCTTTGTGCTGGCAGGAATATTCTTTGCTTAACGACGATGATACATTTTACGGCAGAACATATCGATATGCCCGCTCTGGACCAAGCGCGTATCAGCCGTTGGATACGTGCCGTTGCGGCTGAATACGGTTTTGGTGTAGGGAATCTGAACTATATCTTCTGTTCGGACGAACACGAACTGGAAGTGAATCGTTCGTTTCTGGGGCACGACTACTATACGGATGTCATCACCTTTGACTACTCTACGCCGAGCGTTATCTCGGGCGATATATTCATCTCGCTGGATACGGTGCGCTCGAATGCGGAGCAAGTAGGTGCAGGTTTTGAGGACGAACTCCGCCGTATCATCATCCATGGTGCGCTCCATCTGACCGGTCAGGGCGATAAAACCCCCGAGACCAAGGCGCAGATGACCGATAAGGAGAATAGGGCCCTGGGGATTTATTAATTCAGAATCCGGTATATTCCTCCCGGTAGGGCACGTACTTTGCCCTCCAGTTCCAGCATGACCAGTTCAGCACTAACCTCGCTGTAGTCCATACCGGTTTCCTCGACGATACTATTGATTGGTATACCGTCCTCGGCGGAACGCACGAGGGCAAGGATAGGTGTATCCGTACTTTCGAACAGCGTGGGTTCGTTCGCCGGTTGTGGTTCTGCGGGTTGCCAGTTCATGGCTTGCACCAGGTCCATGGCCGAGTCGATGAGCGTAGCTTTCTGCAATCGGATGAGGTCGTTGCAACCCCGGTACTCTTCATCGCCCGGTCGGCCGGGGAAAGCGAAGAGGTCGCGGTTGTAGTCGATAGCCATATTGGCGGTGATGAGCGAACCGCCGTGTGCACGCGACTCCGCTACGACGACGGCATCCGCCAGTCCCGCCACGATACGGTTACGGGCTACGAAATGCGATTTCTCCGGTTCGTTGCCCGACATATATTCCGTTAGGATGCCGCCTTGCTGCAGGGCCTCGACGGCTACCTGCCGATGCACCGAAGGATAGATCCTATCCAGTCCGTGTGCCGGCACGATGATAGTCGGCAGATCGGCTTCCAGGGCAGCTCGGTGGGCGGCTACGTCGATGCCGTAGGCCAGGCCGCTGATGATCGTCACGTCGGGGCATAGTTGTGCGAGTTCCAGCACCAGCCGTCGGGTCAGTTCCTTGCCGCGTTCCGTGGCGCGTCGTGTACCGACAACGGATACCATCTTGCCTTCCGAGTGGCGGATATTACCCTTGCCGAAAAGCATAATCGGGTAGTCGGCACACTGGCGGAGTCGTCTTGGATAGTCCTCGTCGGTGCAGAACCAGGTTTGGATACCGTGCCGCTGGATGAATTCGGCCTCTTGTTCGGCGCGTTGCCACGCGGCAGCTTTGCCCGGTTCGTCCAGTTGCTCCCATGCCTCACGCGCCGTACCGTAACGGCTGAGCAGTTGACGTGCCAGCCTGAGACGGTACGGATAGAGGGCTACCAGCGCGAGTTGATATAGTAGCTCGTCGTGGTGCATTACTTACGGTCGGAGAGGTGGATCTTGGTGCCGTAGCATAGGTCGCCTGCGTCACCCAGGCCGGGAACGATATATTTCTTCTCGTTCAGGATCGGGTCGATGGCAGCGCACCATAGGGTCACGTCCTCACGGTCGTTGAGCGACTTGCGCAGACAGTCGATAGCCTGCGGCGTACCGATGGTGCAGCAGAGGTGCGTGTGCTTCGGTGTACCGTGACGCAGCAGTGCCAGATAACCCACCTCCATCGACATGCCGGTGGCGAGCATCGGGTCGGCGATGATGAGCGTCTTGCCGTTGATCGACGGCGCAGCCATATACTCGGCTACGATCTCGAGTTGCTCTTCGCCATGCACGTTGCGTCCTACGCGGCGGTAAGCACTTAGGAAGGCATTCTCTGCGCGGTCGAAGATGTTGAGGAATCCCTGGTGCAGCGGCAGGCCGGCACGCAGAATGGTAGCTACTACCAGCTGATCGCTGATGGTATTCACGGTTGTGGTGGCGAGCGGAGTCTGAACTTCGGTAGGCTGATAGTCAAGCTCCTTGCTCAGCTCCATAGCCATATACTCACCGATACGCTCGATATTACGGCGAAAACGCAGCGGGTCGCGCTGGATGTCAACGTCGCGAATCTCGCGCAGGAACTGGTTGAGCACGCTGTTTTGCTCGGATAGGTTGATTACTCGCATGGTTTATTTGTTTTTAAGCATTGCCTTGACGATTTTCTGCTCGGCTTTGATTTGCTCGGCGCGTGCCTTGCAGGTGGTCTCGAGTTGTTTGAGGTCGAG
Source organism: Paludibacteraceae bacterium (assembly GCA_017551025.1). Taxonomy (GTDB): domain Bacteria; phylum Bacteroidota; class Bacteroidia; order Bacteroidales; family Paludibacteraceae; genus Colicola. The sequence goes on along the minus strand of JAFZNG010000010.1, from coordinate 2,876 downwards.
TTCTTTCTGCTGGATCTCCAGGTTGAAGGCGTTCAGATCGGCTTGCATCCGTTGGGCGCCATCCTGGGCTTCCATCAGGTTTTTCTGGCGGGCGGTTACCTCGTCGAGCATGGTCTCCAGGTAGCGTTTTTCGGCGGTCAGGTAGTCGCTGTAGCTGTCACGTGTCTCGGGGGCGAGTTTGGAGAGCGAGCGCAGGCTTTTCAGTTGCTTCTCGATAGTCTTGATCATGTTCTTGAGGACGTCGATCTCCTTCTCGGCGGTTTTCTGGAGGTTGCTGACCGAACCGTTCACTTCCTTCAGACAGGCGGCAATATTCTTGGCATGCGCCTTCTCGTCTTTGAGTACTTTCCAGGCCTCTTTGATGGCTTGCATCTCTGCGTCCTGCAGGAGGGCAATGTGCTGCAGCTCCGTGGCGTACGTAGGCTGGTCGGTTGCATTCTTGATGCGGAGCGAATCCAGGTTAAACTCGGTCAATTGGATGTTGAGCGGCGCCACATGTTGTGCGCTCATGCTCAGCGAAATAGCCGCAAGGGCCAATGCGAAAATGATTTTTTTCATTGCTATATATATTTATAATAAGGTGTCTATTGGTTTCAAATTGCCTGCAAAGTTACTGCTTTTTTTTGAATTGTGCAAAATTATTTGCATATATCGGGAAAATAGTGTCATTTTCTTCTCCTCGCGGCGATGCTAATGGCTTGTACATCCCTCCGCCCCGTACAGGAACTAAATAACTCGTCGGGACACGACATGCTTACGACTGATATATTTTCTATGCCCGCAAAAAGCCACAAAATTCATAAATAATTCTTAAATTATTTGCGTATATGGAAAATTATTAGTAATTTTGCGGCGCAAAATGTATGCCGCTGGCACCGACAGCGTAAAAAAGCGGTGACATATTGAAAAAGGCGTCTTAAGCGCTTTGTTTTGGCTAACTCGAATCTGGTAAATTCAATAAACATCCAAAACATTGCAGCACTAAGATGCTCATGGTGTGTATTTGCGTACACGCATTGCGCGTACTATAAATACATATAGCGTGGGCTCAGTGTTGTTGTTTGGAATTGAAGGCAATACCAGAGCCTGAGTTAGCGGAACAGCAACAATGCAGTCCCGCTTTTTTCGTATGTATATATCCAAAAAGACCGAAAATGGACCCTAAAAGATAAAGAAACATAGTGCGAGCCTAGCACTATAAAAACGAGACAAAAAGATCTTTGACATATTGTACACAGAGTAATAGGTGATTTGTTACTATAATCTGCTGAAACAGCACAAAAAAGTACACATTTCAGCACTTTTTGCTAAAATTATTTGCTCAAACCAAATAAAAGTTGTACCTTTGCAGCACTTTTTACAAAATGCGTTATGAAGGAACAACTTTTTGGGCGCGAAGAAGAGTGCCGATTGATTAACAAGTATTTGAGTAGTAGCAGATCAGAGTTTGTGGCGGTGTATGGTCGCCGGCGTGTAGGAAAGACCTTTCTGCTTCGGCAGACATTAGGCGATTCGCTATGCTTTAGTTTTACAGGAATGGCGAATGTGACAAACGCGGAGCAGTTGCAGAATTTCAATCTCACGCTGCGTCAGGTTATGCCGGAAGCCAAGATGAGTGAGAACTGGCAAGAGGCATTTATTGAGTTGCAACGCTATGTAGAGTGTTGTAAGCAAGAGACGAAAGTGCTTTTGTTCGATGAACTGCCTTGGATGGATACGCCTAAGTCGAATTTCATTCCTGCTTTTGAGCATTTCTGGAACGCTTGGGCATCGGCTCGTTCGGACATCAAGTTGTTTGTCTGCGGTAGTGCGGCTTCGTGGATGTTGGACAACGTTATCAATAATCACGGAGGTTTGCATAATCGTGTGACACACGAGATGTACCTAGCGCCTTTTACCATTGGCCAATGCAAGGGGTATTTTGACGCATACCATTTCGGCTATAACGATCGAGAAATAGCTGAGTTCTTTATGGTGTTTGGAGGGATTCCGTATTACATGACGCTGATGGATAAGGAGTTGAGTGTTGCGCAGAACATCGACCGACTTATCTTCGCACCGCAAGGCGAACTGAGAAACGAGAAAGAAAATCTTTTCCGTTCGCTCTTCCGCCATTCGGAGGATTACGTAGCGATTATTGATGCTATTTCCGAGAAAGGCAAGGGGCTTACCCGTGCGGAAATCCTGGATGAGACAGGATTGAATAACAATGCACTATTCGGAAAACGGCTGGAAGAATTGGAGAAATGCAATTTTCTTCGCACGTATAAGGACTATTCTGACCGTCAGAGGCAAACGGTTTATCAACTGATTGATCCGCTTTGTCATTTCTGGCATACAGTAGTTGCAAAGAACCAGACGCATGATGAGTATTTCTGGACACACTCGCAGTTAAGTCCGGTATTCAACACATGGGTGGGTTTTGCGTTCGAGATGCTTTGCCTCAATCATGTGCCACAAATAAAACAAGCATTAGGGATTTCGGGTATGCAGACGAATGTGCATTCGTGGCGTACCCCAACAGAGGTAACACCTGGTGCTCAGATTGACTTATTGATTGATCGAGCCGACAGATGTGTGAACCTTTGCGAGATGAAGTTTAGCCGCGGGGAGTACGAAATAACCCAAAAAGAGCGTGAGAACATAGAGAGACGCGCGATGCAGTTTATGCAGTATGCCGAGCCACGCAAATCGATAAGACTCACAATGGTTACTGCTTTTGGATTAAAGCACAATACGCATAGCAGTATAATTCAGAACGAACTCAGCCTCGTAGACCTGCTCAAGTAAGGATTTCTGAAACATTCCTATTACTCTGTACCTAATCAGCCAACTGGTTAGGTACTTTTGTGTACAATACGACCAGATAAACACCT
>JAFZNG010000009.1 GCA_017551025.1 Paludibacteraceae bacterium | reverse complement strand
CTTGCGACCGGCAGCAGCCCACTCGTCCACGTTCTCCGCCATAGGCGATGACGGCGTGATAGGATAGATGGCAGCTACTTCGGTGAACATGTATGCCACATGTGCCGCAGCCGCGTTACCATCCAATGTTAAGAATTTTTTTTCTTTAGCCATAATCTTTTTTGTAATTTATGTTGTTGATTATTGTTGTTTTCGGAATAATCGGAATAATCAGAATAATCGGATTAATCGGAGTAATCTGAGTTATTAATAAAGGAATCCCAGCAGCCACAACGGAATCGCGTTGCCCAGACCGGTCTCGATATTACCGATCATGGTCGGACGGATCAGGTCGCGCTGGTCGTTGTCGCAGCGGACATCGAAGTAGTACTGGTTGTCCACCACAAACATGGCGCTACGCTCCGTAGCATTCACCTTATGCGCACCGTGCAGACACATATAGAAGAAGGTCTCGTAGAGCGACTGGTCATCCAGTTCGCGGGTGATGATCATATGCGCCAAGTTGGTATTCTGCATATAGACCTTCAGCGGCTTCGACGGGAATTGCTTGCCCTGCATATACAGCAGGTTCAACAGACGTGCATCCTTCAGATACTTGATATAGTTCATCGTCGTAGCACGACTCAACTCAATCTCGTCGGAGATATTGCTGATATTGAGTGCACAAGGCGTATCCTTGAGCATGATATACAATAGTTTGCGCAGCTTGGGAATACATGCTACGTCGATCTGCTTGATCATCAGCACATCGATCTCGAGCATCATATTCATCGTACGCGTCAAGGCTTCCTCGAAATTGGTTGCCTCGAGATAGGCGGGATAATAACCGTGCTCCATATAGTCGCGCAGATACTTCAACGGATGGATCGTTTCGCACAATTCGCGCGAGATAGAGGCATGGTTCTTAAGCACCTGCTCCAGGGTGAAAACCGGCAGGTTCAATCCTGTCTGCAGGTTCAGATACTCGCGGAACGAGAATCCACGCAGGTTGTACATATGTACGATATTGGCGATATCCTTGTTATCCTCCACCAGTCGCATTACCGGCGAAGCGGAGAAAATGATATGCAGGTCCTGGTAACGGTCGTGGCAACGACGCAGCTCGCGGCTCCAGTTGGGATACTTGAACATCTGGTCGAGCAGCAAGGTACGTCCGCCGGCCTTGTAGAACTCACGGGTAAACTCAATGAGCGAGTGCTCCGTGAAATAGAAATTGTTGAAATTCACATACAGGCTGCGACGCTTCGGCTGCGTACCGCGACGCGGACGATGCAACTCATCCTCGCGCAACTCTTGCTCACGTAGCGCTTTGGCACGCGCCAGCAGGAAGTCGGTCTTACCTACTCCACGCCCACCCTTAATGGCAATGAGCCGGTCTTCCCAATTGATCTCGTCCATCAACTGGCGACGAAGCGGTGTCTGCACCTGTTCGATCAGATAATCATGAATTTTAAAAAAAGCTTCTAACATGGTATATCGGGTCTGTTTATTTGTTTCACGGTGCAAAATTACAAAAATAAATCCAATTTTGCAATATCCAGTTTGCATTTTTTTCAAAAAAAATGCTTTTAGACACATTTTTCGTCAATTTTTACACAAAAAAGGAGCGATCCGAAGACCGCTCCATCAGATAAATTGTTCCGCTAAGGATTAGAGGCTGATCGCGCCACTCGGGCAAACATCAGCGCAGGTGCCGCACTCGGTGCAGACATCCGGATCAATCGAATACTTCTCGCCCTCAGAGATAGCACCCATCGGACATTCGTCAATACACGTACCGCAAGCGATACAATCATCAGAAATTTTGTAAGCCATGGTTATTTTAAATTAAAAATTAAAAATTCAAAATCAAAAATTGCTCGTCATATCGTCATGACGTCATGTCGTCATATCGAAAACTGCTGCAAAGGTAGTACTTTTTTTTGATACTACCAAATATTTCGTTATTTTTTTGACTTTTTTACGCTGGCCAGGGCGGCAAGCAGTTGCGCATTCGGACCGGTAAGCGATTTGTCGGTCATACCTTTACGCTTTGCGTAAGTGGTCCAGTCCTTGGCACCACCCTCCGATACCGGCAGTCCGAGTTGCAGAAAATGACAGTACGCAATCGCCAAGGCATCCGTCGCATCCAGCTTCTTAGGCATCCTCTCGTCCGGGATATGCAGACATCGCTGCAGCATACCGGCAACCTGCTGCTTGGTCGAATGACCGTTACCCGTAATCGCCATCTTGATCTTCATCGGCGAATACTCATAGACAGGCACATCCTTGCTCAACGCCGCCGCAATCGCCACACCCTGGGCATGCACGATCTTGATCATCGTTTGCGGGTTTTTGTCCACAAACTGCGTCTCGATAGCCAGACATGTGGGATTATACCGCTCTATCACCTCCTGCAAGAAGAAGAACTCCTTTTGCAGACGCGGATACTGGCCCTCGATCTTATGCACATCCAGCACATCGAAATCCACCAGCGAGACGCGTTGTCCCTCTGTGTCCAGTATCGCCCAACCCATAAAGAGCGTTCCAGGATCGATACCGAGGATGCGATGTTTATTTCGGACGGAGTCCTGCATTCGCGTTAAATAGTTAATTTGTTAAGATGGTCGCTCGCGTGACGTTAAACTGTTATTCTCCGTCTCGCTCGTGGTTGCGGAACAGGCCGCGCAGCACCACGAGAACCGCTCCGGCTATCAGCACATAGTCGGCAGCAGGTTCGATCTCTTTAATACTCATCACAGCGCCAACCGCGAGCACCAAAAAGCCGACAATCAGCAGGTAATCCGATTTACGTAGTTTTCTCATTATTCACTATTCACTATTCACTATCCTTCACAATATACACATCTTCATTCTCGCAATGCATCAGGTAGCGTTCGCGGGCAAAGCGCTCCAGGCTGTCCTTGCTCGAACGCAACGCACGCAACTTATCGTCGAGCCGCTGGCTGCGATCGTAGTACATGTCGCGCTCGGTACGCAGGCTGTCGATCGTCCTGGCACGACGCACTCGCTGCACGGCACTCTGGTTGCCCACAAAGATCATCACCACACCAAACACCAGCAGCACGATGATATACTTGTTAAGTATATACTTGCGGGTAATTTCCCATATTCTGGCCCAATTCATCTTGTTTTCCGACATTGTTTTGCGATTTTCGACTGCAAAGTTACGCAAAAATTTGGAAGTGTGCAAACTTTTTTGTAATTTTGCAGCCTAAATAGAAAAAAACCGCATATTTTTTTGGCACTATGAGACGATATATCCTCACACATGTGTTCATTTTTGCTTGCGCGTACCTGCTCGCGCAGATGCACATCACGATCGACAATCCCAACACCTGGTCCACCGCCGAACTGAGTCCGTATATCGGTCAGACGGTCATTTTCGACGTGCCCATGATCGTCTGCACGAATGCCAACGGCAACTATACCGTCTCGCCCTGGCGTAAGTACCAGCCTCAGAGCCACGGCTTTGCCGGTACGGCGGATTATATCTCCACGGTGCGTATCAACAGCTCTTGTATGTTCTCGCTCAGCGGCGTAAGCGGTTATCACCGTTGCGGCGAACGTATTATCGGTCTGAAAGCCAAAGTGACCGGAAGCGGTAGTCTCTCGATGCAAGGCGGCACCTGGAGCGGCAACACGCGTGCCGATCTGGAAGCCCGCCTGCCGGAATTGGGCGAATACCGCCTGCTCGTCTGCGGATTCAACCTCGAGAACTACTACATGACCTGGGGATCGATGGGTGCGAGCAGCTACTCGGAGCACCAGGACCAGCGTGCCAAGATAAGCAAAGCCCTCAAGCGCATCAATGCCGATATATACGGCCTCGTAGAACTGCAGCAAGGCGACGAAGCCATCCAGGAGATCGTCAACGACCTCAACAAAAACCTGCCCGGCCGCAACTATAAGTTCTTCCACGACGCCAGCGCCGGTACGTTCCAGAAAGTGGACTTCGTCTATGACGCCAACACCGTAGAACCCCTCAGCGACAAACCCGCCGAGACCAACGTAGAGACCCAGAACCGCAAGAAGATCATGTGCTTCCGCGAACTGGCCACAGGCGAACGCTTCAACTACTCCATCAACCACTTCAAGGCTATGAATACCGGCGACGAAGACCGCCGCGTCAACGAAGCTACCGCCGTCGTCGAACTCTATAAATCCTACAGCAACAGCAAGTCGGTTCGCGAGAAAGACGTACTCATCATGGGCGACCTGAACTGCTATGCCTTCACCGAACCGATCCGCCGATTCACCACCTCGGGCATGATCGACCTGCATCGTGCCTTCCATGCCGACTCGAGCTACAGCTATATGTACGGCGGACTGGCCAGCTATATCGACCATGCCCTGTGCAACGAGACCATGTACCGCCAGATAACCGGTATGGCCGCCTTTCATATCAACTCCGACGAGGACGACCGCTATACCTACGACAAGTCGAGCGACAACACCATGTTCCGTTGCTCCGACCACGATCCCGTACTCGTCGGTCTTAAACTCGACAGCACCCTCATATACGACCCGAGTCCGTCGGTCAATAGCGTGGAGATCATCCAAAACCACCTCCACACCATGACTATCCGCGACGCCTTTACCGACGCTTCGCCCAGCTACTACGCGATCTTCACCACCCGTGGCGATCAACTTCAGATGCAACCCATCACCAGCAGCTTCCAGGAAGTGCAACTACCCGAGACATCCGGACTGTATATCCTATATATCTACTTCGACGGACAAGTATATCAGCGGAAATTCCTGGTGCCGTAATAGAGGCTAAAGGCGAAAGGTTATTGGCTAATGTTAGATCTTTTTTCTGAAATAGAGCAACCCGAACGCGAGGAACTCAAACGCCTGCGCAAGGAACTGGAGGAGGCAAACTATAAGTACTACGTACTGAATATGCCTACTCTCTCCGACCGTGAGTTCGATGAAAAGATGCATCGTCTCCAAGACCTGGAAGCGATGTTCCCGGATCTGTATGATCCCAAGTCGCCGACACAGCACGTCGGTTCGGATTTAGGCAAGAAGGGATTTGAACAAGTTAAGCACAAATACCCGATGCTGTCGTTGGCCAACAGTTATTCGCGCGAAGAGATCGAAGACTGGGTACGTAAACTGCCGGCTGGCGTAGAGATCGTGTGCGAACTCAAATACGACGGCCTCAGCATCTCGCTTTGGTACGAACACGGCAGACTCACCCGTGCCCTCACCCGTGGCGACGGACAGCAGGGCGATGACGTGCTGCAGAACATCAAGACCATCCCTTCTATCCCTTGGCAAATCAACCGAACCGACCTACCGGACTTCTTCGAACTCCGCGGCGAAGTACTGCTGCCGTGGGAACGATTCGAAGCCCTCAACCGCGAACGCGAAGAACAGGAAGAACCGCTCTTCGCCAACCCGCGTAACGCCGCCAGCGGTACACTCAAACTGCAAGACCCGCGGGAAGTGGCACGCAGAGGGTTAGACGCGTACCTGTATTATATGCTGGGCGAGAACCTGCCCGGTACGACCCACTACGAGCGACTCACTACCGCCAAAGCCTGGGGATTCCATATTTCGGATGCCATCAAGGTATGCCACTCCGTGGACGAGGTGATGAACTATATCGCGTACTGGGACACCGAACGCAAGAACCTACCCGTCGCTACCGACGGTATCGTACTCAAAGTAAATGATTTAGCACAACAGGACGAACTCGGCTTCACGGCCAAAACACCTCGTTGGGCGATCGCCTATAAGTTCCCCGCCGAGAAACAACTGACGCTTCTCCGCGAAATCACCTACCAAGTAGGTCGCACCGGCGTCGTAACGCCCGTAGCCAACCTCGAACCCGTTCAGTTATCGGGCACGATGGTGCAACGCGCCACGCTCCATAACGAAGACTTCATCCGCTCGCTCGACATTCGTCCCGGCGACCGCGTATGGGTAGAGAAAGGCGGCGAGATCATCCCGAAGATCACCGGAAAAGAAAACCCGAATACTCCGATTAATCCGAATACTCCGATTACTCAGATTTTTCCGACAGTTTGCCCCGAGTGTGGCACGGAGTTGGTTAGAATACCCGGCGAAGCCGCATGGCGTTGTCCGAACGAGACCGGTTGTCCGCCGCAGATAAAGGGTAAGATAGAGCATTTTGTTTCGCGCAAGGCGATGAACATAGACGGTCTCGGTGAAGAGACGATCGACCTACTCTACCGCCAAGGATTACTACATAACATCGCAGATATCTACGACCTCAAACTCGCAGATATCGCCTCGCAAGAACGCCTGGGTGAGAAGTCGGCGCAGAACATGCTGGCCGGTATCGAAGCCTCGAAACAAGTACCTTGGAGTCGTGTACTCTTCGCACTCGGCATTCGCATGGTAGGCGAGACAACGGCTAAGAAAATAGCACGTCGCTTCCCCTCGATCGACAGCCTGCAATGGGCTACTACGGAACAGCTCTGCGCCATAGAAGATGTCGGACCGCAGATCGCCGAGAATATCGTGCACTACTTCGAGGACATGCGCAACGTTGAGATCCTCAACCGCCTACGCGAAGCAGGGGTACAACTGGAGGCGAATGGCGAAGGGCTTGAGGCGAATGTTTCGGACAAACTGGCAGGTCAGACGATCGTCATTTCCGGCACGTTCAGCCAGCACAGCCGCGATGAATACAAAGACTTGATCGAGGCCCACGGCGGCAAGAACTCCGGTAGCATCAGCAAGAAGACGAGTTTTGTGCTGGCGGGCGAGAATATGGGTCCCGAGAAGCGCAAAAAAGCCGAAGCACTCGGCATACCGCTCATAACAGAGGATGAATTCCTCGAACGAATTGAAAATTGAAAATGAATAAGATCAAAGCATTTATTTTTCGATTCTTCCAACGCCGTCAACCGACTCGTAACGTGGCGTTTCCCCACTACGACCAGGTGCGTAGCGTACTGGTGCTCTTCCAGAGCGACCTGCTGGAGGACAACCGCGTCGTAACCGATACGATTCGTCGCAAACTCCTGGCCGACGACAAAGATGTCGTGCTGCTCGGCTATGCCCCGAAGAAAGAAATCCAGTCGCCTATCCTGCCCCAGAGTCGCATCATGGGCCTCAAAGACCATAACTTCTTCGATATCCCCCATAGCGAACTGGTGGAGTCGCTGCAGCGTCGTCAGTACGACCTGCTCATCAACCTCACCCAGCAACCCGTCTTGCCACTCGAGTACATGACCATGTATGCCCGTGCCGATTTCAAGACCGGTATGCAACGCGACAACGGCCTGCTCGACTTCATGGTGAACACACCGGCCCAGGACTCGCCGCTATACTTGTTTGACCAAATAATTTACTTCCTAAAGCATATCAAGAGCAATGATTAAAGGACTTGGAACCGCATTAATCACGCCGTTCACGATCAACGGACAAGTGGATTACCCGGCACTCAACCGTGTGCTGGATCGTCAGTTGGCGGGTGGCGTGGATTATATCGTGGTGCTCGGCACCACAGGTGAAGCCGTGACGCTTACCGGCGAAGAGCATCAAAAAGTGCGTCAGCATATCGTTCGTTACGTAAACGGTCGGCTGCCACTTGTATTGGGCGTAGGCGGCAACAACACCATGGCCGTCGTAGAACGACTCCACGAACTGCGTGACGAACTCCGGCACGACTATGCTGCCATCCTCTCCGTCTGCCCCTATTACAACAAACCCAGCCAGGAAGGACTCTACCAGCATTTCTGCCGTATCGCCGAAGCCAGTCCCGTACCCGTCATCCTCTATAACGTACCCGGCCGCACAGGTATCAACCTGCTGCCCGAGACCGTCATCCGTATCTACGAGGCACATCCCGACAAGATACAGGGCATCAAAGAAGCCAGCGGCAACCTCGAGCAGATCAAGCACCTCATAAACCTTATAAACGCCGAAGGCAATAAACGCGAAGCACTACACGTTATTTCCGGCGATGACGGTATTGCGGCCGAGGTAATGCAGGCCGGAGGTGCCGGATTGATCTCGGTTGCCTCAAACGCCTTCCCGGAGGATTTTCGTCGTATCGTCCACGAGCAGGATACCAAGCTGCAGGCACGCTACGCCACGATGGTAAGTCTACTGTTCCGTGAGGGAAATCCTGCCGGCATCAAGACCGTACTGGCACAAGAGGGACTGATTGAGAACGTACTGCGACTGCCGCTCGTACCGAACAGCCCAGCCGTACAACAAGAAATAGAGGCGGAACGAATTCGCCTTCGTCACACGAAATGAAACGACCGATCGTATTATATATATTGTTCGCGTGTGCATGCACGCTCGCATGCGCACAAGAGAAAATCGAAATGATGCCCTACGGCAATTTCGACTCCTGGGCCGTTCGTCATATCAAGGAATCGTTTATCCTGGGTGGCGAGACCAAAGACCTGTTTGCTATCGGACCCAAGGAAGAGATCAACGGTCCTACCCCGCTGCCCAAACGCGGCAATTCGCCCTGGAGCACAAGCAACTCCTATGCGAAAGTGCTGGGCGTTGAGACCGTCACCGTCACGGCCACACCCGAGAAACGCGGTAACGGCTACTGCTGTAAACTGGAGACAAAACTCCATACCATCAGCGCCATCGGCATCAATTTTAGTGCTGTCGCTACCGGATGCGTCTTTACCGGCACGACGGCCGACCCGATGACCTCGGAGTTCACCACCGATCCGCGTTCGGCGATCAACATGGGCGTGCCCTTCCGCAAACGTCCCACGGCGATGATACTCGACTACAAGGCGAAGATCCTCAACGGCGAAGTCATCTTTGCCAACAGTTCTACGACCACCAAGCGTCCTAACGACCGCGATGCCGCCCAGATCACCCTGCTGCTCCAGCACCGTTGGGAAGAGAACGGACGTATCTTTGCCTACCGCGTCGGTACCGCCTCGCAACGTATCAGCCAGACCACCAAGAACTGGGTAAACAACCATCGTATCGACATTCGCTACGGCGATATTACCGGCCGCAACGACTATAAACCCTGGGAAGCGCTGAGCCGCAAGACCCACAAGGCCAAGAATAAAGCCGGCCGCATGGTGTTTATCGAGGAGAAAGGATGGCGCGACGATCTGGAACCAACGCATATCATCATCATGATATCATCCGGTTGCCTGCCGCCCTTCACCGGCTGTATCGGCAACACCCTCTGGGTGGATAATATAAGACTAGTTTACTAGTTGACCAGTTGACCAGATAACCAGATAACAAAATAGGCTTCCTCGCGGAAGCCTAATTTTTTTCTGTCTTCGTAAGACTTGTTTAGATCTTAGCTTTCTTAACGATAGCCTTGAATGCTGCCGGCTGGTTCATAGCGAGGTCAGCGAGGACCTTACGGTTGATAACCACACCTGCTTTCTTCAGACCACCCATCAACTGGCTGTAGCTCAGACCCTCGAGGCGAGCAGCAGCGTTGATACGCTGGATCCAGAGAGCACGGAACGTGCGCTTTTTGTTCTTACGATCGCGATAAGCATACTGGAGACCTTTCTCCCAAGTGTTTTTGGCAACTGTCCACACATTTGCGCGTCCACCAAAATTGCCTCGTGTGAGGCTCATGATCTTCTTACGACGGTTGCGCGAAGCAACGTGATTTACTGATCTTGGCATAGTTGTTAAACTTTAGTTTTGGTGGTTAGACAATTAGCGGAGCAGAAGCATTTCGCGTACCGAACGAACGTTAGCGTGATCTACGATAGCTACGTGCGTCAGGTTACGTTTTTGTTTCTTTGTTTTCTTGGTCAAAATGTGACTTTTGAAAGCGTGCTTACGCTTGATTTTACCGGTTCCGGTAAGCGTGAAACGCTTTTTTGCACCGGAATTAGTCTTTACCTTTGGCATTTTGTTAAATAATTTAATGTGTTAATAATTCGTCCGACAGGCAGCCCGACACACACGGTGTCGCTTATAAGGTAGGCCTTCGAACGGTTTTTTATACTTTAGCCTTTGGCCATTCGCCATTAGCCATTATTACTTCTTCGGCGCCAGGAAGAGGATCATTCGCTTGCCCTCCAACTTCGGCATCGCCTCCGGACGACCTACTTCGGCCAGATCCTCGGCAAAACGAGCCAGCAGCAGTTCACCCTGCTCCTTGAAGACAATCGAACGTCCGCGGAAGAACACATAAGCCTTCACCTTGTTGCCTTCCTTGAGGAAACCTTGCGCATGCTTGAGCTTGAAGTTGTAGTCGTGGTCGTCGGTTTGCGGTCCGAAACGGATCTCCTTGACCTCCTGCTTCTTCTGATTAGCCTTCGCTTCTTTCTCCTTCTTCTTCTTGGCGTAGAGGAATTTCTGATAGTCTACAATTCGACAAACAGGCGGCTCCGCATTGGGAGAGATCTCCACCAGGTCCAGGTTCTGGTCGTCGGCTATACGGATAGCCTCCTGGTACGAGTAGATGCCTTGTTCTACATTGTCGCCTACGAGACGAACTTCACGAACGCCCACAATCTTCTCGTTGATTCGGTTGGGCATTTCTTTGATCACACGACCGCCACGCGGACGCGGTTTGTTGGGAATTGTTCCTATAGTTTTTTCCTCCTAAATATGGTTATTTATTTTGCTTCTCGCGCGGGCACAATATACCCCACCATCGAAAAAGCGTGCAAAGTTACGACTTTTTTACGAAATACGCAAATTTTTTCACTATTTTTATAAAAAAAAGTATTTTTTATGCACGAAAACTTGCACGCGTGAAGAATTTTATGTACCTTTGCACCCAAATTTGGTAAAAACAGCAAATAATCATTAAAATCACATATCATGAAGAAGTATTTCTTTATTCCGACTATTGCGCTGGCGCTCCTGTTTGCCGGCTGCGACGAAAAACCCTACATTGACGCTCCGGGTACCAACAACTCGAATATCCCCGACTCGATGCCTACGATCGCCGATCCGGATCCTACGCCCGATCCCGAGGGATTTGTGCTGCCCGAAGGTACAATCAACGTGTACGAAGCCGTACAGATTGCCAAGAAACTCAAATCCGGCGAGACCACCACAGAGACGTATTTTATCAAGGGCTGGGTAAACAGCTTCAACGAGGAGCAACGTGCCAAGACTGACTTCGCCAAATACGGCAACGACTTCGCTTACCTTAGCGCCCGCAACGACGGACTGAGCAGCAAACTCTTCTACTGCTACCGTATCATGGGACCCAATGGTGCCAAGCTGCCGGATAAGGAAGCCATCGTCATCGGCGACTTCGTAGTTGTCAAATGTAAGATTACCAACTATAGCGGCGTTTATAAGAGTTCGGGCAACTGCTGGACCGTAGCTTCCAACAACGAGCACTTCAACCAGGTCTTCGAGCAGGATCTGCTGCCCATCGATACCATTCACGCTACTTGCGCCGAGGCCAAGGCAGCCGCATTGGCACTCAGTTCGGGCGCTACGAGCCGCGACATCTACGTAGTAGAAGGCTACGTACAATCCGCAGGCTACGACGCTACGATTAGCAGCGGCCAGCAGAAATGGTTCTGGATCGACGACACCAAGACGGGTGGTAAGGTACTGGAGGCATACTGGTGCAACGTACCGAACAGCGAGGCTGTCCCCGTAGGTGCTAAGATTCGTCTGACCGGCAACCTGATGAACTACAACGGCACCATCGCCGAGATCAAAAACGGCGACGTCGAGATCCTCGAATTACCGGAACAATAACATCAGTTCCTACCCACACTATTTTCTCCTAACCTACCGGCATATACGTGTGTCGGTAGGTTCTTGTTTTCTAAAACATACTCGCTACTATATATGGTGAGTTTATGAAAAAAATGCAAATAAATTTGCATATCTCAATTATTTTTCGTACCTTTGCACTCGATTTCGGAAACCCGCCATTGATTCCTCGCTATCCCATGAAAATACAGGGCCTGCGCATGGGGTCTAATAGGCTATTAACAGGTGATTAATACGTGATTAATATGTGATTCAATACACTATCCGCAATCTCAGAAACCCTTACAACACTAAAAATCAACCCCTTATGGCACTCATCAAATACAACACACTTGTCGAGGAAGTACACGGAGCCACCTCTCCCGGACGTATTCACCGCCAGAAAAAGTTCAAAGATGCTTCCGGACGCTTCTTGGGCTTTGCACACCCCGAGACATATGACATCACCAAACCCCGCGATTGGAACAAGACACCTGCCCGAAAAGACGAACTCCGTAACCAACAACTATGGGGCAAAGCCAGCTATATTGCGGCCCGCGAACTGGAATCGGATGAAGGCGTCGCCTACTGGACCAAACGCTTCGAAGCCCAACTTCCCCGTACTCGAGGTTCAAAACCCGATCCCTATGCCTCCTACGACAAAAAGACCAAGACCCGCAAACGCTATATCCGTTTCGATGCTTTCGTGCGGGCTATGGTGCGCAATCAACTCGCCGAACTCAAGAAATCTAGTCCCGACAAACCCTAAAAACACGTTTTTTCAAAGAAAAACGCTGTAAAATTTGCACAATCCAAAAAAAAGTTGTACCTTTGCACGCTTTTTATGGTGAAATGAGAATACATCCCCACGAAAAGCGCATTTTATACCGTATATAATAAATTAAATATACAAAATGGCAACACTACAAAAAATTAGAAATCATGGCGCACTCCTGCTGATCATTGTGGGTCTCGCTATGTTGGCATTCATCCTTGGAGATGCCATCAACTCCGGTAGCAGCTTCTGGAACCTCCGCAACCGTAAGGTGGCCGTCATCAACGGTCAGGACATTACGCCCGAGGATTACCAGAACATGATCGACGAGACCACCCGCCTACTGGAGATTCAGTACAACCGTAGCAATTTCGACGAAGAGACCACCGTTCAGATCCGCGAGCAGGTTTGGCAACAAATGTTGCTCGACAAACTGCTGACCGCACAAGCCGAGAAGATCGGTATGGCCGTTACCGACGAGGAAATCGACCAGGTAGTTGAGCGCAACAAAGAAAACCTGCGTGAGGAGTTCCTCGAGAGCCCTGCTTTCCGCAAGAGCATCTATGTAGGCAACCTCCAGCAGAAATACCAGACCCTGGTACAGAGCCTCATCCGTCCGAACAAACTGGATGCTGAGTTCGCTTACGAAGCGCGCACCAATATGGCGAACGCGCAGTACGTACTGGCTCCCTACTCCGCTATCGCCGATAGCACCATCGAGGTGAGCGACAGCGAACTGAAAGCCCTCTACAAGGAGCGTAAGCATCTCTTCAAGCAGAAACCCAACCGCGAAATCGCCTATGTGCTCTTCGCTGACGCACCGTCGAAGCAAGACTTCGAGGACGCTGAGAAAGCTATGAAGGCTGCGCAACCGGCTTTCCAGAACAACGGCGTAGATACGCTCGAGTATATCAAGCGTGACATCGATCCCAAGAGCGGTCTGATGTACGAGCAGGCCGAGTACTCGTCGGTTACCGTACCGGAGGAGTACAAGGATTTCGCCTTTGGCGCTAACGTACAGCAGGGTGCCTTCACCGATATCGAGTTTGCTGACAACACCTACGCTATGGCGCGTATCGTGAAGTGCAACTACTATACTTCCGACTCCGTGAAGTTCAGCATGCGCCTCCAGGGCGATACCACCACGCCGGCTCAGGAGCAGTGGGTACGTCTGGAAGAACTGCCGCAGAACCTCAAGGATAGCATCGACAAGACCCCTGTAGGTCAGTCGTTTACCTTCACCAACCAGGCCGGTGTGATCGAATGCACCGTAGACTCGCTAACCACCCCGACCCGCAAAGTCGAACTGGCTGTCCTCAAGGTAGAGGTACGTCCGTCGAGCAAGTCCCACAATGCCAACTATCAGGTTGCTAAGCAGTTTGCTGTTAACAACAAGACCGAAGAAGCCTTCCGTGAGGCTGCTGAGAAAGACGGTCTGACCGTAATGCCGCAGGCTAATCTGCTCGCTTCCGCCCATACCGTAGGTCAACTGCCCCAGAGCCGCGAAGTCGTTCGCTGGGCTTTCCAAACCGAGGAAGAGGGTACTGTAAGTGACGTCATGGAGTGTGGCGACCAGTTCGTAGTAGCCGTACTCGTTGAGATCAACGACGGCGACTATGTATCGCTCGAGAAAGCTGCCGCACAGCTTCGTCCGGAACTCATCAACCGCAAGAAAGCAGCTCAACTCCGTGAGCAACTCGCCGGCAAGACCCTCGCCGAGGCAGCTAAGATTGCTAACGCCGAGGTAGCTAATGCCGACAGTATCACGCTCTCGAGTTATCTCTTCGGCAACGCCGGCGTAGAACCTGCCGCTCTGGGTACCGCCCTTGCACAGGCTGTCAACACCGTGAGCGAACCGATCGAGGGTAACCAAGGTGTGCTGGTTGTAAAGACCACCGCTAAGATGAAAGCTCCGGGTGCCGCTAAGATGGACCTCAAGGCTGAGAAGCAGAACCTGCAGCAGCGCTACGCTTACGCCGCTTACCAGGCACTCAATATCCTGGAGCGCAAAGCCGAGATCAAGGACAACCGCGGCATGTTCTATTAATCCGAACAACCAACATGCCTGCGCGCGTGCGTGAATATAATAAGGAGAGTAACCCTTCCGGGTGGCTCTCCTTTGCGCTAAATTAAAGTGAAAGGTGAAAGGAAAAAGCAGACATATTAGTCCATGGGCTTGGGTGCCGACGCTATACTTCACGGAAGGCATCCCCTATTTCCTGGTGAATAGTATCTCGGTGATGTTATTCGCCAAGATGGGTGTGCCTAACGGCCAGTTGGCGTTCTTCACGACGCTACTCTACTTCCCGTGGTTCCTGAAGGGTCTTTGGAGTCCGTTTGTGGATGTTATCCGCACCAAACGCTGGTGGATCATAGCGATGCAGGCGCTACTGACCGTGCTGTGTCTGTTGCTGGTAGTCACGCTGCCCCACCCTGATGCACAGATGATTGCGGCTAAGCAGACTTCTGTAGGCCTGTTCCGCTGGACCCTCATCTTTTTCATCATCGCCGCCTTTGCCTCAGCTACCCACGACATAGCTGCCGACGGCTACTATATGCTGGCGCACGACACAAAGAGTCAGGCCGCCTTTGTTGGCATTCGCTCTACGTTCTATCGCATCGCCGCCGTCTTCTCGCAGGGTGTGTTGGTCTATATCGCCGGCTATATCGAGAACCGCACCGGTAATATCCCGCTGTCTTGGCAAGTAACCATGGGTGCTACCTGCGGCATTCTGCTGCTTGTAACGCTTTATCACAGTTTCTTCCTGCCCCGCGCTGAGGAAGAGAAAACCGCCGACGACAAACAATTGGCCGCCGTAGGCCGCGAACTGCGAGAGGCTTTCCGTACCTTCTTCACCAAGCCCGGCGTAGGACTGGCTATCGCCTTTATGCTCTTCTACCGCCTTAGCGAAGGATTCCTGGTCAAACTGAGCCAGCCCTTTCTAGTCGATGCCCGCGAAGCCTTTGTGCGTGAGGGACAGATCATAGGTGGCGGTCTGGCACTCAGCACCGACACAGTCGGCCTGCTTTATGGCACGATCGGCGTCATCTTCCTGCTGCTGGGCGGTATCCTGGGCGGTATATTCATCTCGCGCCGCGGACTGAAACGCTCTATCTGGCTCATGGCAGCTGCCCTGACGCTGCCGAGTTTCGTCTATTGCTACCTCAGTATGGCGCAACCCGACTCGCTTTGGCTCATTGGCACCGCCGTCAGCTTCGAGCAATTCGGTTACGGATTCGGCTTCACCGCCTATATGATGTATATGATGTATTTCTCGGAAGGCAAGTACAAGACCTCGCACTATGCCATCTGTACCGCCTTTATGGCACTCTCGATGATGATTCCTGGCTTTGTGGCCGGATATATCGAGCAGGCGGTAGGTTATACCTCGTTCTTCTGGATTGCCAACACTTGTAGTATAACCACCTTTGCAATCACCTATTTTGTCCACAAACGACTGAACTAATTTATAATTCATAATTTTTAATTTTTAATTTATGAATATCCGACGAATTATTCCGGACGCGATTACGAGTTGCAATCTCCTTTGCGGAGCAGTCGCAGTTTTCATGGCTACGCAGTACGCTTTTCTGTATGCCTTTGTATTCATCTTGCTGGGCGCCTTCTTCGATTTCTTCGACGGACTGAGTGCACGCCTGCTCAAGGCTCCGAGTCCTATCGGCGTTCAACTCGACTCGCTGGCCGATGATATTACCTTCGGTCTTGCGCCGGCTATGTTGCTCTTCTGCTATCTCAAGCCGCTTCTCGGCTGGTGGGCCGCTATCGCCCTGCTCATGGCCGCTTTCTCTGCTCTCCGCCTGGCCAAGTTCAACGTGGATGAGCGTCAGCACGACAGTTTCATCGGACTGGCCACACCGGCCAATGCCATCTTCTGGGGTGGTATTTGCGCCATGCCCTACGCAATGTTAGCCTACGATTGGATGGCTTGGCTACTGCTCGCGCTCTCGCTCTTGAGTTGCTATCTGCTGAACGCCGAAATACCGTTCTTCAGCTTCAAGTCCTTCCGTCGCGATAAGATGACCGTTATCCTCTTCCTCTGCGGATGCGTGGTACTCATCGGTTTCTGTATCCTGAAGGCTTGTCTTACCAAGCATATCGAGTTTGCCTTCTTCAGCGGTGCCGCTTGTATTATCTGGTACGTAGCGCTGAACATCCTTATGCTCTTTGCACCCAAGAAACAGCACTAATCCCCCTTCCCTACCATGAAACGTCCTCTCCTTTTGACAGTTATTCTTTGCTTCGCCCTCAGCCTCTCGGCCGAGACCTATACCGTCGTCTTCAAAAGCGGAAACGGAGCCAACGACTCCGGCACTCGCGTGACCGAACTGAGCAAAATCGTGCAAAGTGCTACGGATAACTGTGCCACCAGCGTCGCAACGGCCAATAATATCTACAACGCCGGCAGCGGCAAGGGTATCAAGGGAGGAACCGGTAGCGCGAAAGGAGAATTGACCATCGGGCTTAATACCGCCTATCAAGTCTCCACGATGACCGTCTATGCCGCCTCGTATCCCCACACAAAAGACACTGCCTCCGGACGAGGTATTACCGTCTGTGGACAAGACATCACATGGGAAGCCGGTCACAAAGCCGAGATCCGTCCGTACGTCATCACCCTCAACGCCTCACTCAACACAATCGTCATCGCCGCCAAGACGGCCTCCAACAACCGTTGGTACGTGCAGCGCATCGAATTCGAAGCCCCGGACCCGCTACCTAACACAGCCGTGTTCGAGGTACCCTACGGTGTCGATTTCGGTAGCGTACCCGTCGAAGAAGGTGAGACGGCAGAAGATGTGCTCGGTGTAGAAGTACTGGGCAAACACGTAGTCGGAGATATCAGTTTGGCACTCAAGACCGGCACCGTCTTCCAACTGGGAAGTGCGACCCTTCCTGCCACGGGAGGTGAAGTGGATCTGGCTTACCGTCTCGACTTCTACAGCACCGCTTACGACACACTGTACGTACATGGTACCGGTCTGGACAACCAACTCGTCACGCAATCTATTCCACTCAAGATCAGCGGCTATAAATATACCCCACCCGTCTTCAATGTCGATTCCTCCTGCATGGCTATCGGACCGATGCCGGGCGACTATTACGAGCGGGCACAAGGTATGCAAGACTCCGTCTTGAAATCCAAACTTGGCGAAATCATCTTCTGCGGCGTGCGCTATCGCTACGGCAGCGGCAGTCGCAAGACCTGGGACGCCTTCTACTACACCGACCGCGACACGCTGACAAACCTAGTGCTCGACATGTATTCCAATACCCCGCGGTACTTCAATCCCGAGTCGCCGACCGCCAGCGTCGCCGGTTTTGATATCGAGCATATGTTGCCCAAATCCTGGTGGGGCGGCACGGTCAACGAAGCCTACTGCGATCTCTACCACTTGGTGCCGGGTGACTACTCGGCCAACCGCAGTAAGTCCAATCATGCCCCGGGTATTCCCGGCGACACCACTTTCTGGAACGGCAGTTTTGCCACCGGTAGCGGTGCGGCATACGGACTGCAGAAAGTGTTCTGCCCCGCGGATGAATACAAAGGCGATTTTGCCCGTGCCTATTTCTATATCGCTACCTGTTACGGCGATTCACTCACCTGGGTCGAAACCGGCGAACCGGGCATGGCGATGACCAATCAGAGTTGGCAAGAGTTCCAACCCTGGTTGCGCGACCTGCTGCTCGCATGGCATCGAATGGATCCCGTAAGCGAGAAAGAGAAAGCCCGTGCTATCGAGGTCAACCGTATCCAGGGCAACCGCAATCCATTCATCGATTACCCCGACCTGGTAGAATATATCTGGGGCGACCGACAGGGACAGACCGTAGACTTCTCCACCCTCCCGCAGAGTTACGGCACACCCTACGGCGATACCCATACAGCCCTTACTGCGCCCGATAACCAACCTACCTCCCCACGCAAGGAGATACGCCACGGACAGGTGGTCATCCTGCGAAATGCGTCAATTTATACCACTTTAGGTCAGAAGATACAATAGGTGTGTCAATTTTTACACACTTTTTGCGAAAATGTGCACGCGCGCGTGAAGAAAATTTTGTAATTTTGCAGTCGTATTTTGAGAACTAAGCAAAAACAAAACTTTTTTTAACCAATATGAGTAAACAACTACGTACGATACTGCTCTGCAGCCTACTCTTGATGCCATTCATGAGCACCAAGGCTGACACGGTAGTAGACGGTCAATCCACGGAAGGCAAAGACTTCTGGGTAACATTCATGCAGGCCGACCAGGATCCCAACAACACCCTGGTGCTGTCGCTCTCTATTTCTTCACGCGAGAATTGCCAAGTAACCATCAGCAATCCTTACACCAATTATTCCGAGGTAGTCAACGTGACTGCCAACCAGATGGAACTGGTAGAACTGTATTCCGGCAACGTGCTGGTCGGCAATGCCCGCCCCGCAATGGAAACCACCGGTAAGGTATGCTACGCCGTTAACTCGGAGCAAGTAGATACCTGCGCCCTCCACGTAACAGCCACCTCCAATATTTCCCTCTTTGCTACCAATTACAAGAAAGCTACCTTTGATGCCACCAACGTGCTGCCTACCGCTTCGTTGTTGGACGAATATATCATTCAGACCTATACCCCCTCTGATCACGGAGGCACCTCCGCTACGCAAGGTAGCCACTTCGCTATCATCGCCGCCGAGGACAACACAATCATCGACTACTGCCCCACCGAGGAAACCGAGGCCATCACCGCAGCCAAATCGGCGTACGCCTTCTCCGGCGGCACCGGTATGTCGGCCGAGCAGCTGAAACTCGCCAACTGGCAGAAGGGCGACACGCTCCACACCCCCGCCCTCATGAAAGGACAGGTATGGTACGTATGGACCGGCAAGAAAGACAACACCCCCGGTGACCTCTCCGGTACGTACGTCAAAGCCCGTAACGGCAAGAAGATTGCCGTCTTCCAAGGAAACCCGCACACCAATATTCCGTATCAGGTAAAGCAACGAGATCATCTCTTCTCACAAGCCATGCCTACGCAATATTGGGGCAACACCTTCGTGCTGACCGCCTCGTCCGACCGCGTGTGCGATGCCATTCGTGTATTGGCCCTCAACGATGGTACGGAAGTGCGCATCAACGGCAACCTCGTGCACACCTTCAATTTTGCACAAGACACCAAGCAATATTGGGAGTTCGAGATTGGCGCACAAGGTCAGTACGCCAAGGACGGTAGCTGCGTAGTTACCACCTCCTGCCCCTGCGCTGTGCACCTATTTATCGTTTCGCAGCAATACAAGAACAGCAGCAACAAGAGCGGCGATCCCGCTATGCTCTGGATCAACCCCGTAGAGCAGCAAATCGACCAGATCACATTTGCTACGTTTGCCAGTTCGAATAGCGGTACCACGTATCACCACAGCAACGTGGTAACCGACAAACCCCAGCAGATGTATCTGGACGGCGCATCCATTAGCGACCAGTTTAGTCCCGTTAGCGGTTCGAGCACCTACTACTATGCCCGTTTGAACTTAGGAACAGTAGCGGCATCCCACACGCTTCGATGCGAGGGAGGTAACTTCATCGCCCACGTATACGGCTTCACCAACAATGAGTCCTACGGCTACTCTGCCGGTGGTGCCACCAAGCCGCTCACCCAGGAAATAACCATCAACGGCGAGGTCTTCTCGCCCGACAAGGAGAACAAACTCTGCGGCGTGGACACCATTCATTTTGCATGTACGCCCGACTATGAGTTTGAGAAGATCGTTTGGCACTTCGGCGACGGCACGCCGGATGTGACCGTCACTTCCGCACAAGATGTGCCGCATTACTACAATGCCAGCCGTGACTATGATGCGACCTGCTCCATCTATCGCAGCAGCAGCAACCTCTGCGCCGGTCAGTCGGCCGTAGATGTGATTCATATCACCGTTACCATCGGTCGCTACGAATTCTCAATCGGCGATCCGGATATCCCCTGCCCCGAAGACGGCAAGCAGTACGTAGGCCGTATTCCTTACACAAGTACGACCAGCCTGACAGGTGACAACGTAACCATCGACTTTGACGATGCTGCCAAGGCTGCCGGATTCAACAAGAGCAACCTCAAAGTACAGGAGGGCTATTTCGTACTGAATATCCCGAGTACGGCGGCCGCATCGGTACCTTACGGTATTCGCATCCAGATCGAGTCCAGTTGTGGCGGCACCGACACAACCATGTTCTTCCAGTTGCCTATCGGTAACGACGTGATCGCACAGCGCTACGACAACGTGCTCGGTCTCGTTAAGGATCCGCGCTTCGACGGTCTCACGCTGAGCGACTTCCAATGGTACCGCACGAGCGACAGTACCGCACTCCAGGGCCAGGTATCTGCCGTGCTGAATATGTATGACATCCCGAACGAAGACTTCCAAAACGATGCCTTCTATGTATGCTATACCATCAACAAAGGCCAGGCCGATCAGCGCCGCACTTGTGCTTGCGCAAAAGCCTTCAACCCGGATGCTACACAGCATATTTTTGCACCCGACAGCGTGAGTCTCCAGATTACCGCCACCTACAGTTATGTCAAGGGCGGCAAGGTATTCGTCAATGCCGACTACAAAGGTCAGACCGATATTGAATGCTACGCACAATGGATCAACACCAGTGGTAAGATATACAAGGATTTGAAATTTACCATCCCGGATGGCGGTTGTACGATCGATGTACCCGAAGAAGCGGGTCTCTACCTGCTACGCGTAACGACGGATGGCAAGAACCGTAGTTTTAAGTTTATCATTCAATAACCCGTAGCATAGGAGATCAAGAAAATGAAGAAGCATATCAACATATTCGTACTGTTCGTATTTCTGTTCAGTCTCGCTATGCCGGTACTGACAACCGCTACGGCTGCCACCGCTACGGCTGCAGCAGCTGCCGCTCCGTCGGATAAAGACAAAGCCAAGGCCAAAGCCAAACGCGAGAAAGAGAAAGCCAAGCAACAGGCTAAAAAAGAGAAAGAGCGTGCCAAGAAGCAGAAAGCAAAGAACAAACAGCAGTCTGCCAAGCAAAAAGCCGCAGAGAAAAAACAACGTGAAATAGATAAGAAGGAACAGGATAAGCAGCGCGCCATCGAAGAGCGTCAGCGCGAGATACAGCGTCGCGAAGCCGCAGAGCAGGCGCGTGAAGAAGCTGTTCTCCGTCGTTGGGAGCGCAGTCAGAAGGAGCAACCCAAGCACCTATTCAACCTGAGTCTTCGTGCCGGCTACGCCGCACTCATGGACCAGATCGATCCAATGGCAGGCGGTTCGTTATGGGGTGCCGGAACGCTCAACCAGCAAAATGCTCTTCAGCAACTCGTCGGAGGTCCCGGCGCAGGTCTGCGTCTGGGCTATGAACTGGAATACAAGAAATTCCGCTTCGAGACCGGTATCGACTTCGACTACTTCAACTCGACCTCGAAATACGGCTTTGAGGCTGTGCGTAGCGATCTCAACTACGGCGCTACCTACAACTACCTCTTTGACAACCTTAGCGAGATGCGCAATGTCGGCTATGTAGGTCTGCCGCTGCTCTTCGGTGCGCAGTTCGACAAGTTCTACTTCCTCGTCGGTCCGAAGGTTTGCTACGGCTTCACGCTGGGCAAATATAGCCAGTCCGGTCAGTACGATATTACGGTCAACGATCCCCTGTATCTCGAGCCTTACGGTATGGGGATCCATGACATACCTGCCGCCGGCGACGACCAGACACCTATCGTACTAAAGCAACCGGATATACGCGTCTGCGCCGAAATAGGTCTGGATCTGGACGAGTGGCTCCACCGCGATGCGGATCCTAAGGACAAACGTCGCAAGAAAGTAAAAGAGGGAGAGCGTCAACCCTTCGGTCGCGAGTATATCCACTATAAATTAGGTTTGTTCGCCGAGTACGGTGTACTGAACACCAACGCTACGCCGGCAGCCAATCCTGTGGAGTTCTCTGCTACCAGCACTGCTGTACAAAAGACCAACACGATGCTCGCCATGAACGGCAACACCAAGCTAAACACCCTATTCGTAGGTGCACGCTTTGCCATTCAATTCCAAGTGCCCGGTCGTGAGCCCGAGATGCCATCGTCCTATGCGGACATCCGCATCATCAATGCCGAGACCGGCGAACCTATTCCGAATGCTGTCATCAATATCTCCGATGTACAGACCGAGAAGACCGTGCTGCGCAACAAGAAGTTACCGAAGGGCTCGCTCAGCCAGAAATCCAAGTTCGGCAGTTACTCCGTACTCGCTGACGCGGAGAACTACTTCACCAATAGTGTCATCTATACCATCGACTCGATTGGTCATATGCCGGTGGATGTACGTCTGACGCCGAAACCCGTCTTCCGCGTAACCGTTGCCGACAAGGAAACCCACACACCGCTTATGGTTACGGTACAGATTCGCAAACGCGGTACGGATGAGAACCGCTACAGTCTGAATACCGACTCCGTCAACGGCGGTAGCAGCCAATTGTTGGCAGATAGCGTCAGCTACACTATCCACGTGGAGCAGTTCGGTTACGAACCCTACAACGGCGTGATTACCAATCTGGGCGATAGTCTGCATATTGATCTCGCACCTATCAAGCAGGAGGTAATTATCCTCAAGAATATGTTCTTCGCCACCAACAAGACACGTATCCTGCCTACTTCGGAGGAAGAGCTGAACGGCTTATTCCAGTACCTGGATCGTCATCCGACCATCCGCATCAAGATCGTAGGTCACACGGATAGTGTTGGCAAGGACGAAGCCAACCAGAAACTGTCGGAAGGCCGCGCCGAAGCTGTGATGAAAGAACTCATCCGTCGTGGCATCGATCCGAGTCGTCTGGAGGCAGAAGGTCGTGGCGAGACCGAACCGATCGACACCAACGATACGGAAGAAGGTCGTCAGAACAACCGTCGTGTAGAAATACATATATTGTAACAAACACTACTACATATGAAAAAACATCTGAAAACATTATTGCTTGTAGCATGTCTGGTAGGGATGACTGCTCCCGTTTGGGGACAGGCTTCCACGCAAGGTAAAGAGTTCTGGGTAAGCTCTACTCTGGTATGTTCTCCGGATAAAGCCACAGCAACACCTTACATCGCTATTTCTGCTGAAAAAGCCTGTACGGTAACTATCCGGGGCGGCGTGGGCAATGCCATCAGCATCACCCAACAGGTAGCTGCCGGTTCATGGAACGAGTTCGGTAACGGAACCACCTCCCAACTCAATCCGAACGCCGGTATGATCAAGGTGCCGATGGATGCCAGCAAATGGTATCCGACAGCCATGAGCAATGCCAACAATGTATCTACATTGGCCGGCCAGAAAAACATGTACGGTCTGCATATCACGGCTACGGAGAACATCTCGGTATACGTAATCCTGAGTTCGCTCCACTCGATGGATGCCAGCAATATCCTGCCGATGACAGCGCTGGGTAGCGAGTATTACACCCAGGACTACTGGTCTAAGGTGAAGAGCGACTTCAACGATGCAGTCGGTCTGACTACCATTCTCGGCACCGAGGATAACACCACCATCGATATCATCCCTAACGGTGACACCTTTGATGGCCATCTGAGTGGTCAGCCCTATTCTATCACGTTAAACCAGGGACAAACCTATTACATGGTCACCAAGAAAGGCGACCGCCTGGCCGGTACACATATCACCGCCCGCAACGGTAAGAAAATAGCCGTATACTGCGGTGTGCCTATCACGAATATCCCAACCGGCATTGCTGCCCGCGACTGTTTGTTCGAGCAACCGATGCCCGTTGAGTACTGGGGCACGCAGTTTATCGTCACCCGCTCCTTGGAGAAGAACGGTAACCTCATCGGTATTACGGCTACCCAGCGCGGAACGGAGATCAAGATTGACGGCTATACCCAAGCGTATATCAACGAAGGCGAGACCTTCTACGTAATGCTTCAGAGTGCCGGTGATCCCAACGGCAACAAACCCGGTGAGAGTCCGATCGACCTCGTCGTAACCCAAGACGTTGCGTATATCGAGACGAGTTGTCCGTGTGCCGTTTACAGTTACGATACCGGTAACTCATACAAGGGCAAGACCACCGATGAGATTGTCAACGGTCAGGGCGACCCGTCCTCTGTTTGGGTATCACCTATCCAGCAGAAGATCAATAAGATCACCTTTGGTACGTGCTACACAAGCAAGACCAAGGACCACTTCCTCAATGTCGTTACCGAGACCGCTTCCTGCCAGAACACCAAGCTCAATGCCCTCTATGGTGCCACCAAACTGGACAAGACCAACTTGCTCGTTTGGCAACCCGTTCCCGGTAATCCGAAATACTCCTATGCCCGCGCCAAGATTGGTGACAGCAGCACCTCGCAATACAGCGTCTTCAGCCTGGAGAACGCAAAAGGTGTCATCGCCACCGTATACGGTAACGGAGAAGATGAGTCGTACGCCTACTCTGCCGGTTCGGCTGCTGTAGAGCAAGGTGTGAACGTCAACGGTGAAACCTTCACCAACGGCTATATCAGCGACAGTCGTATCTGCGTTGGCTCAGATGTAGAATTTGATGCCAAAGTAGGTACGGATGAGATCACCCGCGTAGACTGGAACTTCGGTGACGGTATTACGGCCTATAACTCAACCGCTCAGATTTCCCACCTCTATACCGTACCCGGTTGGTATGATATCGAGGCAGACCTCTACGGTCATCAGGTTTGTACCAACGACGACAACACGCTGCTCGGTAAGGTGAAATTCTCCTTCCGCGTCGTTCGTCCGGATACCGTTCGCAACCAGCGTCACGAGTGCGTAGCCGAAGACTACGACGGTCCGATGAGCCAAATAGATACGACCTACTACGATTGCGACTCTGTCGTTATCACGAGTGTAGAATACGGTCGCGAATCCAGCTATAGTTACGATTTCGTGGCACGCGACGGCTATGACATCAACGGCAGATGGTACGACGATCCGTATCAAGAAGTGACCTGGATTGCCGGTAAGAATGCAGACGGTTGCGACTCGCTCGTAACCTGCCGCCTGCGCATCATTACTTGTCTGGACATGCAGATCCCGAACAATCCGGATGAGCAACATGTATGCCCCGGAGAAGCCTTTGACGTACAGTACTCTCTTATCAAGGGTGATATTGGTGAAATACACTTCATCAATGGTCAGCAAGACGTTGAGGTGCAAGCCGCCAACGGATACATCTCTATCCCGACAACGGATATGAAACCCGGATACTACAAAGCTAAGATTACCGTACAAGATACCATTTGCGATCAGGTACTGACCTTCCCGCTCGATCTGACCGTATACTATCCGAGCAGTATCTTCAAGTACAAGTTCAACAATGTATTGGCCGTTTATAACGCAGAGAACAACGGCGGCTATGAGTTTACAGGGTATCAGTGGTACCGCAACGGCGAAGCGATAGAAGGTGCTACCGCATCCATTTATCATACCGATTCGCTCTTCACTACCGGAGATGTCTACTACGTAGTACTTACGCGCACTGACGGCGTTGTATTGCCTTCGTGTCCGCAGACCATTGATGTCGTTGTAGACTACAACGAGAATCGTTCTGCACAGCCGCAAAAGAAGATGGTTAACCAGCGTCTCTATATCTATATCGAGGATCGTGTATACGATTCCCACGGACAACGCGTAAAATAAACCAACCTAAAAAAACGGTGAAAGACGTATTGAAGCAAAACGCTGTATTTACAGGACTAAGCCTGATACTCATCGCAGTATTGGGCTTAGCCCTTCTATACATCCCGAAGGGTGAACTGCACCTACTGCTTTGTGATCGTCATACGTACGCGCGCGATATATTCTATAGGTATTACACCCAGATAGCGGAGTGGTTCCCCTATCTGCTTTGCGTCGGTTTGCTTTTCTATCGGGCGGGGGCTGCCGCTTTAACGACGGCCGGAGTCGCACTGAGCGGCTTATGTACCCAAATTATCAAGCATGTCGTCAATGCACCGCGACCGCTAACCTGGTTTGCTACGAATTATCCGGATATACAGCTACCACTCGTGGAAGGCGTCCATATGAGCAAGTACTACTCCTTCCCAAGCGGACATACCACCACCTTCTTTGCCTTGGCTTTTGCGCTGAGCATTATATTAACCAGCGCACCTGTGAGAACACGTCTGCCTAAGATAACTAGTTGGTTGCTGCAAGCCATCTTATTCTTCCTCGCAGCGCTGGGCGGATACAGTCGTATCTATCTCAGCCAACATTTTGCCCTCGATGTCTTTGCCGGCACCCTTGTCGGAATACTTATCACCCTACTCTCATATACCATTTTAGTGCGTTTTCAAGA
Organism: Paludibacteraceae bacterium; assembly: GCA_017551025.1. Classification (GTDB taxonomy): domain Bacteria; phylum Bacteroidota; class Bacteroidia; order Bacteroidales; family Paludibacteraceae; genus Colicola. The sequence goes on along the minus strand of JAFZNG010000009.1, from coordinate 105,227 downwards.
CAAAAAATGGTTCAATTATCGCCTTTTTCAAAAAAAATGAGGGGTAAAGTGCATTTTTTTGCAAAAAAATTTGCGTATGTCAGAAAAAAGCAGTACCTTTGCACTCGCTTTTGAAAAAAAGGGCGTTTAGCTCAGCTGGTTTAGAGCATCTGCCTTACAAGCAGAGGGTCGGCGGTTCGAATCCGTCAACGCCCACAAAGGAGATCGAGAAATCGGTCTCCTTTTCGTTTGTATACTATTATCTGCATATATCTAATACGAGCATCGTATATACAAAGAGAGAAGACCGAAGTCTTCTCTCCTTGAGCCACTGGGCGGACTCGAACCGCCGACCCACGCATTACGAATGCGTTGCTCTACCAACTGAGCCACAGTGGCAAAATACCTGCTTTTTGCCGAAAGCGAGTGCAAAGGTACTGCTTTTTTTTGAATTGTGCAAATATTTTTGCAATTATTTTGCATATATGGTATAATTTTTGTACCTTTGCAGGCGAAAACGAACGATTATGCAGCGATTTTTAGCCATAATATGCGGTTTATTGGTCACGATAGGTATGTCTGCACAAGTGCAGACACGTGCCTTACGTCCGTCTATTAAGACCCTTCAAGCCGTACGGCTTTCGGCTACAGAACCGGAACGTCCGTTTCTCATTTTGCAAGACGGCATCGTAGATGGTACGGATGAGGATAACACACTGCATATCTCGTTCGATGAGATGAGCCATGACGTGCATTTCTACACCTACACCGTGCTTCATCTCGACCGCGATGGCCAGCCCAGCGACATAACGACTGGCGAATACCTCCGCGGTTTTACTACTGCTGATATCAGCGACTACCGTCATTCTCAAAATACGGCCGTCTCATACACCCACTATCAGTTCAATTTTCCGAATGAAGACATGCAGTTAACTGCCAGCGGACGTTACAAGTTGAAAATCTATGAGGACAACAATCCGGATCAAGGCGTTGCGGAAGTGGACTTTGTCGTGGTAGATCCTCGCGTACAGATATTGCCGCAACTGCGTTATAATACACAGCGGGAGATTAACGGTCGCTTCCAGCAACTGGATATTGATGTGCAGTTGACTGCCATTAACATGCGTGATCCGCAGGAGGTGTCGCTCGTCGTAGAGCAGAACAACCGTACGGACAATCACGTCGTACTCACGCAACCTACCTTTGTTCAGGGTGACGGATTACGCTATATCAATCAGCCGGCACTTATCTTTGAGGGAGGTAACGAGTATCGTCATCTGGATTGCTTCTCCACCTATCTGGCAGGTCATAATATCGATCGCATTGCCTATACAAACGGCGCATATCATGCCTTGCTCTTCCCCGATGAAGTACGTACCAATCAAGAGCAGTATATCCACGAGTTTGATTCCGATGGTCAGTTTGTAGTCAATGCCGAGCGCACCGAGGATGTAGATACCGAGGCCGAATACATGTGGGTACACTGGATGATGCCTTCTCAGCCACGTATGGACGGTACGTTCTACGTAGGCGGCGATCTATTTGAGAATCGCCTGAGCGAAGCCAACCGCATGCAATACGATTATGAGCACGGTTGCTACTACCTCACAGCACTGCTCAAGCAGGGCGGCTACGACTACCAGTACTGGTTCCTGGAGAAAGGAAAAACAACTGCCTCCACTCAGATGAGCGAAGGCAGCTATTGGGAAACCCAAAACAGGTATGCGATTTACGTCTATTACCGCCCGTTTGGCGGTCGCTACGACCAATTGGTTGGTCTGAAACTTCTTTAATATTTCACGCGCAACTTTTGGCCCGGATGGATAACTGACTTTTCGGTCAGGTTGTTCATCTTACGCAGTTGCTCTACGGTGATACCGTGCTTATGGGCGATCGTCCATAGACCTTCGCCCTCCTTAACCACGTGCCATTTAGCAGCCTCGGCTTTGCGGCGAGCCTCTTCTTCGGCTTTTTTCTTAGCCGCTTCTTGCGCCTTCTTGCGGGCAGCCTCCTCTTGTGCTTTCTTCTTTGCAGCCGCCTCTTCCTGGGCTTTCTTCTTCGCAGCCTCCTCTTGTGCCTTCTTCTTAGCAGCGGCTTCCTGAGCAGCTTTCTCTTGAGCGGCACGTTCCTGGGCTGCACGTTCCTGAGCAGCGCGTTCCTGAGCAGCTGTTTCTTCTGCTCGTGTAGCTACTTCGGGTTCTGCCTTAGCGGTATCCTTGGGAGCCGTCGCGGTCGTGGGTGCAGGGGTCTGCGCAGTTGTTTGACGGGCAGCCTCTTTTCCATTAACTACTTCGATACGTGCAGAGTTGGACTTAAGTCCTTTGTATGCTGCAGGCAAGGCTTCGCGCACATCGAAGGTAGGATGAATCACGCGTTGCTTACTCTTGTTCGAATGCAGGAACAGCCATTCGTACGTTTGATTGAGATAGAACATGCGGGCCAGCATCGCATGATTGACCGAGTCCAGACGGTCGTAATGCGTCTGATTAGGGCCTGACTTCAGGATATCACTATGCACCTTGTCGGACTCTAATACCGGCACGGCACGGTCATCCGTACCATGGATAATCCATAGCGGCACATCCTTCATCTTAGAGCGGTCCTTGAGCGTAGAGCCGCCACACATGGCTATGGCAGCTGCCACGCGTTGCGGATAGGTTCCTACGTAGTCCATCGTACCGAAACCACCCATCGACATACCTATCACATATACGCGGTTGGTATCCACCTTAAAGTTCTCGAATGTCCAATCTATCAGTCGGTTGACTTTCTCCGGTTTCCAACTCTCACCGGGACTCTGCGGAGCGAGTATCAGAGCATTGATACGCCGTCCGTATTGCAGGGCACTCAGCGGTCCGTAGCGGCGCACACGACTCAGGTCGGTGCCGCACAGACTCTTGCCGTGGAGAAAGACCACCAGCGGGAGTTCGGCTTTGTCCTCCTGATAGGTTTCCGGCACATAAAGCCAATAGTTATACGATTGCTTGACCGTACCCTCGTGTTGATACAAGGTTTGCGCCATGCTACTTACAGCACACAGTGCCGTTGTCATCAGTATAAATAGTGTTTTTTTCATAGGCTCTTACTTTTTAGTATTCTCTTCTTCCAATGCCTCGTCTTCCTCGTCATCGTGATAATAATTATACATATTCTCTGCATCCGCGTTACGACGTGACAGGCGCGAACGACGACGTTTGCCGTAACCGTAACCGCCATAACCGTACTTACCGTAACCGTAACCATAGCCTGCATAGCCATAACCGTAGCCATAGCCGTAACCGCCGTATGCAAAACGTCCCTCGGTAGGAATATCCGACAGCACGATCTGTACTTTGTCCGGATTTTCCACTACTTCGGCCATCTGCTCGAGCGTCAGTTTACACAAGCCCTTGTCGGTCTGCATACAACGGATAACGAACAGACAGATATCCGATTGGTCGATCAACGGATAGGAGTCCGGAACCAGACCGATAGGCGATGTATCGACGATGATATACGGATACTGCTCACGTAGCGTCTTGAGCATCTCAGACATCTTATCCGAGTGGATCAGTTCGCCCGGGTTAGGCGGCACTGTACCGGCACGCATCAGGTCGAAACCGAACGGTGTATCGGTCAGGATAATATCCTCCAATTCGCAGTCGCCAATCAGGTAATTGGTCAGACCGAGGCCTTCCTCCAATCCCAGTTTGGTATGGATATTCGGCTTACGAATATCGCAGTCGATGAGCAATGTCTTCTTGCCGGTCATCGAATAGAGTGCTGCCATGTTGGAGCACAGGAAGGTCTTACCGTCACCGGACTCTGTAGAGGTCACCGTGATCAGCAGGTTCTCCTTGCGCTTAACGACAAACTCCATACGGGTACGTATCGAGCGCAACATCTCCGAGTAGCTCGACTTAGGACGAGCACGCACAAGCGTCGGGTTCTGGTTGCGTGCATGACGCACCGATCCGATGAGATGGAACAGACGAATCTTCACGACATCCTTCGGCGAACGAATCTTATTGTTGAGCAACTCACTCAGGATAATCAGCACAAGCGGAATAATAAAGCCAATGAGCAGATAGGTAGTCATCGTCTTGTTTTTCGCACTCGCGTTCATGACAGATACCGTACGCGCTTTATCCAGTACAGTGTTATCCGGTGTGTTGCTGGCTTTCTGGATTTCAGCTTCCGCACGTTTCTGCAGGAAGAAGGTGTAGTAGTTGTCATCGATACGATAATTACGCTCGATAGCCACCATCTGCAGTTCTTTCTCCGGCAGACCCTTGATCTCGGTCTCCACCTCCTCATAACGACGTTCCAGATCGGCTTTCTCGATACGCAGCGAAGCACGCATAGAGGATACCACCTCACGGATAGCCGTTTTGACATTCTCCATGTCGTTGGTGTACTTAGCATAGTACACGTTCTTCTCGGTCAGTTCACCACGCTGTACACGCAGGTCGTTGAGTTGCTGCACAAGCGTCATCAGCATCGGGTCGTTCAGTCCGAGCGTAGCGGGGGCAATGACGGCTCCGTTTTCGATATTAGTGGAGAGATAATTCGTCAAATAATCGAAATAGGTCTCGCGCAGACGCAGTTCCAGAGCCTGCTCGTCGTATCCGGCTACGCGACCCATCAACTGACCGGCATATGAATTGACATCCACGAATTTATTCGCCTGACGGAAATTGGTCATCGCACTCTCGCTGTGCTCCAAAGCATCCTGGAGGTTGACCAACTGGTCGTTGATGAAGTGGATGGATTTCTCTGCCACCTCATTCTTCTGCTCCAGCGATTTCTGCAGGTAAATCTCTGCCAGTTTGTCGATAAACTCACAGTCGCGTTGCGGTGTCTCGCTCGTGAGCGAAATACCCAGTACGGAACTTCCCTCGCTTACGAAGTTGAACGACAAGCGGTTCATAAACTCATCCACCAGCGATTCGCGTGTACGGAAACGCACATAGATACGCCCTTTGTTGACCATGAGTTCGGTGGGCCAAACGGTGATCTCAAACAGCGCGGTCTTGACCGGTTGTCCATAATGCGCAATCACGTCTACAGCGTGTTCGTCCGAGGTAGACTGGATATGAATACTTCCGTCCTCCTGGAAGTTAAACTCATACTGGTCGTTGTATGCACCCGGCTGCATGGCATGCTGCTCAATCAGGATTGGCGAATCGCGATACAGGTTACGGGTCTTGAACTTACCCTGGGTAATATACTCGGTCTGCAAGAACGGCAGCGAGTCCACCACGCGGCACATGAGGTCGTACGAACCAAGCATGACTACCTGGTTGTTGACGTTTGTATAACCGACGTCCAGTCCGAATCCTTGCATCAGCATCGAGTTAGCACCGCCATAACCACGGTTCTCGTTGATGATGACCGATCCCTGCGACATATAGGTAGGTATCCATTTGCGGTTTTTGAGCATCGCCAATCCGAGTGCGATCACCAGGAAGATGACGAACAGATACCAGTAGTGCAGGAAGGTAAATATCCACTCCAGCGGGTTGAACGACATCATTTGTTCCTCCGGGGTATTCTCGTCGGTGTTGCCGTACTGACCATTGCCATACTGGCCGTTGCCGTACTGACCGTTACCATAGGCACCGTTGCCATAGGCACCATTACCATAGGCGCCATTTCCATAGACGCCATTACCATACGGTCCGTATGCTCCGTTGCCATAGGCGCCGTATGCATTGCCGTACTGACCATTGCCGTACGGGTGGTCGCCGTAGAGGTAATTACTGTTGCCCGAAAGCGTATAATCTCTATTTGAATCCATATGCTTAGTATAGTTGTCCTACGTATGTCAATACCGAGATGAGCAGCGACATCGAACTGGTGATCAGTCCCAGGAAGCCGGTATAGGTCGGCACCTTATAGAAGCTGTCTTTGGTTCGCGCTACATAAATCACATCATTCGGATAGACATAGTAGTATTTCGAGTCGATAATTGTGTTGGTTCGTATATCAAATTCCAGAATCTCAGGTTCTTCACCGCCGTCACGAGGCCGTATAATACGTACGTGCTGACGGTCTCCCGAATTCATCACATCACCTGTCATGGCCAGCGCCTGGAAGATATTCATCTTCTCCTTATAAATATAGTAGCGACCGGAGTGTGCATCGCCCACTACGGAGAAATACTTATTGTACAGCGCCAGTTTCACATCCGCATCCGGTATGATCTCTCGGAACGCATCACGCAGTGCTTCCTGCGCTTCCTCAATGGTCAGTCCCTGCACGTGAATAGGCTCCAGGAACGGTATATCGATCGTACCGTCGGAATAGACACGGTATGAATTGGCATACTGTCCCGAGACAGACGCATTATTATTTCCTACGATCTTGCTGAAATTCTCATCCATCGAGATCAGACGATAGATAATCTCGTCGTTCACGTGGATACGATACGGTTCATAAGGCACACTGTCATATACCGGCAGCGGATGACACTTGGTGGAATCCTGCAGGTAACCAATCGCACGATGGGTATAACAGCCCGTGAAGGTCATGCTCAAGCATGCTAACAATACTATGTAGATCAGTCTCTTCATCGCTTAGTTCCCTCCCTTGTGTTTGTTAACATGATTGATACCTGTCTGTACGATCGAGTAGATAAACACACCGAACGACAAAGTGGACGATACGATACCCAGGGTCGTAGCCGCCGAATTGATACCGAACGCATAACCCGGGATATACCGGATATAGATGATATCGTTCGGCTCGATGTAATAATACTCCGAGTTAACGATATCCTTCGAGCGCACGTCAAAGGTCTTGATCGTGGTCTTACCCTCTATCTCGCGAATCAGTTTGATCTCCGAACGGTCACCAAACTCCTGAATATCACCTACCATCGCCAGCGCCTCGAAGATGGTCATCTTCTCCTTGTTGATCTGGTACTGGCCACTCTGGATACCTATCACCGAGAAACTGCGTTGCACGATATTCACCTCAACCGACACCGTCTTATATCCCGGCATCTCGCGCAGCAACTGCGACAACTCGTCCTCCAGACGATGCTTCACCTCACGCGTAGTCAGCCCGCGAACGGGTATCTTACCGATCGTCGGGAAGTCGATATTTCCCTCGTCATCTACGAGGTAGGTGTACAGATCATACGAACCGTACGCACCGCCTTGTCCCATCTGCTGGCGCATCTGAGAAGCGTTTGTACCACCCGAATTATACATCTGGCTCACCTTCTCGTTGAGCGAGTAGACATAGACATACAAGCGGTCGCCTATGCGCAACTTATAATCCTCAAAAGCCAGCGTATCGGCATACGACGGGATCTTCTTGCCCGGCTCTTGCATGTAGTTCACCTTCTTCGACGTCACACAAGACGCCAACAGGAAGCCCGATATTGCAAGAAAAAGTATGTTTTTGATTTTAATCATCAACTTTAAACTTTTCACTTTAAACTAGACGACTTCTTTCAACTTTCAACTGTCAACTTTCAACTTTTATCTTTTCTCGTCCCATCCGAACGGGTGCTTCGCCAGCGGCAACTTAGCCAGCGGATGATAGTCGCCCTTGAGACCGATCGGATCCGAATGGCGAATCTCACTGACCGTCTCAATACACGGCCGTGCCTCCGCGATACGAAAACCGTTGCCGGCCAAGATCTGGCGGTAGCTCTCGGTATGCAACTCCGTGAAACCCTGACTGAACTCAAACTCCTCGCCGTCGATCGACAGCGTACGGTAGGTACGCTTCTCGCCCTGCACGGCATTCGCCGGCAGACACTCACTATTGATACTCAGGAAATAACGCACACGGGCTTTCTCCAGCTCCAGATAACCTGCTACACGGTCAAACGACATGACATGCACTACGTTCCGCTTCACCGGACCGAATATCCACTGCAACATATCATAGAAATGCACACCGATATTCGTAGCAATGCCGCCCGACTTATGGATATCGCCCTTCCAACTCGAGTAATACCACTTACCGCGACTGGTGATATACGTCAGATCTACGTCATAGATCTTATCCTTCGGACCGGCTTCCACTTTCTGCTTCAGGTCACGTATCTTGTCGTGCAGTCGAAGCTGCAGGATCGTATAGGCTTGATGTCCTGTCTCCTGCTCCAGTTCTACCAGGTTGTCGATATTATACGGGTTCAACACCAACGGCTTCTCGCATATCACATTGCATCCTATACGTAGGCCGTAACGAATAAACGCATCGTGGGTATAATTCGGCGTACAAATCGACATCCAGTGAAGCGGATTGTCAGTACGCATCTGCTTGGAGCAGAAACGGTCGAACTGCTCATTCTCCGTGAAGAACGAACAATCCGGGAACGAACTGTCCAGACGACCTACGCTATCAAACTTATCATACGCTACCATCAGGTTGTTCCCCGTATCCGCAATTGCCTTGATATGACGCGGAGCAATATAGCCGGCAGCACCGATTAGTGCAAAATTTTTCATTCTTTCTCCTTATACTTCTATATAATCAAACACACGCCCGTAACTAAACGAGCGTGCAAAGGTACGAAAAATTTTTGACATACGCAAATTATTCGTGTTTTTTCTTTAGAAAAACATCGTAAAGCACCTCTATCGGGTGCAAAGCTTTCACACCTGTAGTATCCATGATCTGCGTGCGGCACGATATACCCGGCGCACAAATAATGGCTAAGGGCGAAGGGTTAGAGGCGAAGGGGCGATCGCCGACAGCCTTCCTAATCGCAGGTGCCAACACCTGTTCGGCTATGCGTATCGAATCGATATAATGCTTCTGCTCGTAACCGAACGAACCCGCCATACCGCAGCAACCGGAAGGAATCACATGTACCGTCAGTCCGTCTATCAACCTTAGTGCCGCAGCCGTCTTCTCCACACCCACCAGGGCTTTCTGATGACAATGCCCGTGCAACCACAACTCCCCGTTCAGCCTTCCAAAGTCCTCCTTACTGATCCTACCCTGCTCCACTTCACGCATCAGCCATTCGTCATACAGCAGGCTATGCTTGGCCAGTCGCTCCGCGTCCTCACGCATCGATTCCGGCACCAACCGCGGATACTCATCACGAAAACTCAAAATACACGAAGGCTCTATGCCCACCAGCGGCGCATCGTCCGTAATCACATCCCGCAGCAGCGACACGTTACGCTTGGCATACGTAGCCGCCAGGCGCAGACAGCCTTTACTGATGGCCGCCCGACCGCTCTCCACGTGACGCGGCACCACCACCTCATAACCGAGTCCCGTCACCAGCTGTGCAAACGTCCAACCCAGTTCTGCCTCCAAGCGATTGGTAAACTCATCCGCAAAGAGATAGACACGTCCCTTCGGTGCTACGGGTTGCGTCACGCGGTGGCGAACCCACCATCGTAAGGTATGCCTGCTCAGGGTCGGTATCCGTCGTTCGGCGGCAAACCCCGCCATACGCTTCACCAGCGATGCCGTCCAAGCATTAGTCACCACCCAATTATACACCCTCGGTACGATTCCTCCAAGCGTTTGCAAGGTGTTCATATGCGCGATAAGCCATATATGGAACGGCGTATGCGAACGGCGGTAACGGAGTTGCAGTATCTCGCTGCGCAGGCGCGTCATATCGACATTACTGGGACACTCACTGCGACAGGCCTTGCAGGCCAGACATGTATCCAGCACCGCACCCACTTCATCCGACAACAAGGCATCCGGATTATGCGTTAACTCCTCGCGCAGCACATTAGCCCGAGCTCGCGTGGCATACAGTTCGTCACCCGTAGCCTTATACGCCGGGCACATCGTACCACCTATCACGGCCGACTTGCGGCAGTCGCCCGCACCGTTGCAGCGTTCGATACGTTGCATCAGATCCTTGTTCTCGTCCGTCTCCGGCAGACCGGCATAACGTTGCTCGGGTTCGTAGCGCAACCAGGCATCCATGGGCGGGGTATCCACGATCTTGCCCATATTGAGCAAACCCTCCGGATCCCAAGTGCGCTTGAGCGAACGCATCATCTGATATACCGTTTCGCCGTACATCATCGGAATAAACTCACCGCGCAACCGTCCGTCACCGTGTTCGCCACTCAGACAGCCATGATGCCGCTTCACCAATTCCGCCGTGCGGGTGGCCACTTCGCGGAACAACGTTCTATGTTCCGGTCGTTTCAGATCCAACACCGGACGCAGATGCAGTTCGCCCGTAGAGATATGACCGTAATAAACACAATCCAGTCCCAAGTCGGCCATCATCGCCCGGAAGTCGGCCATATAAGCCGCCATACGAACGGGTGCCACAGCCGTATCTTCCACCACGCCTACCGGTTTGGCATCGCCGGCCATAGCCGCCAGCACCCCCAGACCGGCTTTGCGCAATGCCCATACACGCTGAACATCCGCCCCGTAAACCCGTGTGCAACCATAGGCCAGTTTTCCTATTTCCTGCTCAAAGGCCGCCGCCTGACGATCCATTGCCTCACGACTGTCTGCACGAAATTCGGCAATCACAATCGAGGCTGGTGTGCCTTCTACAAAGAACAAGTTCTTACGGGCTTCCGGATTGGTCTTGGCCAGGTCCAGGATACGCCCATCCAGCAGTTCTACAGCCGTCGGTTTGTGTCTCAGGGCCATCAGGTTGGCTTCCCAACTCTTATCCATCTCGTCCAGATGCGCACATACCACCATCTGTTCCGGCTTAGGCAGCGGATCGAGCGAGAGGGTAATCTCGGTCACGATACACAACGTACCTTCGCTACCGGTGATAAGTGCCGGCAGGTTGAGTGGCTGTTTGTCATCTATCTCCACCCCCAGACATTCGTCCAGGGCATAGCCGCAACTGCGGCGACGTATCGCCGTATCCGGGAAAGCCTCACGCACCTGTCTGCACACCGCCTCATCTGCCTGCCATGCCTGTAATTGCGCAATGACAGCATCCAGTAACGGCGAATGCGTCTCGGGCAAGCGATCGGCATGCAGTTCGTGCACCGTACCGTCCGCAAGCATAACACGCAATCCTACGACATGATGACGCGTACTACCGTATACCAGGCTATGCGTACCGCAGGAGTTATTGCCCACCATACCACCGATACAGCATCTATTCGACGTACTCGTCTCGGGCGAGAAGAATAGCCCGTATGGCCGCAGCGCCAAATTCAGTTCATCGCGCACCACACCGGGTTGCACACGCGCCAATCGACGCGCCGGATCAATCTCCAGGATGCGGTTCATATAGCGGCTCACGTCCATGACGATACCGCTACCTACCACTTGCCCTGCGATACTCGTTCCGCCGGCACGAGGGATAAGGTGCGTACCCCGCCGACGTGCCTCGTCGAGCAGGGCGCGTATGTCGTCCTCCGAACGCGGATAGGCCACGCCCATCGGCATCTCGCGATAGGCGCTGGCATCGGTGGCATAGGCGATTCTATGTAGGGCGTCGGTATGCAGTTTCATTGTTTAGGCACTGTGCATCCGTTTGAACAGGATCGACCGCATCGTCAGGAAGAAATACTTCACATCCGTCCATACGGGGTGCTTCAGGTATTCCGTCAGATACTTATCCTCCGAGGCATAGAGTTCCTCAAAGGTCTCCGGATGATCGATATAGAAGGGCGGAATCAGTCCCGGCTTACATTTCGTACGCTTGTCTTGCAGCCACTTGGGATAGGTGTCAAACATCGTCTTCGACAACGGACGCACACCCACCAGTTTCACGTCCCGCTTCACCCAGTTGATGAGCATCGGCAGTTCGTCGAGCCAGTACTTGCGCATGATCTTGCCCCAGGACGTGATACGCCAGTCGTCATCACTCTTGTCGGCGATATTCATACCGCCGCGCTGGTCAAACACGTATTTCTGGATATACTCCGCATAGGGGTGCATGGTGCGCACCTTGTAGAAATAGACGAATTTCTTATGCTTACCTACGCGGCGCAACTTAATCAGCGGACCGTACACCTTGAATTGCTGCTGAGGATACGGTTGCGAATGGCGATGACAGAACACGTATTCGATATGTCCCATCGGCACCACCTCATCCACCTCAAATCCGCAGTAATACAGTCGTCCCAGCACCTCGGTCTTGCTCAGCATACGCTTGCGTCCTTTGGTGGTATCGTAATACAGACGCGAGGTGAGCAGCAGACGCGGTACGACACGTTTCCAGAAGAAATACAGACTGTATAGCATCCAGTTCAGCCCGGCAGGATACTTCTTAAGCATCTTTTGCTTGATATACTCCTGCGGACGGTAGCAGCAGACATAGCGTCCGTCATCCGGCAGTTTCTGATTGACCAGACAGAAACGCTTGTTGATACCGCGTGCATCGTTCAGTAGCGTCATATCGACGATACAGTTGTACTCGTATTCCGGTAGCTGAAGTATGGCAAACCGATCCCGATCGGCCACTACCTTGGTCAAACGACTATCCAGATGCGCCCGTTCGAGCAGCATATGGTAGTCTTCCTCCGTAGTGAGCGAAGTGATGGCACGGTGCACATTCTGCATGGATTTCTCCTGCCGCTTAGCCTCTTCACGACTGCAACGGGCATTCTCGCGTTCCTCGATTTGCATCAACGGCACGGTCATGTTGGTGGCATACTTCCAGTAGTGCTCCATCAGGATCACAAAGAAATCCACAATGGCTACGATACCTACCAACCACTGCGCCACATGCACCGAAACCGGCAGCGGCGTCTTAGGCAGCAGGTAGTACGAACCGATCAGCAATACGGCTGTCGTCGCTACCAGCGACAGCATCGACTGCCAGTACCAGGCCTTGCGGTAGTTGCGATACAGCTGCAGCAGCAGTCCAACGGCAATCCACGAGGCCATCAGTATGGCGGCCAACACGATATATGCCCATACTTCCGACTTGTCGGCTGCAAAGCGCCAGATAGTGCAACATAGCAGCGAGACAACCCAAAGGATAATATCTATTATAATTCGTCTAGTCATGACGGCGAATGAGGATACGTTTTATGATATTCTTCATATATTGCAGCACGAGTTCTTTCAGCCAGGGCAACCGAGCATTGGTCCATCGTTGCGGATGGGTCGTGATCATCAGGCGCTTGGGCAGGCGGTCAGCCCGGATCGCCCGCAGGATATCCTCGGTATGGTGAAACACCAGCCCTTGACGGATCCACTCGTCCTGATAACCGGGTATCTTATCGCGCACCGACACCTTATAGCCATCCCAACAGCGGCCGGTATCCGTGAGGTAGAACACGTCCGAAAAGTCGACATCAAAATACGGTTCACCTACGATACCCTCGTCGCGGTAGTCGTACCGCTTCCATAGGTCCTTGCTGTCATACTTGCTGGTCGGTGCACCGTGCATACATACCGTACGCACCGGATAGAACTGGCGGAAGTATTCGAGCCATTCACGAAAATGCTGCATGGCCCGCTCCGTATCACCGTTGGCGAGCGACATATCCTCGTAATGATACCCTATCTCGTGGCCCAATTGGGCGATACGGCGAATCACGTCCGGTTGGTTGCTCTCAGCAATAACGCGGAAATAGTAACTGGCTTTCGCACCCTCCATGGCTTCTATCTCGGCCACCTCACCGCTGCGACGGGCACGCAAATCGACATCATGCCTGAGCACCACAAACCGCTCCGGCCGATTCGGCATGGTGCAGTAGTCCTCAAAACGCAAAAACGCGTAGCCCGCCTCGCGGAGCGCTACGACCAATTCGCGGTATATGTCTTGCGTAAAATCGCGCATGTATGCCTAATTCATCTATTTTGAGTGCGCAAAATTACAAAAAAAAACGCAAACCCACAAATAAATTTGCAAATATCTGAATTTTGTTGTACCTTTGCCGTAAATTTTTAACGTATCTATGAAAAGACTTGTCATTTTTCTCGCTGCAGCGGCTATGCTGAGCGTTGTGTTAACGAGTTGTGGTAACGGTGGTCGTACGCTGGGTAGCGCCACAGGTAGTATCTACGAGTGTCTGGTGGTCATGCCCGATCGTCCTATGCCGGCGATGGCCGACCCATGGCAGGAGGATAACGGCAGTGCGTATGCCGAGAATATCACCAGCACCTTCAAGCTGGTGCGTGCCGCCATGGAAGCGCCCGTACCCAACATGCCGCAGGTGGAGTCGTGCTTCCAGCTCAGCCTGATCGCACCGGCTGCCTTCGACGACTTTCTCAAACCCTCGCGTAATATCCTTATCATCGATATCGACGATACCAAGTATACCCAGGTGAAATGCAAAGTCTCCACCGACGTATGGTCCACGCCGCAGGCTGTATACCGCATCCAGGCGCCCAACGACACAGCATTCATCAGCTGGTGGTTGCAGTCTGCCGTGACGGTGCGTAAATGGTTCGTGGACCAGGAAATGCTGCGCCAGGCCGGCTTCTACCGTCGTCAACCTAACCAGCAGGCTATCGACCGTCTGCGTGAGAAGCACGGCTACGGACTGGCTATTCCGGAGGAATACACCTTCGTGGAAGATACCGTCCTCGGCCAAGATATCCGCGTCTTCCTCTGCTGCAACGACAAGGGACCGATGCGTCGCTACCTGACGCTATACAGTTATCCCTACACCAGCGCCCAGCAGTTCGAAGCCGACAGCCTCATGACGATGCGCGACAGCGTGATCGGTCAGGTCATCACGGGCCAGACCGCAGGTTCGTATGTAGGTACGGAATACAAGGTTGAGCCACCGGTAGTAGCTCCGCTCACGAGTATCTACCCCACCGACGGCGGGTTCTACGGCATGGAGGTGCGTGGACTTTGGAAACTGTACAAGGGCGAAGCCATGGGTGGTCCGTACGTGAGCCACAGCCGTCTGGATCAGGTCAATGCCCGCGTCGTAACCGTCGAGAGCATGATTTTCGCACCCGGTCAGAAGAAGCGCAATGCGCTGCGTCAGGCCGAGTCGATCCTCTATACGCTCCAGATGCCTAACGAACTGAAGTAATCACGCCGCTCTTGCGGCTAAGCCAGTCGGCACCTTTCTTCTCGCTCAGGCGTCCCAGCAACCATAGCATAAGGCAGGTGGCCAGAAAATAACCGGCTGCCAGCAGCCATAGGGCGATATATTCACGCGACGTTCCCGCCAGCGTGGCACCCATCGAATTGATATGCAGGAAGCCGTGCACGCCCCAGGTATAAGGGAAGAAATAACTCAGATACACCCACGGTCGAGGTAGCATCTGTTGCGGCCAACTCACGCCTGCGATAAACAGGAAGATCAGCGAGGTGGATATGAGCAGTACGATACCGCTCTCGCGGTTGCGAATCACCGTCGAGACGAGCATCGAGAAATAGATCGTTGCCAACAGGAAGGGCACGTACATGCGCATCACGTCGTACCAGTTGCCGATATGCGGCAGATGGAACAGCCGTGGCACCAATAGCAGCACGAATACGCCTAATATTATATATATAAGGAAATAGGCAGCACCACGCCCCAGGGCGATACGCAGTACGCTGTCGGCACGTCGTCTGCCCGGCAGCAAGAACAGTTCTCTATTCTCCTCGCGCGCCGTACCACCCAGCATACAGATACCAAAGAAGAGCGTCTGATGCAATATCAGCATCAGTACGGCGGGAATCAGAAAGGCGGCATAGCCACCCGTCGGACAGAACAGCGCCGTCTCTGTGTATGGTGCATCCTGCACCAGCGACCAGGCGATCTCCTGATCGATACCCATCGCCTCGTAGCGGTCGATCTGCACACCCCGCATCGATTCGAGCATGACCTGGTTGCAACTCAAATAGATTGCTTTCATGTACAGAAAACTGGACATATCGCAGTAGAGCGATATATGCGCCGTTTCCATACCCGAACCCAGGGCTTGGGCAAAGTCGTCGGGGAAATAGATGATGCCATGCACTTTCTGGTCGCGCAGCAGCGTCTCGGCTTCGCTCATCGAACAGCAGTAATCGGTCAGCGTCACGTCCGGACAGGCATCCCAGCGATGCAGGAAGCTTCGGCTCTCGGGGGAGTTACTCCGATCCACCACGGCCACGGGCACGTTCTCAATATTGTCTTTCCAGTAGATGAAGTTATACAGCACCGGATAAGCCAGGCTGGCCACGATAAAGATGACCACCACGCCCGGATCGGTGAAGATACGCTTCAGTTCGTAGGCAAACACCCAGGTACTCTCCTTGAGTTTGAGCCAGAGTTGATATAGATGTCGATAGATGCGCATTTACTTAAGCGGATAGTTTTGATAGACCAGTGCGTGGTAGAGTCGTCGCGAGACGAGCAGGGCCGGCACAAAGAACGCACAGAGTGCCAACATATGCGGCAGCGAGTTGATAGCCGGTGCGGCCATCAGGGCCTCGTTGACATAGATGAGGTAATAGTGACGCAGCGGTTCCAGGTTAGCCAATGCCTGGAAGGGCGGCAGCATATTCATCACGGGATACGTAAATCCCGAGAGCGAGAAGCCCAACATACCGTACAACGCACCGATCGATATCGCGTCGCGCAGCGTAGGCAGCAGACCGATGATCGTGATCGCCATCGATTCCATGGCAAATACCAGCAGCACCATACCCAGCATCAGGCGTCCTAGCGAACCGTTGACCGGGAAATGGAGGAAGCGGAAGAGGATCAGACTGCAACTGATGCCCAACACCAGATACAGCACCGTATACGGAATCAGCTTACCGATCATGGCGATGGTGTAGTTATGGTCGGCGGTGCGCAACCAGTCGTGAGACGAACGCGTCTTGAGTTCGAAACCGATAGCGAAAATCGTCAGCATCAGCACCACCAGTCCCAGGATACCCGGCAATATCGTACTGACCAGATAGATGGCATAGTTACCCCACGGGTTAGCAATCATATGCGCCTCAATCGCTACGGGCTGGATACGCTTCATGATGAGGTAGTCGGGCAGTCCTTTCTTGCGCAGCACCTCGCGTTGGAACGCACCGCTCGTGAGGTTGCACATCGTCAGCAACTGCTTGTAGGCGGTGTTCGCCCCTACGGTATAGGCGTTATTCAGATAGAAATGCAGTTCGGGTCGCTTCATGGCTACCAAGTCGGCATAGAAGCCGTCCGGTATCTCCAGGATGCCGTACACCTCTCCGCGTTGCATGGCGCGACGCGCTTCGGTATAATCGGTAGTAACCAGGGCAATCGTGACCGACGAAGTGGCCTCCATCTCGTGGCACAAGCGGCGCGAGATAGCGGTATGATCCTTATCCACCACGGCCACGGGCATGCGTTCCGGTGCACCTTTCTGCATGATGGTTAGAAAGAAGAACGTACACAGCACCATCACGCCCACCGAGGCAAACAAGTAGAGCGGACGTATCATCATCCGCCTCAGCTCACGCTTCACCACCCGTCCTATGGTACGAAAAAAAGCCAATTCTGAATTTTTAATTTTTAATTTTTAATTTTGAACCAAAATCGCCGTCATTCCCGGACGGAGGTTCTTAATGGGCTTCACGGGTTTGCACTTCACGTCAAAGGTACGCACGTCGTAACTGCCGTTTTGCTTGGTGCTACGCCAGGTAGCATAGGTGCCCATCGCACGGATATACGTCACCTTGACGTCATACAGTTCATCGCCCAGGGCGGGGATACGCACCCGAAACTGCTTGCCAACGGTAATATCGGGCAAGAGGTCTTCGCGCACGGCAAAACTGAACCATGCATCATCCAGGTCCACGATCGCCATCACCGGACTACCCTGTCCCACCAGTTCGCCTACCTTAGGGAAGCACTCCGACACTTCGCCGTCCACAGGCGAGGTCAGATAGCGCTCATCACGGGCCAAATTAATCTCCTCGATGATGCCGTCCACGCGGGCTACCTGCGCCGCAGCGGCTTCTTTATCTTCCGCACGTGCACCGGCCATGGCCATGTCGTACTGACTCTTCGCAGCACGCGTGGTAGCTACGGCGGCCTGGTATTGGGCTTCCACTTCGTCGCGTTTCTGTTCGCTCACCACACCCTTCTCGTACAGACCTTGTACGCGTTCGTAGCTCTTGCGGTAGATCTCTTCGGCCACCTGGGCTTTCTGGTAGAGTTCGAAGGCACCCTCTATCTGTTGCGAACGGGCACCGTGCTTGGCTTTCTTATTGATAGCATTAGCCGCACGGCGTGCAGCAGACGCCTGTGCCATCTTAGCCTCTACTTCCGGCGAATAGACCACTACCACGGTGTCGCCTTTCTTCACGCGGTCTCCCTCCTCGAAACGGAACTCCTCGATACGTCCGGGCACCTTACCCGATACGCGGTATTCCGTTGCTTCGGCTTCGCCGGTAATCAATTCCTCTTCGGGTTGCAGGGCAAAGACGCCCACCAATGCAACCACCACAACCACAATCAGCATCGCTACTAATCCCAATAGCAGACTGCCTTTTTTCTCTTTTTTCATTTCGTATAACGTTTGAAATAACTCTCAGTCACTTTTGCTTCTATCTCCGCATCTATCTTATCGGTGCAGGCAGCCATCCAGGCGGTCTCGGCCTGCATGAGTTCGCTGACGGGTATCATACCTGCCTTAAACGACTCCTGCGCCAGTCGGAGCACCTCTTCGCTGTTCTTCACAGCCAATCGGGTCATCGCTACTTTCTGCTGGGCTTCCAGTACACGCTGGTTGGCCTGCACCACTTGCAATTCCAGCAGTTCGCGCGTCTCGTCCACCTTGAGTTGGGCGGCCCGTACGCTATGCTTGGCGGCTTTCAGGCGGTAGATATCGTCGGCATGAGCAATCGGGATATTAACGGCTATGCCGGCCGTGAAGAATCCCTTACCACGCCAATCCGAACTCAGGCCGTTGTCGGCACTCAGGTTCGAGTACACATAATTGGCCTGCGCCACGATATTCGGTTGCAATCCGGCAGCTATGATCTTGGCATTCGACTCGGCGATCTTGGTCGCATTTTCCAGCATACGCAGTTCGGGACGGTTGCCGACCGTCTGACGGTAGTCGCTCACGGTGTCGTGCAGTACGGCCTCATCCAGTCCGCTTTCGTCCAGCTCAATCGGTTCGTCCAGGTCGAGTCCGCAGAGTTGACAGAGCGCCATACGGCTCAGTTGCAGACCGTTACGGGCTTGCAGTCGCTTTAGTTCCGCCTCACCGCGTTTCTGCTTTACTTTCAGCAGGTCGCTCTGCGTAGCCAGTCCCGACTCTACGAGCACTTCTACGTCGCCCTCCAGCTTCACGAGCAGGTTATAGTACTGCTCGGCCAGTTCCTGTTTGTGCTGTACGGAGATGACGCGCCAGTAGGCCTCGTCCACCGATACGATCACTTCGTCGTGGTGCTTGTCGGTCTCCAGGGCAACGGTCTGCTCCATCAGTTTGGAGATAGTATACAGTTCGCGCAGACGGCCGCCGACATAGATCGGTTGCGTCACGCCCACTTGTGCCACAAAGACATGATGCGCATCCAGGTTCATCTGGTCGTAGAGTTGCTTGTAGCCGTCGGCTATCATCTGCCCGGAGGCGGTAGCCAGTTGCTGAACGGCATCGCCCACCACGGCCATATCACGGGTCTGCTGCACCATCTGGCCCATAGCAGAACCTTCGTCCCAGAAGAACTGGCTCGAACCGTCCTGTGCCACGTAGGCGGTACCGGCTCCCAGGTTCATCTCCGAAGGCAGCAGGGTCATATCCATCGTGCTGTAGGTATACGCAGCATTGGCTGTCACACGCGGGAACATAGCGGCATAGGCGGCTTTGCGGTTGGCCTCGGCAGCCAGTTGCAACTGCTCGGCCGACTGCGAGGACGCAGCTCCGAGCGCCAGATCGCGACATTCCTGCAGCGTCAGCGTGCGGCTACTTAGCGGCAGCGTTAGCAGCGTAATACCTACTATCAATAACGAGCGTTTCATCGTTTAGCGGGCATTGCGTTTGCAGTGAACATGAATATCCTTTCCCGTGAGCGTATAGTTCTCGTTCAGGGCATGACCGGCATAGCGGAGCTGCAGACATACATCGCCGTTGCTCATCAGTTTGCCCTCGCCGTTGACCATCACCTCAAAGGCTTCACGCTGGTGGGTCACCGTACCGAAAGCGAGCGTATCGGTCGACACCTCTACGTCTATCGTACGGCTCAGCGGATCGAGGAAGATACTGTCGTTCTCCAGACGCACCTGCATATCATACGTATCACCACCGCTATGGTTGAAACTCAACGTAGCCTCACTGCCGTTGCGGTTGGAGCTGAGCACCATGGTACCCGTCTCCGGAGTGAGATGCACCTCAGAGGTCTCGCCCGCTTGATTGATAGTAACTACACCCGAGGTCTTGTAGGTATAACCTCCCTCGGCTTGCCGCACATCGGCGGTGTCCTTGCAGGCACTCAGCAGCAGGGTGCTGACGCCCAAGATCAAATACATGAATCGTTTCATATCTGGTTATAATGTTCTATTTTGCATACACAAAACTGACAGCTTGTCAGTCGGTCATCCGACCATATAAATTGCATCAAATTTTATGCCAAAAAGTTAAATAAGGAAATTATTATACTTTTTTTGGCAGAAAAATACATTTTAATTTGCACATATCAGAAAAATGTTGTATTTTTGCATTCGCTAAACGAAAAACACACCTTATTCTATTATGGCACAGAAAACGGATAATGTTTTTTTGACAAATCTTATCGAAGACTTGCCTTCCAAGCAAAACTATCGTCTCGGCGACACGACGAGTTTGATCTATTGTCGTGCAGGTAGTATTCAGATTGAGTTAGACCAGCGTTCCGTGAAGCTGGAGGCGAACGATATGATGATTTTCATGCCGCGCACGCTGATTCGTTCGTTGCAGGCTTCGTCGGATCTGCAGTTCTACATGCTCCGCGTGAAGAGCCAGATCTTCGATGACATCTTTATGGAGTGTTTTCGTCTGGAACCTCGTTGGTGGGAGAAGCAGAACTACGTACACACCAATCCCGTCATGCATCTGGGCAAATACCAGCAGCAATTGGTGGAGTCCTACTACCAGTTCCTCAGCACCAACCTCATCAGCTCGATGAGTATCTATCGCCGCAATATCCTGCAGTCGATTGCCCGTGCCGCCGTGCTGGAGGTGCTCAACTATATGGAGGAGATCCTCGGTCCGCAGACCGAGATGCGTCAGGACCCTGTCGGCCAAAGCGACTATATCTTCCGCAAGTTCTTGCAACTGCTCCAGGAGAACAAGCAGGAACGCGAGGTGCAGTATTTCGCCGAGAAGATCGGCCTGACGCCCAAGTACCTGTCCGAGATTTGCAAGCAGCGTAGCGGCAAGTCCGCATCCGAATGGATTGCCGAGGTGACCATGACCGAGATTACGCGCCTACTAACGACCACCAACCTCAGTATCAAGGAGATGGCTTACCGGCTCAACTTCCCCAACAGCAGCTTCTTCTGCCAGTACGTCAAGAAGCACACCGGCCTATCGCCCATCAAACTCCGCCATAAGGTATAATTTTTAATTTTGAATTTTTAATTTTTAATTTATACGTCATCCTCACGTAGTAGGGATGACGTCCTTCTGATGGTACACCTTCAGTCCCTCGATGGGGTCTTGCATGATCTTACCCATCTGGAAGCCGTAGTCGTCCATCACTTCTTCCAGCACCGCACGGTAGTAGTAGGCTACCGAACCTACGAATCCCACCGGCATCTGGCTGGTCTCGGGATTCTCGAAGCCGTCCACCTCGTAGTACTGCTGTACGTTACGACGCACGAAGTCCTGGAAATGGTCATACACCAGGTCATGGATGCGTTTGTCCTCGATATGCTCCGAGCAGAAACGTGCCAGGCTTGCCAACCAACGGTTGGGGAAGGGCTGACGATAGACATGCTCGATGATGTCCGCCTGGGTCAGCTCAAAGCGCTCCAGGAACTGCTTCTTCAGGTCCTCGCCCAACTGGTTCTTCAGCAGGTCACCAACAAGTCGCTTACCCATCACGGCAGCCGAACCTTCATCGCCCAGGATATAGCCCAGCGACGGCACCGACCATTTGATATTCTCGCCGTCGTACAGACAACTGCCGCTACCTGTCCCCAGGATACAGGCTACGCCTTTCTGACTACCCAGCAATCCGCGTGCCGCACCCAGCATATCGCTCGCCACGATGATCTCCGCCGAACGGAACACACCGCGGATGGCTTTCTCCACAAAGGGTATCTTCTCCGGCGTACATCCCGCGCCGTAGAAGAAGATATGCGTCACTTTGCCCGCCCAGAGCAGATGTCCGATCTGGGGAAGCAGTTGATTGTTGATAGAGTTGCGCATGGCGTCGCTCGTCTGGAAGAACGGATTAATGCCGTCCGTCACTACATCTGTCGTCTGTCCGTTGGCGGCCATCAGGCACCAATGCACCTTGGTAGAACCACCGTCTGCAATAAGAATCATACCAAAAATCTTAAAATTTGGTGCAAAAGTACTGCTTTTTTTTGAAATACGCAAGGATTTGGACCATAAATTTGCACATGTGCGATTTTTTTCGTAATTTTGCACGCAAAATCGAAAAACATTCGTTACTATGACTATTCAGACTACCGAACTTATTCGCACCTCCCGGACTTGGGATGGAACGATATTGCCGGACTTCCCGCAAGGACAACCGGAACTGCGCGTGATTCGCCTGGATTTTCCCGTCGGCGCTAAGACCGGCTGGCACCATCATACCGTCGTCAACTACGGCATCGTGCAGCAGGGTGACCTGACCATCGTCTGCCAAGACGGGACAGAGCGCACCTTCCGCGAGGGCGAGCCGCTGGTGGAAGTCATCGGCACCATCCATCGTGGCGAGAACCGCGGCACGAAGCCCGTCATCCTCGTCATGTTCTACTACTCCACCCCCGGCGCCGAAGTCACCATCCAGCACCCCGAATAAATAATGCAATGGAATGTAGGTCGGTAAGACATGAGCGAACTTGAATATACGGAACAAGGTTGGCGGATGACCGTTGATACCAATCGCCATCACCGGGATAGTCGTTGGGACTATCACGGCGAGGGTGTTTACCATATTACGTTGGTGGTGGAGAATCGCTATCCGCTATTCGGAAAACTGGCGGGCACGTCTCCGGAGAATGCTCACATCGAGCTCAATGAATTTGGGAAGAAAGTGGATAAGATCGTGCGCAAAGTTCCCGAATTTTATGCAACCAAAAATATATGGCTTAAGACACTGCAAGTCTTGGTCATGCCCGACCATATTCATTGGGCAATTCAGGTGCTTCAACCCATGAATTGCAGTATCGGAGAAGTCGTACGTAGCACCAAGAGCGCATGTACATCGCTATACAAAAACAGCTATGCATATCCTGGCGGCAACAATGCCGCCAAAGACAACACCTGCGATGCGGAAAGTGTCGATTTTGCTCGTATTTTTACGAGCAGAGGTAGCATTTGGCAATATCTGCCCGCCGGATATCATGAGCGACTATTACGCTGTAGGGGCCAACTCGATGCCATGATCCATTATATCAAGGACAACCCTCGCCGCCTATGGCTCAAGCGCGCCAACCCGGATCTCTTCCGTATCCACCGGCAGACACCTATCGCCGGTATCCCCTGCACGACGCTCGGCAACATATTTCTCGCCGAGAACCCTCTGCGCGAAGCGCTCCATTGCTCGCGTACCCTTACCAAAGCCGAGATAGATCAACTCAAAGCAGAGTGCCTTATGCAAGCCGCCAATGGCACAATCTTTATCAGCCCCGCTGTCTCTGAAGGCGAGAAGCAAATCTGCCGCACTCTCCGCGAGGCCGGCTATCCGCTGATTATAGTACTTAGCGAGGGCTTCCCCAAGCCGGATAGTCCCCACTACAAGTACTACAAACCCTCTGGTGTCTATTTCGAGGCATGCTCGGCGGGACGACTGCTACTCATCGAGCCGGATGCCGCGCTCTTTGAACGCAAGGATATCGAAACCGCCGTCTACGCCAAAACCGGTCCTATCCCGCACGAAACCAAACGCTACCGCTTCGTAGCCCAGAATGCGATTGCGGAATTAATAAGTAAATAAAGAAACAGCAACCCCTAACACCCCGCAAAATCCTTTTAAACCGCATTTATAGCCCCTCAGAGACATTTTGTAACCGCCAATGGTAAATGTATCAGCCACGCCAAAAACAACCGCTTAAAACGAAAATATTTAGTAATACTAAATAACACACCATTATGAGAGAGAATTTCACATACATCAACAACGATTGGATGGGAGGAGAACTCCAACTCAAAAACCCCTACGAACGAGAAGTCTTTGCGCACATCAGCCGAATGACCACCTACGGCCTCGGCGGATGGCAGGGATCCGTACGCGAACTCGCCGAACGACTCTACTATCCCAAAAGCACCATTGCCAAAGCCGTCAGCAGCCTCATCCAGAAAGGACTCATCCAAAAATCCGGTCAGAAATATATCGCCCTCAAGACAGCTCCCGAAACCGCTGCCAAAAACAACGCGCCACAAGACGCCCAGCCTCAGTCTGTCCAAAATATAGACACTGATGTCCACGATATGGACACAAAAGTCCAAGATATGGACAATAATGTCCCGAATTCGGACTCTCTTCCCCCTATAACCCCTATTACTAATAATAAAAAAGAGGTTGTTATGAAGTCCAACAACAGCAGCGACATGACAAGGACAGAAGAAGAAAAAATAATTAATTCTTTTGAATCTTTTTGGGCCCTTTACAAGGTCCCAGTTAAATGGCAAGATGAGAAGGATCATTGCCTCTACCTTTGGAAGAACATGACGCCACTCTGCCGCAACCTCGTGCTCGAAGACCTCGAAGAATTTCCGCAGCGCGACCCGAACGGCCCCGTATCCTACCTGCAATATTTCAAGCCGCGCTCACCCTTCTATCTCCTTGACGACGAGGTAGAATCCTACCTCAGCGACGGCATCGACCTGGCGCGTGTTAACACCTACAACGGCAAACGCTATGCCACACTCAAAGAGGCCAAACTCTTCGATATGAACATCCTACGCATTATCCCCGCCAGACCAACTACCTGAGTTTATCGGGCCAATACCGTATCCCACCACTACCTATATATACATTTATGTATATATCCCGTGATTTTAACTTTGCCCATGAAACCTCTCGCCAAAATAAAGCCCCTTCTTAAGTGCGATGCCCCGCATTGCAAGATCCATCCTGTCCTCTATCGCTTCTTTCTCCAGCTTCGCGAGAGACTCGGTGCAGAAATGGTGCATCGGCGCAAACGGGACACGTCAATGTCCATCGAAATAACCTTCTCTTGTAAGCTATTCGACACCCCGCCTGTCGGACGACTCAACACCCTCCCCGAAGCGGAAGAGTGCGGCTTTTGGATTATGTGCCGACCCCAAACCAGCCGCCGGCGTATGTTCTACCGCGGACGGCGCGTCTACCAACTTTTCCTTACGCCCGTCCATCCCAAGAAACGCCGGGCCACTGACACCCTTATCACCTCCCTCCACGCTACCCAGCCGGCTCTTCCTCAAGCCGCTGTCGGCTAAAAATGCAAAAAAATGGCATACACGCTTGTGTATGTCATTTATTTTTTGTAATTTTGCAGTCGCAAACTTTAAACGTATACTATACGAACTATAATCAAAAAATGATATTTTAATGATAAATTAGCGTAAAAAGAGAGTTATGGTTTCTCGGAAACAAAGCCATCGATATAATATGTGTCGTTTTTGACAACAGCAAAGCATTGTCTAATGACCTTGTTAGCGACAGCGATCATAATGAGTTTTCCGGGTTTACCTTTCTCTTTCAACCGCGTATAGAGTTTATTACATTCTGCGTTATGTTGGCTCACACACCACGAAGCGACGTACAGTTGTGAGCGCAAAGCGGAATCTCCATTGCGGTTAATGTGACCTTTGACATTGATTGACGTTCCAGACTGCTGATAGGTGGGGCATATACCGAGATAGCGAGACACTTGTTTCGCATTATCAAAGTAGGTAAAGCCTCCGGTGGTAATAATGATAGCGGCAGCCAAAGACGCCCCAACGCCTTTAATGGATGTGAGCTTATCCATTTGCTGATTAAACTCAGCCTGGGTAAGAACAATCATTTCCTCTTGCATCTTGCGGATCTGCTTCTCAAGCGTTTCTGCAATTTTAGCGATGGATTTGAATGTGGTAGGATCCTTCTTAGGCAAGGCTTCTAACGACTTTTTAAGATTGTTAGTAGCGTGGAGTTGCTTTTGAAATTGCCTGATAGCAGCGCGTTTCTGCTTAAGCAGAAGGATAGAGTCTGATGGCAACTTGAATGGAGCTGGTCTCATTCGTTCTCCATAGAGCGATAATAACTGCGCGTCTGCCTTATCTGTCTTAGTAACGGAAAGCATAGTACGAGCAAAGTTTTTGACCTTAAGGGCATTCTCCATGCTAGTAGTAATGTCAGCATTGTTGAGCAAATACAAGAGCAAATAGCTGTAGTTGCCAGTAGCCTCCATTACACAGTGATCATCAGTTTCCAAAGTGAGGATAAACTCATGAACGCCCTTAGCAGTGTTTTTGAACTCACGTGTCTTGTAGCCTCCGTTCTGCTGCGGATAAGCGACCATAAAGGTAGCCTTGCTAACGTCAATTCCAATGTAACGCATAATAAATAAATTTTAATTTTGTACGGTTTAGCATCAATACATCTGTAAACTATCATTGCAACATGCGGGGTCTCTTATAGCCCAACGAACTATCCAGTTTCGGATGTAAAAGGTGTGGTGGCAGAACATATATTAGAGGTTCCTATCCTAATGAAAAGTCGGCCTTACTCCACACCGAGATGTTAAATCGGCTGCAAAGATAATAAAAATAATTTAAATATACAATGAAAAAGATTATTACGATGCTACTGATGAGCGTACTGGCCCTTGGTGCCATGGCTCAATCGCCCGTTTATCGTATTGGTGACAAATACATGATAGACGGCCAGATGATGAACAAACGCGAGTTCAAAGGTTATCTTCAAAACACCAGCCCCGAGGCGTTTCAGTTGTTTCATAACGGCTACAAACTCAGTATTGCCGGTTGGAGCTGTTTCGGTGTAGGTCTGGCTGTCAACTCGGCCGGAAGCTTCATGATTCGACGTTACATCAACAGCAATGTCCAGAAAGACGGCGTGTACTATATCGGTTCTGCCCTCACTTCTGCGGGTTCGAGTTTGACGGTGGCAGGTATCACGTGTCTGGGCGTAGGCTATGCACGTATGCACCGGGCAGCCAATCTCTACAATATCGAGAAAGCGCATCGTCCCGACCTAACCTGGGAATTCGGCGTGAACAACGAAGGCGGCATGTCCATTGCGATGCATTTCTGATTCCATACCGCTACCGGAATGATGGTGTAGGGTGTAGGGTGTAGAGTCTACATCGTAAGAAAGGAGTCCTTCGGGACTCTTTTTTTGTAGGTAAGCCGTAAAAAACACAAAAATATTTGCATATATGCAAAAAAAGCAGTACCTTTGTGCGCTAATTTGGGTTGAAGCGCGCATGTGGCGCGCGTATATACATGGAATACAAATACTTACATACTATCGATTCACCGGCAGACCTTAAGAAGCTGCCGCGGGAAGCCCTACCGGAGGTATGCAACGAGTTGCGCCAATTCATCATCGAAGCACTCAGCAAAAACCCCGGACACCTGGCATCATCCCTCGGAGCTATCGAACTGACCGTAGCACTCCACTACGTATTCGATACGCCGGAGGATAAACTCGTCTGGGACGTAGGACACCAAGCCTATGCCCATAAAATTCTCACCGGCCGACGCGACCGCTTTCATACCAACCGCCAGTTTAAAGGCCTCTCACCCTTCACCAACCCGGCGGAGAGTGAATACGATGCGTTCATCGCCGGACATGCCTCCAACTCCATCTCTGCCGCACTCGGCATAGATGTTGGAAATGAAAAATTAAAAATTAAAAATGAAAAATTAAGCCGCAACGTCGTAGCGATCATCGGCGACGGAGCAATGACCGGCGGACTGGCCTTCGAGGGACTCAACAACACCTCGATGGACCGCAACAACCTGCTCATCGTGCTCAACGACAACCATATGGCCATCGACCCGCTCAAGGGCGGCTTCACGCAATATCTGGTAGATCTGACCACCAGCCAGGTGTACAACAAATGGCGCTGGCGCCTCTATAAACTCGCCGCACGGCTCCACCTCGTGGATGAACGCAAACGACAGGCCCTGCTGCGCCGCAACAACAATCTCAAAGCTGCGCTCTCCAAGCAGGCCAACAATATCTTCACCGGCCTCAACATCCGCTACTTCGGTCCTACCGACGGCCATGACGTCATCGGACTGGTACGTATCCTGAGCGAGATCAAGAACCACCGCGGACCGAAAGTGCTGCATATCATCACCAAGAAAGGCAAAGGCTACGCCCCCGCCGAGAACGACCAGACCGTATGGCATGCGCCGGGAGAATTCAACGTGGCGAATGGCGAAAGGCTAAAGGCGAACGCAGACAGTACGCCCCTATGGCAGGAGGTATTCGGCGAGACGCTGTTGGAACTGGCCAAGAAGAACGAACGTATCGTAGGCGTCACACCCGCCATGCCGAGCGGATGCTCGATGTCGATCATGCAAAAACAGTTGCCCGACCGCGTCTTTGACGTAGGTATCGCGGAGGGCCACGCCGTGACCTTCTCCGCCGGACTCGCCAAGGCGGGTATGCTACCCTACTGCAACGAGTACTCTACCTTCCTGCAACGCGCCTACGACAATATCGTACATGACGTAGCGCTTCAGAACCTGCACGTTGTCTTCTGTATCGACCGTGCGGGCATCGTAGGCAACGACGGGGCAACCCACCACGGCCTACTCGACCTAAGTTATCTGCGTCCGATCCCTAATATGCAGATCTGCGCCCCCATGACGGGCGAAGACCTCCGCCAAATGATGCGGCTCGCCGAGACACTCGACGGTCCGGTCGCCATTCGCTATCCAAGAGGTAGAACCCCGATAACCGATAACCGCTCACCGCTCACCGTTACATACGGCAAAGGCGCAAAACTGCGTGACGGAAAAGACCTGGCGGTACTCTCAATCGGCGCTATAGGCAACACCGTCGTCGATGCCATCGATGAATTGAAAATTCAAAATTCAAAATTCAAAATTGCGCACTACGACATGCGGTGGCTTAAACCCCTGGATGAGGACTTGCTCCACGAAGTGGGCAAGCGCTTCAAGACCATCGTCACCGCCGAAGACGGCATGATAGCCGGCGGCCTCGGTAGTGCCGTACTGGAATGGATGTCCGATCACGGCTACCAGATCCGCGTCATACGACTCGGCATCCGTGACCAGTTCGTAGAACACGGCTCTACCAAAGAATTGTATCATCTGCTAAAACTAGATAAAGAAGGATTATGCGAATCATTATTGCAGGCGCTGGAGAAGTAGGCACACATCTGGCTAAACTCCTCTCGCGCGAGGACATGGAAATAAGTCTGCTCGACGAGAACCCCGATAAACTGGGCGATCTGAGTGCGACATACGACATACTGACCAAAGTGGGCAGTCCCACCTCGATACGCGACCTCAAGGACCTGGGCGTCAAAGACTGCGACCTGTTTATCTCCGTCACGCCGCACGAGACCGAGAACATGACCGCCTGTCTGATAGCCAACTCGCTGGGCGCCAAGCGCACACTCGCCCGCATCGACAACTACGAGTACCTGCTGCCCGAGAACCGTAAGTTCTTTGAGCAGATGGGTCTCAACCACCTCATCTATCCGGAGGTGCTCGCCGCCAACAATATCGTGGAGAGCCTGCGCACCAACTGGATGCGATACCACTACATGCTCTGCGACGGCAAACTGGAGCTGTGCGTAGTCAAGGTGCGTGCCGGAGCACCCGTCATCGGACAACCCTTCCGCTCGGGTTATTACGCCCACGGCAACTACCGCATCGTAGCCATCAAGCGCATGAACGAGACCATCATCCCTTCGGGTAACGATTATGTCATGGAGGGCGATATGGTTTATGTCGTTTGCACCAAGGAGCAGATTAACTTCATGCGCGAACAACTGGGCAAACCCAAACGCGAAATCAAGAATATCACCTTCTTCGGCGGCGGACGCATCACCTACAAGGCCTGCCTCTCCCTGCCCGAAGACCGTCAGATAAAAATCATCGAACCGGACAAGCACCAGTGCCAGTATATCTCCGAGAAACTGCCTAACGCCCTGGTCATCCATGCCGATTCGTCCGACGTAGAGACCCTGCTGGCCGAAGGACTCCAGGATGCCGATGCCGTAGTAGCTGCGATGAATAGCAGCGAGAGCAATATCTTCGCCTGCCTCACCGCCAAGCGCTTCGGCGTACGCAAGACCATCGCCGAGATCGAGAGTATCGACTTCATACCGATGGCCGAAGGACTGGATATCGGTTCGGTGCTCAACAAGAAAACCATAACCGCCAGCTATATCTACCAGATGTTGCTCGGCGCTAACGTGCGCAACCTGACTAACGCAGATGCGGAAATCGTGGAGTTCGAAGCCAAGGAAGGTGCACAGATTACCCGTGATATGATCAAAAACCTCGACCTGCCGAGCGACACCAATATAGGTGGTATCGTCCGTGCCGGTGAGGGACTGCTCGTCAACGGCGACACGCAGATACTGCCCAACGACCAAGTCGTGGTCTTCTGCAAGAGTCACGCCCTACGTAAACTGGAAAAACTATTCAAATGACCCGAGTATTTAACTCTAAAATAGTATTCCGCACCCTGGGTGCACTCTTAGGCATAGAGACCCTCTTTATGCTGGTGCCGACGCTGACGGCCTATCTCTACGGCAACAGCGACCTGGGCGCATGGATTGTATCCACCATGCTGACCTTCGTGGGCGGTCTGCTCTTCCTGCTCATCGGTCACGGTGCACAGAAACGTGTCGGTGAGCGCGAGGGCTACGTGATCGTCGCCTCGGTATGGATCGTATTCTCGCTATTCGGCATGCTGCCGTTCTGGTTGAGCGGTGCGTTGCCTACCCTGGCCGACTGCTGGTTTGAGACCATGGCGGGCTTCACCACCACAGGTGCCACCGTTGTATCCAACGTAGAGGGTATGAGCCAGTCGCTGCTGCTCTGGCGCGCACTGATGCAATGGTTGGGCGGCTTAGGTATCATCGTGCTGTCGGTAGCCGTACTGCCGATGTTCGGCCTGGGCGGCATGCAGCTCTACTCGGCCGAAGTGACGGGTGTGAGCTACGAGAAACTCAGTCCGCGTATCGCCGATACGGCCAAGCATATGTGGGTGACCTACATCCTGCTGACCGCCGCACAGACCGTACTGCTCTACCTGGAGGGCATGCCGCATTTCGATGCGATCTGCCACTCGCTCTCTACTATCTCTACCGGCGGATTCTCTACCCGCAACGACAGTATGATCAGCTACAACGCCGCTATCCAGTGGACCACGGCCGTATTCATGTTCCTATCGGGTATGAACTTCACCCAACTCATCTACCTCTTCCGAGGTAATCCGGAGCGCATCTTCCGCGATGAGGAGTCGCGCTGGTACACCGGTGCCATCCTGATTGCTACGCTCGTGCTGTCCACCGGACTGTTTATCCACTACGGTCTGGAGCACGACTTCCGGCAACTGGACTTCGACCGGGAGATGTTCGGCATGGTAGAACGTGCGCTGCGCAAAGGCTTCTTCATGGTATGCTCGGCGATGACCAGTACCGGTTTTGCCGCCAGCGACTACATGACCTGGCCGCACCTGCTCTGGGTATTCGTCTTCTTCCTGATGTTCACGGGTGGTGCGTCGGGTAGTACGGCCGGTGGTATCAAATGGGTGCGTATCGGTATCTTTGCCAAGTCGGCCATGACCGAACTCAAGCGCCGCATCCATCCGAATGCCGTTCTCCCCGTACGCTTCAACGGTCGCACGGTAAGCGAAGAGACCATCAGTAACGTGATGGCATTCCTATTCTTCTATATCGTCATCATCATCTTCGCCTCGCTCGTCTTCTGCGCCTCGGGTGTACAGTTCGACGAAGCGATCGGAACCGCCGTCTCGGGTATCGGCAACGTAGGTGTGTCGATCGGACAGTTCGGTCCGCTGGGTTCGTACGAGTTCTACCCCACAGCGGCCAAATGGACCATGACCGCCGTGATGCTGATCGGACGTCTGGAGATATTTACGGTATTATTGTTGTTTAGTAAAGCACTTTGGCGAAAATAATGAATTCAATGAAACCCAGCCGCATAGCGGCCTTATACTTTCTGCTGATAGCGATCCTGGCGGTGCTGTGTCTGCTCGTGCCGGAAGGCGGCATACATATCGACCTGCGTTGGCCGACCATGAGCGAGATGCTCGATCTCAAGACCGACACCACCTCGGGCGACGAACTGGCGATGACCGACACCGTAGTGCAGACAACCGTGATCGACGAGAGCATCGTGGATACGGTGCGCGATACACGTTACTACATGGCACGTTTCTACCAGTCGCTCGATAGCACCCGCACCCGTGCCGTACGTATCATCCATTACGGCGACTCGCAACTCGAGGAAGACCGTATCACGATGACGCTGCGCCGTGCGCTGCAGGCCAAATACGGCGGTGGCGGCGTAGGACTGCTACCGATGCATCAGACTATTCCGATGCGTTCGGTCAGCCAGAGCACGTATATCAACGGGCAGCGTCAGACCACCAAACAAGGTCCGAAACGCTATCTCGTATACGGACCTAAGGACATGCACCGCAGCGATGGTCTCTACGGCGTGATGGGTCAGTCGGCTCTCATGGACAACAGCCGCGTCGGCGGTAGCGAACGCATCGAAGTGAACGTCACCGCCACGGGTGATTCTACCGCTACGGAGCGCTATTTCTCGCGTGTACGGCTGGTAGCCGACCCGAGTATCACGATGCGCGTCAACGGACAGGACATCCACAACGGCCAACTCGCCACCTTGCCCGACAGCACCCATAGCGTACGCACCCTCTTCACGGGTAAAGGTCAGGTGTACGGTTTCTCGCTGGAGACGCCCACAGGCCTCATCGTGGACAACATACCGATGCGCGGCTGTTCGGGATTCGTATTCGCCTCGATGAATGCCAAGCAATGTAGCGACTTCTATGCCGCCACATGCACACGCCTGATCATCATGCAGTTTGGCGGTAACGCCATCGGCCGCAACAGCGAGGCGACCATTAAATTCAACGTAGAGCAACTGCGCAAACAGGTTCGCCTCATGAAAGAACGTGCGCCCGGAGCCTCGATCCTCTTTATCGGACCGAGCGACATGCTTATTCGCAAGAATGGCCAGATGCAGACCAACGACGGCGTTCCGTATATGGACCGTCTGCTGCTACGTATGGCGCAGGAGGAACATATCGGCTACTGGTCGCTCTACCATGCCATGGGCGGACGCAACAGCATGCTGCGCTGGCAAGAGCAGAACCTCGCCGGCAAGGATGGCGTCCACTTCACCCCCAAGGGTGCTGAGCGTGCAGGCGAACTGCTGAGCAAGTGGCTCGAAGAAGGAAAGAATCTTAAATAGTTTAGAGTTTAGTGTTTAGCGTTTAGAGAATGGAGTTTTTAAAACATATATTTGCATTTAATTCAGACAGTCCGCTGCTGTTCACCCAGTTCTATTTCTGGGCGTTCTTCGCACTCATATACGCACTGTTTGCACTCATCATCCAATACCGCTGCCATGGCGAACAGTCGCGTCGCCGCATGCATATGCGCAACGTGTATTTGATGTTCGTCAGCTGGTTCTTCTACTATAAGACGAGCGGTCTGTTCCTGCTTATCCTGCTCTTTGTCACGATGAGCGACTGGACCATCGCCCGCATGATATACAAGTACCGCGAACGGCTCAGTCTGAAAAAAGCCCTACTCGTTCTATCGGTCATCATCGACCTCGGACTGCTGGCCTATTTCAAGTACGCGTATTTCTTCACCAACATGGTGAACGACATATTCGGTTCGTCGTTCCAGGTATTCGATATCTTTGCCTACATCGGTAACGGCTTTGCCGAGAAAGGCCGCTTTATGGTAGATACGATCGTGCTGCCGGTAGGTATCTCGTTCTTTATCTTCCAGGTCATATCCTACACCACGGACGTCTATCGCGGGCATATCAAGCCGCTCATGAATCCGCTGGACTTCGGCTTCTACGTAGCCTTCTTCCCGCAACTGGTGGCCGGACCTATTGTACGAGCCGCAACCTTTATCCCGCAACTGTACAAACCCTTCTTCCTCGGACGGCGTCAGTTTGGTATTGCCGTCTTCTGGATACTCAACGGACTGGCGAAGAAGATCATTCTCTCCGACTACCTGGCCGTGAATATCATCGACCGCGTCTTCAACAACCCGCTCTTGTTCTCGGGCTTCGAGAACCTGTTTGCGCTGTTTGCGTACTCAATGCAGGTCTATGCCGACTTCTCGGGCTACACGGATATCGCCATCGGCGTAGCGATGCTCATGGGCTTCTATCTGCCTAAGAACTTCGACTCGCCCTACAAGTCGCAAAACCCGCAGGAGTTCTGGCGTCGCTGGCATATCAGTCTGGGCAGTTGGCTCAAGTCCTACCTGTATATCCCGCTTGGCGGTAACCGCAGTGCCGGATTCGGTACGTACTTCTGGCTGAGCGTCATCGGACTGGTGACAACGGTACTGACAGGCTGGTGGTGGATCATTCTGGTATTTGGCTGCTTGCTGTTGGCTATCAGCATTGCCGACAAAAGGCTAAAAGCCAAAGGCCAAGAGCTCATGGCACAGCGCAAACTGCTCTACTCCAACCTCAACTCGTTCATCACCCAGATACTCGGCGGACTATGGCATGGTGCCAGTTGGAACTTCGTCATCTGGGGCGGCATCAACGGTATTGGTATGATCGTCAATAAGATCTGGCGCGTGCTGCACTGGCATTGGCGCTTCTGCCTCCTATCGGCCGGCCTGCTCGTGCTACTCATCTGGCATCTGATCAATCCGCTACCGGTCATCAACATGTTCGCCGTCTGGACGGGCATTGTATGGGTGATCACGCTGATCCGGTACTGCTACTGGCTACTCACAGAGCGTTATACAGTCATCCCACAGATGTCAGCCCTGCAAAGCAAGTTCGCGAACGTCAATCAAAAACTCGCTACCGGATGGGCGATCCTGCAGACCTTTACGTTTATCACGTTCACGCGTCTGTTCTTCCGTTCGGGTTCGAACCTCGACCCCGCAACAGCCAATAAAGAGGCTTGGGAGACGGCTAAAAACATGGTCAACCAGATTGGCGGCGCATGGGACAACAGCGTCATCGCACCTTTCTGCCATGAGTTCCGTGCCGTAGTATGGGCATTCGTGCTGGGTATGATCATCCACTGGCTACCGGCCAAGTGGAAACAGTGGTACCGCCTGTA
Source organism: Paludibacteraceae bacterium (assembly GCA_017551025.1). GTDB lineage: Bacteria > Bacteroidota > Bacteroidia > Bacteroidales > Paludibacteraceae > Colicola. The sequence goes on along the minus strand of JAFZNG010000009.1, from coordinate 69,961 downwards.
TTTCGCCCAACTGCCGATGCCGCTGCTGGTAACGGCAGTCGTACTGGCTATCATCATCATCTACCAGTTCGTCTCGGCAGAGATGCAACCGTTTATTTACTTCCAATTCTAGCCGGTTTAGAACCGGAGCAAAACAACTATGCAGGTCATTGGCATCACAGGTGGAATAGGCAGCGGTAAGACAGCCGTCGCGCGTGAACTGGAAAAACTGGGTTTTCCGGTCTATTTCACCGACACGGAGGCCAAGCGTATCATCGTCAGCAATCCTATGGTGCGTTCCGGCGTAGAGAGTTTGTTCGGTTCGGAGGTCTTTGACGGCGACACCTATCGCACCGAAATAGTGGCTCGCCAAGTGTTTCGCCACCCGGAACTGCTGGAGCGACTCAACCGCATCGTCCATCCCGCCGTACTGTTTGACGTCAAGCATTGGACTGCGCGCCAACAACGCAAACACTGCTTTGTAGAATCCGCTATTCTATATACGAGCGGACTCGCTGAACTGTGCGACCACGTAGTACGTGTAGAAGCCGACGAAGCGCTACGCATACAGCGGGTACTCAACCGCGACTATACGCATCCTACGGAGCAGGATATAGATAAGGTACGTGCACGCATGCGCGCGCAAGACGAAGAAGCCCGCATGGCCATGCAAGCGGATATAGTCATCCATAGTAGCGCTGAGACCGTCCCGGCCCTATTGGCCAAGGATGTAATCCGGGCTCTCACTCGTGATGATAATTCTCACCGCGCAGAATCGTAAAGGCGCGGTATAGTTGTTCTACCACCAGCAGACGTATCATTTGGTGCGAGAACGTCAGGCGGCTGATCGACAGTTTACCGTTGGCGCGACTGTATACCGCTTCTGAGAATCCGTACGGCCCACCGATGACGAGCCAGAGATCACGACCGGCTGTCAACTTCTTTTGCAACCACTGCGCCAGTTCTATCGATCGATATTCCGTACCGTGTTCGTCCAAGAGAATCATATCGGCCGTCTGGGGTACGGTCTGCAGAATCAGTTCGCCCTCACGCTGCTTCTGCTGCGACAGGCTGAGCGACTTGGTATTCTTCAATTCCGGTATAACCTGCATCGCGAACGAACCGTAATGGGTCAGTCGTTCGCGGTAATCGGCGATCAGTGTCTCGAGTTGCGGATTGGTGGTCTTACCTACCACCAGTAACGTCAGTTTCATACCTTCGGCATCTAAAATCGGGTGCAAAGTTACGCAAAATTATTGAAAAGTGAAAATTGAAAATTGAAAATTGCGAAAAAACTTGCATATTTAAATAAAATGTAGTAACTTTGCAGTCAAAATACATGCTAAATTTATCTATCATGACACGTGACACAGAGATTTTTGACATTATCCGTCAGGAACGGGAACGTCAAACCAAAGGTATTGAGTTGATTGCCAGTGAGAACTTCGTGAGCGATCAAGTGTTGGAAGCTATGGGTAGCGTACTGACCAACAAGTACGCCGAGGGTTATCCCGGACACCGCTACTACGGCGGATGCGAGGTAGTGGACCTTGGCGAAAACATCGCCCGTGAGCGACTCAAAAAACTCTACAACGCCGCTTACGTTAACGTACAGCCTCACTCGGGTGCACAGGCTAACATGGCCGTCTTCATGGCCTGTCTGAAAGCCGGTGATACGTTTATGGGACTCAACCTGAGTCACGGTGGTCACCTTAGCCACGGTTCGGCTGTCAACTTCTCGGGACTTATGTTCCGCGCCGTAGCCTACAACCTGGACGAGAACACAGGACTGATCGACTACGACAACCTGGAGAAGACCGCTCGCGAGGAGCGTCCGAAACTGATTATCGCCGGTGCATCGGCATACAGCCGTGAGTGGAACTACGCCCGCATCCGTAAGGTGGCCGATGAGATAGGTGCTATCTTCATGGTAGATATGGCCCACCCCGCCGGACTGATTGCTGCCGGACTGCTGGACAACCCCGTTAAGTATGCTCATATCGTCACCAGTACGACCCACAAGACCCTGCGTGGTCCGCGTGGCGGCGTGATCCTCATGGGCGAGGACTTCCCCAACCCCTGGGGTAAGACCACGCCGAAGGGCGAAATCAAGATGATGTCGGCATTGCTCGACTCTGCCGTATTCCCCGGTACGCAAGGCGGTCCGCTGGAGCATGTCATCGCCGCTAAGGCTGTTGCCTTCGGCGAGGCACTCACGCCGGAATTCAAGACCTATCAGCAGCAAGTCAAGAAGAACGCTGCCGTCATGGCACAGCACTTCATGGACAAGGGCTATAAGGTAATCTCGGGCGGTACGGACAACCACTCCATGCTTATCGACCTGCGCACCAAGTATCCGGAACTGACGGGTAAGGTAGCAGAGAAAGCGCTGGTAAGTGCCGACATCACGACCAACAAGAATATGGTGCCATTCGATACCCGTTCGGCCTTCCAGACCTCGGGACTTCGTTTCGGTACGCCGGCCATCACAACACGCGGACTGAAAGAAGATAAGATGGGATGGATCGTAGAACTCATCGACCGTGTACTGCAAGACCCCGAATCGGAGGCAAATATCCAGAAGGTACGCGAGGAGGTCAATCGCGAGATGAACCAATACCCCCTCTTCGCATGGTAAGCCTACTGGGCAAAACACCGGAAGAATTACAAGCGGTAGCTCTGGAAGCAGGGCTACCGCGTTTTGCCGGTAAGCAACTGGCAGAATGGATCTATATGCGTCGTGCCACCTCGTTTGACCAGATGACGAATATCTCCTTAAAAGGTCGCGAGGCGCTCAAGCAACACTACACCATCGGTCGGCACGATCCCGTAGCCCAAGCGGAGTCGGTGGACGGTACTCAAAAATACCTCTTTGAGCTAAAAGCCGATGGCCAAGAGCCAAAAGCCAAGAACCAATACATAGAGAGCGTCTACATCCCTGAGGACGACCGCGCTACGCTATGCGTCTCTACGCAGGCAGGCTGTAAAATGGGCTGCCGCTTCTGCATGACCGGCACGCTCGGTTTCCACGGACACCTGTCGGCCGCAGATATACTCAACCAGATATTCTCGATTGATCGGTTGGCAATCACCAATCACCAATCACCACTTACCAATATTGTTCTCATGGGCGAAGGCGAACCGATGGACAATATCGACGAGGTTTTACGTGCCCTGCAGGCCATGACTGCCCCGTGGGGATGCCAATGGTCGCCGCATCGCATCACCGTCTCAACCGTAGGTTACCCCAAAGGCCTGAAGCGCTTCCTGGATGAAAGCGAATGTCATTTGGCAATTTCTCTGCATAATCCGTTCGCAATTGAGCGTCAGCAGATTATGCCAATCGAGAAGGCCCACCCTATTCGGGAGGTTTTAGACTTGATTAAGACCCAAGATTGGACCCATCAGCGGCGTCTGAGCTTCGAATATATCTGTTTTGGCGGCCAGAACGACACCCCAAAACATGCCAAAGAACTGGTGCGACTATTGCATGGGCTGAGTTGCCGCATCAACCTCATTCGTTTCCACGCAGGAGTGGATCAAACCTTCCCAGCATCGGACGAGAAGCAGATGATCTGGCTGCGCGACTACCTCACGGAGCATGGTATCACGACTACTATACGCCGCAGCCGCGGCGAAGATATCCTCGCCGCGTGCGGTATGCTGGTGAATGCACTCAATAAAGCGCAATCCACCGAATAACTGTTTCGAATTATTTTTTCAGCTCCACCGGATGGGTGATATTGACATCCATGTGCGGATAAGCGAAGGTGAAGCCTTGTGGCGGCAGTTCGGTATAGAACCGCTCCAGCAGGTCTGCCTGCACTGCCAGATACTCATGGGCATGTACCCATCCACGCGCCTGGAAGGTAATATCGCTGGAATTGAGCGACACCATGATGACGCTTGGATCATGACCTATTTCGCGCACTTTAGTAGGATCCAGCATCGGCGTAGCGTTCTTCTTGACATGCGGATAGTTTGCCTCGTTGAGGATGCGCTTGTCGGAACGCATAATCTCGAGCATAGCCTCCTTACAAGCCTTGGCATCTACACCATAATCCACACTAATATCCCAAGTCAGACGCAGGATACCCTGCGCAGACAGGTTCTCGATATTACCGGTGAAGATATTACCGTTAGGCAGGATAACGACCTTGTTGTTGAGCGTCAGAATCTTGGTAGAGACGATAGTCACCTGCATTACATAACCTTCCTGATCCTGGGCGCGGATATAGTCACCCGACTTGAACGGACGGAATATCAAGAGCATGATACCACCCGCGAAGTTCTGCACCGTACCCGACAACGCCATACCGATAGCCATACCGCCGGCAGCCAGCAGCGCTGCAAAGGAGGTGGTATCGACGCCCAGCGTACCGATCGTAGCCAGGATAAGCATGACGGTCAGCATAATGCTTACCAGCGAACTGATGAAGGACGCCAAGGTGTGCTCGGTCTTACGGCGCTCAAAGATACGATTGAGCAGACGCTTGATATACCGGATAATCCATGCACCTACAAAGTAAATAACCAGTGCGGCCACCACCTTGAGACCAAACTGCATCAAGTCTTGCGCGGCCTGGTGCCAGAAGCCTTCGGGATTGGTTTGCACCTCTTGTAACACGGTCTGAACGGCATTATGAACCGAGTCTGCACTGAGCTTTTGCGCGGCCTGTTGCGCCTGCTCGGTAACTTCTATGTCTTGTAATAAAAGCATATATTTAGTCTTTTGTCTTTATTCTTTCGACTTTTGTCTATTTATCGGATGCGGTCGGCGGCACGCACGAGAGCCTCGTCCTTGAGGATACGGCGCGTAGCCATGAGGGTCAGCACCATACCAATAAGCGGGAAAGATGCCCACGGCAGGATATACCAGTCGGCCTGCAAGCTCATCTTGGCGAGCCATACATAGATCGCCAGTACGCCATAGTAGCCCACACAGAGCATGACGCTGAAGATATTGAGGCGTGCCTGCACCAGACGTTTGCGATAGAGGAATATATCCACCAAGGCTAATAGAGGGATAAGCACCGTCGTGACGGTCAGTCCCCATAATCCCTGGAGCGGTGCACCACCGAGTGCAGTCAGTTGATATACTTGTCCATCGGGAGAAACGAACTGCAACACCGGCAACCAAAACAGCGCGATGCCCAAGGCCACAACGGCCAACAAATACAATGTTTGAATTCTCTGTATCATTCGTAATTTTTAATTTTTAATTTTTAATTCTCCATTGCTTCCTCCAGGGAAGCGCACTTGTCACCGTGGGCATTCACCCATCCTATCTGACGAGCAGGATTGCCCACCATGAGCGCGTAGGCCGGTACGTCTTTCGTCACAACCGAACCGGCACCTATCAAGCAGTACTCACCCAGGGTGTGTCCACAGACGATGGTGGCATTGGCGCCAACGGATGCACCGCGACGGATGATTGTCTCGCGATACTCGTCCTTGCGACTAACCGCTGCACGGGGATTGATCACATTCGTAAATACCATCGACGGACCGAGGAAGACATCGTCCTCACAGCGTACGCCGGTATAGACAGATACGTTGTTCTGTATCTTACAGTTACGACCGAGTACTACGTTGGGCGAGATAACCACGTTCTGACCGATATTACAATCTTCGCCTATCGTACAGCCCGACATAATATGGCTAAAATGCCAAATCTTAGTGCCTTTGCCTATTTGGCAACCCTCGTCCACGTAGGACGACTCATGAACAAAATAATCGGTCATATTCTAAAAGAAGAGTTTCAATATATCGTTACCGTTAGCGAGCACCAGCAGGGCGATGAGTACCCAGAAGCCGATCTCGTTGGCTTTCTCCAGGAACTTGTCGCTGGGTTTGCGACGCGTAATCATCTCCACAAGCAGGAAGAGGATATATCCGCCGTCCAGTGCCGGGATAGGCAGGAAGTTCATGAAGGCCAGGATCAGCGACAGGAAGGCCGTCATATGCCAGAACGCGTACCAGTTCCAGAATGCGGGGAACATACTACCTATCGCACCGAAGCCGCCGAGCGACTGTGCACCCTCTTTGGTAAAGACGAGGCGGAACTGCTTGACGTACATGACGAGCATATCCCATCCGTACTGAATACCTGCGGGTATGGATGCCCAGAAACCGTAGTCGGTATGATTGACCGGATAGTAGTCGTACTTGGTGCGCATGATGACGCCGAGTTTGCACTGGTCGCCCAGGAAAGCATCGGCGGTGCGGTACGCACCATGACGGTAGTAACCGATCGTAATACTATCCAGGGGATGACGACGCAGTTCATTCTGCACCAGTGCCTGGCATCCGCAGTCGATACTATCGATGCGCACGATGCTGTCGCCCGCTTGCAGTCCGGCCAGGTCTGCCACGTTATCCGGCATGACGGAATCGATAACAAAGGGTACGTACTCCTGGATCAGGATATAATGAGCTCGCTGGTACTGGCTGTCACGGCGTGCTTTCTCGCGTTCCTCGCGGTCGAAGTCATTCTGGATAGCCAGGTAGCGCTCACCCAGGTCCTCGGACATACGTAGCGATACGGTATCCGTACCACGCAGTACGCGTACGTTGCGTTTTCCCTCGATGATGAGGAGCTGAACGACGTCGCCCAGTTCCTGCGGTTCCTGTCCGTCGATAGAGAGGATCATATCCTGCTGACGGAAACCCTCCTGCTGCAGCAGTTCGGAGTAGTAGAGACCGGACGTGACGTTACGGAGCGGCAGTTCGTCCTTACCCCACAGCCACAGCACCATCGAGAAGATGACGAGAGCGGCGATGAAGTTAACCAATATACCGCCGAGGATGATAAACATCCGTTGCCATGCGGGTTTGGAGCGGAACTCCCAGGGTTGGGGTTCGGCTGCCAGGTCTTCGCTCTTATGGGTCTCATCTACCATGCCGCCGATGGCGCAGTATCCGCCGAAAGGCAACCATCCGATACCAAATTCTGTGGTCTCAGGATGTTTATTCCACTCTTCGTCCTTGTTCTTGTGGAAAAACTTCACATGCCATTTACCCTCAAACTTCTTGAATCGCACGAGGCTGATCCAGGGATTGAAGAACATATAGAATTTCTCCACGCGCACATGGAAGATCTTAGCGAAAGCAAAATGCCCCAACTCATGGATGACCACAAGAAAACTAAGGGCGAGTATTAATTGTATTGCTTGAATCATTCGATCTATTAATTCGTAATTTTTAATTTTTAATTTTTAATTCATCTTCAGCTATGCGTCGTGCTTCAGCATCGGTAGCCACGTAGTCTTCGTACGAAGGCTTAGCGATAAATGCTGCCCGCGTCATGGTCTCGGCGATGATCTCAGACATCTGCAGGAAGCCGCAGCGTCCCTCACGGAAGGCAAGGTTAACGACTTCATTGGCCGCATTGAGTACGCAGGGGATGTTTCCACCTCTGCGCATCGCCTCGTAGGCCAGTCCGAGGTTGGGGAACCTACGCAGGTCGGGCTGCTCGAAGGTAAGACTACCCAGCGAGAAGAGGTCTGCGCGTGGGAAGTCGGCTGTGAGCCGCTCGGGGAAGGACAAGGCATACTGGATAGGCAGTCGCATGTCGGGTGCACCGAGTTGGGCTTTGATCGCACCGTCGGTGAACTGAACAGCCGAGTGAACGATCGACTGCGGATGCACCAGTACTTGGATCTTCTCCACCGGCACTCCGAAGAGCCATTTAGCCTCGATCACCTCGAAGCCTTTGTTCATCATCGAGGCTGAGTCGATGGTGATCTTAGCACCCATTTCCCAGTTCGGGTGGCGCAGCGCATCGGCCGCCGTGACGGACTGCATCTGCTCGAGACTGAACGTACGGAAGGGTCCGCCGCTGGCAGTAAGTAGTATCTTTTCTATCTCGCTACGGTCTTCACCTACGAGCGACTGGAATATAGCCGAGTGCTCGCTATCGACAGGCAGGATAGGTGCATGATGCTGACGCGCCAGATCGCAGATGATCTCGCCGGCTACGACGAGCGTCTCCTTGTTAGCGAGAGCAATCGTCTTACCGGCTCGAATAGCCTCTATCGTAGGACGCAGTCCGGCATAACCCACCATGGCTGCTACGACGATGTCGATCGACGGGAACTGCACCATTTCGGCTATCGAGTCCGCACCAGCCCATACCTTACCCTCATAACGGATAGCTGAGAGCTGACGGCTAAGTTCGGCATATAGGCTTTCATCGGCAATACAGACCACTTCGGGTCGGAACTCGCGTGCCTGCTCCACGAGCAGGTCTACCGAGCGGTGGGCACAAATAGCGTACACCTCATAGCGGTCGGGGTGACGGCGCACCACCTCCAGGGTCTGAGTACCAATCGAACCGGTACTACCTAATATCGCGAGTCGTTTCATTTCTTCTTAGGATTCGTCTTAGCGGGTTGGGGATGTTGCTCCTCGTACTGCCGGATAAACTGCTCGGTAGCGGGTGAGGTCTGCTCGATAAGTTGTTCGTGCTCGAGCACGCGCATCGAGTCGAGCGGCGGCATAGAGTCCTTCTGCGCTACGCCGGAGATAGCTATGCGCACACTCTCAAGGTAGCGTGTCTGACGATCTACTTGCTGCTGGAGCGAGTCGAGACGCATCGACTCGTCAAGCAGGAACTGGCGTTCGTCTTCCGTCACGCCACCCGGCAGGAAAGTGCGGATGGGCGTGAAGAGGATCAACGCCGAGCATAGCGCCAGCGCCACCAGAAAGAGCAACCCGCCCAGCAGTATCGCACGCAGCCAACTCATATGTGTCTGCCAGCGAACCTGCAGCGTATCTTCGTTAACCAGCGTAAGGCGGTACTTAAACCGCAACCGTTGCCAAAAACTATTTTTCTTCTGTTCGGTCATTACGACAAAATGGTGCAACCCTCGCAGGGTTTCAGTTGCTTGAAGAAGTCGTTACCCTTATCGTCTACGAGGATGAATGCCGGGAAGTTCTCCACCTCAATTTTCCAGATGGCTTCCATACCCAGTTCGGGGTACTCGACGCACTCGATCGACTTGATATTGTTCTGCGCCAGGATAGCTGCCGGACCACCAATCGAACCGAGATAGAAGCCGCCATGCTTCTGACAGGCGTTGGTTACGTCGATGGAGCGGTTACCCTTAGCCAGCATGATACGCGAGCCGCCGTTAGCCTGGAACTCGTCTACGTACGGATCCATACGGCCGGCCGTCGTCGGGCCCATACTACCACAAGCCATGCCTGCCGGCGTCTTAGCCGGACCGGCGTAGTAGATAGGATGGTTCTTCAGATACTCGGGCATCGGTTCACCGGCATCGAGACGCGCTTTGATCTTCGCGTGAGCAATGTCTCGGCCTACGATAATCGTGCCGTTGAGGCTAAGACGCGTACCGATAGGATAGTTCGTCAGGATCTTGCAAACCTCGTCCATCGGTTGGTTGAGATCGATACGTACGGCATCGCCTTCGCCTGCATTACGCAGTTCGGCGGGGATGAGGCTGGCAGGATTGTTGTCGAGTTTCTCGATCCATATACCGTCGCGGTTAATCTTACACTTGATATTACGGTCAGCCGAGCACGATACGCCGAGACCGATCGGGCAGCTGGCACCGTGACGCGGCAGACGAACGACGCGTACGTCGTGGGCCATATACTTACCGCCGAACTGTGCTCCCAGACCAATCTTGTAGGCTTCTTGCAGCAGTTGCTTCTCCAGTTCTACATCGCGGAACGCACGTCCGGTCTCGTCGCCCGAGGTAGGCAGACTGTCGTAGAAGTGGGTGCTGGCCAACTTAACGGTCAGCAGGTTCTTCTCAGCCGACGTGCCACCGATAACGATAGCGATATGATACGGCGGACAAGCGGCCGTACCGAGCGATTTCATCTTCTCTACGAGGAAGGGGATAAGCGTGCCGGGGTTCTGGATACGGGCCTTGGTCTCCTGGTAGAGGTAGGTCTTGTTGGCCGAACCGCCACCCTTGGTCACGCAGAGGAAACGATATTCCATACCATGCGTAGCCTCCAGGTCGATCTGAGCCGGCAGGTTGCACTTGGTATTCACCTCGTCGTACATGTTGAGCGGAGCGTTCTGAGAGTAACGCAGGTTGCACTCAGTGTAAGTGTTGAATACACCGCGGCTGAGGGCTTCTTCATCCTCGAAGCCAGTCCATACCTGTTGACCCTTTTCGCCATGGATGATAGCCGTACCGGTATCCTGGCAGAGGGGCAGTTGGCCCTTGCATGCCACTTCGGCATTGCGCAGGAAGGTGAGTGCTACGTACTTGTCGTTGGCCGATGCTTCGGGGTCACGCAAGATCTTAGCTACTTGCTCGTTGTGAGAGCGACGCAGCATAAAACTCACGTCATGGAAAGCCTGCTGCGCCATCATGGTGAGTGCTTCGGGCTCTACTTTCAGGATTTCGTGACCTTCGAAATTACCGACCGACACATGGTCTTTACTTAGCAGATAATACTCCGTCTCGTCCTTGCCGAGTTGGAACATAGGGGCATACTTGAATTCCATATAGCTTGTGTTTTAATATTATTCGCACATAAATTGCGCTGCAAAGGTACGAAAAAAAAATGACATATACAAGATTTTTCGAAGAAAAATAGTTTAGAGCTTAGTGTTTAGGGTTTAGAGATAAAAAAAAGACGCCCGAAAGCGTCTTTTGTGTCCCCCGAGAGGCTCGAAAATTGCGCCAGCAATAATCGTTCGAACGTAGTGAGATAAGAACTCTCGAGAGGGTTTGAGGACGGGGTACAAAAAAAGGTGCTGAATGCACCTTTTGTGTCCCCCGAGAGGCTCGAACTCTCGACCCACTGATTAAGAGTCAGTTGCTCTACCAACTGAGCTAGGGAGACGGCTCTTTTTTCAAAAGCGGGTGCAAAGGTACTGCTTTTTTCTGACATACGCAAATTTTTTTGCAAAAAAATGCATATTAAGGGTCATTTTTTCATTTATAGGCTCTCTGCAAATCGTTCTGCGTCGGATATTTGGTCGATTTTGCCGACATCCATCATTTTGTAGTTGTCGGGAATAAATGCCTGTAAAGGCTCTTTCTCCATAATACCCAAATAAAAGTCGATTAGGGAGAATTTCTGCTCGTTCATCTCGTCCAGGCGACTTAGTGCTTCCGGGGAGAGGATCTGCATACCGCTGAAGGCCAAGTGGCGTCCATCCCTACCCTTTACGGCTCCGGTGGCGATATTCGTCCATCCGCAGAGACGATCCTGCTCATCGAAGCAGAGGTAGCGCTGGGTCGCGCGCTCGGAGACAACCAGCAGACTATACGGACTAGGCTGACTAGTATAACTGGCAATCAGATGGCGCAAGTCGATATTCGAGAGAATATCCACGTTGCAGGCCAGGATGGGCTCATTTTTAATTTTTAATTTTTCATTTTTAATTTTCTTAAGTCCGCCGCCGGTGTCGAGGAGCAGGTCACGCTCGTCGGAGACGGTAATATGGCATCCCCACCCGTCGTTGCGGCAGATGGTATCGATAATCATATATGGGAAGTGGTGGACATTGACGATGATGTCCGTAATACCCGCATCGCGCAGGCGCTCCACTTGCCATTGGAGCAGCGGTTTGCCAGCCAGCGGCACGAGTGCCTTAGGCATTGTATCGGTTAGCGGGCGCAGGCGTGTGCCGAGTCCCGCAGCAAATATCATTCCAACCATCTGTCTATACCGCGCTCGCGGTGGATTAAGTGGATACGGATGCCGTATTTCTCGTGCAGGCGACGGGCTACATGCTCGGCGCTATAGACGGAGCGGTGCTGTCCGCCGGTACAACCAAACGAAACTTGCAAGTGGGTAAAGCCGCGCTCGAGGAAGCGTTCTACGTGATGGTCGACGAGTTGATCGACCGATTCGAGGAAGCGGAGTATCTCGCCGTCCTGCTCCAGGAAGTCGATGACGGGTTGGTCTAGTCCGGTGAGCGTTTTGTACTCGTCGTACTTACCGGGATTATGGGTAGAGCGGCAGTCGAAGACATAACCGCCTCCGTTGCCGCTGGCATCCTCAGGGATACCCCGCTTAAAGGAGAAGGAATAGACGGTAACGGTCAGATTAGTCGGATTAGTCGGAGTATTCGGAGTATTCGGATTATTCAGATTACTCGGATTAGCCCCGAGTTCTTCCGAAAGAGCGGCTATCTCGGGATAGGCTTCGCGGAGCGAGGCGTGCTGAGCGAATAATTCGCGGAGGTTGCGCAGGGCGTTGGGAATCGACTGCAGGAAATGCGGTTTACGCTCGTAGTAGCCGCGATAACCGTACGCGCCAAGCACCTGCAGCGTACGGAAGAGGACGAAATGCGGCAGGGCGGCTTTCCACTCAGAAATATTAATTTTTAATTTTTCATTTTTAATTTTTAATTTCTGAAGTTCGTCGAGATACTCCTCTATCAATTCGTCGCGCAGCGACTGCGGGAAGTTCGCACGGGCCTGCCACAGGAAGGAGGCTACATCGTACTGCGTTGGTCCGCGTCGTCCGCCCTGGAAGTCGATAAAATAGGGCTGTCCGTCACGAAGCATGACGTTACGGCTCTGGAAATCGCGATACAAGAAGGTGTAGGGTGTAGAGTGTAGGGTGTAGGGTGTAGAAAGGAGATTCTTCACCATCCGGTCGAAGTCATCTTCCAGGCGGGGTTCGGAGAATTCGATACGCGTAAGACGGAGGAAGCAGTACTTAAAGTAGTTGAGATCCCAGCGGATGGAACGCTCGTCGAAGGCGGGTACGGGAAAGCATACCGACCAGTCGAAATCTTGTGCGCCGCGCACCTGTATATGCGCGAGGGCGCGCAACGTGCGTTTTAATAAGGTACGTTCCTCCTCGGAGAAGATGCCGGTCTCACGTCCGTGGCGGATGGCATCGAAGAGAACGGTGTCGCCCAAGTCCTCCTGGGTATATTGCATCTCGTCGTCGCTAACCCATAGTACGCGGGGCACGGGGAGTCCGAGCTCGGCGAAGTGGCGCGACATATATATGAAGGCGTGATTCTCGTCGCGGTTGGTGCCCACGACGCGAATGACGGATTGGCCGTTGGCGTCCGTCTCGCGGGAATAGATACGATTTGAACCTTGTTGCTTGAGCATCTTAGCAGCGGAATTGGAGGGCATGATGGATACAGGTCACCTTGCAGGGGGCTACGAAATGATGGAGGATACCGTCGGCCTCGATCATGAGGTGCTTACGATAACCGATTTCTATTTCGCGTCCCAGGAGCGGATAGATAAACGGCAGCTCGGTCAGTCGTCCGTTGAACAGATTAGGCAGGGCCTGGATGATCTGGCGGAAGGTAGGCTTCTTAATAAACATACCATGGAAGACACCGTCGGAGGGATCGGCATCGGGGTTTTGCTTGATGCCGCCGCCGGAGTACGGACCGTTAGCGATATTCATCGTGAAGAGCAGATCGTTGACCACGGGCTGTCCGTCCACGGTAAGGGTCATATGCTTGGCCTTATGCTTTAGGATGGCGGCTATGAGTCCGAATAGGTAGTTGACATGATGGCTACCGATATAGTACTTGAGTCGCTCGGCATACTGGCAGCAGAGGGGATCTACTCCGAAGCCGACGGAGTTGATGAAATAGTAATGGTGGTCTATGCCGTTGCGCTGGTAGGTGATACAGCCTACATCGATAGGGTGCGGTTCGCCCTCGAAGAAGCGTCGGAGGCTCTGCTTATGATTTTTGGTGAGCGACCAGTAGCGTCCGAAGTCGTTGCCGGTGCCGCGAGGCATGAGGCCGACCTGGATGCGGGCACGCTGTTCGGGGGTGATTTGGGCACTCATGAGTCCGTTGATAGCCTCGGAGAGCGTACCGTCGCCACCGAGGATAAGTATCTCGTCGTAGCCTCGTTCGGCCAGTTCGCGTGCAAGTTCGATAGCGTGGCCTGCGTACTGGGTAACGCGGTATGCGAAGGGCATATGGCGTCGGCGTAGCAGGTGCCAGAGGTAGATACGTTGTGCGCGGAAGGCTTTCTTGCCGGATTTAGGATTGATGATGATGCCTAACATGGTATAAAACAAAGCGCACCGAAGTTAGGGTGCGCTTTGTTAGGTTTGGATTAGTTAAAAAACTCTTTTACTTTCTCATTCGGAACGATTTCCTCCTGGAAGATGTAAGCTCCCGTCTTAGGAGACTTTACCATTTTGATACACTTGGTATGGTTACGACCGGCATTACCGGTTTGCAGTGTAGCGACCGCTTTCTTTGCCATAGTTCTAAGCCTTTCTCTTTACGGGGTTAATTACTTGATCTCTTTGTGTACGGTGTACTTTTTGAGATACGGATTGTACTTTTTCAACTCCAGACGGTCGGGAGTGTTTTTGCGGTTTTTGGTGGTAATGTAGCGAGACATACCGGGTACTCCGCTGGCTTTTTGCTCGGTGCACTCAAGGATCACTTGAACGCGTGCTTCTTTAGTTTTCTTTGCCATGATGTTTCCTCCCTAGTTTTTAGTTGTAAAGATACCCTTTTTCGGCAGCCTGCTTCAGCGCAGCGTCTAATCCGATTTTGTTAATTGTACGTAGACCCGCTGCACTCACGTTCAGCTGGATCCAGCAGTCCTGTTCTACCCAGTAGAACTTGCGGTGGAAGAGGTTCACATCGAAGGTGCGCTTCGTATGGCGCTTCGAGTGCGAAACATTGCATCCGCCCATGGCTTTCTTGCCGGTGATTTGACAAATTTTTGACATTGTAGTATATATTTTATTATTATCTTCTAAATCATAGGATTTCGCACGCGGCAGTACACTCCACGCGAAAAATCGTGCAAAATTACTACAAATTTTTCACATACGCAAATTTTTTTGCAATTTTTTAGTAAAAAAGTATGAAATACATTAAAATATGTCAATATCTGGGGCTGTCTGTGCTTGCACAAGCATGCCATTGATACTGACAGATTTTATTTGCAGCTCCTGCTGCTTACTAAAAAATTGCAAAAAAATTTGCGTATGATCTGAACGGTGCGAATGTAATTTCGAGGTGGGACGTTTACGTCTCGGTGCCCTCGAAATTACTCAGCCATTTGGCCATCTACATCTTTCTCCACCATCTGAGTTTCTACTATAGAAATAAGTTTGTCTATAGCCTTTAATAACGGATCAAGATCATTTTGTATAACGGAAAGCACATATACATCATCAAGTTCGAAATAGCCATGCGCAATATAGTTTCGCATAGACATAATATCTTGCCATGGGATTTCCGGGCATTGATTTAAGAAGTCGCGACCAAGTCGTTTATCCACTTTTTTCACCGCTTCGCCTATGGCTTCTATAAGCATGCAATTTGCAGCAAGTTTCTGTATGCCATAAGGAGATTTAGTCCATTCATCCGTGCTTTGTACTCCCCTATTCCATTCTTGCAACAACAAAATGGACTTACGGATATTCATCAACGTATCTTGGACGATCTCTAATATTTCAAAAGATAGTGATTCCATCTCGCTCTATCTGTTTTCTAAACAGTGGTGTTAAGCGATTATGATTTCGAATCATATCTACATGACACCCCATAATTTGCTCCAAATAATCATGCGCACCACCTACGGCTCGCAAAGTAGGCGGTATATCAACGAGGACATCTACATCGCTATCTTCTCTCTGTTCACCTCGAGCGACGGAGCCGAAAAGTTGCATAGAAGTCATCCCGTATCGATCTCTCAATATGGGCGCATGTTGCTTCAAAATAGCTATGTAATCACTCGTCGATTTCATACAATATACGTTTTGACGCTGCAAAGTTACAACATTTTTTTGACATATGCAAATATTTTGCAAAAAATACCATCAAAGGCAGTCGCGGGGACTGCCTTTGGATGGATAGGTTTAGCGCGATATACGCGCACGAAATTAGGGTACGCGCATATACGCGAGGGGGTTACTCGTTACCCGTAATGTTGTCGCCCGGATCATTTCCTCCAGGGCCAAAGGAGACAACATTACCCTGCATCAACTCCGTTGTCTTAACGGAGAGAATGTCTGTAGTAGGTTGATTATACATTTTTCTCATACTAGATAATTATTATTCGTACGTAATTAGTGGTTTCGTTTTATAACATTGCAGCTACGCGGACATCAAGTGCCTGACTAATAAAAGCGTTAATAGACTCCCCTGCTTGTTTGGCTAAAGCAGCAATACGGCTATGCGTCTCCGGCTTAATTCGGATATTCAGTTGCCCAGAATAACTTTTGTGGGGTTCTAATCCCTCGGCCAAGCAATAAGCCACATAATCGTCCACTGCTTCATGAAAAGCATCGGTTAGTTCGGTTACACTTTGTCCTTCAAAATTCACCAAGCCGTCAATGCCCTCAATCTTTCCATAAAAGCACTCGTCTTTCTCAGAGAAATTAACTGTTCCGAGATAACCTTTGTAACTAATTGTATTCATAGAACCGCCAAATATTTCGTGCAAAGGTAACTATTTTTTAGTTACAAACCAAATATTTTTGCAAAAAAATGCATTTTTTTCTATTTTTTCGCTTTTCTTAGCACTTTTTTGGATCAATTAGCAGATTAGCAGGCAGGTTTCCCGCACCTGCTAATCTACCTTTCACTTTTTATTTTACCAGTCGGCCGGTAGCGTCGAACATATGACCACCGCGGAGGATGTACAGCTGACCGTCAATGATCAGTTTCGTTGCCGTTGCGCCGTTGCCAAACTCCGTGAGGTTATCAATTGCCGTTGCATTATCTTTACCTACTACGATACGACGGAGTGCCGGAGCACCTGCAGGTACATTAGCAGGAGTACCCTGACCAGCCTCAGGAACTGCGTCATAATCGATGTATGCACGATACTTAGCAATCTGGCAGTTGTTACCGCAGAGGTAAATATGGTTATTGCTCAGGATGTAGCAGTTATGGCCATCATAGTACGACGGAACCGGAGTATAGTCAGTGTCAAAGTTTGCACCTACCAAACCGTAGTTCTGCGCGCCATTTACAGGCTCGGTAACTGCATCGCCACTCCAATCTACATAGATTGTATTGGCCTCAGCAACGAACATGTACGGACGGCCAGCTTCCAGGCTACGAACTTCCTCAAGAACGAAACCGATTCCGGTCTTCTCAAGGATACGATAGAATGTTGCACCGGTGTACATACCTTCAGCTACAGCTTGCGGGTAGCAGAATGTACCATACGAATTAACCTTCAGCGTTGTACGATTTGCATCGAACGGAGGCACACGCTTAATAGAGATATTCTTCAAGTAAGTGCTACCACTCTTACGCCAGAGATAAATCGTACTCTGACCTTCCAAAATATCACCCGGTTTGATCATATACTTCGCATCAGTAGCATGCTTGATCTCAATGCGATTTTCAGCTTGAGACGGATACGTTGCACTCGTAGAGATGTAAATATCCTGCAGAGCGGTCATCGTAATCACATCACCGGCTTTCAGCGCGCAATTAGCCAATTGTACTTTCAGGTACGTATTAGAATCGCCGAACTTATAGTACCATACATTGCTCTGTTTGTTAGCGACATCAATAGTAGCTGTATTGCTTGTATAACCTGCATAAGCCTGTCCGCTGGTTACCGTTGCCACCTCTGCGCCAATAACTTTTTCAGCATTACCAGTTCCTACGCTGGTATACTGTTTATTCTCCGTTGCTACAACTTCAAATGAGAACAAGTTACCAACGTACGTTTCACAATCCATTTCAACAACCGTTACTACACATACTGCTTGGTATCCACCGTCTGCAGTAGTTACAGTAATATTTGCAGAACCTGCAGCCACACCGGTTACAACGCCATTTACAACCGTAGCAACCGTTTCATCATCTGATTGCCAGGTCACGCTCTTATTCGAAGCCTCAGCAGGAGTGAAGGTCGGGGTCAGAGTAATCGACTGATCCTTATATACACTCTCGGTAGCCGGCAGCGAAACGCCCTGAACAGGATACTTACACATGGTTACCTTAACAACTGCAAAGTTGCTGTTACCACCTGTGCCATTAATTGCATATGTGCCGGCAGCTACATCATTAAATTCAACTACATAGTTACCTGCTGTAGCATATGTATCAGAAGAGTAAGTTGTACCACTCGTTGTCGGTACCAGCGAAACACCACGGTTTGTTCCTCCCGTCTTCAAAGCAACATATACAGTAGCGTTAAATCCTGTAGGAATTGTGAATTGACCAAACGAGGATTTCGCACTTGTTGCACGTGTTACCGTATAATCAACTCCATCAATATTAAATGTAGCTGCCAAGTCGGTACCATCACCTTGCATGCTAGCAAATACCGAGCTATTATTCTCCTTGCCTGTCGGAGCATCAGTGCTCTTTGCGAACCAGTATGCGTCACGGCAACCAACAAACTCATTAAACTTAACAGTATAGTCGTGATAGGTCGTACCATCCTCAGCGACTACATGAACCGTAGCCGTTCCGGTCTTCGTAGTAGCCTGCGTAATCGTTACTGTTGCGTGCTCTTCATTCTTACCAGCTGTTACCACAGGAGCCATAGTTGCAGTGTCTGCGAGAACGTACGTATAATCATATTCACCATTAGTAAGTGTAATATTATCGTTCCAAGCCTTCAACCAAGCAAGTGTAGCATCGCTACTAATCATCGTAATAGTTGCATGAGTGGAAGTAGCCGACTTAGCGGTATAACCGGTCGGACTGTTGGTAACTACGCAGTAATACTCACCCGATGCAATCGGAGTATAAGAAGCGGCATCATCGCCTACCTCAACATCCGAAAGATCACCTACCTTATACCACTGATAATGCAAATCTTCTGCACCGGTCACCTCAGCAACAACCGTCATCGGCAGGATAGGATCGCTACCGGTATAACTTGCATTAGCAGGATTAGTCGTAATACTCGGAACCGGAGCATCCGGAGCCGGACGCGTTACGGTCAACGAATGGATAGTAGTTCCATTTCCAGACTGACGCCATACATAGACTGTCGTTGCATTATTGTTGCCGTTCAAGAAAGCAGAACTTACTGTAAACTCACCATCAGAAGTAGCGTAATCGGTTGCGCGAGTGCCATTCAACGTGAAACAGATCGCGTTACTGTTATCACCTGTAAACGCAATCACGTCATTTACTTGAAGCGGACAATCCAGTTCTACAACAACATAGCCGGCAGCACCTCCCAAATAAATATTGGAATTGTAGATTCGCGCCTTTGTGTTGTCGGAACCATCATTACGTAAGATTGCGGAACCTCCTGTCACAGTAGCATAGTCACTGCTCATTTCCTTATAACCAGCAGGGTCAATATTCTCATTTGACAAGCCGGTCTTCATCTCCAGCGAGAAGATAGTTCCAGGAGCGCAGTTAACTTCTTTCCAGATAGCATACAGCGTCATATTCTCGTTCGTGGTTGCACCAACTGCAACATCCGTGCCTTGACCGTCCGGTTGCGTATTCCAACGGAGGAACTTGTGGTCGGCGTACGCAAATGCGTTAGCCACAACGGTTACCGATGCGCCTACGCCATCTTCCATTGTACCGGTTTCATTACCACCTGCGTTAGCATCGTAATGAACGGTTGCCTTAACGGTAATCTCAGCACTGGTTACATCGCTTTCGCAATAGGTAGCATCTTCTGCTACATGAGCCGTTACGGTTGCCGTACCGCCCTTCACCGGAGTGATCACACCATTAGCAACGGTCAGCACCTCGGTATTACTACTCTCCCAGGTTACAGCACCCGTGCTAGTGCCCTTATCCAGCGTAGCGGTAGTAGTTGCGCCACCTGCCAACAGCTCGGTTGCATAGCCCGTAAGGTTGAGCGTCAGCGGCGTACATTCTGCCCACTGTGCATACAGCGTAATGTTTGCGGTCGGAGTGAAGTTAGCACCAACTGCGTAATCATTGTCATTACTGTCTTTCCAACCGTTGAAATGCTTTGCACCATTCTCCATCGTAGTGCCATCGACAATCACGAGCGACTGACCGTCAAATGCGTACTCAGGAGCCGGAGTAGCACCACCCGTCAAGGGTTCACTGGAATCGTAGGTAACGGTAAACTTCTTCGAACGAGTAACCGTCAGCGAACCGATCTTCGTGAAGCCATCCTCACGGAACAGATAGATCTCCGTTGCATCGATCAATGCCGAAGTACTCGAAATATAGAATGCCGATCCGTGCTCAATCACAGCTGCAGCAGCACTAGCATCAGCAGGACGGGTAGAAGAGGTTGCAATCCAGATATTCTTGCCTTCTGCAGAAGCGATTTCAATCTTATCACCCTCTTGCAGCGCGCAAACGTTCAGTTTCAAGTAAGCGTCATTACCATTGAAGTAGAGGCAATTGTCTGTATTGCGATACCACGTTGTATTCGGACCTTCACCAATAACTTGGCCGTAAGCATTAGCCGAACCACCAACCATGTTATCTACATAGCCACTGATGTCCACGCCTTCAGCTTCTGCTGCCAGATACTCTGCCTCTGCGCTACCGGTCTTAGCGTCCCACTTGAACACTATATCACCCGAACTTGCAGCAGGGCAGTTGAACTCACCATTAACAACGATTTCGATGTTATTGGTTACTTGTGCAGCTTCGATAGCCAGAGTACCGGTAGCTTGCGTCCAGGTGTAGCCACTATTGATAGCCGTACCATTTACCTTAACAACTACATCTGCCGGCAGCGTATATCCGCTTACAGCCTCATACGTAGCGCTGTATGCCACACCTGCACAAACCGATGCCTCACCGCTCTTCTTGGTTACATTAGCCAGTGTGTGGGTTACAGTTTTAGGTGCAGTCGGAGTCCAAGTTGCATCGCTCAACAAGTAAGCCGCAGCATTCTGGAACAACTTCTGACCATTAGCGTTCAGGTTATTCAAGTCCTTGTTGTAAACACTAATCAACAGATATTTACCGGAAGCCACACCACGCTGCGCCGGAGTTAACTCATGAATCGCACAGCCATCAGGTACATTTGCCAATGTATAACCTTCTTTACCAGTGGTAAACGTACCAATAGGTTGAATCGGTTTATTGTCACTACTGATAGAACTCAAAATGATGATACTATCATTTGCGTCGGGCGTCAAATCATTAAACAACGGGTGAGTAGTAATATCGCAATAAGCAGTATTCACGTGCACTCCCATGGTTTTCTTGCCGCTATTCGGAGTTCCCCAATTCCAACGTTGATTATCTGTGTTAGCGTTATTATAGAAATAACTCTTCGTATTCAATACAGGAATAGTGGTCGTAGGAATATCAAGGATAACTTGTTTCTTATTGTTGTTATCACCCGAAGCAGCTGCCTTTCCGTTGATAGACTCGTGCAATACCACCAAATCATAGTCAGTCAAAGTCTGAGCATCCGGAGCAGCAACTGTAACGTTGTAGTCATCCTTCAAAGCATCATACAATTTATCGCCTTCTGTGGTCGCACTCGTCAGATACAAAATCTTCTTACGTTCTACCACAAACGTTGCACTAATCGTCACTGCCTCAGCCGGCATTATAAACTGATTATTCGTAACCGTAATGGCTTCACCGCCTGCCGTTGGAACAACTGTCCAATAGACAAACTCATATCCTTCAGCCGGAGTAGCAGCCAAGGTTACGGTCGAGCCATAAGCAGCGGTTGTACTTGTGCTAACTGCAGTTGCATCGCCCACCTTAATAGTGTAAGAGCCATTAGACGGAGCAGTACGAGTAACATCATAACTATTAGCTGTACGCGTAAAGTTAGCTGTCACGGTAATATTAGCCGTTACTGCATCACCATTAGAAATTCCGCTCCAATGATCAAAAGCATAAGTATATTCAGTCGTTGCCGTTGTGGCTGTTGCTGTCAAGGTCTTCTCGTCACAAGTAAGTATATTGTCTGCAATAGCAACTGTCTTACCACTTGTTACCGTAATAGCATCAGATACGGTTCCCCATCCTGCTTCATTAACTGCACCAGTAATTACAGGATTTGCAGCCGGCTCGGCATCAGTAGTTACATTTACTGTCGCTTCGTCGCCCAACTCGCAATAACCCGTCGCACCTTTTGCCTTTACTTTAAATGTATAAGCGGTCTCCGGAGTAAGGTCGCTCTTTGTATAAGAATTAATAGCGCAATCTGTCCAATCAACGACAACCGTACTACCCTGCTCCAAACGAACTTTGTAACCATCTGCATGTTCTGCAGCATCCCATCCGAACGTAGCCGAGTTATGAGACTTTTCAGAAACGGCCAAATTCGCAGGCGTTCCTGGCTTGGAGCAATCCAAGGAAACTGTACCAGTAATAACTAATGGTGTTCCCATGCGCCAATGATTGTCTGCTCCGTATGCATATATTTTCGCTGTTACCGTACCTTCTAAATCAATAGTACCCGTTTCGTCAAAATCCAAAGTAACAGTATAACCACCACTTGCAGGAGAGCTTACTGCCGTTAGTGTACCTGATACCGACTTAGAGTTAGGAGTCGTTGCATTATCCGTCAACTCCACCTCGATTGTTTTGTTGGAGGAAACAGCAATACCTTGTACTTTAACTTCTGTCGGTGTGAACTTGTATCCATCTGCAATCTTAAAGGTTACTTCTACATAGCCCCCTTTTGCTGTGGTAGTAGTTAATTTTCCGGAACATCCTGTTTTGTTGGCGTTATCGCTAAATCCTGTATGTTCCAGCGACACATCCGTAGCATCATACAATGCACCGTTTACACGAGTAATAGATGATGTCGTTATAGAGCCGCTACCAAATTCAAGCGCATAAGTCAGCGACGCGTCACCTGTTGCCACAGGATTAGCAGTCCACTGAGCGTCGATAGTCTGATCGGTTGTCGCACTACTGCTAATAGACGCTGGACTCCATCCTGTGAAATCATATCCCACTACGTGACGCAATTTAGCGAAAGACGCAATTCCTGTTCCTTCCGAATATGTAGCCGGGTTTGTGTTGACTGCACCTTTAAGATTGGTATAAGTAATATCATGCGTCGGAGCAGGTACGGTTACTGTAGCCTCATCCGTTGCTTTGCATGTATTATCACTATTATCCGTTACCGTCCATACTAGAGTATAAGTTCCGTAAGTATTAGGAGTAAACGTCATAGTATTAGACGAAGTCGTACCTAACTGACTTGCATCCATACTCGGTGAACCAGATTTAATACTCCAAACTCCGGTAAATCCATCGCCAGCAGCCGTTGCTGCCATTGCGACACCAACACCTACTGTCGTATTCTTATCTGCACCTGCATCTGCCGATGCGGTGCAAGTAGAAGAAATTTCCTCCAACTCCACGCACATTCCGACAATCACCGCATTGCTACCCGAGGAAGTAAAAGTAACAGTCTTAGTATCATCTGCCGCAGTCCAAACATTTGAGCTGTAAGTCCCTACATTCGCAGACAAATTTGACATTGTATTATGACTTTCACATGTAAAGTATATTTTCTTAATGTTATGTCCAGAGGATGCTAACGTAATTTTTTTTGTATTTCCCAATGAAATTCCATTGTTCGATATACTTGCCGTAGTTCCAGAAGTCGGTGTTGTAATGGTCACATCAGAAGAAGCATTAGACTTCGTACTAGTCACATTCCCACTAGATATTGCAAAGTTCTTAGTAAAGTACTCATAGTCTGATTTCAACACAACGTTAATCGGCTTTATCCTCACCTTACTACCACCATCTTTTACGGAAAAAGAGACAGATGTTTTTGTTGTTGTACTAGCTTTAAAGACATATTCAGTATCACTCTTTTTAGTTACAGTTCCATCATTAGAGCTAAAAGAGTTTGCAGTTCTGTCTGGAACTAACTGAAAGTTTATACTGTCAATATACACATTGGGGACTCCTGTAGTTGCTATAGTAAATGTACCCGTGGCATTAGCAGTACCAATAGTCAGAGAATTTGATCCAAAAGAAAAGCCTTCGCCCGCAGTAATAACAGAGAATATTCCTTTTCCATTTGCTCTAGCAGGAGCATTAGAACTTGTTGGATCGTTATAGACATCAACAAACGTATCTCCCCACACCTGTCCGATTCCTAGGGTTAGGAGGAGTAGGAGCGAGGTAATTAGCTTCCATTTACCTGGTAAGCTTAGACAATAACCGATCCAATCTCGGACCGAACGCGAGTCAAGACCAACTCGACTTAATGTGTTTTTGTCTTTCATAAAATTTTAAAGATTTTAAATGTTAAAAAAAGTTTGTTATTTTGATTATTTGCTTTTCTTGAATAAATCCGAGTGCGTGCCGGTTCGAACCAAAGCTACCAGACACACCGCATCTTGAATATCGTATACCAGTATACTTATCCCAAAATATCTTTGAACATCTCGTCAACATCCGTATACGTCTTAAGGTTGCCAGTTCTGGCTTCCTTCATCGCCGCAAGCGTTTCCTCGTTTGGTTCAAACTCATCCGAACGACTCACAATACGGATTTTCTTCATATGCTGTATCAGTCCGATTACAGATTGCACAAGTGCATCTGCCGGATTATACTCTATCGTCATTGTCTGCATCATAAGCGTAAAATTTTAATTAGTTAAAAAAAAGTTTGTTATTTTAGTTGTATTTGTTTACACCGTTAGATAGTATTCATCAGTAATACCCAACAAAAACTCTGCATGAGCCAATTCTATTTCCTTAGAATATTTTAACTCCATCTCTTTCTACTTGTTTTACAAAAAATGGTGTAAGATTTTTATGACGACGAATCATATCCACCCGACAACCGGTTATTTCCTCTAGATAATCATTCGCAGCACAAGCCTCATAGTACTTAGGAGGCATTTCAACCAACACATCTACGTCACTATCATCCGTCTGCTCGCCACGAGCTACAGAGCCGAAAAGTGTCATGGATGTCATACCAAAACGCTCACGCAAAATCGGGGCGTGCTGCTTCAAAGTCTCTATGTATTCCTGTGTCTGTTTCATTGCGTTTTTCTATTTCACGGTGCAAAGATATATAAAATAATTTATATATGCAAATTGTTTGAGGAAAATGGGCGATTTTACACAATTTTCGGCAATTATTACACATCTTTTACCACACACCCTACACCCAACACCCAACACCATACACCATATATTAGTAGGTGATTAGTAGGTTATTAGTAGGTGATTAGTAGGTTATTAGTAGGTGATTAGTAGGTTATAATCATGATAACACTATAGCGATTAAACCGCAATTAACATCTCCGGGGACATAGACAAGAAGCACTTTTTATTGCCATCTTATTAACTTTTTTTTTCAAAAAATTTGCGTATGTCAAAAAAAAGTTGTACCTTTGCAGCGTCTTTTGGGAGAAATCTCTCCCTATAGATTATTTCAGTGAAATAAACACACACCAAATCAACGAAATAAATACATACCAAGTATATGCAATACGATTTGAGTAAACTGGAGCGAATGACGCTCGACGAAGTAAGAGAAATCGCCCAACAAATGGGCATCAAGCCGCGACGCTCGCAAGGTGTGCGCGAGATTAGTTATCTGATCCTGGACGCACAAGCCGACAACCGTGCCGCCGAGGTGCAAGCCAAGCTGGAAGCCAAGGCTGAACGCCGTGCCGCAGAAGGTGAACCGAAGCGCGAACGCAAACGCGTCACCGTAAAACAAGCCAAAGCCAAGAAGATCCGTATCGACATTCTCAACGACGAGAACGTAGGTACCGTAGGCGTGCCCAAAGAGGAGATGAATGCCATGCTGGCGCAGAACAAGCTGAACGATCACAAGCCGAACCGCACCTTCCAGGCCGTAGAAGCACGTAAGCCGCTGCAGCAGATAGCAGCTGCCGTTGGCGAGGGGTTACCGGTTACGGGTGACGGGTTACGGGATGTAAAGGTGAGCGGTGAGCGGTTAGCGGTGAGCGAAGAGAAGCCGGCACCGAAGAAACGCGGACGCAAGTCGAAAGCCGAATTGGCAGCGATCGCGGCGGCTGAGGCAGCGAAGGCAGCAGAGGCTGCAGCGGTGAGCGGTGAGCGGTTAGCGGTGAGCGAAGAGCCGAAGCCGGCAGCAGATATAAAGGCGAAAGGCGAAATAAAGGCGAAAGGCGAAAGGTTAGAGGCTAATGGAGGCGAAAGGTCAGAGGCGAAAGCCGAGAAGCAGGAGAAGACGCATCAGCAGGCACGTGGATGGGCGAAGATCGATTTGGGTGATCACGTGGTAGCTATGGGTACGCTGGAGTGCGCCGCCGACGGTTACGGATTCCTGCGTTCGGCCGACTACAACTACCTGCCCAGCCCGGACGATGTATATGTAAGCAAAGACCAGATCCGCAACTTCGGCCTCAAGCCGGGTGATACGGTAGAATGTACGGTGCGCGTCAACCCGCAACCGGACAAATACTTCCCGATGGATAAAGTGATCCGCATCAACGGACTGGAACCGGCGCTCGCCAAGAAGCGCATCGCCTTCGAGAACCTGACGCCGCTGTTCCCGAACGAGAAATTCAAACTCTGCAAGGGCTATAACGATCCGCTGAGCGTACGTATCATCGATCTCTTTGCCCCGATCGGCAAGGGTCAGCGCGGACTGATCGTAGCGCAACCGAAGACCGGTAAGACGGTGCTGCTCAAGGAAATAGCGAATGCTATCGCCGCCAACCACCCGGAGGTATATATGATCGTGCTGCTTATCGATGAGCGTCCGGAGGAGGTAACCGACATGAGCCGCAGCGTCAACGCTGAGGTGATCGCCTCGACCTTCGACGAACCGGCCGAGAACCATGTAAAAGTAGCGAATATCGTGCATGAGAAAGCCAAACGACTGGTAGAATCTGGTCACGATGTAGTCATCCTACTCGACTCTATCACGCGTCTCGCACGTGCTTATAATACGGTAGCACCCTCGAGCGGTAAGGTACTGTCGGGTGGTGTGGAAGCCCAAGCGCTGCATAAGCCGAAACGCTTCTTCGGTGCGGCTCGTAATATCGAGTTCGGCGGTTCGCTGACCATCATCGCCACCGCCCTCACGGAGACCGGTTCGAAGATGGATGACCTGATCTTCGAGGAATTCAAGGGAACGGGTAACATGGAGTTGCAGCTGGATCGCAGACTCTCGAACCGCCGCATCTTCCCCGCCGTAGATATACCGGCCTCGAGTACCCGTCGCGACGACCTGCTGTTGCCGCAAGACGTACTGACCCGTATGTGGCAGATCCGCAAGCAACTGAGCGAGATGAACGGCATCGAAGCCATGGATACGCTCAAGAGCTACATGGAGCGCACGGAGGATAATGATGAGTTCCTCTTAGCGGTTAACGGAAACCGCTAAGAGAAATTAAAAATTAAAAATTAAGAATTAAAAATGGTCGTAATGACGTAATATCGTAATGACGTCATGACGAAAAAATTGAAAATAGCAATTCTCAACGGGCCTAATCTGAATCGACTCGGAACGCGTAAGCCGGAAGTGTACGGCACGCAGTCGATGGCACAGATTTTGCTGGACATCCAACAAAGGTGGCCGGATGTGCACTTCGTGTACCGGCAATCCAATCATGAGGGAGACTTGATCGACTGGATACAAGGGGTTACGGGTGACGGGTTAGCGGTTACGGGTGACGCTTCGCTTAATGATGTAAAAGGTATCGTACTGAATGCCGGCGGATACAGCCATACGAGTGTGGCGCTGAGGGATGCGGTGGAGGAAAGCGAGGTAAAGGTAGTAGAAGTACATATCTCGGACATACGCAAACGCGAAGCCTTCCGCCGCGAGAGCCTGCTCACGGATGTATGCGCGCATAGTATAATAGGAAAAGGGGTCGCAGGCTACGCCGAGGCGGTAGCCTGGCTAATTGACATTTGACATTTGACATTTGAAATTTGAGATTTGAAATTTGAGATTTGAGATTTGACATTTGAAATTTGAGATTATGAAACGAATCTTAAGCATCATATGCCTATTGTCGGTAGTGATGACCATGGCGGCGAATGTCGTGACCGGTAAGGTCATCGACAAGGGCTCGGGTGACATCATCGACTTCGCAAACGTTGTCGTCACCCGTCAGGGCAGTACTACCCCGCTGGAAGGCACCGTAACCGATGCGACGGGTTCGTTTCGCATCACGGGTCTCAAGGACGGTCAGTACGTGCTGACGGTCAGTTTTATGGGGTATCACACGCTGACCAAGCAGTTCACGCTGAGCGGCAAGGACCTGAACCTCGGCCGTCTGGGACTGCGGGAAGATACGCAGACCCTGCAGGAAGTAGAGGTCGTAGGTCAGGCCAGTTCGATGAAGTTTGAGCTGGACAAGAAAGTGTTCACCGTAGATCAGAACATCGCCTCCGCCGGTGCGAGCGTAACGGACGTGTTGGAGAATATCCCGTCGGTGGACGTCGATCAGGAAGGTACGATCTCGCTGCGCAACTCAGAGGACGTAGAGATCTGGATCAACGGCAAGCCTGCCGGACTGACTTCGGAGAACCGCGGACAGGTGCTGCAACAAATGCCTGCCGGTACGATCGAGAAGATCGAGATCATCACCAACCCGAGTGCCAAGTTCTCACCGGAAGGTACGAGCGGCATCATCAACCTGGTGATGAAAAAAGACCGGAGTGCCGGCTATTACGGTTCGGTCACCGCCGGACTGGACTACTCGCTCTCATCCCCGTGGAACGTGCCGCCCGGCGCCAACGTAGGACTGAACCTGAACTTCAACGCCGGACCGGTGGACGGATATTTCAACGTAGGATACCGCTATCATATCTCCAACGGCGGCAGCAAGACCGACCGCTACAACCTAAGCGGAACGGGTAGCGAAGTGCTGGACTCGACGCTGATCCAGAGCCACCTGGTGCAGGAAGGTCAGCAGACGCATCGCGGTGGCGGTATGTTCGCCCGTGCGGGACTCAACTTCCGGCTGGCCGAGCACTCCACGCTGGGTGTCTCGGGCTTCGGCATGGTGAGCGAACCGAAGGTATTCAAGATGAGCAACACGAATCATCGCACCTATACCTTCACGGACCTCGTAAACGGTATGAACCGCGCTTATACGCGTGACCAGAACAGTACGGGCAGCCACCCGGGCGGTAATGCGACGCTGGACTATACCTTCAAGCTGGACAACCATCAGCTGATGGTAAGCGGCACATATAATAACTTCGGCTGGAACCAATATACCGACTACACCCAAATCGAATCGGGCATGGATACCCTCTACCAGGACCAGAACAACGAGAGCCTGGAGCAAGGTATCGAGATCAAGGCCGACTACGAGTGGAAGCCCACGCCGATGAGCCGACTGGAAGCCGGATACGACTATACGCGCAACTGGAGTCGCAGCAACGCGGACGCCCATAATATCGTGGCAGGCAACCAAGTGGAGTTGCCGGAGTACTTTGCCGACTTCCACAGCCTAACGCAGAACCATGCCATATACATCACGTACGGCAACCGGTTCTGGAACAAACTATCGATACAAGTGGGCCTGCGCGGCGAGTACTACATGCGTCATCTGGAATCGACCTATAAGGATGCGACGGGCACCGAAAAAGATGCCTATGCCTCCTACCCCAACAAGAAAGATACGGCTTACTTCCAGCTCTTCCCGAGTGCGTATATCAGTTATGACTTCGGCAACGGCCACGAGCTGCAACTCAACTACACGCGGCGCGTCAACCGTCCGTGGGGACACCAGATCAACCCGCGCATGGACTTCTCGGATAGCACGAATATCTCGTACGGCAACGTAGACCTGCTACCGGCGTACTCGAATAACCTGGAGCTGAACTACCTGAAGACCTGGGACCGCCACACCCTCTCGGCCGGCGTATTCTGGAAATACCGCGAAGGAGCCGTGCAGAACATCAAATACATGGACGCCGACGGCAAGACGATGAAGAACACC
Source organism: Paludibacteraceae bacterium (assembly GCA_017551025.1). Taxonomy (GTDB): domain Bacteria; phylum Bacteroidota; class Bacteroidia; order Bacteroidales; family Paludibacteraceae; genus Colicola. The sequence continues at coordinate 40,199 of JAFZNG010000009.1, read as the reverse complement.
TACTTCAATGTCTCGACGCGTCAGGAACTGGGTGTAGAAGTTGTGGCCAAGAACAAGCTGTTCGGCGAGGTGCTGCAACTGACAACGAGTGCCAACTTCTACTGGAACAACATAGCTGCCGTGAACGACAGCCTGGAGCACCAAGGACAGATGATACACGTCAACCTGGCCGGGCAGAATATTTTTGCCGGTTCGGTACGCGTGAATGCGCAGTTTATGTTCACCAAGAACTTCTCGGGTCAGATATCTGCCCGTTGGCGCAGTCCGCGCGTCGTAGCGCAGGGTACGACGAGTCACAGCTACTCGATCGACCTCGGCCTACGGCACACCTTCCTGAACAAACAACTGGCCTTGGCGCTCAACGTACGTGACCTGCTGGACAGCCGTGCACGCCGTAACACAACCTGGGGCGACGGGTTCTGGCAGTTCTCGGAGAACCGCTGGCACTCCCGCTCGATCAGCCTGACGCTGACCTATAATTTCGGTAACCAAAACCGCCGTCGCGGCGATCGAATGGACAGTCTGAGCGGTTCGGACGAGATGGATGATAGCGGAAACAGCAATAGTGATTTTTAGTTGAGAGTTGAGAGTTTAGAGTTTAGAGAAGTTGAAAGTTAAGAGTTACATAGTAATTTTACTGGCGCTGATAGCGATGCCGCTTCGGGCGCAGAACAACCCCTACGTGGATGACCGCGTAGTACACTTCGGATTTCAGTTGGGCATGAACTTCATGAGTTTTGGAGTGACCGACTCGGAGTTGCCGATCGTGAATCCCCTGACGGGCGAGACGGAGATCTACCATGCCCGCGTGAGCAGTCTCATGCCGGGATTTAATGTCGGTTTTATCACCGATGTACGGCTATCGCGCCACCTGAGTCTGCGACTCACGCCCGGCATGCAGTTCTCGAGTCGTACGTTGAGTTACAAGACCGAGTCGGGCAAACCCGTAACCGGCAGTCCGGGCAACGGTGCCAAGACCGACGTACTAAGTATCCCGGTCAATATCCCTCTCTACCTAAAATGGGCCGCTGAACGCGAAGGCAACTTCCGTCCGTACGTGATCGGTGGTGGCGGCGTATCGTTTAACGTCAGCAGAGACCGCGAGAAGCCGATCCTACTGAATACGATGGACTATTTCTGCGAAGTAGGTGCGGGCGTGGATCTGTATTTCCGGTGGTTTAAGTTCTGTCCGGAGATCACCTACCGTATCGGTTTTGCCAACCAGTTGGCACCTGCCGACGGCCGTATGGAATTGCCCCCACAGGATATTTTTTACACCACCTCGTTGAGCCGGTTGCTGAACCGCCAACTGGTCATCACGTTTAACTTCGAATAATAGTCGAAAGAAAAAAGTCGAAAGACAAAAGCCAATAGTGAAAATTAAACAATACATATTATTGTTCGTATGCGCGCTCACGTGCGTAGGTTGCCGGGAGATGCATGTCACGGACGATCCGACGCTGCGCCTGAGCTTCTCGCAGGACACGGTGCGGTTTGATACCGTCTTCACCAGCACCAACGGCGAAGAACCGAGTGCAACGCTGCGCGTGATGGTCTATAACCCCAACAGGGAGGCCATCATGGTAGATCGCGTATGGATGGACGACGGACGATGGTTCCGGGTGAACGTAGATGGCGAAGCCTCGCTCGGCAAGTTGGCGAGTCTGCAGATCAACGGTGGCGACAGTTTGTTTGTCTTTGTGCATGTCGCCGTAGACAAGCAGAACCAGGCTGAGGCAGTATGGGTGACGGATGCCTTGCATTTCCACCTGAAAACAGGTACCACGCAAAGCATTACGATGGAAGCCTACGGTCAGGACGTTCATCGGATACGCAGCAAGAACGGGCGTTCGGACTTTGCCAACTATAGGTTTACGGCCGAGAAGCCGTACCTGATATACGACACGGTAGTGGTCGGTACGATGCAGATAGATGCCGGTGCACGACTGTATATGCACCAGGGCGCATGTATCTACGCCTTGGGTGACGTGACGGCCCAAGGCACGCAGGACAAGCCCATCACGATTTGCGGCGACCGGCTGGATCAGTTGTTCGACTCGGTGCCGTACCGCTACGCCTCGGGCAGCTGGAACGGCCTGTACCTGCAGAGCGACAAAGCGACAAAGGCGACGTACGACCTAAGGTATGTAGATATTTTATCGGGCAACGTAGGACTGTACTGCGTGAGTGAACGTACGGCTGATCTGTCAACGCTAAAGATGAACGGTTGCCGGATCCACAACCACGCGTTATACGGACTGGTGCTGCTAAATGTCGATGCGAAGGTCGTAAACACGGAGATTAGCAACTGCGCTTCGTACTGCGTCTATAGTCAGGGCGGCACGCATCGCTTCGTGCACACGACCGTAGCCTCGTACTACGGCAACACGAATATTCGCATCCACGAGACGGGCAGCGAAAACGTAGCGGCGGTGTATATCAACAACCTAAGCAAAACCGAACCGCAAACCGTGTGCGGTTTTGAGAACTGCATCATCACCGGTGCAAGGCGCAACCAGGTGGTGGTAGCCACACCGTTTGACCGCTACTACCCCGCCCTATGGCAGGGCAACTACCTAAAATGCGATACGCTGCATATCCCGCACGCGACGCAAAACGTCTATTGGCAGGAAAGCGACACGGTAGCCGTCTTCCGTCAGGACTATTACCGCTACCGCGAGTACGTGTATTACGACTTCCGGCTCGACAGTCTGAGTCCCGCGATAGGCATCGGCATAGCGGAGGTAGCGGCGCAGTACCCGCAAGACCGACTCGGGCAAGACCGCACACAACGGGCAGATGCCGGAGCATATCAGGGGGAGTGAAAATTGAAAATTGAAAGGATGAAGGAATCGTTCGAGCAGAGCGAGATAAGAAAATTGAAAGGATGATGAGAAAATACGAAAATATGAATATGCGGAAATGGTTGGGATGTGTAGTCCTTTCACTTTTCATTTTTCATTTTTCACCTTCCATGGCGCAACATAGCGTCAGCGGCAAGGTGGTGAACAAAGACGGTGCCGGAATAGAGGTGGCGACGGTGCGGCTGTTTCGTTATCACGGTCAGGACAGTACCCTGGTGCAGGGTGCGCAGACCAGCCTGGAGGGAACGTTCACGCTGCATGGCATCGCGAACGGTAGTTATCTGTTGTGGATCTCGAACGTAGGCTACAAAGCCAAGAAGATCGCCGTCAAGGTGCAGGGCAAAGATGCGGCGCTTGGAAATATCCGACTGGAGGACGATGTACAAGCCTTGTCGGAGGTGCGTGTACAAGGTCACGCCGCCGAAATGGTGGTGCGTGGCGACACGATAGAATACAACACCACCGCCTACCAGATGGGTGAGAACGCCATGGTAGAAGACCTGCTGAAGAAGATGAACGGCATCACGGTGGACAGCGAAGGCAACGTAACCGTCAACGGCGAGACTATCACCGGCGTGACGGTGGACGGCAAGAAGTTCTTCGGCAACGACGTACAGTCCGCCACCAAGAACATACCGGCCGACATGATCGATAAGGTGCAGGTCATCGAGCAGAAGAGCGAAATGGCAAAACTAACCGGTTTTGAGGACGATGAGTCGGAACACATCATCAACCTCACGCTCAAGAAAGACCGCAAGAAAGGTTTGTTCGGCAAGTACACCGGTGGGCTTGGTATGGACATGATCACCAACAACGGCGGATGGTTCGACTACGGTAATCCGGCTTACGGTGCTACGCCCTGGGACCGCACCAAACACTGGTTTAGCAACGATTTCCGCTACAACCTGAACCTCTTCACGAACCTAATGTTGGACGAGAGTCAGACGACGATCATCGGTGGTGCGAACAACACCAACGAGATGCTCATGGGACGCGGACGCAAAGGCTTCGGAAACGATGCCAACAGTGGTATCACCTGGAACGAGAGCCTGGGTATCAACACCAACGTGGACCTCAACGAACAAATCACAAAGAAGGATTCGAAGACAAGTCTGTTGCTGGGTGGAGACCTCTCGCTCAACCATGCGTACAACGAGACGGAAAGCGAAACCAAGAAAACAGAATACGCCGACTCTGCCACCTACCAGAGCAATAATACCAGCCAGAGCGAGAACCGCTCGTGGGGCGTCAACCTGCGACTGGAGCTGGAGTATCAGATCGACACGCTCAACAAGCTGCTTATCCAGCCGGAACTGAGTTACGGCAGTCAGTCGGGCCTCTCGCACAAGGAATACGACTACTGGCTCGACACGGTGCAGATCAACCAGGGTGCGCAGAACAAGATCGACACCTCCCGCACGACGAATGCCGGGCTGAAACTCACGTACAATCGTAAGTTCCGCAAACCCGGTCGGGCGCTGACCGTCAAGGGCGAATACTCGTTCGCCAACACCAATAGTTACAACAAGACCGTAGCGACGGGAACCAACCGCGTGGATCAGTTTACCAATTCCGGCAACGATGCGCATGCCTATTCGTTGCGCGCCTCGTACGTAGAACCTATCTACAGCACCAACCACCTGTTGGAGATTGCGGCGCAGTTCAGCGGACGGTATCGCACGAGCCATAAGGATCAGTACTCCAAGGACACCGTAGCCGGCACGTACGCCTACGACTCCACCTACAGCAACTCGCTCATCAACAACTACATAAGTGAGCAACTGGAACTCAATTACCGCTGGGTAACCGCAAAATCGGACCTGACGGTAGGTATTCGTGCCATAGCCGGTCAGACACATTCTCGTACGCAGTACGGCGACCTGCTACGCGACACGACGGTCTCGGTTTGGAACTTCGCCCCGAGTATCAAGTTCCGCTACTCGTTCGGCAAGAAAGAGTTTGCCCGCATCAGTTATCGCGGTACGATGACGCAACCTACTATCAGCCAGATGGAACCCGTGCGCAACAACTCGAACGCGATGAACGAGACGGTGGGTAACCTGGGATTGAACCCTGCCTTCCGCCACGACCTGCGCGTAATGTACAGCCGATTCAGTTCGGAGAATTTCTCGAGCATCATGACCGGCATCCAGGGTTCGCTGACCAAAGATGCACTGGTCAACAATTCGATATACGACGAGACGGGTAAATTGTACCAACAGACAGTGAACGCGGATGTGCTACCCTGGAATATCGGTGGCGATCTGATGTATAACACGCCTTTCATGGAGAAGCAGTTCCAATTCAACACCCGCACCTCGATCAACTACAACCAACGCGTCGCTTATATCCAGCGAGGCCAGACGGCCGCCGCTATCGAAGCGATGATCGCATCCAACACCTTCATGCTGGGCCAGAAATCGCTGACGGGCAACCTACGCCTACAGGAAGACCTCTCGCTGCGCTTCACCCACCAACTGGTAGACGTCGGCGTAAAGGGTAATTTCACGTACAGCCGCACGCAGAACTCACTGACGGCCAGCAACATATCCAATGTATTTGACTGGAGCATCACGGGCGATATAGAGTTCCACCTGCCTAAGTCGTGGACCATCGCCGCCGACTGTGGTTATACCGCCCGCTACGGCTACAACCTAAGCAATGCCAATGAGGTGATCCTCAATGCATCCATCGACAAGAGTTGGGACATCGTGACCCTCTCGCTCAACGTATATGATATTCTCAACCAGAAGAAGAACATCATGCAAGTTGTCGGCGAGAACTCGATCACCTACGCCAAATACAACACCCTGCCCACCTACTTCATGCTGACGTGTTCGGTGCGCGTCAACCGGATGGGCAGCCTAAAAGCCAAGGGTATGGCGGGACATATGCAGGAGATGATCGAATCGGGCTTCGATCCCTCGAAGGGTCCGAGCGGTGGCACCCCACCCCCGACACCGCCATCCGGTCCGCCTCCGGGGATGTAACCGGAGTAGGCTCCGGAGCCAAAAAACTGAAAACTAAAAACACTGAAACGGATAGCAACCATAGGATTTTTTGACGGTGTACACAGGGGACATCAGTTCCTGTTCGGCCGTCTGCAGGACGAGGCACACAAACGTGGCCTCGCTCCGCTGATTGTCAGTTTTGACACCCATCCCCGCGAAGTACTACAAATGGGGTATCAGCCTCGCCTGCTCAGTTCGACCCAAGAACGCAAAGCGATGCTCAGCCGTTATGCCGAGGTGCTGCTGTTCGACTTCCGACAGATACGCATGCTCACCGCCGAGCAGTTCATGCAACGCCTGCACGAAGAGCACGAGGTGGATGCCCTGCTGGTAGGTTATGACCACCGTTTCGGTAGCGACCGCATCCAGGATATCGATACGCTGCAACAGATCGGCCGGCAGGTAGGTATACAGGTGATTAAGGCGGAGGAATATACTACCGAACAAGCACATATCAGTTCGACGGAGATACGCAACGCCATTCAGGCCGGCGACCTGGAACTGGCCAACCGCTTGCTGGGTTATCCCTACAGGCTGAGCGGCACGGTGGTGCACGGACGCGGCATCGGACACACCTTAGGTTTTCCGACGGCGAACATCCGTCTCGCCGAACCCAAGAAACTGCTGCCCCCCTGCGGCGTATATGCCGTAAGGGCCGATCTGGGACACGGGCATACTCGTGCGGCTATCCTGAATATCGGCACCAACCCCACCCTGGGTGAGAACCCCGTATCGATCGAACTGCACATCCCCGAACTCCGACTGGACCTGTACGACCGCGAACTGTCGGTAGCCTTGCTGCGCTTCCTGCGACCGGAACAACGCTTCGACTCGCTCGAGGCCCTCAGCCGCCAGATCCAGGAAGACATTCGTCAACTCGACGGAAGGCGTATGTGAGATTTTTTTTGTACCTTCGACCTACTACCCTAAAGGGACCTTTCGAAGCTACATACAAAAAAATCCAGCAAATGGCAAATTTATTCGAGCATAATTTGCACATTCGGATTTTTTTTCGTACCTTTGCAGCCAAATTGGAATAAACGAAACGATATGAGTATATCTTACAATTGGCTGAAGCGTTATATCGACCTCAAGGACGATGCGCAGACTGTAGCTCAGATCCTGACCTCTATCGGACTGGAGGTAGGCGGTGTAGAAGAAGTACAAACCATCCGCGGCGGACTGAAGGGACTGGTAGTAGGTGAAGTGCTCACCTGCGAAGCCCACCCCAACAGCGACCACCTGCACGTAACGAAAGTGAACATCGGCGAAGGCGAACCGCTGCCTATCGTGTGCGGTGCACCCAACGTAGCCGCCGGACAGAAAGTAATCGTAGCCACCGTAGGCACCGTGCTCTATGACGGCGACCAGTCGTTTACTATCAAGAAAGGCAAACTGCGCGGCGAGGAGTCGTGGGGCATGATTTGCGCAGAAGACGAGATAGGCGTTGGTACCGACCATGCCGGCATCATCGTGCTGCCCGAAGATACACCCGTAGGCATGACAGCGGCGGAGTACTACCACCTGGAGAACGACACCCTGATCGAGGTAGACATCACGCCCAACCGTTCGGATGCTGCCAGTCATTACGGCGTAGCACGCGACCTGTATGCGTACTATCAGAGTCATCAGCCCGGCACGGTCAGCCTCAAGAAACCGTCCGTAGAAGCCTTCCATGTAGATAACCATGAGTTGGAGATCCAAGTCCGCATCGAGAACCAGGAAGCATGTCCGCGCTATACCGGCGTGAGCATCCGTGGCGTAGAAATCAAGGAATCACCCGACTGGCTCAAGAAAGCGCTGACGACCATCGGGCTGCGTCCGATCAACAATATCGTAGATGTCACCAACTTCGTACTGCACGAATGCGGTCAGGCGCTGCACGCCTTTGATGCCGATAAGATCAAAGGCCGTCAGGTGATCGTCAAGTGCGCCGAGCAGGGTCAGAAGTTCACCACCCTGGACGGTGTAGTGCGCGAAATGAACGAGAAAGACCTCATGATCTGCAATGCCGAGGAGCCCATGTGTATCGCCGGTGTATTCGGCGGACTGGATAGCGGTGTGACGGAGCAGACCAAGAACGTCTTCCTCGAGAGCGCTTACTTCGATCCCGTATCGATTCGCAAGACCAGTCGTCGCCACCAGTTGCAGACGGATGCATCGTTCCGCTACGAACGTGGATGCGACCCCAACAACACGCCGTACGTACTGAAGCGTGCCGCCCTGCTGATACAGGAGGTAGCAGGCGGACAAATCGCCATGGAAATCAGCGACAACGGGCAGACGGAGTTTGAGCCGTGGCCCGTCACGATCGACATACAGCGCGTCAACAGCCTCATCGGCAAGAACCTGAGCGAAGAGACCATCGAGACGATTCTCACGGCGCTGGAAATAGAAATCAAAGCGAAGAACGGCAACGAATGGCAAGTAGCCGTACCGCGTTACCGCGTGGATGTGCAGCGTGAGTGCGACATAGTAGAGGATATCCTGCGTATCTACGGCTTCAATAATATCGAGTTCCCCGAGAAACTAAACACCAGTCTGAGTTATGGTGTGAAGCCCAACCCCGTGAAGTTGCAGACCCGCATCTCGGAGCAACTGACGGCACAGGGATTCAACGAGATCATGAATAACTCGCTGACCAAAGTAGCCTACTACGAGCCGCTGCAACAAATGCCGCTACAGGAGTGCGTGAAGATCATGAACCCGCTGAGTCAGGACCTGGGCGTGATGCGTCAGACCCTGCTCTTCGGTGGACTGGAATCGATCGCACGCAACGCCAACCGCAAGAACAGCGACCTCAAGTTCTACGAGTTCGGCAACGCCTACCACTACAAGGCCAATCCTGCCGCTCGCGAGCACAACCCGGAGAACCCGCTCATCGAATACAGCGAAGAACCGCACTTGGCCCTATGGCTGACGGGTAACAAGACCGCCCTGAGTTGGGTGCGCAAAGAGGAGAAGACCAGTTTCTACCAACTGCATGCATATGTCAACAATATCCTGACCCGTATGGGTGTGGCTGTTGACAAACTCAAAACAGAGCGTCTGGAGAACGAACTCTTCCAGGACGGCCTGCAACTAATCGCACCCAACGGCAAGGCACTCGGCTTCATCGCCATCGTCGATCGCAAAGTGCTCGGTCAGTTCGATATCGATCAGTCGGTTTACTACGCTGACCTCGACTGGCGTCAACTGCTCAAGCAAAACAAACAGTACAAAGCCGTCATCGAAGACCTGCCGAAATATCCGGAGGTAAAACGCGACTTTGCGCTGCTGGTGGACAAGACCATCGAGTTTGCTGACCTGGCGCGTGCCGCCTTTGAGACCGAACGTAAGTTGCTCAAGAACGTCTTCCTATTCGATGTATATGAGGGTAAGAACCTGGAAGAAGGCAAGAAGAGTTATGCCCTTTCGTTTATCCTGCAGGACAAGGAGAACACGCTCAAGGACAAGCAGATAGAGGCCACCATGGAGCGACTCAAGAAAACATTTGAACAGAAGTTTAACGCCACGCTACGCTAATGCTCTCATCCCAGGAACAACAAGAAATACTGCGTCGACGGACCTTTGCGATCATCTCGCACCCGGATGCCGGTAAGACGACGCTCACCGAGAAACTGCTGCTATACGGTGGTGCGATCCACGTAGCCGGTGCCGTAAAGTCGAACAAGATACGCCGTACCGCCACCTCCGACTGGATGGAGATCGAGAAGCAGCGTGGTATATCCGTAGCCACCTCCGTCATGGGCTTCGATTACCGGAGTGGCTCCGGTCCCGAAAAAGATACCACCTACCATATAAACATCCTCGACACGCCGGGTCACCAAGACTTCGCGGAGGACACCTTCCGCACCCTGACAGCCGTGGATTCGGCAATCGTAGTCATCGACTCCGCCAAGGGAGTGGAGACCCAGACGCGCCGACTAATGGAAGTATGCCGCATGCGCAAGACGCCCGTCATGGTGTTCATGAACAAGATGGACCGCGAGGGTAAAGATCCCTTCGACCTGATGGACGAGGTGGAACGCGAACTGCAGATTCACGTAACGCCCGTCACCTGGGCCAACGGCCAGGGACTGAAATTCGAGTCGGTGTTTGCGCTCAGCAACCGTCCTGCAGACCTGACACCCAAACTGGAGGAAGACCTGGAGATGATCGACGGCGTCTATCCCGAATTTGATAAAGAGGCCTACCTGCGTGGCGAACTGGCACCGGTATTCTTTGGCTCGGCCTACAAGACCATCGGCGTACAGGAGTTGTTGGACTTTCTAGTGGCGAACGCCCCCTCTCCGCTGCCCGTGACGGCAGAAGAGCGGACCGTAGAACCGATGGAGGACAAGTTCACAGCTTTCTGCTTTAAGATCCACGCCAACATGGATCCGAACCACCGCTCTTGTATCGCGTTCTTCAAGATTTGCAGCGGCAAGTTTGTGCGCAACACCTACTATAAGCACGTACGAAAACAGCAACAGATGCGTTTTGCGGCGCCTACCTGTTTTATGGCGCAGAAGAAAGAAACTGTAGATGAAGCCTTTGCAGGCGATGTAGTAGGTCTGCCCGACACCGGCAACTTCAAGATAGGCGATACGCTGACCTCGGGCGAAGAACTCCACTTCCGCGGGTTGCCCAGCTTCTCACCGGAGATGTTCAAGTATATCGAGAATGCCGACCCGATGAAGCAAAAGCAACTGGAGAAAGGTATCAACCAGCTCATGGACGAAGGTGTCGCCCAGTTGTTTGTGAGCCAGATGAACGGCCGCAAGATTATCGGTACGGTAGGACAACTGCAGTTTGAGGTGATCCAGTACCGTCTGGAGCACGAGTACCAGGCCAAGTGTCGCTGGGAACCGCTACAGATGTACAAAGCCTGTTGGATTGAGGTGACCGACAAAGAAGGAGAGGCCGAACTGGACATGTTCAAAAAGCGCAAGGCACAGTACATGGCCCACGACAAAGACGGACGTGACGTCTTCATGGCCGACAGCGGCTACGTGCTTAACATGGCGCAGCAAGACTATAAGCATATTAAATTCCACTTCACAAGTGAATTTTAACAACTCGTAATAACGTCATTACGTCATTACGTCATTACGAAAAAAATTAAACTTTATATCATTATGAAAAACAAATCGCTTCAGTTTCGACTGATTGTCATGAACTTCCTGGAGTTCGCCGTTTGGGGCTCATACTTGATCTGTATGGGTCGTTACCTGGCCGAGCACGGTATGGGTACACATATCGGTATCTTCTACTCTATCCAGGGAATCGTATCTATCTTCATGCCCGCATTGATGGGTATCGTGGCCGACCGTTGGTTGCCTGCCCAGAAGACCCTGAGTCTGTGCCATCTGATGGCCGGTCTGTTTATGGGTGCAGCGGGCATTTACGGTCTGAGTGCCGGTGATGCAGTACAGTTCGGTCCGCTCTTTACGCTCTACGCCGTATCCGTAGCCTTCTACATGCCGACGATCGCACTGACCAATTCTGTAGCCTTCAACGCACTGGTGAAAGCCGGTATGGATACCGTCAAGGACTTCCCGCCGATCCGTGTATTCGGTACGGTAGGATTTATCGCCATGGAGTGGTGCATCGACCTGCTTGGTTTCCAATCTACAGCCCATCAGTTTGCTATTAGCGGTGGATTGAGCCTTCTGCTGGCTGCATATGCACTCACGTTGCCCAATTGCGAGATCAAGAAAGTGGAGGGCAAGGTAGACCTGGTAGAAGCACTCGGACTGAAAGCTTTTGCTCTGTTCAAGCAGAAGAAGATGGCATTGTTCTTCATCTTCTGTATGTTCCTGGGTGTCAGCCTGCAGATCACCAACGGTTTTGCAACACCCTTCCTGGGTAGCTTCTCTGCAAGTCCCGACTTCGTAGAAGCCTTCGCCGTAAAGCATAGTACGATGCTCGTTTCTATCTCGCAAATTTGCGAGGCCGTCTGCATCCTTCTGATCCCGTTCTTCCTCAAGAAGTTCGGTATCAAGAACGTCATGTTGCTGGCTATGTTGGCATGGGTACTGCGCTTTGCCTTCTTCGGCATGGGCGACCCGGGTATGCCGGGCGTACTGCTGTTCGTACTGAGTTGCGTCGTTTACGGCTTTGCGTTTGACTTCTTCAATATATCCGGTGCGCTCTATGTTGACCAGGAGACCGATCCGTCGATGCGCTCGAGTGCCCAAGGTCTGTTTATGGTGATGACCAACGGCGTGGGTGCTACGATCGGTACGCTGGCCGCACAAGCTATCGTCAACAAGAATGTCTATTCCCTGGGCGAAGCTGCACAGTTTGCCCAAATCTGGGACGGCTGGAAGACTTCGTGGTACACCTTTGCCGCTTACGCACTGGTAGTTGCGATCGCCTTCTGGATCTTCTTCCCCAAGACGCCGGTCAAAAAAGGCTAAGGGCTAAAGGCTAAGGGCTAATGTATAAGAAAGAACTTGCATATTATTTCAGCACACCGATAGCATATATCGTCATCGGACTGTATCTGTTGGCGATCAGTCTCTTCCTATGGGTTATCCCGGGTCAGTGGAACATCATTGACTCGGGGTACGCCCAGGTGGACGGACTGTTTCAGTTGAGCCCGTGGCTCTTCATGTTGCTCTGCCCCGCCCTAACGATGCGTCTGCTGGCCGAGGAACGGCAGAGCGGTATCTGGGATCTGATTCGCACCAAACCCATCTCGCTCACGCGTATCATGCTCAGCAAGTATTTCGCAGCTTGGACACTGGTGCTGATCGGTCTGCTGCCTTGCTTTGTCCACTATTTCGTTGTGGCTTATATGGCCGAACCGATGGGCAACCTGGATAGCGGTGCATTCTTGGGTTCGTTTCTGGGACTGATCCTGCTGAGCGGCACCTTCATGGCTATCGGACTGCTGTGCGCCACGCTGAGTAAGTCGCAGATCGTGTGCTTTATCATCGGAGCTCTGGCTTGCTTCGTGCTTTACTGGACGCTGCTCCAGGACCACTACACAAGTCTCTCGCGCGGCGTACTCGACCTGCGTGATATTATCTTCTTTCTGCTAATCATCGCGGTGGCTATTTTTATTGCCATCATCACAATCGATAAACTGACACGCAAATGACTCATATCGGTCTACTCAGCGACACCCACGGACTGCTCGATCCGCGCGTACTGGACCATTTTAAGGACGTAGATGAGATCTGGCACGCCGGCGATATAGGAAGCGAAGATGTACTGCGCCGCCTGCGGGAATTCAAACCCACGCGTGCGGTCTATGGCAACATGGACTCGGGTGATGTGCGTTACTCGCTTACGGAATTCTATCGCTTCCGCGTAGAGCAAGTCAACGTGCTCATGACGCATATCGGTGGTTATCCGGGCAAATACAATCCATGGCTCATACCTATCTTCCAGCGTAACCTAGCCGCTGCCCCCGAGAAGCGTATCGGACTATTCGTTTGCGGGCACAGTCATATACTGAAAGTCATGTACGACAAGCAATGGCAGTTTCTCACAATGAACCCCGGCGCGGCAGGAAAACAAGGTTGGCAGACCGTCCAAACGCTGCTACGATTCACGATCGATGGTAGCGAAATTCGCGACCTGGAGGTGATAGAGATGGAGCGAAGATAGCATTTTGACACAAAAAAATGCATTTTTTGGCCAAAACATGTTGTAAAACATATAAAAATAGTTGTATAAACCAAAAAAAAGCAGTAATTTTGCAGCGTCAAAAGAAAAGAACACAACACAATCTTTTTTGTACCTTAAATATAACAGACTAATACCTATGGAAAAAAAGCCGTCGCGAGGACGGCTTTTTTCGTTATATAGGATCGAGTAATTAGCGTTTCTGACCGAAAGGTTTGGTGAAATGAATACGGGCCGAAACATAGAATCCCTGGGACATAGGATCCTTCTGGTTCTTTACGATCGGATAGCGATATTCGGCACGCACCTCAAACGGCACCTCCGGGACAAAGGTCATATAAAACGACATACCACCGATCAAATCCACGTAGAAATTATCCGCTTTGTTATACTCATAGCCCTTGACCAAGTACTTACCCAGGCCGCTACAATCTATCGAGGCACCCATGTACGGACTCAGCGAGAACGAACGAGCGATCGGTGCATAGAACTGGAGCTGGGGTTTATAGCCCACCCATTTGGAGGTAGTAATCTTGCCCACCGAATCCTTTACCAGTCCCATCTCGAAGTTCAGCGGCGAGAGACCAAACCACTTATAGCGGAAGGTCAGTATACCGGCCTCGAGAATATGCATGTTGTCATAGATATCATACAGATATCCCAAGTTGACGATCGTCAGCGAAGAATTACCCGAATAGTTGAGATAACGTTGCGGCAGACGCTCGCGCGTCTGCTCCGCAGCAGTAGCAGGTGCTACCACTGCGAGCAGAACGGCCAGCAGTATGATCCATGAACAGTGCTTCATTTATTTCTTCTTTTTCGATTTGGTATCAGCCGCGGTGCGGATGCCGTCACGCTCCATGAGGGCGTCTACCGTCGGTTCCTGACCACGGAACTTACGATACAGCGAAGCGGCTTCTTCCGTACCACCGCGCTCCAGGATATTCTTGCGGAAACGCTCGGCTGCCTTCTTGTCAAAGATCGTACCGCCACGTTTCTTAGCCGCAGCCTTGAATACCGAGAAGGCGTCTGCATCCAGCACCTCCGACCATTTGTAGCTATAATAACCTGCGGCATAACCTCCGGAGAAGATATGCGTGAAGGCTGTAGCCATCTGGGTGCCGGGCACGTTAGGCATGACGCGAACCTGCTCCATGGCCTCGTTGCAGAAACGGATAACCGATTCCTCAGTACCCAGTTGTGCGTTCGGCTCAAACGGCTGCTCTAGTGTATGCCAACTCATGTCCAGATAACCGAAACTCAACTGACGCACGCAAGCATAGGCAGCATGGTAGTTGTTGGAAGCCTTGATCTTATCGATCAACTCCTGCGGCATCTTCTCGCCGGTCTTATAGTGCTTGGCAAAGGTATCGAGGAACTCTTTCTCGCCCAGGAAGTTCTCATTGAACTGCGAAGGCAATTCCACGAAGTCGCGCGGCACGTTCGTACCACTCTGCGATCCGTAGTAGCAACGCGTCAGCATGCCGTGCAGGGCATGACCGAACTCGTGCAGGAAGGTCTCTACCTCGCTGTAGGTGAACAGTGCCGGTTTGTCGGCCGTAGGACGCGTGAAATTCATGACGTTCACGATATGCGGACGATGATCCACGCCGTTCTCTACGTACTGCGGCTGGTAGTCGTTCATCCAGGCACCGCCACGCTTTCCGTCACGCGGATGGAAGTCGGCATAATAGATAGCCAGGTACTTGCCGTTCTCGTCAAACACCTCGTAAGCCGTTACCTCCGGGTGATAAACCGGGATATTCTTGTTCTCCTTAAACGTGATGCCATACAAGCGTTTTGCCAAGTCGAACACACCCTTCTTCACGTTCTCCAGTTCGAAGTACGGACGCAGGTCGTCATCCGAAATCGCATATTTCTCCATCTTGAGTTTCTTGCTGTAGTAGCTAAAGTCCCAAGGCTGCAGGTCGGTATAGAAGCCGTGCTCCGAAGCATAACGCTGGAGTTCCTCTATCTCAGCGCGTGCGGCCGGCATATAGGCGTCGCGCAATTGGTTGAGCAGGTTATATACGTTCTCCGGCGTCTCGGCCATGGTCTTATGGAGCGACTTCTCGGCATAGGTCTTCTTGCCGAACAACTTAGCCAGCGCCAGACGGGTGTTAACAATCTCAACGATGATACCGGTGTTATCAAATTCGCCACCGATACAACGGGTGTTGTACGCCATGTACAGTTCACGACGGATATCACGGTTGTCCAGATCCTGCATCACGGGAATATAGGTCGTCGGCTTGAGGTTCAGCATCCAACCCTTCTGACCTTTCTGCTCGGCGTTGGTACGCAAGATCTCCTTGGTGTCGTCGTTCAGACCGGCCAACAGCGACTCATCCGTGATGAGCATCGTCCAAGCATTCGTAGCCTTGAGTACGTTCTGACCGTACTGCAGGGTCAGTTGACTCAGTTTGGCGGTCAGCTCGCGATAAGTTTGCTTGTCAGCGTCCGAGAGGTTGGCACCATTATTGGCAAAACTCTCATAGATATCGTCGAGCAACTTGATCTGGTCCGGACGCAATTTCTTGCGGTCGGTTTTCTCATAGACTTCCTTGATACGACGGAACAGGCCCTCATTCAGTCGGATATTCGAAGCGTACTCCGACATCTTCGGACTGAGTTCCATCTCGATCTGCTGGAGCGTGTCGTTGGTCTCCGCCGAAGTGAGGTTGAAGAAGCAACCGGCTACAATCGAGAACAACTCCCCCGAACGCTCGTACGCCTCGATGGTATTCTCGTAGGTCGGTGCCTCGGGATTATTGACGATTGCGTCAATCTCCTCCAGGCCCTGCTTCATAGCCTGTTCAAAAGCAGGCATATAGTGCTCGGCATGTATCTCATTGAAGGGATACGCACCGTGTGGGGTCTTCCAGTTCTTGTAATCGAAGAACGGATTTGCAGCGCTCGCTGCCAAAACGGTTGTGGCAAGTGCCATAGTTACGAATAATTTTCTCATCTTATTATGTATTTACGAATTATCACTTCCCTCGTATCAGGTTAATGTCACCCGAGAGTTGGTACACGCCTATCAACGCATCATCCGCATTGAGTTTGCGCTTCTTATAACTGGCCTTCAGACCTACGTACTGCGCATTCTTGTCCGCATCCGTACCCATCGCCCTGATCACGTAGAAGTAGGCTCCTTCGGCTGCCGGACGTCCGTTGATCGTACCATCCCAACCCTTTGCAGGGTCGGTGAATTCATACACCAGTTTTCCCCAACGGTTGTAGATCCAGCAGTGGAACTCACGAATAGAACGGTATACCACGCGGAACTCATCATTCTGCCCGTCACCATTCGGCGTGAACACATTCGGCACCAGCAGTTGCGACTCCGACACATTCACCAGTATCTCTACCGAGTCGTGTTGGCAGTCGGGGTCTACGGCATCGGCACAAGGACAGTACCTATTGCTCACCTCATGCACCACGCGATAAGCACCCGGCTCCATGAACGTATAACGCAGATCCTCGTCCTGACGCTGCACGATGAGGTCCGAACCACGGTATATACGCCACGAGAAGTACTCTGCAGCCGGTGTAGGATTGCTATAGAAAGCAATCTCCAGCGGTGCCGAACCGCGCAGCACAGAGGCTTCTTTCGGTCGTTCTATCTCGTTGCTTCGGTCGGTGCCGCCACGCGTAGTCGTGATCGTGGTAGGCATACAGGTCACGGCATGCGGCTCCAGGAGTTGGCCCACCACCGAGTCGGGCATCAGTCCCAACGCATCCGCTATCGCGTCATCCCAGCGCACCACGATATCCGTCGCGCGGTAGATAGGCGGTAACTGATATGTACCCGTACGCAGCGTCTCCGTCGATTGCGCCAACGAGTCCACCCACTGCTCAGTATTCCAGGCCAGCGTGGTATAATATATAGTACACGCGCGTGCGTAGGTGCGCGACTGACCATTCTCGTTGATATACGAGATCGTTGGAACTGTACCGGATACCGTCAGGTCGGTCTTCTGGCAATAAGGCGTCACCTCTGCCGTCAGTCCGCTCGGCGCATAATTCGGGTACGTAAACGCATATACCGGCGTATAGTTCACACCCGCCTTCCGGAGATAATAACCGCCGTCGTCGGGGTATATCTCCTCGGCATTCGACTGCACGAGTGCACCCGTTTGCGTAGAATACCAATCGGCCGCACCGATACGTGAACGCAGGTGTACTTCGTCTGCGAAGAAGAACAGTGTATCTCCCTTCTGCACCACCTGCGTCGCCGTACCGACGCACTCGATATTCGTCTGCGCGACGGCCGCAGCCGTCACGCAAACCAAACAAACGATATATAATAATCGCCTTATCATTTATTTACCTGAAAACGCGTATTTCCGTTTTCAATGAAATCCACTATCTGCTTGGCAGCGGCGATACCGGCATTGATATTTGCCTCGGCGGTCTGCGCACCCATCTTCTTGGGCGTAGCAAAATAGCGGTTCTCAAAGAGCGTGCGGAACTTAGCGTCAGCCACCGGCATGATATCCGTGATATACTTCAGGTCGGTACGTTCCTGCATCAATGCGATCAGTTCCTCCTCATTGATTACCTCCTTGCGCGCGGTGTTGACCAGGATACCACCCTTCGGCATGCGGCCTACCAGGTCGTGATTGATGCTCTCCTTGGTCTCCGCCGTAGCAGGAATATGCAGACTGACGATATTACACGTGCTGTACAGTTCCTCAGCCGAATGCACAGGCGTCACACCCGCAGCCGTCATGGCCTCGTCCGGGCAGTAGGCATCATAAGCATACACCTCCATACCGAAGCCTTTGGCGATACGTGCTACGTTGCGACCTACATTACCGAACGCGTGGATACCCAGCTTCTTGCCCAGCAACTCCGTACCGCTGGTGCCGTTGTAGAAATTACGTACGGCATAAACCATCAGTCCGAGTGCCAGTTCTGCCACAGCATTGCTGTTCTGACCGGGCGTATTCATCGCCACTACCTTGTGCGCCGTAGCGGCTGCCAGGTCAATATTATCGTATCCGGCACCGGCACGAACAACGATCTTCAGTTGTTTGGCAGCGTCCAGCACCTCTGCGTCCACCTTATCCGAACGGATAATTAGCGCATCAGCATCCGCCACAGCCTCCAACAGTTGCTGTTTCTCAGTATATTTCTCGAGCAGCGCCAGTTCGTAGCCTGCGCCCTCTACCACCTCGCGAATACCGTCAACGGCCACCTTCGCAAAGGGTTTCTCTGTTGCAACAAGTACTTTCATTTTTTTAACAAGTGTTGTATAGAAAACGGCTTGCGTCGTCTTCTTTCGGGTTGGTTCTGAATGATGAAAAGAGAAGTACGGCATTTTTAGTGCAGTTTCTCGTATTCCTTAATGCAATCCACTAAGGCCTGTACGCCTTCTACGTCCATCGCATTGTAGCACGATGCACGGAAGCCGCCTACCAGTCGGTGACCCTTGATACCTACCATGCCGCGCTCGGTAGCGAACTTGAAGAAGTCGTCCTGCAGTTCCTCATAACCGGGCTTGAAGACGAAGCAGATATTCATGCGGCTGCGATCTTCCTTGTCCATAATGGTCGGCGTGAACAGTTTCGACTCGTCCAGGCACTTATACAGCAGGTCGGCCTTCTCCTGGTTGCGGCGGTTGATCCACTCGATGCCACCGTTAGCCTTAAGCCAACGCAGATTCAGCAGTGCCGTGTAGATCGGCAGTACCGGCGGGGTGTTGAACATCGAACCACCGTCGATATGCGTCTGGTAGTTGAGCATCGTCGGGATATAACGGCTCACCTTGCCCAGGCAGCTCTCCTTCACAATCACGAAGGTTACACCGGCAGGAGCGATATTCTTCTGTGCACCACCGTAGATGATATCAAACTTGCTAACATCTACCGGACGGCTCAGGATATCCGAACTCATATCGGCGATCAGCGATACGTTGCCTTTCTTCGCGTATATCTCCTGGAGTTTGCGCTCGGAGATCTCCGTACCGAAGATGGTATTATTGGTCGTAATATGGAAGTAGTCAGCGTCCTGCGGGATCTCGTAGTCGTTCGGGATCGAGTTGGTGCTCTGCGCCACCTCAACTACCTCGCCGAAGCCCTTCGCCTCTTTCACGGCTTTCTTCGACCATACACCCGTATTCAGGTATGCGGCCTTCTTCTCCAGCATGTTATACGGCACCATGCAGAACTGCAGACTGGCACCGCCACCCAAGAACAGCACTCTGTAGCCTTCCGGAACACCCAACAACTCTTTCATCAGCGCTTCAGCCTCGTCCACAACGGGTTGGAAGTACTTGGCGCGGTGACTAATCTCCAGAATCGACAGTCCCTCACCCTGAAAATCCAGTACGGCCTCAGCCGTCTGCTTGATCACCTCTTGCGGCAGGATACTCGGTCCTGCATTGAAATTGTACTTTTTCATATGGTATAAATTTTGTCTTTTGTCTTTCGACTTTCTACTTTCGACTACTTCAACGTATAATATTTATGGTTCCATGCCGTAGGACGAATGACGGGCAGCGTCGGTGCGGCACCGTTATGCTGCTTACCGGCCAGATACATCGCATAAGCTACGGCTGCCAGATCGTTATCGGCTTTTGGCTCTTGGCAATTAGCTATTGGCTGTGCCGGCGCTGCCTGCGGCAAGTATTGCTGCAGATTCTCCGGTACCGGTTTGCCAGCCTTGAGCATGCGCTCCACCAGGTCCTTGTTGAACTGCTCCTTGGCCAGACCCGACTTGTACTCGCGGTACTGCTTGTCGTGCATCGCAAACTCGAACAGCTCTTCGTCGTCCGGTCCGCGATCCCAACCCAGTTCCTTCATCTCCTTGATATACTGCGGCAGTACGTTCGGATAGAGTTTCTGCGGATCGTCGGTATAGAACTCAAAGCCCTTCTCCTTGGCCAGCTTAACGATCTCCGGAGCCAACTCGCCCGGCAGTTTACCCGATTTGCCGAGAATCATGCCCCACATAGCAGGATCCATTCTTGTGAAGTCCTTCTCGCCCATCGAACGGCTGAACAGGTTCATCAGCGCGGCGTTCTTCACGTACTGGCTGAACGGCGTCACCAGACACGGCGTACCCAGCATCGGCCATATACGCTGTACCTCGTCGAAGAGTTGAACGAGCAGTTCGTCCTCGCTGAGCTCCGGCTCACCTTTCTTCTTGAGGTTGGCATTGATAGCGGCGTGCATACCCTTGAGGTCGGCCATGAGGCTTCCCATCATACCGCCCGGCAGGCCACAACCTACGAGCAGCGAGGTCATCAGCGCGTTCTTCGGGTCGATCCAGTAACCCAAGAAGTCATCGATAAACTCTTGCGTGAGTTTACGTGCCTCCATATAGGCCTTCATGTTGATATCTTTTACCAGGAATCCGGCATCCTTCATCATCGCCTGAATCGTGATCACATCCGGATGCACCTTTCCCCAACTCAGCGGCTCGATAGCTACATCGAATACATCACCACCGGCTTTCGCAATCTCCAGCATCGAGGCTACACTAAAGCCCGGGCCTGTATGACCGTGGTACTGGATGATGATATCCGGGTGCTTCTCCTTGATGGCTGCTACGATAACGCCCAGCATATGCGGACGACCGATACCGGCCATATCTTTCAGACAGATCTCCTGTGCCCCACCCTCGATGAGTTGCTCAGCGAGGTTGATATAGTACTCGGCATTGTGCACTTTCGAATACGTGATACACATCGTAGCTTGTGCGGTCATGCCGGCCTCTTTGGCCCACTTGATACTCGGGATAATGTTTCTCGGATCGTTCAATCCGCAGAAGATACGGGTGATATCTGTGCCTTGTGCGTGCTTTACTTTGTACATCAACTGACGCACATCCGCAGGCACCGGATTCATACGCAACGCGTTCAATCCGCGATCCAGCATATGGGTTTTGATACCCGCCTCATTAAACGGCTTACAGAACGTACGAACGGCATGGTTGGGGTTCTCGCCATACAGCAGGTTCACCTGCTCCGAGGCACCACCGTTAGTCTCTACACGGTCAAAGCAACCCATTTCGATAATCACGGGGGCTACCTTTGCCAACTGGTCCTTACGAGGAACATACCTACCGCTCGACTGCCACATGTCGCGGTACACCAACGAGAATTGAATTTCTTTCTTGCTCATATTATTCATAGTATTATTTGTGCTCGCACATAGTCGCTATTTTTAAATAGCGTGCAAAGATACGACTTTTTTTTGATATACGCAAGCATCTTCCGATTTTTCATGCATTTTTATGCAAAAGATTTGCATATATGCTTTTTTTGTTGTACCTTTGCGGTCGGATTCCGAATTACCGTTTTTTCGCCCTCGTTGGTGCTTATATATAGCCAAATCAGACTAACGAGACACAATCGAGAGAGAATTGGATCGGGAGTAAAACCTGTGAATGTATGGGAAAAGTTACATTAAACAAGAAGTTCAAAACGTATACGGGCATATTGCCGCCTAATGGCCATCGTTTCTATCTCACCAACCGTTTCGGTCAAGAGGTTATCTCGCACTGCCCGGAGCACCGGGATCCTGAGTCTGTTTCCGAGGCGCAGCGCCATTCTTTTCAACTCATCAAGGAAGCATCCGCAAAAGCCGATGCCGACTTGCGCGATCCGGTTAAGCACGACCAATGGCTGCACAAGTGGCACGAATCTTCTGCCGACCGCCACGCCAAGTTCTACAAAACCCTCCGTGGTTTCGTCATCGCCGCCTACCGCAAACAAATGTAACGATAGTACGCATTTTCCCCTTCGGTCGCATATTTGCGGCCGTTGTCTGCTTTGTCCATTATCCCGAATAGTCAGCATCTTCTATCTCCCTTCCACCGCATGCCATCCCACACAATCAGCGGTGACATCTCTGCCGCCGCTGCTCGTTCTTCTTTTTCAGGACAATTCAATCGTCCGCTCGTCCTGGACCATGATGCCACGCATTATATTTTGTTATAATTCGTGCATATAGATGTACTTTTTGGCATTATTCCATTGTATGTCATCTACTTTAAACGATGTATTCTCTTCAAAATTAACTTGACATTCTCCTTTTTTACAAAAAGAATCATTGTATAATACGCTCACATCATGTGCACTAGTTAATTCTGGACTTTTACAACGTATTATGTATTTAGCGATCCATTGATTTTCAGACCAAAATCCATCAGAAATAGTTGTGGTTGTAAGGCTATGAGCAATTCTTATTCTATCTCCAATAGACATGTTTACTATGTCAAATTCATTTGTGTAACGATATACCGTTTCCCCGTTAAACTTTGGGGTGAGACGAAGAATATCTTCCCATAATTTACGCTTGCTTATGTCATTTTGAGGATAATCAGATCTATATAAGTATGATTTGTGGCCTAACATATCTTGGATAACTCTTTTCTTCTCTAATGACAAATTTTCATTTTTTGCATTCATAAACGAAAAATCGTCATCCGGTTCTCTCTCCATGTTTAGAATGTTTAAAATGTCCACAGGGGAGGGATGGATCAAAGGGCTATTAGGACATAAACATCGTATTTCTAAATTCTCCAACATGCTTTATTTGCCATTTATTTAATAATAGATAACCTTATCTTCTGCCCAAACGTCAACTTTTCCTCGCAAACTTTCTGGTAATATAAGTGTTAAATCGCTATCACCCCAAAAAGCCTCTTCTTCAATAGAAACGACACTTTGTGGTATTTTAAGGGTGCTTAATTTGTCGCAATTCCGAAAAGCGTGTCGTTTGATAGAAGTGACACTATTGGGAATTACAATAGTAGAAAGATTACTGAAGGCAAATGCTCCACTCTCTATCACTTCAACTCCGTCTGGTATGATGTATGAGTTTTGTTTTCCTCCTGGGCATGCAACTAATGATGATTTACTTTTATTAAAAAGAACACCGTCTAATGAAGAACTATAACATTGATTCCCGGATTCAACCTCTATATAATTCAGATGCGTTGTATTTGCGAATGCAAATGTATCAATTACCGTCACATCCTCTAAAATTACCACCTTGCCATATTTAGCATTTGGAACCTTAATTAGTTTTGTCCCTTTTTTGTTATACAACATGCCATCAATTGAACTAAAATATTGATTTTCAGGATGCACATCAAACGATCTTAATGAAGAACAATCTAAAAAGACATCGTTGAAATAATAATCATTAGCATCTATTCCTTTAACACTTTTGGGAAAAACAAGTTTTGTCATTTTATCCGCAGAGAAAAAAGCCATACTCGCTATATTTTCTATCCCTTCAGGAATGCTAAACTCTCCTCGCCAGCAAGATGGTAAATATGCAAACAAATGGTCATTATAAACAGGCGCACTTAGGTTATTACAACAACTAAACGCCATTCCATCAATATGTTTTACACTATTTGGTATAGTTACGGAGGTGAGTTGATCGCATTTGTAAAAAGCACCGTCCACTATTATTTCTATGCCATTTGGCACAGAATATGCACCCTTGTATGACTGAGGAAGATGTGCAAAAATATGATTATTATGTACAATCTCATTTAAATTTTCACAATAAGAGAAAACATCTCCACCAACCTTTTTTACACTATTTGGCAAAACAACAGATTTTAAATTATTGCAGAATATAAAAGCGCAGGTTCCTATTTCTAATATACTATTTGGAAGGATAACAGTCGTAAGCTCATAACATTGTTTAAATGCCATATTCCCTATGCGAGTAACATTATACCATTCATTGTTATATTTGATTTTTTCTGTTATCTTAAGAACGGTAATGTTTACATTTTGAAGGGATAAAACTTCCGCTGTATGAGCGGAATGGTCAAATTTGTATTCAATGCCTTCAATAGTGGCTTTACTATATTCATGTTCTATTGGTATTTCAATCGTATCCGACGATGTTAAAGACGAAACCGAAGCCTTACCTGAACAAGCAGACATAATGCCTACTGATACTATCAGTCCAATGCCTAATAATGGGATTTTTATAACAGTCCTATTCATAATTATTATTTTTTAACATGCCTACTATTTTCGCATTTTTCACATTCTCATATGATTAACTTATCCATTAATTGCGCACAAAAAAAGCGTGAGCCAACTGCTATTGGTTCATTCGGGCTACCACACCCTTTGCCTCCAATACATGCAGAAAGCCCACGCAATCGCGTGAGCGTTTCGCATTATTCTCGGAAGGCAAAATTCAAATTGTGGTAGTTTATGAATGAATCCTCAAATAAAGCAAACGCTTAATCTAATATGTCCTCCTATTTTACGTCAGTGAGTGACGGCCGCATCTATCCCCCGCGGCAAGGGTTATTCATTATTGTTCTCCAATTCAGAAATATAGGCAACAATCTTTGGTCGGAGAGCCGGAAAATCATTCTGAATAATATCCCATACAATAGGCATCTGAATAGAATAATAGCCATGCACCATGACGTGACGCATTTTAATTATTACTTGCCATGGCGTATCCGGATGACTCTCCTTAAATTCCAACGTTAACATATATGCCGCCTCACCAACAATCTCTAAGCACTTAACCGCCGCATAACGGAACATAGTATCGTTTTCCAGATCTTCTAAGGACCTGCCTGCAGCAAATTGTTGTGCACGATCAATATGCTCCAGCATATGTTCAAGGCGACCTTTGTCTCTAATGGGCTCTCTCATATAACAGAATTTTATCGTTATCTACATACGGGCGGGCAAAATTCTTCAGTCCCCGATCCTCTACTAAATCAACCTTGCGGCCAAGCTGCTTTTCAAGGTCGCATATCATACCGAAATAACGCATCCCTATTGGTTGCGAATAATCCAATTGTACCAAGATATCCAAATCACTATCCGGCTTCTCATCACCACGCGAACAAGAGCCAAACAGGTAGGCTCGTTCAACCGGTTGAGTCGCCAGATAGGCTTGTATCTGCGGTATCATTTTCTGCACTTCAGCACTCGGCATAATCGTCTTCTTTTCGTTTTACGCTGCAAAGTTACAAAAATTATTTTATTTATGCAAATAAAATCCACCTTTTATGAGAAATATCTGTACAAATATTTGCGTACGTGCGTTTTTTTTTGTACCTTTGCAGCCAAATTTGGAAACAGACGAAAATCATGGGAGAAACTGTTAACACCGGCAACCGTCCGGTACGTGTTCGTTTTGCGCCAAGCCCTACCGGCGCACTGCATATTGGTGGTGTTCGTACCGCCCTGTATAACTACTTGTTTGCCCGTCAGCACGGCGGCCAGATGCTGCTGCGTATCGAGGATACCGACTCCACCCGCTTCGTGCCCGGAGCCGAGGAATATATCCTGGAAGCCCTCGACTGGCTCGGCATCGAGATCGATGAAGGACTGAGGAAGGTGAAAGGTGAAAGGACAAAAGTGAAAGGTAGTATTGAGATTGAGGCTGTGGGAGAACACGGTCCGTACAGACAAAGTGAGCGCCGCGAGATATACCACAAGTACGTAAAGCAGTTGCTCGACTCCGGTCACGCATACATCGCTTTTGATACGCCCGAAGAACTCGAGAAGAAACGCGCGGAGATACCTAATTTCCAATACGATGCGCGTACCCGCATGCAGATGCGCAACTCGCTGACCATGCCGGCAGAGGAAGTAACACGGCTCGTTGAAGGCGGCGAGAAATATGTAGTACGATTCAAAGTGGAGCCCGACGAAGATGTACATGTCCACGACCTGATTCGTGGCGAAGTAGTCATCAACTCCAATATTCTGGACGACAAAGTGCTCTATAAGTCGGCTGACGACCTGCCTACCTACCATTTGGCAAACATCGTGGATGACCACCTGATGGAGATCTCGCACGTCATCCGTGGCGAGGAGTGGCTGCCCAGCGCACCGCTTCACGTACTGCTCTACCGTGCTTTCGGTTGGCAGGACACCATGCCTGAGTTTGCCCACCTGCCCCTGCTGCTCAAGCCAGACGGCAACGGTAAACTCAGTAAGCGCGATGGCGACCGTCTCGGTTTTCCCGTCTTCCCGCTGGAGTTCCACAACCAAAAAGACGGCACCGTCAGCAGCGGTTATCGCGAGAGCGGTTACCTGCCTGAGGCGGTTATCAACTTCCTCGCCCTGCTCGGATGGCACGGCACAGGCGATCAGGAGATGTACTCGATGGAGGAACTTATCCGCGACTTCTCGCTCGACCGCGTCAGCAAGTCCGGCGCTAAGTTCGACTATGAGAAGGGCAAATGGTTCAACCACCAATATCTGCAACTCAAGACGAATGAAGAGCTCGCAGAGATGTTTCTCCCTGTATTGAAAGAAAAACTCGCTTCTTTCAACTTACAACTAGACGACTTCTCTCAACTTTCAACTCTCAACTCTCAACTACCGAAGATCATCGGCCTGGTCAAGGAGCGTGTAAACTTCGTGCCGGAACTGTGGGAGCAGGCGAACTTCTTCTTCGTAGCGCCAACCGAATACGACGAGAAATCGCTCAAGAAACGTTGGAAAGAGGACAGTCCGCGTCATATGCAGGAGATGCTCACGCTGCTGGAGGCTGTCAGCGAGGAAGACTGGCACCGCTCGTACGAGACCCAAGACGACAACGGCAATACCGTCATCCGCTGGCACTTGGATGACATCATCATGCCATGGATTGCAGAGAAAGAGTACGGCGTAGGTATTGTGATGAATGCCTTCCGTATCTGCCTCGTGGGTGCCGCTCGCGGTCCGCATATCTGGAATATCACCGATGTGCTCGGCAAGGCCGAAACCCTCAAGCGAGTACGCACAGCGATACTCGCGTTAAAAAGTTAAATAGTTAAAAAGGTTTTCTCCTTAAAGAGAAAACGTTAAATTGTTATGTCCCCTCGCGAGGCATTAAAGACATATTTCGGATACGATGATTTCCGCCCGTTGCAGGCGGAAATCATCGATTCTGTTTTAGCGGGACGCGACACGCTGGCGCTGATGGCTACGGGCGGCGGCAAGAGTTTGTGCTTTCAGATCCCGGCACTCGTGATGGGTGAGTACCTGCCGGAAGAACGTCGTCTGTGTCTGGTCGTGACGCCCCTCATCGCCCTGATGAAAGATCAGGTGGAGAATCTGCGTGCACGTGACATCCGTGCCGCCGCCATCTATTCGGGCATGAGCTACGACCAGCAACGCGTAGCACTCGACAACTGTCAGTTCGGTCCGTACCACTTCCTGTATGTCTCACCCGAGCGACTGGAGAGCGAAGCGTTTCGTCAACGACTGCTGCAACTGCCGATAGGTATGATCGCTGTGGACGAGGCGCACTGTATTTCGGCTTGGGGATACGATTTCCGACCGCCTTATCTGCGTATCGGCGAGATACGCGAACTGCTACTCGAAAAAGGACAGCGAGAAGTGCCAATTTTAGCCCTCACAGCCTCCGCTACACCCGAAGTGGTGCGTGATATTCAGGTGCGTTTAGGCTTCCGCGAAGAACATGTGCTACGAAAATCATATCATCGTGATAATCTGCAATATATCGTTAGGCGAATAGAGGATAAAGATAAACAACTCATACATATTCTCACCCGCGTAGCCGGTTCGGCTATCGTCTATGTCCGTAATCGGAAGCGTGCACAGGAAATTGCAACGTTTTTGAATGAAAACAGGCTCTCTGCGGACTACTATCATGCCGGTTTGAGCAGTGCGGAGCGCAATCAAAAACAGGAAGCTTGGAAACAAGGGGTGACACGTATCATGGTTGCCACGAATGCCTTCGGTATGGGTATCGACAAACCCGATGTACGCCTCGTCATTCATTACGATATACCCTCTCATCTGGAGTCGTATTACCAGGAAGCCGGTCGCGCAGGACGGGACGGATTGACGGCCTTCTGCGTACTGCTGTATAACGAGCAGGATAAACAGAAAGCGCGCCGCCGCGTAACGGACAGTTACCCACCCAAGGAATTCGTCGGTCAGGTATATGATAAGACGATGGACTTCCTGCAAGTAGGCTTAGGTTCGGGACTCGGACATTCGTTTGCACTGCATATAGACCAGTTGTGCCAGGTCATGCATCTACCAGTGATACAGACCTATTCATCGCTACAACTGCTTAGTAATGCGGGATTTATCCATTTTGAGGAAGAACATGAGACGGCAGCACGCGTGCGTATCAATGTAGCGCCACAAACCTTGCAGTCGTACGATTTGTCGGCAGAGCAGCGCAACCTATTACAGGCGCTCATGCGCAAGTATACAGGTATCTTCACCGACCTGCAGTATATGGCGGATGCGAAGTATACCAACCAGACACCCGAAGAGCAAGAAGCACAGCATCAACTGCTTAGCGGTTTGGCAGCACGGGGAATTATTACCTACCTACCCCGCACGATTGCTTGTTCGGTAACGATCACGCGGGAACGCGTAGATGAAATATGGTTACGGCCGGAGGTGTACGACCAGCGGCAACAGCAATTCGCCGAACACCTGAAAGCAATGATAGAGTATGCGGAGCAGACCCAGTTCTGTCGTGAGCAAGTACTGCTCGCCTATTTCGGCGAGACGGATGCCAAGCCGTGCGGGAAGTGCGACATCTGTCGCGAGAAATTAAAAATTAAAAATTAAAAATTACTATAAAAAAAGGAGCCGTGTGGCTCCTTTTTTGTGTACTCTTGGAGTGATTACTCCTCGTTGAGGGTGATGCGACGGAAGTCAAGGATCTGAACGCCTTTGGCTTTCAGTACGTCCTTAACCAGTTCCTTGGACTCGCTCATGATATAAGCCTGCTCAACCAAGGTGTTCTCTTTCAAGAACTTACCCAGACGACCTTGTGCGATCATCTCGATCTTCTTAGCCAGCTTATCCATGTTAGCCTCGGTCTCAGCGGTGATCTGCGCCTTGATGTCGCGAGCCTGCTGTGCCTGCTCAGCGGTGATCCAGCCCTTAGCCTGGTTGGACTCGATATGATCCTCAGAGTCAACGTGAGCGGGGTTGATACCGGCCTTGCGGATAGCGTTCTCAACGGCACGGTTGATCTCGTCCTGCTTGGTCTTCTCGATAGCTACGGAGAGCTCTTTCTGCTTAACCTCCTCAGCTACGTGATCTGCGTCGAGAGCGATCGGGCTCATAGCAGCCACCTGCATCGAGATACCGTGAACGGTCTCATGCTCAGCACCTTCGTTAGCAGCAACCAACGACGAGAGCTTGTTGCCCAGGTGGTTGTATGCGTCTACTACCGGAGCCTCGAGGCATGCATAGTCGGCCAGTTCCATCTTCTCGCCCGTCACGCCGGAGCGCTCGGTAACGATCTCAGCAACGGTGAAGTTACCGATCTTGAGGGCAGCCAGTTCGTCCTTGCTCTGTACCTTGTTGTCGAGGGCAGCGTCGAGGATGAGTTTTACCATACCTACGAAGTCTTCGTTTTTAGCTACGAAGTCGGTCTCGCACTTTACGCCCACGATAGCACCGAAGCCATCTTTTGCTTTTGCGAGTACGCAACCCTCCGAAGCCTCACGGTCGCTACGCTTTGCAGCGATAGCCTGACCACGCTTACGGAGCAGGTCCTTAGCTACTTCGAAGTCGCCGTTAGCCTCTTCCAGGGCTTTCTTCACGTCCATCATACCGGCACCGGTGATGTCGCGGAGTTTTTTGATATCTGCTAATGTTACAGCCATAGTAATTAAAAATTACAAATTAAAAATTAAAAATTAGATTACTCAGCAGCTTCTGCTTTCTCCTCAGCCTTGGGTTCTTCGGCTTTTACCTCAGCTACTTTCTCGGGCTCAGCCTTGGGCTGTGCTTTGCGGATACGCTGACGGCGCTCCTTGGGTGCGGGAGCCTCGCCCTCTGCCTGAGCTTGCTCAGCAGCGGCATTCTCATCAGCCTTCTCTACCTTGCGCTCCTCGAGACCTTCCTTGATAGCCTCGCAAACGGCGGTCAGGATGATGTCGATAGACTTGGTAGCATCGTCGTTAGCCGGGATGACGAAGTCGATGTTATTCGGGTTGGAGTTGGTATCAACGATACCGTAAACAGGAATTCCGAGACGGTTAGCCTCCGCTACGGCGATGTGCTCTTTGATCACGTCCACAACGAATACAGCGCTCGGCAGACGGGTCAGGTCGGCGATAGAACCGAGGTTCTTCTCGAGTTTCTCACGCTGACGTGCGATCTGGAGTTTCTCACGCTTGGATACGTTGTCGAGTGTACCGTCGCTCATCATCTTATCGATCTGGCTCATTTTCTTCACAGCCTTGCGGATAGTGGGGAAGTTGGTGAGCATACCACCTGCCCAACGCTCGGTGATGTACGGCATGCCTACTTCCTGAGCGTGTTGAGCTACTACTTCCTGAGCTTGTTTCTTGGTACCAACGAACAGCACCTTACGGCCGCTGCGAACGATACCTTTGAGCGACTCAGCAGCCTCCTCGATCTTGAGGGCGGTCTTGTTGAGGTCGATGATGTGAATACCATTGCGCTCCATGTAGATGTAGGGAGCCATTGCGGGATTCCACTTACGTTTGAGGTGGCCAAAGTGGCAGCCAGCCTCCAAGAGTTGATCAAAATTTGTACGCATTTTGAATAATGTTTTAATGTTTTAATGATTTATTGTTTTACGTTCATCCGTGGATTTTGGTCGGCTTTTTCATGCGCGTAATACATTATAATTACGCGCACAACGTGCACACGCGCGTTTAAGCAACCAAAACAATCGTGTGGTAGTCCCGGAGGAGTCCACACGATTTGGATGGTTTGGTTTGCGGATTAACGCTTGCTGAACTGGAAGCGCTTACGAGCCTTCGGACGACCCGGTTTCTTACGCTCAACCTCACGAGCGTCGCGAGTCATGAAGCCCTCTGCCTTCAGTGCAGGCTTATTTGCTTCGTCAATCTTCACCAGTGCGCGGGCGATAGCCAGACGCAGAGCCTCTGCCTGTCCTTTGTATCCGCCACCGTCGAGATTGGCCTTGATGTCAAATTTCTCAGTCACGTCCAGGGTCTGCAGCGGTTGCTTAACAATATATTGCAGTGCCGGAGCGGGGAAATAAACCTCCAAGTCGCGACCGTTGATAGTGATCTTACCAGCACCCTCACTAACGTAAACGCGTGCTACTGCAGCTTTACGACGACCTAATGCATTAATTACTTCCATAATAGTCTATTCTTATTTTAAGGTGTTGATATCGATTTGTTTTGGCTGTTGTGCTTGCATGTTGTGCTCAGCGCCACCGAACACATACAGGTTATTGATGATCTTGTTGCCGAGACGGTTCTTGGGGAGCATACCCTTAACCACCTTCTTGATCAGACGATCTACGCCCTTAGCCTTGAGCTCTGCAGGACTCATCACGCGCTGACCACCCGGGAAACCGGTATAGCGAACGTACTCACGATCGTTCCACTTGTTGCCGGTCATTTCCACCTTGTCGGCATTGATAATAATCACGTTGTCTCCGCAGTCCACGTTAGGAGTGAACGACGGTTTGTACTTACCGCGTAGCAACTTAGCTACCTTCGTACACATACGGCCCAGGATTTGGCCCTCAGCGTCCACAATCACCCACTGCTTGTCAGCGGTTGCCTTGTTCAAGGACACTGTTTTGTAACTGTTAAATTCCATTTGTTTTGTTGGTTATAAGACCGGGCCGACAGACATCTATTAAGTGCTCCTTTTAACTTTCGGTATTCAGTTTTCAGCACACTGCCCAGCACGGCGTTAATTAATATTATTTATTGCTTCAGCGCACACACATAAGTGCATTACGCGGAAAAAGCGTGCAAAATTACTACTTTTTTTTGATATACGCAAATAATTTTGCATTATTTTGCGATTTTTTGCATTTTTGGCTTGATTTCCACGATCCATTCGGGATTTGTGGGGCGGTTGAGTGGTCCGAGTCGCTCGGGAACGCTATCGTGCATATAGCAGCCCAGCACTTGCATCTCGTAGGGCATCACGCGTGACCAGGGCAGTTGCATGAGGTCCCGCTGCCGTTGCTCTCTGGCCTGTACGGCTTCCCACCGTGCGACGTCTTCCTCCAATCGAGCCATGACCTTCGGATAGATCTTATCGAACAGCGCCGGATTGTCGGTGTACCAGACGAGCGACGAGTCGAACTGCGCCTGGGTGACGCCATGTTTGTCGAGTACGCACTGGTAGTAGCGTGCGATCGTCTCATCGTAACCGGTCTCCATCTGATTGACATAGATCACTCCGTCCGCCCGATGCAGGTCGTACATGATCTCGCGCATCTCGCGGGAGGAGAGTATGCCCTTCGGGCGGCAGCCGGAAAGGGAGAGCAAGGCCAGCACGAATACTATGAGACTAGTCCTTTTCAACTTTCTCCAGCGATTTATTCAGATCTTTGGTAAAGAACAGCAGGATGATGATCACCGCACAGGTAATATAGGAGTCGGCTACGTTGAAGACGGGTTGGAAGAACAGCACCTCGCCTGCGCTGTTGCGAATCAGGGGGAAGTAGAGCATGTCCACCACCTTGCCGTAGAACCACTGTCCGTGTTGGAACAGCGGACCGTAGCAGATACAATCCACGATATTTCCTATCGCGCCGGCCATCACGAAGGCGACCGTCACCAGATAGGACGTGCGGGCAGGACGCTTACGGATCAAGAGGTTGAGGTACCAACCCAACGCACCGATTGCCACCAGTCGGAAGAGCGTGAGCGCCAACTTGTCGAACCACTCCACGCCAAAGGCCATGCCATCGTTGAGGATATAACAGAGATGAAACCAACTCGTCACCTCGAGGTCTTCATACAAGCGAAAATGCCCCTGTACGTACAGTTTCACCACCTGGTCCAGCACCACGCCCAGCACCACGATCAGCGTGACCATCAGACTTCTCTTTGTCTGCAAACTCATAACCCAAACGCTCGTTTTACGTCTTCTACGCGGTCGAGTTTTTCCCAGGTGAAGAGTTCCACTTCGCGCGTGAAGGGTTGTCCATTCTCGTCGAGGAAGGTCTTGGTGACATGTTCCGGTGTGCGTCCCATATGGCCGTAACGGGCTGTCTCCTCATAGATCGGTTGCTTGAGGCGCAGGGCACGGATGATAGCGGCCGGCGAGAGGTCGAAGAGTTCGCCCACTTTCTTAGCGATCTCGGCATCCGAGAGCTTGACCTGCGACGTACCGTAGGTCTGCACGTAGAGCGAGACGGGTTTGGCGACACCGATGGCATAACTTACCTGCACCAGCACTTCGTGGGCCACGCCTGCGGCTACCAGGTTCTTGGCTATCCAGCGAGCGGCATAGGCAGCCGAGCGGTCGACCTTCGAGGGGTCTTTGCCGGAGAAGGCGCCACCACCGTGGGCACCGCGTCCACCGTAGGTGTCGACGATGATCTTACGACCCGTGAGGCCGGTATCGCCGTGCGGGCCACCGATGACGAAGTTGCCGGTAGGATTGACCAGCAGCTTGGCCTGCTTGTCTGCCAAGAATGTTTGCAACAACTCGGTATAACGCGAATCACGTGTTGCTACGCGCGGCAGGAGGATATCGATCACGTCCTGTTTGATCTGTTCGGGCGTAATGCCCGGGTCATGCTGGGTGGAGAGTACGATGGTATCGATACGTACCGGACGGTTTTGGGAATCGTACTCCATCGTCACCTGCGACTTGCTGTCGGGACGCAGATAGGTCATCTGTTGGCCTTCCTTACGGATACGGGCAAGGGTATAGACGAGGGTATGCGCCAGGTCGAGCGTGAGCGGCATGAAGTTGTCGGTCTCGTCGGTGGCATAACCGAACATCATACCCTGGTCGCCGGCACCTTGTTCGGCTTCGGTAGCGCGACTCACACCCATGTTGATATCCGCCGATTGCGCATGCAGGGCAGTGAGGATGCCGCAACTCTCGGCTTCGAATTTATACTCGGATTTGGTGTAGCCTATCTCGGCTATCGTACGACGGGTGATTTGCTGCACATCGACATAATGCTCGCAGCTTACCTCGCCGGCAATGACCACCTGACCGGTGGTACACATCGTCTCACATGCCACGTGGGCATTCTCATCCAGCGCCAGGATATTATCCAAAATCGCATCGGATATCTGGTCACTCACTTTGTCCGGGTGTCCTTCGGACACCGACTCGGACGTAAATAAATAATTCATCACTTAAATAGTATCTTCGTCTTGTAAATTTGTATCTTCGTCTTGTAATTGTTTGATTGCTTTTACACTGCTGCGACGCATGCGGCCGAAGGCTACCAGGAAGAGGATAAACAGCACACCGGCTATCCACTCATCCACGGTCTGCATCGAGAACAGGATACCGTCGTATACACCGTGGGCGATCACAGGTACAGCCCAGGCGAGGAACATATTCCAGGCTTTCTTGCCCGGGGTTCCGAACCATGCACGGGCGAAGAAGTAACCCATCAGCGTACCGAAGAAGAAGTGGCCGGGTACGGCAAAGATAGCCCGCGTAATGGCGGTGGTCACCCACGTACCGTCTGCCAGTCCCTGCACCAGATACATGATATTCTCCAGTCCGGCAAATCCCAGACCTACACAGGCGGCATATACGATACCGTCGAGTCGTTCGTCGAAGTAAGGGTTCTTGCGGAGCAGCAACCACAGCATCAGCAGTTTAGCAGCCTCTTCGGGCATAGCGGCCGAGAGAAAGGCCTTGAGGAAAGCCGTAGCGGGTCCCGTCACCTCGATTTCGGGCATGGGTGCTACCAAGAGGACGACCAGCAGGGTGGAACACGCACCATAGAGCAGTGCTCGGAGCAACCATTTCATCGGTTCGGGTTGCTTAATGTCTTTGTACCAGATGTAGCCGAACAGAAGGACTACCGGTAGCAGGGCGGCTGCAATAACGATCCACATAAAGGAATTAAAAATTATTAGTGCATTATTTTATAGATTAATTCTTTCCAAAGGTCGGCATCGGTGGCCGAGGGGTTGTTGATACCTTTCAGTCGTGCATCCGTCTCGCGGAAGTAGCTGATGATACGGAAGGTCTTACCCGCCGGATAGCGACGTGCTGCAGCGGCATAGTCCTTGACAAAGAAAGGATTGACGCCCAGCAGTTGTGCGGCGACGCGATCGGTCTTGTCGGGCAGGTAGTGGTAGAGCATCAGGTTCTGGAAGAAATTATAGAGGACACCCAGTTCCTTGATCATCGGATGGTCTTTGCTGGAGGCGAAGTACTGCGTGATACGGTTGGCTTTGAGTACATCACCCTTGATCAGTGCGTCTTGGAGCTCAAAGATATTATAGTCTTTGGAGATACCGATATTACGCTCCACGAGCGACGCATCGATGAGGTTGACGCCTTCGGGTCGACCGTCCACGAGCTTTTGCACCGCACCGACGATTGCACTCAGGTCGGTGCCGAGGCTATCGGCCAGCAGACGCGGCACACGCGGGGCGAAACTGAGCTCCGAATGCTGACGGCAGTAGTCCTGGATGTAGGTTTGGATCCATCGCTCCACTTGGTAATCACGGAGTTTGTCGCTCTGCATGACGACGGCATCGGAGGCGGTAAGTTTCTTCCACCAGGTCTGGCGCTTGTCGGGCGTACCGTATTTATAGCAGATGACGAGGACGGTATCGGGTTGCGGGTTCTCGATGTATTGCGCCAGTGCTTCCCATTTCTTGACCTGCTGCGCTTCCTTGACGATAACCACTTTTCGGCCACCCATCATAGCGAAGCCGCGAGCGGCACCGATCACGGTGGAGATATCTGCGCCGGGCAGGTCGCGCCCATAGACGACGGTTTGGTCGAAGGCTTTGGCGGCCTCGTCCAGGACATGTTCCTCGAGATAGTCGCACACGCGGTCGATGTAATACGGTTCTTCACCGCATAACATATACACCTGCGCCAATTTACCCTGACGTACGTCGCGCATTATGTCTTCGTATTTCTGCATATTACCGCAATTTCGGTGCAAAGGTACACTTTTTTTTGCATATATCCAAATTTTGTTGTAATTTTGCCGAAAATTTAATGAAAAACCAACATGCGCACGCTGATTACATATCTATTCCTGCTCTGTGCGGTAGCCGCTTCGGCACTGACGATTCCGCAAGGTACGCTCTATTTCGACAATAGTCGAACCCGGTATCAGGCCGTACGATTTGTGTACGGTTCGGACCAGCGTCCGGAGACCTACGCCCTTATTATGACGCAGGACGGCAATAAGTGGCGGGTAGAGATCCCTCAGACGGTCACCGACATGTACCGTTTTACCTTCGTGGGCGGCAATATACCGGAGGGGCGATACAACCAGAATTTCAACAGTTTTAAGGACAGTATCAGTCACCAGGCCAACTTGCAGCGTACCGCTACTTCGGAGGCACAGATGCAGGCGGGTGATATCTTCGTGCCCGAGTCGGGCGACAACTGGGCGCAGGGTTACTGGACCTCACTCGAGGCATGGCTCAACAGCCAGTCCTCCACCCCTTCCGCCACCGTCAGCGGCACCCTACCCGTCGTCTATATCCGCACTCAGAATAATGCGGCGATCAACAGCAAAGAGACGTATGTAGCCGGATCGCTGTATATCGATGCGCTTACGACCGGTTATCTACCGCTCGGTTCCGCCGCTGCACCCATCCCTGCGCAATTCAAGGGACGCGGCAACTGGACCTGGAGCGGATTTGACAAGAAGCCCTACCGCATCAAGTTCGACACCAAGCAAGCTGTGCTGGGCATGCCCAATAACCGGCACTGGTGTCTGCTCGCCCACGCGGACGACTGTATGGGGTATCTGAAGAATACCGTAGGTTTTCTGCTCAGCCAAGAGATCGGGCTAAGGTATACGCCACGATTCGTACCGGTGGAACTGGTCATCAACGATCAGTACCAGGGCTTGTATTTCCTGACGGAACAGGTTCGTATCGCCGGTAATCGCGTCCATATTACCGAGCAGCAGGACAATGCGACGGATTCCGTCACGGGCGGATGGCTCGTAGAGATCGACAACTACAGCGAAGAGGGGAATATCAACCTCTACGAAGGCAACGGCGAACATGTCATGATCAGCATCAAGGAGCCGGAGGTGCTGTCCGCACAGCAGCGTCAGTATATCGAGCAACAGATGAACCGACTGAACGAGGCTATCTGGGGCAACTCATCCTCGCAACTCACTGCCCTACTCGATCTGGACGAGGCGGCGAAGTACTACCTGGTGCAAGAGTTGATGGAGGACTGCGAGTCGTACCACGGCAGTTGCTACTTATATAAGGATCGCGACCGCAACGGCCAGACCGACCGCTGGAAGTTCGGTCCGGTATGGGATTTTGGCAATGCGTACAACCGCAATCAGGATACCTGGATCTACGACAATCCGATTTTTGCGCAGTACTGGATCGGTCAACTGGCAGAGTGGTCGGAATTTCAAGCGAAGGTGCGTGAGCAATGGTATGTTTACTATCATTCGCACATGCAGAACACCCGCACTCAAATCAATGATTTTGTGACGCTTATCAGTGCAGCGGCGAAGAATGATGCGGTGCGTTGGCGCGGCACGCAGAACTACTGTGACAACAGCAGCATGACGAGTCGGAAAAACGACTTTCTGAACCGTCTGAACCACCGTATTCAGTGGTTGTACTCGCAGTGGGGCGAGGGTACGAAGCCCGCAACATGGGATGTGCCCGAAATAGAAAGCAGCACACCGAAGGATGCTGCCTCTAAACTGCTACTGCCCGACGGACGGATCGTGATTCGTCGCGGCAATCAGACGTACGACATAAATGGTCGCCCGATTAATTTTTAATTCGCATCAGCGTACGATCGTCACGCGTCCTTGCGGGGCGGCATAGGCTTGGCCTACTACGCCGTGGAGGGCTTCGCGGATATAACGAACGGTAGCCATGTTGTCGACGCAGACGTTATAGCGGAGCACGTGGCAGTACTTCATTACGTCGTTGTAGCTGCCGAGGCTGTATTGCGATACGGCCAGGGTATAGGTCTTATCGGGCTGGATGGGCAGGTAGGTACCGGTCTGTTCGTCGAGTATCTCGAGGCTGAGCACGCGGTCTTCGGGTACGCTGAAGGTATAGCGGAAGCCGGAGGGTTGCACGAAGTCGCCGAGTTCGCCTTTGTTGCCACGAACCGGATCTTCGGTTTTGAGTGCACTGCATCCGAAGGCCACTACTTGTTCGAGTTGGCGTCCGGTGATCTCGATGACGTGATAGTCGTTGCTGAAGGGTTGTACGTTGATGACATCACCGAAGGTGATCTCGCCGATCGGATAGTCGGTGCGGATACCGCCACCGTTGACGAAGGCCATCTGTGCGCCGCATGCCCAGCGTGCGGCATCGGCGGCGAGGTTAGCGCCGTTGGTCTCCCCCTTGCGCACGAGTCGTTCGCCGTCCTCGCCGAGGATGGTGAGTCGTACTTCGGTGCGGCCGACGGGTTGGTTCCGTATCGGGGCATTGACGGCAGATATACTATCGATCATCGCCATGACGCGCGGGTGATGACCCGTGATGGTCGAGGCATCGATGAGGCTGGTCTCTACCCGACCGTCCGTGCTGATATAGAGTTTGCCTATGGCTTGGAACTTCGTGCCGGCCTGGGTGAGGGGCACTTCTTGGCCACGGAGGTTACGCACCATACGTTGTGCGATACGCGAATGCGTATGGCCGTCGAGTACGGCATCGATGCCGTAGGTCTTCTCGATGAGGTCCACGGAGGTCAGGGGAACGTCGGTCTCGCCTATGTGCGTTAGTAATATAACGTAACGCGCACCCGCGCGACGCGCACGAATGACCTGGGTCTGGGTGAGGCGTACGACCTCGTCGTAGTCCTGGAGTCGGTAGAGCGTATCGCCCTCGTTGGTGATGAAGGCCGATTTCTCGTCACGCATGGTGGTGGGGGTGAGTACACCGACGTAGGCGACCTTGGTCTGTCCGTACTGCACCATGATGTAATCGGGGAAGAGGTAGCGGCCGGAGGCATCGCTTAGGTTGATACAGGTGACGCGTTCGCGTCCGAGCATGTCCATCAGTTCGAGCATACGGGGCGTACCGTAGTCGAACTCATGATTTCCGGGCACGACGGCATCGTAGTCCATCAATCGCATGATGTCCACCACTTGTTGTCCACGGGAGAGGGTACCCTCCAGGCCACCTTGCATCAGGTCGCCGCTGCTGACCAGGCCGACGTAGGCGGTGTCTGCCTCGCGCATCCGGTCGCGGAGGTAGGCCATCTTGGCGAAGCCGACCACCTCGCAGTGGGTATCATTATCGTGGAGGATGACGATCGGTTTTTGTTGTCGACGGCAGGCAAGGGTCGTCAGCGTCATACTCAGGCCCAAAAAGAGCACTATTGTCCGAAGGGTTGATTTTCGCATCGTTTTCATTGTTGGCGGTAAAATATGTTAAAAAACATGTATTTTTAGTCAAAAATCACGAAAAATATGTTATAAAACACATTTTTTTGCAAAAATATTTGCGTATATCAAAAATAAGCAGTACTTTTGCATCGTGTTTTTCATGGTATTAGATTTAAGGTTAAGTAAAAAGGTTGGGTTGTCGTGAGACAACCTTCTTTTTTTTTACCCATTTTTCATCTCAAATCGACTGCAAAATTACTAAAAAAAAATGACATACACAAATGTGTATGCCACTTTCTTAAAAAATTCGACTAAAATTAGCCGTTCTGGGCGTCGTAGGCGTCACCGCAGACTTTCCACAGGTAGGACTTGAGGGTTTTCTTGCCGCCGGCAAGGTCCTTCTGGGCCTCGAAGGCTTCGCGATCAGTTGCGATCGTCGAGAGGTTCTTCATACGGGT
>JAFZNG010000008.1 GCA_017551025.1 Paludibacteraceae bacterium | reverse complement strand
GGCGGTTATTCCGGAGGCAGTGGCCGCAGTAGTAGCGGCGGAAGCCACTCCGGTGGTGGAGGCGGAGGATCGCACCGCAGATAAACAAATAGGCTGTCCAAACGGGCAGCCTATTTTGTCTTTGAGCGCAGCGCTCTTTCGACTTTTATCTTTCGACTATTATCTATTTTCTCAGTATCTTGTACTGCCACGGACGCAGGGTTAGTGTCTCATGGTTTGAGAGTTTGTGCTTATGGCCGCACAGACACTCATACTTGCCCTCGTAACCGGTCAGGTCGATGGTGACGGTTTGCGGTTCGGCTGACATGTTCATGACAACCAGCACGGTATTCTTCTTCGACGGACGAACCATGGCGAAGATATAGTCGTTGTCAACAGGCAGACGCTTCATCGGTGCACCCAGTTCGTTGCTCTGCAGGGCGGGGTTGTCCTGACGCAACTGGTTCATGCGCTGGTAGAGCGCACCTAAGGCATAGTTCTCGTCGTGGTCGATAAGGTCTTTCTCGAAGAACTCCAGACGGTGGTGGTTACCTACCAACTGACCCGTATAGATCATCGGCATACCCGGCACTACATAGCAGAAAGCCGCCATCAGTTTGACGGCATCGCCCATACGCTCGAAGGCCGTACCGTTCCACGAGTTCTCGTCGTGGTTGGTGATGAAGTTCATACGGATAGCACGCGGACGGAGTTGCTCTGCCTTACGGAAATACGCCCAGAGGTCGGCTACGGTCTTCTTGCCCTGTGCCACCTCGTTCATGATATGATGGAGTGTCCAGCCGTAGTACATGTCGAAGGCCGTCTCGGTCAGTTCTTGTGCTTTATCCTCGTCCTCGGCCAGGGTGAACATATCCGGATGGTTGCGACGCAGGTCGCTCATGGCCCAGTTCCAGAAGTCGGTCGGCACCTCGCCTGCTACGTCGCAGCGGAAACCGTCGATACCTACTTCGTCCATCCACCAGCGCATAGCTTGGAGCATGGCTTGGCGCATGTCCTGGTTGTGGTAATCGAGTTTGGAGATATCTGTCCAGTCGTATTGAACCATCAGGTTGCCCAGACTGTCGCGGTAGTGCCAACCCGGGTTTTCGGTCCATTTGCTATCCGGTGCGGTATGGTTGGCCACCCAATCCAGGATCACCTTGAAGCCCAGTTCGTGGGCTTTCTGGAGGAAGTGTTTGAAGTCGTCCAGTGTACCGAACTCCGGATTGATCTGGCAGTAGTCGATGATCGAGTAGTAGCTACCCAGCGTACCCTTGCGGGTGATCTTACCGATCGGTTGGCAGGGCATCACCCAGATGATATCGATGCCATTCTCCTTGAGGGTAGGCAGGACCGCTTCGGCGGCACGGAAGGTGCCTTCCGGTGTCAGTTGACGGGTGTTGAGTTCGTAGATCGTGGCATCATATGCCCACTGAGGGTGGGACGCTTCTTGCGCCCATACAAGCGTCGCACTCAGCAACGCCAAGGTAAGCAGTAATTTTTTCATATTATTCGATAGTATAAGTTAAGTCTTTGCGATTAATGGTTACGGTGACGATCTGGCCCATATATACGCGGCAGAAACGCCAGGTGTCATCGTCGCACTGCATCGGGATATAGTCGCCGTAGAGCAGCGGCATCGATGTGCGACGCTGATGGATGAGTTGTTGAACTTGTTGGCGGAACTGCTCCTGTTGCGGATTGAGTCCGTCGAAGCGCATCATATGGCGGTTGTCGGGGTCGTTGCCGCCTACTTCGGCATACTCGTCACCCTGGTAGATACAGGGTACACCGGGTAGTGTCAGGTTGATGACCTCCAGCAACATGGAGCGGCCGTAACCCTGTGTCGGGTCACCGATACCGATCTCCTGGGTCCAGCCTTCCTCTTTACCCTGGGTGTGGATATCGATCGCACCGCCGGCAATCGAGGCGAAGCGTATCTGGTCGTGGTTGCCGGAGATATTACCCATGGTATGGTGCGCACCATAGGTGGCGAGTGAGGTGAGTACGTTGTCTTGTATCTCTTGCATGCTCTTCAGGCCGCACAGTGCCTCACGGGTGGTGAAATAGACATTAAAGTCAAACTGGGCGTTGAGCATACCGGTTTTTACATAGGTGTTGATCAGTTCGGGCGAACCGTAGGTCTCACCGATCATCCAAAGCGAGCGGTCGGGGAAGCGGGTTGCTATCTTCTGGCCCAGCAGACGCCAGTATCCCTCCGGGATATGCTTGCAGGCATCGTGACGGTAACCGTCGAAGTCGAAGTTCTCGAGCCAGTAGAGGGCGGAGTCGGTCATCGGTTCGCATACTTCCGGGCGCTCCAGGTCGAGGGTAGGGATATGTACGTCAAACCAGGTGGTCAGACGGGCTTCGTCCCAAAGTTCGAAGTTGCGGCGTCCGTCCGGCAGGAGCGAGTCGGTGTGCCAGTCGGGGTGTTCTTGCAGCGTGGGTGAGTTGATATGCATATGATTGGCTACGTAGTCCTGTACGACATTGATGCCGTGCTTGTGCGCCGTAGCGAGCAGTGTACGGAGTTCTTTGTCGGTACCGAAGCGCCAGTCCAAACGTGTGGCGAAGAGCGGCCAGTAACCGTGGTAACCCGAGAAGCGGGTGTAGGTCTTGGTAGAGTCGTATTTATTGCCATTCTTGAAAACATATTTGCCCCAAGCGTCTTCGGGGTTCTGGGTGATCGGACTGATCCAAAGTGTGTTGACGCCCAGACTGTCGAAATAGCCTTCTTCGATCTTGCGGGTGATGCCGGCGAAGTCGCCGCCCTGGTAATCGACGATGTCCAGTACCTCGGGTGAGTTCATCTTCCAGTCGTTGTCCGGGTTGCCGTTGCTGAAGCGGTCAATCATCAGCGAGTAGAGTACCTGTGCCTGCTGGTCGTGACGCGTCAGCAGGGCAGCATCCATGACCACTTCGCCGTCCTGGAGGGGGATTAGCAGGTCGTTGAGCAGCGTGTCGGCCGTCTCGGCGAAGACGCGGATATACGCACGTCCTTTCTTGCATTGTTGGACGGTTTGGCTCTCGGCGATATTGAGCATCCAGCTGCCGTCCGGCGTGACGGTCCATGCCTGCGGTTCGATAGGCATGTTCTGCACATAGGCGCACAGATTGACTTTGCCCGTCATCTGGCGGTAGAGACCGATATTGAT
Organism: Paludibacteraceae bacterium; assembly: GCA_017551025.1. Classification (GTDB taxonomy): domain Bacteria; phylum Bacteroidota; class Bacteroidia; order Bacteroidales; family Paludibacteraceae; genus Colicola. The sequence continues at coordinate 153,226 of JAFZNG010000008.1, read as the reverse complement.
CTTGCCATCCTCGTAGCCCAGGCTGATGAGGTTTTGCATGACGGGTTTTCGGGGCAGTACGGGAATCTCCAGAGCGTATTTGCCTTGCGCTATACGCAGGCTGCGAATGGCGTTACCGGGATTGGTGATATCCAGCGCACGGATATAACTGCCTTCGCCGTCGATGTTTACCCACGGCAGGTCCTTGTCTTGGGTCCACTCCAGTTTATCCCAAACTGCCGTGTCGGCAGCCAGCAAGGGGATATAGTCGGTAAGTACGACATGCATCGTGTCGCCGGTCATGCGAACGGGCATGATCGGTTGGCCTTTTGCAATACGTTCTACGGGGGTCATTTGGCAGGCTGTTAAGGCCAATACCGCACAAAAAAGAAGCAATTTGTGTCTCATCATAGTATAAAATTACGTTATTTGGCTGCAAAATTAGCATTTTTTTTGGATATATGCAAAAAAAAATATAACTTTGTGCAAAATTTTTAATCATTATGTCTATCCGTGAATATATCCAGGCGCATGAGTCGCGTTTTTTCGAGGAGTGGTCATCGTTGCTCCGCATCCCCAGTGTGAGTTGTCAACCCGAGCATAAAGAAGATATGTTGCGCTGTGCCGAGCGTTGGCGTGAACTGTTGCTTGAGGCCGGTTGCCAGAAGGCGGAAGTGATTCCGGCGGTTACGGGTGACGGGTTACGGGTAACGGGCAATCCGTTCGTGTATGGCGAATACCTACCACCAATTACCAACGACCAATTACCAATCAAAACGGTCTTGGTGTATGCGCATTACGACGTTATGCCCGTAGAGCCGCTGGAGGAGTGGAAGTCCGATCCGTGGGAAGCGTGTGTGCGTGACGGAAGATTGTATGCCCGCGGTGCGGATGATGACAAGGGGCAGGCGATGATCCAGGCCAAGGCCTTCGAGTATATGGTGCGAGAGGGCCTGATGAACTGCAATGTGAAGTTTATCTTCGAGGGCGAAGAGGAAATCGGTTCGCCTTCGCTGGAGGCTTTCCTGGAGGAGCATAAGGAACTGCTCAAGGCCGATATAATCTTGGTGAGCGACACCTCGATGATCGGTAAGGAGACACCTTCTATCACTACCGGTTTGCGTGGTCTGGCTTATTGGCAGATAGAGGTTACCGGTCCGAATAGAGATCTTCACTCCGGTCATTTCGGCGGGGCGGTCAAGAATCCGATCAATGCGCTGTGTGAGATGCTGGCGCAGGTGGTGGACGAGCGCGGACGCATTACCATCCCCGGTTTCTATGACGACGTTCTGCCTATCCCGGAGGAGGAGCGCAAGATGATTGCTCAGATACCGTTCTCGCAGGAACGGTACAACCAAGCCATTGATATCGATGAGGTCTTTGGTGAAGAGGGGTATAGTACGCTGGAGCGCAATTCCTGCCGACCGAGTTTCGATATATGCGGTATATGGGGTGGTTATACGGGTGAGGGTAGCAAGACCGTGTTGCCGAGCAAGGCCTATGCCAAGGTATCGTGCCGACTGGTGGCTAATCAGGATCACGAACGTATCTCGCGCGCGTTCATTGATTATATACGCTCGATTGCCCCCGCGGGCGTACGCGTAGAGGTCACGCCGATGCATGGTGGTCAGGGCTATGTGTGCCCGATCGATATACCGGCCTACCGGGCGGCAGAACGCGGGTTTGAAGAGGCCTTTGGTAAGCGTCCGCTGGCGGCACGACGCGGAGGCAGTATACCTATTATTGCCGCCTTTGAACAGATACTGGGGTGCAAGACGATACTCATGGGCTTTGGTCTGGAGCAGAATGCCATCCATTCGCCCAACGAGTCGATGGACCTCGATGTATGGCGCCGCGGCATAGAAGCTGTTGCCGCGTTCTATCGTGAATATGCCAAACAATAACCCATAACCCTTATGAAAAAGTTCTTTTTGTTATTATCTGTGGTATGCTCGTTGAGCCTCATGGCGCAGCGATACGACAGTCCGTTGTGCTGGTACGACAACTCGTCCGGTAGGTTCCTGAACGTGGCCGACCGCTACGTACACCCCGGCATGCAACCGTTTGCGATGTATATCGTAGATAAGTCGCATCGTGTGCCGGTGACCAGTCAGTTTGCCACCGAACGTGACGTTCTCACGCCCAACTATCAGGCCGGTGCCATGGTGTATGTGCTGCCCGGCAAACGGCTTGATGACCTAAAGCGTATGGAGAAGATGTTTATTAAGCCCGTATGGGATTATCTGGTGCAGTGGGCCGCCGAGGTGGAAGAGAGTAGGAAGAAAGGTGGCGGGCAACTGTTCCTATTTCCGGTAGGTGTACCCGAACAGATCTTCATCCCCGGCAAGGAGGAGACGGTTACGTTTATGGGCGTGAAGGATGCCACGCACATGAGCTACGTAGTAGACCTGGGTAAGTCGCCAATGTTTTTGAGTCTGTTCGCCGCCCAGGCCCTGCAGACACGCCTAAATTGCTACCGCTACTATGATCCTGCGGCCGACAAGAGTGCGCTGGTTATCTTCATGCAATCTGGCTTCGACCGCGAGTATGAAGATATCGACAACGAACTCCAGGCAATTGCTGCGGTGATGGGTGGACTCAGTTCGCAACTCATTATGGGTAATCCCGCTAATTCGGAGGCCGTCAAGGACTGGATCAACAACAGTACGTGGCAGGATATTCAGCCCGACTTTGTGCAGTATTTCCACCTGAAGACACCTGCCGAGACACCGCAAGGGCCGGAGTTGCCGGAGCCGCCCCAGTTCGTGGATGATACGACGATTGTTGTTACCGATACAGGTGGCGAACGCCATACGATAGGCGGATTGTATCCGATAGCTGCACCGCCGATACTGATTGTGGATCTCAAGCCCCAGCCTATCGTGGATCCTGAGCATCCGGACGATCCAAAGAACCCGGGACAACGTGTGGTATTCCCGGAGGCGGTGGCGCTTTCTGAAGGTGGTTTTCATATCGCCGAGAACGATACGGCTACCTATCTCGTGGCAACGCGCCAGAGCAAGATATACAGTATGAACAAGCAGACGGGCGATGTATACGTAGATACGACGATCCAGTGTACGCCGCGTCAGTGTATCCTGGGGGCAGGTTGTCTGAAGGACGGACGGCTACTCATCTATCAGGCTACTTTTGGCGTGATCGATGCGTTCAGCCATGAGGTGGTCATTGAGGATAAGAATCGCTACGAGCGGCGGCGTATGGTAGTCAATCCGATTACCAATCGTATCTACCTCTACCATCGCGGTGAACTCAAGGAGTATGACGAACATTATCGCCTGCTCCAGACCTACCAGAGTCCGCTGGCGGATACGGAATTCTGCTATCTGTATGTCGGTCGTGACGGACGGCTTTGGATTGAGTTGGGGTACGGCTATGCCGGTCAGGCGTATACGACGCTCCAGAATGGTAAGTTCACGCCCGTGGTAGAACCAGAATACAGTGCTCGTGTACCGCTTCGCTGTCCGTACCTTACGAATACCAGTTTCCTGGGTATGCGCCTGGACGGACTGTATGAAGTGAGTTATACCGCCCTGCCGCAAAAACTGCTTGATGTACAATGGAAAACGATCCAGGGAGCGGCAATGAACAGTCAGCATGAGATCTTCGTTACCCACGACAACCGCACCCTGGAGCGCTTTACGACCAAGGGTGGTGTGCGTTCGGCAGAGGTGTATAACCTGGATTTCCGCTTCAAACGAAAGGGTATGTTGCTCTTCCAGGATATCTATATCGATGCCCTGGATAACCTGTGGATCAGTACCGGCAAGGATGTTTTCCTATGGCATCCGTCCGGCAAGATCAAGGGGTATGGTGATTTCAATGGTGAGATCAAATTCGGCTACGAATAAGCCTCAGGCCGGATAGCCGAGATAAAGCGTCGGTCGTCCCGCTACGCGTGCACCGATTATAAAGGCTGTGCCTCCGTCTCGGAGGTGCAGCTTTTTCTTCAGTTCCTCCGGTCGGAGGGGGTGATTACGCGTCAGTACGTTGGCTTGGTGTAAGCCGGATGGCAGGTCTTTGCGGTCCTTGAGCGTACGCTCGATACGCCATACCCGTCCCGGGAAATCCGCTATAAGGTGGTCTGAGGCGTAAAGATGCGTGTTGGTGTCCAGTTTTTGTAATCCGAATCGGGTGCCAAGCAACTTGTATGCTCCGGCTTTCAGGATTGCTGCGTTGGGTTCGTAGAGATAGTTGAGAGTTGAGAGTCGAGAGTTGAGAGAAGTTGGCGAGTTGATAGTGGAGAGTTGTTCCTCTTCGCGGGTGAAGCGGAACGCTTTGTCGGGTTCTGCGAGATCGATGGCGGTAATGGAGCCGTTTCCGCCGCTTAAAAGCAACACTTCCTTTACTTCATTCTTGACTGCTATGACGTGTACGTCGAAGGTTAATGGTGAAGGGCTAATGGTTAATGTGTTGACGGCCTGGGTGATATCCAGCATGGGGGAGAGTTTGAGTAGGATCTGTCCGTCTGGCGTGAGGTGGCGGAGCAGGGTAGGCAGCAGTGTTACGACATTCGGTGTACAGTCCTCCAGGCGGAAGACTTTGCCGCCATGCGCATCGCGTCGCGCCGGATCGAGATAGATGAGGTCGTACTGGCCGGCCGTCTCCAGAAATTCCTCCGCAGTTGAATGATGAACTTCGAGAGAAGAATTTTGAATTTTTAATTTTGAATTTTTAATTTTAAAATTGTGCTTTGCAATGCGACAAAGTTCCTCATTCTGCTCTACGTAGTCGGTATGCGTGAAGTGCTCACTTAAAAACCAAGTATCTACGCCGTAACCGGCTGTCAGATCCGCAGCGCTTCTTTCGACTTTCGACTTTGAGCGAAGCGGTCTTTCGACCAGGCTTGCTTTATAGCGGGCGGTGAGTTCCGATGAACACTGCTCCAGACTGAGTCGCACGGGATACCACCAGTCGTCGATGGCAGCAAAACAGGGGAGTTTGTCGGCGGTACGTTCGCGTCCCTCGACCTGTTGCAACAGCCAGCGCCACTCTTCGTTGGTGAGGTGGCGGTATTTATCGCGTTGTAGTGCTAAGTCTTGTACCGACATAATAGTGAGCGAGTATTTGTTGGTAGGTATATCCTTCGGCGGCCATCTGTGCGGCACCTATCTGGCATAGTCCGGCACCGTGGCCCCAGCCGTGGCCGTGAAGGTGTAGGGTGTAGGGTGTATGGTGTATGGTGAACCAGCTGCTGTACAGACAACTGTCTGATAGCCAGAGACGGATGGTTAGCTCTTTGCTGATGATCTGTCTGTGCTTCGTTCCAATGATCTCCAATTCGTAGATGCGTCCTGACGGTCCGCGTTTGAGCGGCACCAGATCGACTATCTCGCCGAAGTCGATACCTGATTTGCGGCGGATGATATCCGAGAGTTCTGAGGCGGTGTAACGGACTTGCCAGTCGTGGAAGTCACGAGTCTCTTGGTCGTAGTCGTTGAGGACTGTACGAAGGAGCGATGTATGATGTGCGGCTTTGCCGCAGTAGGGACATTCTACCGACTGAATATATGGTACGTCGCGGTCTTCCCAGCAGGTGGACCATACCTCGGTGCGTCCGCCGCAACACTTATGATAGCGGCAGTCGCATATCTCGCCGTTGGCTGTGAGTACTTGGCCTGCTGTTTCGCGTACGGCCTGTACGGCACGCTGGTTCATGCGGCGCAGACCCTCGTAGCGCTGGCAGTGGTCATCAGCGCAGACATGATAGCCCTCGTGGTTCGGGTGCTGCATGGCTCGCATCGCCCATGAGCGGGAGATCACGGCATGGGCTTTCAATAGTTCCATCGGACTATTGGCGTTCATCTCTGAAGAGATGACGGAGCAGAGGTAGTCCTCCAGGTCGAGCGTGTTGATGGCGGTATATAAACATTCGCCTTTTGTCCATTCGCCTTTCGCCTTTATTATCTCCAATTCCCCTTGAAACTCCTGGTCTTCATGTCGGTCCCAATGAAAGCCGATGCCGATACGCACGTCCTTTAGTACGAACGTGTGTGCGCGTTGCTCGAATTCGATTTTTGGAGCTGTGACTATGCCAACCTTGATAAGAGCTCCCATGTACGCAGGCGGTCTTTGTACCAATTGTTGCGGTTCATGCTGACGATATCACAGTTGGCGTCGGAGTTGTCTTCCCAGCGGCGGCAGTTGTAGAGCACTTCGTAGATACGTCCGATAGGCCAGTCACGCGAGATGCGCAGTCCTACGGCATAGTCTTCGCCGTACTTGGTGGTGGGGTAGTTGATCTGGCGGAGTAGCGGTACGTAGAAGCCGCGCGGTGCACCCAGGCCGTTGATACGCAGGGCGTTGTTGCGACCGTTGTCGTCGGTCCATTCGCGGTGGTCAATTACTCCCGGAGGAAGTGTCTCACCTGCCATATTCGTTAGTTGGTAAGTTCCTATTACCATACCGTAATTGCCAGACTCGAAAGCGTCAATAAATTTCTGTACGGTGTGCTCGTCGAAGTAGGTGTCGTCTGAGTCGAGTTGGATAGCGTATTTGCCGCATCGCGGATCGTGGATGGCTACGTTCCAGTTGCCGCCTATCGCGTGCCAGGTCTTGTCCTGGGGGATATAGATTAATTTTGAATTTTTAATTTTTAATTCCTCAATGATTTGAGCTGTGCCGTCGGTGGAGTTGTCGTCCACGACGATGACGTTATACGAGTAGCCCTCGCGTACCTGTTGATGGAGCGCAGAGTGGATTGCATCGGCGATCGTGCGTGCGCGGTTTTTACAGGGGATGATGACGCTGGCGGTGACGGGAAATTCACCGGCTTCGGGTAGGGGTTTGTACTGTCCCGGACGGAGGTAAGCACCGATACGTCGCAGGTGGGCGGTGACGCATTGCTCCATCTCGATCTGTACTTGTCGGTTGCGGGGATCGACATAGTCGAACAGTTTCTCACCCGATTTGCGGGTGTCGGTTTCTACTTCGTAGTAGAGGTATTCCGGGATATGAATGAGGTCGGCTTCGGCGGCGAGGTTTTCCGTAGCGCGCAGGCGGAGGTCGTACAGTCCGGCGTACTGGTAGTCGGTATTCATCTGCGCCACGAGTTCGCGCAGTTGGTCGGTGCGCCAGAGCATGGCGGCTCCGAAGTCGAAGTCATCGCGCAGGGCACCCTGCTGGTAGTCAATCACCGGTGCTTCGGTGATTTTTAATTCGTCATTTTGAATTTTTAATTTATTAAAGTGATCCGCGTATACCATGGTGGCGCCGGTCATTTCCATGACTTGCACCATGCGTTCTTGACCCAGGTAGATCCACTCGATCTCGGGTTTGAGCAGGATCATGGTATAGGGTTTACGACTCTCGTTTGCGATTTGGCGGATGGCTTGTGTGGAGCACACCCGTCCGGGTAGGTTAAACGTAGCTATCATGACGTGTTTTTTTGATTTTGGGCACAAAGGTACGAAAAAAAACGCACATGTGCAAATTTTATGTGCTATTTAGTCCAAAAAATGGGGGGCTGTGCATGTAATGTTAGATGGATAATAATGGTTATCACCTACTAATAACCTACTAATCACCTACTAATCACCTACTAATAACCTACTAATAACCTACTATTGTATGGTGTATGGTGTGGCGTGTAGGGGGTTGTGGATTTTAGTCTAACGGGGTATAAAAAACAAAGAGGGTTGTCTCACGACAACCCAACCTTTTTTTAACCTTAAAATCTAATACCATGAAAAACACGGTGCAAAAGTACTGCTTATTTTTGATATACGCAAATATTTTTGCAAAAAAATGCATCAAATACGACAATATAGAAACACAAAACGACATAAAGAACATTTTGAACAGCGAAAAACGGACATTTTGGAGCAAAATTTTGCAGATAAGACTGCGTGAAAAGATGTTCAAAATTACGAGAAACAGGACGAATGTCGTGTTTTGTAAATCCTCGCCCACGCGCCCTCGCGCGATATATAAAGAAGAGAGGGAAAATAAATATTTGGATCGTAACTTCGACCGCTACCCCAGAGGGGCCCCTTCGAAATTACGGTCGCACCTTCGTGCAAATAACAAGCTTTTAACCTTAAAAATTAAAATAAATTTTATTTTTACGCTCAAAATCTTGTATATTCCAAATATTTGTAGTAACTTTGCACCGTAATTTGGGATAGTATGGATAATTTTCGTAGTTTATGTCAACATAGGCGGTCGATACGCAAGTACGAAAACCGCCCCATAGAGCAGGAAAAACTGGATTATATCTTGCAGTGTGCGCTCATGGCGCCGTCATCGAAACGTACCACCCCCTGGGAGTTCATTGTGGTGCGCAATCAGGAGACGCTTCGTGCCATGCAGGCCTGCCGCACCTACGGTAGTGGGATGTTTGAGACTGCACAGGCCGCTATCGTTGTGGCTCTGGACGCCAGTCTGACCGATACATGGCAGGCCGACGGTGCGATCGCCGCCACACATATCCTGCTCGCTGCCGAAGAACAAGGACTTGGCGCGTGTTGGTGTCAGGTGTATAATAGACCGGCTGCGCCTCAAAGCGAAAAGACCGCTGACGCTCAAAGAGAAAGGACTGCGGAGGAGCTGATTCGGGCGCTCTGCGGCATCCCCGAGACACTGAACGTACAATGCGTGATCAGTTTGGGGTATAAGGATGAGGAGCGGCGCACGTTTGAGTTGGAGAAACTGAAGTATGAGAAAGTGCATCAGGAGAAATATTGAGAATCGGAGTAATCTGAGTAATCGGAGTAATCTGAATAATCTGAGGAAATCGAAAAAGAAAATTCAATAAGATGAAACCAATTATAGCCATTACAGCCGGAGATGTGAACGGCGTAGGATACGAAGTAATCATTAAGAGTCTGCACGATGCGCATATCTTGGAGATATGTACGCCTGTAGTGTATGGCAATCTGAGCATCGCCCGTAAGCATGCCAAACTGCTGGACGAAGAGTTGCATGGGCTGAACTGGCAGGTGATCGACGATGCACGCAAGGCACGTGAAGGACAAGTCAATATCATCAATTGTTATCCGGACGATACGCCCTGCAATCCCGGTGAACCATCTCAGGAAGCCGGACGGGCTGCGTTGCGTAGCCTGGAGCGTGCGTCGGCCGACCTGCAGCAAGCTACGGTAGATGCCCTCGTCACGGCTCCGCTCAACAAGGAGACCGTACATGCTGCGATGAACGGCAAGGGTATGTTTACAGGGCATACGGAATATTTGACCCGTCTGTTTGGTCAGCAGAACCAGTCGCTGATGATGATGGTGAGCGACGTAATGCGCGTGGCGCTGGTATGCAACCATACCCCGCTCGCGGACGTGCCGCAACAGATCACCGAGGAGCGTATATTGAAGAAACTCGACCTGCTCCATCAGACCTTGCAGGACGATTTCCGTGTGCGTAACCCCCGCATCGCTGTGTTGGCATTGAATCCGCATGCCGGTGACAGCGGCCTGATCGGTAAGGAGGAGCAGGATGTTATCCTACCGGCATTGGAAAAAGCCCGCGAATCGGGTAAATGGGTGTTCGGTCCGTATGCCGCCGACGGTTTCTTCGGTAGTGGCAATTTTGCGAAATATGATGCGGTACTGGCTATGTACCACGACCAGGGACTGGCGCCGTTTAAGGTGCTGGATATGAATGGCGTGAACTACACTGCCGGACTGCGTATCATCCGTACTTCGCCTGATCACGGTACGGCGTATGACCTGGCCGGCAAGAACCAAGCTTCGCCCGTGAGCATGATGCATGCCATTTATATGGCAATCGACGCACTGGCTGTGCGCAAGGAGAGCAAAGAACTCAAGCAAGACCCGCTACCGTTTATTGAACGATTTGACGCGGAGGGACGGCCGCGGCCGGAATTCCGTACCTTTGGCGGACCAAAAAAGGATCGAAACAATTTCGATCCTGAAATTAAAAATTAAAAATTAAAAATTACGAATTATTTTTTTTCGAAATAATCCGAATAATCTGAATAATCTGATTAATCTGAATAATCTGAATATACTATAATGACAAGTAAAGAGATTCGTCAGTCCTTTTTGGACTTTATGGAGAAGAAAGGCCATCAGGTGGTGCCGAGTGCACCAATGGTGATTAAGGATGACCCGACACTGATGTTTACCAACGCCGGTATGAACCCCTGGAAGGGTATCATTCTCGGCAATGATCCGATTAAGTATCCCCGCGTGGCGGACAGCCAGAAGTGTCTGCGCGTATCGGGAAAGCATAACGACCTGGAGGAAGTAGGTCACGATACGTACCACCACACGATGTTTGAGATGCTGGGTAACTGGTCGTTTGGTGATTACTTCAAGCAGGAAGCGATCGATTTCGCCTGGGAGTATATCGTGGATGTTTTGAAGATCGACCCGAAGAACCTGTATGCTACGGTGTTTGAGGGTTCGCCGGAAGAAGGTCTGGAGCGCGATAACGAGGCTGCTCAGATTTGGGCGAAGCACCTGCCGGAGGATCATATCATCAATGGTAACAAGCACGATAACTTCTGGGAAATGGGTGATACGGGTCCCTGCGGTCCGTGCTCGGAGATTCACGTGGATAGCCGTCCGGAGAGCGAACGTAACGGTATCGCCGGTCGTGATCTGGTCAATAAGGACCATCCGCAGGTGATCGAGATCTGGAATATCGTCTTCATGCAGTACAACCGCAAGGCAGACGGCAGTCTGGAGCCGTTGGCCAAGAAGGTGATTGACACCGGTATGGGTTTCGAGCGACTGGTGCGTACGATCCAGGGCAAGACGAGTAACTACGATACGGACGTCTTCCAGCCGATGCTCCGGAAGATCGGTGAATTGACGGGCGTGAAGTACGGCGAGAAAGAGGAGACGAATATTGCGATGCGCGTGATTGCGGATCATATCCGTACGATCGCTTTCGCTATCACGGACGGACAGTTGCCGAGCAACGAGAAGGCCGGTTATGTGATTCGTCGTATCCTGCGTCGTGCGGTGCGGTATGGCTATACGTTCCTGGGTATGCGCAGTGCGTTTATGTACCAATTGGTGCCGCAACTGATTGAAGATCTGGGTGAAGCATATCCGGAACTCAAGCAGCAGCAGGCACAGATCGTACCGGTTATCAAGAGTGAGGAGGAGGCCTTCCTGCGTACGCTGGACAAGGGAATCGGTTTGCTGGATAAGCTGATGGCCGACGCCAAGGCTGCCGGTAAGACGGAGATCAGTGGGGTGGATGTGTTCACGCTCAAGGATACCTACGGTTTTCCGTTGGATCTGACGGAACTGATTCTTCGCGAGAACGGTTTTACGACGAACGAAGACGAGTATAACAAAGCGCTCGAGCACCAGAAGAGTATGGGACGCGAGGCCAATAAGCAGGACCTGGGCGACTGGACGGTGCTCAAAGAAGGAGAGACCGAGTTCGTAGGATATGATACGTTGAGTTGCGAGACCGAGATTCTGCGTTACCGTAAGGTGAGCCAGAAAGGCAAAGAGTTCTACCAGGTAGTGCTGAGCAAGACCCCGTTCTATGCAGAGATGGGTGGTGAGGTAGGAGATACCGGAGAATTAAAAATTAAAAATTCTTATCCCGAGGGAACGATTATTTCAAAATTCAAAATTATTGATACCAAGCGGGAGAACGGACTTCCTGTTCACATCATGACCGAACTGCCTGCTGAACTTGATGGCGCAATCGTTGCTACGGTAGATGCGGAGCGCAGACAGGCGATTATGTGCAACCACTCGGCGACGCATATCATCCATTATGCGTTGCGTGAGGTGCTGGGCAAGCACGTAGAGCAGAAGGGTAGTCTGGTGACGCCTAACAGTCTCAGATTTGACTTCTCGCATTTCCAGAAGGTGACGCCCGAAGAGTTGCGTGAGGTGGAGCGAGTGGCGAATAAGTTGATTCGCCAGGACCTGCCGCTGGAGGAGAGTCGTCATACCCCGATTGAGCAGGCCAAGAAGATGGGTGCCATGGCGTTGTTTGGTGAGAAATACGGTGATGATGTGCGTGTGATTAAGTACGGTCCGTCGGTGGAGTTGTGCGGTGGTTGTCACGTACCGAGTACGGGAAAGATAGGAAGTGTACGTATCACGATGGAGACCTCGGTGGCGGCCGGTGTGCGTCGTATCGAAGCGATGACGGCCGAGAAAGCCGATGAGCTCTACTACGATATGCAGGACATGATTGCCAATATGCGCGAGACGCTGCATAACGCACCGGATATCATCAATGCCATCAACAAGCATATCGAGGAGAATGCCGGACTGAAGAAACAAATCGAGCAATATATGGCCGAGAAACTGGAGATTTTCCGCGACAATATCATTGAGCGTGCAGAGGACTTGGGTGACGTGAAACTGGTGCGCCTGGAGGGCGAAGAAGATCCCACGATGATACGTAACGTGATGCCGTTGTTGCGCGGTAAGTTTACGGACGTGAAGTTCGCCGTCGTAGCGGCTACCCACTATGAGGGCAAGCCGACGATTGCGGTGTTCCTGAGCCAACCGCTCGTAGATGAAGGCAAACATGCCGGTCAGATGATCAAGTCGGCCGCCAAACTGATCCAGGGTGGCGGTGGTGGTCAACCGTGGTTTGCAACAGCCGGAGGTCGTGATGTGAACGGACTGAAGGCGGCGATGGAAGAGCTATGCGCTCAGCTGAATTGAAAGGTGAAAATTGAAAATTGAAAGGTGAAAGGATGAAATTGCTGACCAGTTATTTACCGGATAAGATACGTAGTGCTGTTCGCTTTGCGGTGATCGGTACGACGGGTATGTTTGTGCAGACCGGTTTTTTCGAAGGTGCTTTGTGGGCGTTGGACCATCCCGCCAAGGGATTGGTGTTGTACTACGTTGCCTTCGGTATCGGTTTTGTGCTGGAGATGATACCGAATTATCTGTTTTCCAACTGGTACACCTTCGGTACGCGGCCCAGCCTGAAGAATGCCGGTGGGTTTCTGCTGGCCAGGGCGATCAACCTGGGTATTCAGTTTGGCCTGCTACCGCTGATATTGATGCTGCTACCTACGTGGCGCGATGATGCGATCAGTTATCTGGTCATCTTCATCGGCGGATGTATCAACTATTTTGTCTGTCTGATTTTTTTCAAAAAACCTAAAGAATCATGAAAAAACTTATCGTATTCTGCGCATTGTTGTTGAGCACAATATTACACGCAGAGATCGTAAAACTGAATGGTTTGTACTACTCGCTCGGTAATACAACCGCCACGGTGGTCAAAGACCAAACTACGGATAAGTCGGTGTATTCGCAGTACACGACGGTGACCATTCCGGCATCGGTGACGTACAATAACTATACCTATCCGGTGACGGCGATCGGAACAGAAGCTTTCAAGAACTGCTCGAACCTGCAGTCGGTGACCTTGCCTAATAGCATTACGTCTATCAGCACCGATGCTTTTTATTACTGCACAAAATTAGGCAGTATTAACTTGCCGGAAGGTTTGCAGACTATCTATACAGACGCGTTTAGGTACTGTAACCTTACATCGGTGACTATTCCGAGCACGGTGACTTCCATCTACAATAATGCATTCCAGAACAACCCGCTAACTTCGGTTGTATGGAAACCAAAGACTTGTAGTATCGGGTCAGATGGCAATGCGCCATTCTATAGTACGAGTTCGCAGATTACAAGTTTCACCTTTGGCGACGAAGTGGAGACTATTCCAGCATATCTGTGCAAAAACATGAGTCTGTTGGACACCATCGTGCTACCGCCGTCGGTTAAATCTCTTGGCAATTATGCATTTATGGGTTGTACATCGCTCAAGTCGATCAATTTGCCTGCAACGCAAAAAACTTTGCCTGAAGGCTTCTTGAGGGGATGTACGTCACTGGAGCGTATTGAACTGCCAGCCACCTTGACCACTATCAAAACGGACGTGTTCTATAACTGTTCATCGCTCAAGGAGATCAACCTGCATGAAGGAATAACGGAAATCTACACAGACGCATTCCGGTATTGTAAACTTTCAACGGTGACTATTCCGAGTACGGTAACTACCATCTACAATAATGCATTCCAGAACAACCCGCTAACTTCGGTTGTATGGAAGCCTAAGACATGCAGTATCGGGTCAGAAGGCAATGGGCCATTCTATAGCACGAGTTCGCAGATTACAAGTTTCACCTTCGGCGACGAAGTAGAGATCATTCCTAATTACCTTTGTTATAAGATGGGTCAACTGGATACAGTCGTCTTTCCGCAGAACCTGCAGACCATTGGCAATTATGCTTTTGCTTACTGTACTGCCCTCAAGGGTGTAGAGATCCCGACATCGGTGACCTTGGTGGCAAGGAACTCCTTCTATAATTGTCAGGCATTGAAGTCCTTCACTTTCCCGGAAGGCATCACGACGGTAGCTACGGAAGTGCTCGAAGGTTGTACGGCGCTCGAAGAAGTGTTCATCCCTGCTTCCGTCACGACCATCAATTCGGATGCGTTCTATAACTGCTCCGGCCTGATGGCGATTCATAACTATGCCATCACGCCGCAGACAATCAATGAGAATACAGTCAAAAATGTCAACAAGCACACCTGTATCCTCTACGTGCCGATAGATTATATCAACCTCTATCGCACCCAAGCCGTGTGGTGTGATTTCGATAATATCATCGGCGTGGCTACAGGACTGCATTTCGAAGCGCAGGATATACCGGTAACGTATCGCCAGCAGGACAGCACGTTGTATTACATGGAGATGCAGACCTGGCAAGTTCCTCTTGCCCCGCGTATCGAGGGCTTTACGTTCGTAAAATGGCAAGTGATGGCCGGTGATCTCACGGACGGTATCGTGCTGCGGGCCGTCTATCAATCGAATGATCCGACCCAGACGCAGGCCGTATATACGAATCCTGAGAATCCGGCACAGAAACTGATTCGTGACGGAAACGTCTATGTGCTGCGTGACGATAAGATATATACTATTCAGGGACAAAAAGTACATTAAATACCATGAAAATCTACAAAGCGAATATCCTGTTTACCCCCACGCCGGGAAAACTGGAAATCATCCCTCACGGCTATGTAGTCGTGAAGTCAAACGGCCTCGTGGAAGGTATCTACAAGGAGTTGCCGGAGAATATGGACTGGCGCCGTCAGGTGATGGACTTTGGCGACAAGTTGCTGATTCCCGCCTTCAACGACCTGCATGTACATGCGCCGCAGTATAGGAATATGGGACTGGCATTGGATTTGGAACTACTGCCGTGGCTCAACACGTATACCTTCCCCGAGGAGACGAAGTATGCCGATCCGGATTATGCGCGAAAGATGTATCGCCGCTTCGTGCACGAACTATGGATGCAGGGTACGATGCGCAGTGCGGTATTTGCCACGATCCATCCGGAGGCAACACGTATCCTGGCCGACCTGTTTGTACAGGCAGGGATGGGTGCGATGGTAGGTCTGGTAGGTATGAACCGCAACAGTCCTGATACGCTCCAAAATACGACGGCTGAGGTGCTGGAAGGTATGCGTATGCTGAAGGCACACCTGGAAGAACACGGAAGCAATGACGGACTGGTACGACCGATTATCACGCCGCGTTTTGTGCCCTCGTGTTCGGATAAGATGCTGACGGCCTTGGGCGAATATGCCCGCGAGACCGGACTGCCCGTGCAGTCGCACCTCTCGGAGAACCGTTCGGAGATAGATTGGGTCAAAGAACTCGAACCCGATTCTACCTGCTACGGCGATGCGTATAACAAGTACGGCCTGTTTGGTCAGACACCGACCCTCATGGCGCACTGCTGCTATACCGACGGCGAGGAGATGGAGCTCATGCGAAAGAATGGCGTCTATGTCGTGCATTGTCCGATGTCCAACAGCAACCTCTCGTCGGGTATGGCACCGATACGTAAGTTCCTGAACGCCGGTATCAACGTAGCGCTCGGTACGGACGTCTCGGCCGGTCATCACATGTCGATGCTGCGCGTGATGCAGTATGCGATACAGGTGAGCAAACTCAACTACGCCCAGACCCGCGGCGAGATGCCGTTCCTGAGCCTAAGCGAGGTCTTCTACCTGGCTACCAAAGGTGGCGGATCGTTCTTCGGCAAGGTGGGTAGTTTCGAACCCGGTTATGAGTTTGATGCCCTGCTCGTGGATGACAGTTACCTCAATTACGACCATTATACCCTGGAGCAACGCCTGGAGCGGTATATCTACCTGGGCGACGACCGTGATATCAAGCGTCGGTTCTGCCGCGGCGTAGAGTTGACCGAACCGGTGATGTAACTTTTATGGTGTATGGTGTATGGTGTATGGTGTATGGTGTAGGGTGTATAGTGTATGGTGAAAATAGTTCATTATCCTGAAAATCTGCCGCTACCGGAATATCTGGAAATAGAGCAGGAAGTGTTGAAGAACGTCGCAGAGCCGACGTTCTTCACCTGGATTGTACAGCCAACGGTGATCTACGGTCGGCATCAGTCGGCCGAGGTGGAGGTGAATGAAGCCTACTGCCGTGAACACGGCATTGCCGTGGTGCAACGCAAGAGCGGAGGAGGGTGCGTCTATGCCGATCGGGGTAATCTGATGCTCTCGTATATCACGCCCGATACGCACAGCGAAGAGGTCTTCGCGCATTTTCTGGACACGGTAGCAAAGGCCCTGCAGCAGTACGGACTGGATGCCGTGAAGACGGCGCACAACGACGTGTTGGTGGGGGACAGGAAGGTGTCCGGCTGTGCATGTTATACGGCGCCACAGGGTACGATCGTACATAGTACGCTGCTGTATGATGTCAATCTGGAGGCTATGATTCGTGCGATCACGCCTACCGAAGAGAAACTGCAGAAACACGGTGTGGCGTCGGTGCGTCAGCGCGTAAAGAACCTGTGCGAACTGACGGATGCTTTCCCGGATATCCATGCCCTAAGACGGGCTATAGAAGAAGCTTTTGAGGCCTACGGATGATACGTCTTATCACAACATATGACCAGATCCCGCAGGCCGAATGGCAGCAACTCACGGACCGATCACCCGTAGCTACCTGGTTTCAGTCGCCGGAGGGGTATCGATTCCTGGAAGGTTTGCGCGACTACAGGCCGTTGGTGGTGGCGGTAACGGAGGACGATGGACTCAAGGGGGTGTGCGTGTGCCAACTGAGTCGCAGTCGCCATCCGATGGTACATTATCTCATCCGCCGTGCCGTGATCAACGGTGGACCGCTGCTGGCGGAAGATATAAGCGGGGAGGCCCTGGTGAGCCTGCTTAGGACGGTGGACGAACAACTCCGTTCGCGGGTGATCTTCACCGAGATACGCTGCTTCCACGACTATAGCGGATGGGCGGAATGTTTCGTGGAGGCAGGTTGGCAGTATGAGCCGCATCTTAATTTTCATATCGCCTGTACCGACGCGGAGGCCATGCGGCAGGCATTATCCGAAAACCGTCGCCGGCAAATTGTTCGTGCCGAGTCCCTTGGTGTGCGAATAGAACCTATTAATGATGAACGTGATTTGCGAGCATGGTATGCTATCCTGCGAGCGCTGTATCGCAGGGTGCATAAACCGCTACCGGGTATCGATTTCTTCCGACGGCTGATGACGGATCAAGTGATCTTGGTGGTGCGTGCCCCGGGCGGACAGATCGTAGGTGGCATCGCGCTGGTGGAGCTGCCGGGTAGGGCACTCTACGAATGGTATATCTGCGGATTGGACGAGCAGTGCCGGGCCTATGCACCGTCGGTGATGGCGACCTGGGCGGCGATGAACTATGCCCGGGAGAATGGTTTGCCGCTATTTGACGTTATGGGTGCGGGAAAGCCCGATGTACCGTACGGTGTACGGGAGTTTAAGCAGAAATTCGGCGGACGGTTGGTGGAGCACGGCCGTTGGATAATTGTCGCCAATTCTTGGCTATATAGCCTTGGGAAGGCTGTTTATGCCCTCTTTTTCCGAAAAAAATAATAAAATATTTGCGCATATCGTAAAAAAGTCGTATCTTTGCACGATTTTTATGCGCGCGTATGCAGATGAAGTCCGTTTACGATTGGAATAAATATGGTTTGATAGCCCTGTTGCTGGTGCTGAATGCCGCCTTCTTCGCCCTAATGGCGTGGGTGCTGCCCATCCGTTTTGAGGAGAACGACGACGTAATGATGTGTCTTATCGCGAACGGCCTGTATAGCGGTTCGCCGGATGCTCATCTGGTGTATATCAATGCGCTGTACGGTCAGGTCTTGGCCTGGCTCTATACCTGGACGCGAGCCGTGGAGTGGTACACGCTCTCGTTTGCGGTGCTGCATGTTATCTCGATGACGGTCATTGACTACACGATTTTGCGTACGCGGCATAACGGGTATGTCAAATTGATCTGGCTCACCTTCCTCTATATCATGTGGGTGCGCATCATCCTGAGTTTCCAGTTTACGACGACGGCCGGGTTGGTTTGTCTGGCCGGTGTGTTGCTCTTGCAGCGCGAGGGGTGGCGCAACCTGTTGGCGGGTTGCGGACTGGTGTTTGTGGCCAGTCTGATCCGATTCCACTCGGCGGCGCTGGTGGCGCTGCTCATGATGCCCGTCATGGTGTATCAATGGAAGTTCAACTGGCGCAAGTACGTACCGATGGTTGTGTTGCTGGCGCTGGTGGTCGGTGCACGCTGGGCCAACAGCCAGTATTATAAAGCCGAGGACTGGCAGTACTATAAGCAGTATAATGCCCTCCGAGCCAAGCTCAACGACAACCCGAATGCGCGTAGCGAGCGGGTGTATGACAACCTGCCGAACGGCGTGGTGCGTCAGGATTACGACCTCTTGCTGCGTTTTACGCCCGATCCGGAGGTGATGAACCTGGAAACGCTGCAGGCGATTAGCCGTAATGTCAAGGAAATGCCTCTCTCGCAGAAGGTGCTCAATGTAGAGCGACTGGATAAATATGCCTGGATCATTGTGACGCTACTGTTGCTCATGGTGCTGGTGGATATGAGTCGGCCGGAGAAAAAGATGCATTTTTTGATGGCGGGGTATGCCTTGTTTGTGTTGGGACTGCTGGTGCTGGTGAGTCTGGACGGCTTTGTGAAGAACCGTGTGTTCCTGTGCTTTGTGGTGCCGGTAGTTATGGCGTTCTATCGCCTCTTGCCGGAAGTGATCGGCCGCAAACGGCTGATTACGATGTCCGGACTGATGACCGTGTTGTGTGTGCTGTATGTGCTGCAGACGGCCGCTGTGCGCAACGATGACTACTATCGTCGCAACGTGATCTGGCGGGCATTTCAGCAACCGCTGGTGCAGACCCTGCCGCCGGATAGCCGCTTGGCAACCGTAGGTACATGGTTCGGTATGCAATATATGAATCCCTTCCAAATCAAGCAACTCAACACGCGTAAGTTCGCCTTGGGCTGGTTTACGTATATCCCGTTCAACAAGGAGATTTGCGAGTCGTTTGTGGACTTGATGCAGGATAATATGTATATCTTTGTGCCGGCCGATTTCCAGGAGGCAACCAGTATGCTCAATAGTGTGCGTCAGCAGATAGCCTTCCATTACGGCATCCCTTCGCATATCGAGCTCTACCGCCGTAACGGTGCGTATGCCATCGTGCGCTTGCGTCGCACGGAGGATTGGGCAGCCATGGAGGATATTTACGTGCCGTCGGTCATTGAGGCGGAGAAAAAACGAAGAAGAAATCGATGAAGACATTAGCTATCATAGGAGCCAGTTACTTGCAGCGTCCGTTGGTGGAGAAAGCCAAAGAATTGGGCTTACGCACGATCTGTTTCTCGTGGGAAGACGGTGCGGTGTGCAAGGATATATGTGACGTTTTTTATCCTATCTCCATTACGGAGAAGGAGCAGATACTGGAGGTATGCCGTCGCGAAAAGATCGACGGCGTATGTACGATAGCCAGCGATGTAGCAGCACCTACCGTAGCCTATATCGCCGAACAGATGGACTTGCGGGGCAATTCCTACGAGGCGGCTGTCAGGGCGAACAACAAGTACAAGATGCGTCAGGCCTTCATGAAAGCCGGCGTGCCGTGTCCTAAGTTTACCTGCCTCGGGCAGGACGATGCCGTGGATACCAATCAACTCCGAGAGGAGGGTTTCCGCTTGCCGCTTATCGTCAAGCCCAGCGACCGCAGCGGAAGTCTGGGCGTGGCGAAGATCGTAGATTGGTTTCAGTTACAGGCGGCTGTGGACCGTGCGCGTCAGGTGTCGTTCCGCCACGAAGCGATGATCGAGGAGTTTATCGAGGGACGTGAGATTAGCGTGGAGTATATCTCGTTTATGAATACGCATTATCCGCTCCAGATAACGGATAAGGTGACGACCGAAGCACCGCATTTTGTGGAGTTGGCGCACCACCAGCCTTCGACGCTTACGCCCGAACAGTATGATGAGATATATGGCATTACGGCCAGAGCTCTGGATGCCCTGGGACTGATGAACGGTGCCAGCCACTCGGAGTATAAGATCACCAAGGACGGCCGTATCGCCGTGATGGAGATTGGTGGACGTATGGGTGGTGACTTTATCGGTAGCGACCTGGTGCAGCTGAGTACGGGGTATGACTTCCTGCGTGGCGTCATCGATGTATCGCTGGATCAATTCCGTCCGCCCGTGCTGGCAGAGCAACATTATGCCGGTGTGTATTTCCTCACGGCCGACACACCGCGCGTGAAATACTATATCGACCATCAGGAAGATTATCCCGAGATCGTCATGGCCGAGCAGACGGATACGGAGCTGCGCCACGTACAATATAGTGCACAGCGTAGCGGGTACTTGATTTATCAAAAATCAGATGGACGGTTTTTGATTGATTAGATAAAAGACCGCTTCGCTCAAAGACAAAAGATAAAAGACAAAATTATACATGGAACCGAGTAAACTGGGTATGTACTTCGAGGAGTTCGAAGTAGGACAGGAGATCCAACACAGCCTGTCGAAAACGATTTTCGAGAGCGATAATAACCTGTTTTCGCTGCTCACGATGAATCATCATCCGGTGCATACCAATCTGGATTATGCGCAAAAGAACCAGCACGGACAGTTGCTGGTAGTAGGTACGCTGGTGTTTAGTATCGTGGTGGGCATGACCGTGCCCGATATTAGTGGCAAGGCGATAGCCAACTTGGGCTATGAGGATGTGAAACATCTGGGGCCGGTGTTTGTCAACGATACTATTTATGCCAAGACCCGTATCCTAAGTAAGCGCGAGTCGAAGTCGAAACCCGACCGCGGTATCGTGTACGTAGAGACCGTCGGATATAACCAGCGTGGCGAAAACGTAATCTCGTTCCGCCGCAACGTATTAGTGAAAAAGGCGAATGGCTAAAGGCTAAAGTAATGAATTGAATATGGACCATCTGTTTAGAAGTTTGATGTTTGTTCCGGCGCATAACGAGCGCCTGATGGAGAGTGCGGCCAGTCGCTGCAATGCTGACGTTTTGCTGCTGGATATCGAGGACTCGGTGCAACCGTTTGAGAACAAGCAAGTTGCGCGTGATAATATCTTGCGTTATGTGCGTGAGGGACGTTTTGCCGGTCGTGCGGTATATCCGCGTATCAACGATCGTGAGAGTGGAGAACTGCTGCGCGACGTATATCAGTTGACTGTTCCCGGTATCGCCGGATTCATGTATCCCAAGGCCACCAAGGCGGAGGATATCTACTTCATCGGCAAGTTGCTGGAGACCATCGAATATGAGAAGCATCTACCCGTCGGTACGTTCAAGCTCATCGCATTGATCGAGACAGCCGGTGCGGTGATGAATATCCAGTCGATCTGTCAGGCTAGCGAGCGCGTCGTGGCTGTCGCTTTCGGTTGCGAGGACTTCGTGACCGACCTGCAGGGCAAGCACGATGCCGAGGGTGTGTCTATCCTCTCTGCTCGCACGATGATAGCTATGGGTGCCCGTGCATGCGGCGTACAACCGATCGACACGGTGCATATCAAAGTGCACGACCTGGAGGATCTGGAACGCAACCTGCAGCTCTCGAAGAAACTTGGCTTCGAAGGTATGCTGGTGCTCAACCCCAAAGAGCTGCCGCTCGTACATCAGTACTATTCGCCCTCCGAGGAAGAAGTAGCATGGGCCAAGGAAATGATACAGCTCTCGGAAGAGGCTGTACGCGAAGGCAAGGGTGTTGCCGTCAAAGAGGGTAAGTTTATCGGTCCGCCGATGCTTAAGATGGCCCGTAATATCCTGCATAAGCACGAACTAATACTTGCAAAACAATGAATACAGAAGTACATGTAGAAAACCTGTCGGTGGTTATCCCCGTGTATAACGACCAGGAGGTAATCCAGGAACTCTACCGTCGACTCCATCCGGTTGTAGAACAGTTGGCCACCAATTACGAGATCGTACTCGTGGACGATGGCAGTAAGGACGACTCGTGGGGCGAGATCATGCGTCTCCATGATATCGACGAGCATATCGTAGCCGTCAAGTTGGCGCGCAACTTCGGTCAGCAGAATTCGATTGCAGCCGGACTGAACGTGGCTATGGGCGACATCGTCGTGCTGATGGACAGCGACCTGCAGGATCGTCCGGAGGATATTCCCGTACTCGTTGATACGCTTCAGAAATCCGGTGCACAGATGGCTATCGCCCAGTGGCAGACACGCCAGGACACATGGGCGAAGCGTACCGTATCGAATATCTTCAACCGCGTATCGAATACCATTACCTCGATACATATCCAGCCCCACCTGGGTGTGTTCCGTGCGATACGTCGTTCGGTAGTGGACGAGCTGAAGAAATTCCCCGAGAAGACCTCCACGACGCTCAGTCTGTTGTATTATATCGGCGCCAACTATGCTATCGTACCCCTTAAGCGCGATGCCCGTTTTGCCGGCACGAGCGGTTATAACGTGCGTAAGATGTTCGGCCTGACGTTTGCCCGCATCTTCTCCTTCTCGATGTTCCCCATACGCGTGGTGACCTATCTGGGTATGCTCATGAGCGTGATTAGTTTTATCGTAGGTATCGCGTTGATCTTCTATAAGATCTTTGGTCGTGTGGTTACCGGTTGGACCAGTACGATCGTGCTGATGCTCTTCCTCTTTGGTCTGAACTTCGCCTTCCTGGGCGTGCTGGGAGAATATATCGGTAAGGTATTCCTCGAGACCAAGAAACGCCCGAATTATATTATTGAAAAAATCTGTTGATATGCGCAAAGTTTTGATACTCGGAGGTCTCGGTAACGGCTCTGTGATTGCCCAAGCCATTACTCACGCCCATCAAATGGGTGCCACCGATTTGGTATGTGCCGGTTTTCTGAACGACCGTACGCCTGTAGGTGAGATGATCGACGATTTCCCGGTGCTGGGTACTGTGGCCGATGCACCTAAATTCCGCGACGAGGGTTATTTGTTCATAAATACTATTCTTCGCATAGATAATCAGCGCGAACGACTCAATCTGTTTGCTCAACTGGGACTTGAGGACCAGCACCTGGCTACCTTTGTGCATCCGATGGCATACGTGGCACCGAATGTACAGTTGGGTCCCGGAACGGTCATCATGCCGATGGCATGTGTGTCGCCCGGCACACGGTTCGGACGCGGTTGTCTCGTGATGGTTGCCGCTACGATCGGTCACGACAACCGGTTCGGCGATTTCTGTCATGTAGCCGCACAAGCATGCGTGGGTAGTTACCTCCAGATAGGTGTCGGCGTACATATCGGTCTGAACTGTACGATACGCGAGAACCTGACCATCGGTGATTATGCCACCGTAGGTATGGGGGCAGTGCTGACCAAGAATGTCGGTGAACGCGAGATTTGGGTGGGTAACCCTGCTAAGTTCCTCCGCGTAGCAGACTAACCGGAGTAGGCTAATGGTTAATGGCGAAAGGCTAACGACAATGTTCAAACTAAAAGACATACTGATCCTCATAGGCATCAACCTCATCTATGCCTGCACCGCTATATGCACCAAGATGGCGGCACTCCAGCCCCAATTCTCTTGGCCGTATCTGCTATGGTTTGGTGGGGCGGTAGCTATTATCGGCATCTATGCCATCCTCTGGCAACAGGTGTTGCGGCGTATCGAACTGAGTACCGCCTATATGTTCAAGGGTACGACACTCATCTTCACGATGCTTATCGCCGCCCTGCTCTTTGGCGAGGCGATCACCACTGCGAATATCATCGGATCGCTGATTATTATCACCGGTATTACTATTCTCTCACGCGCATGAAATACGGATTAATTGCATTATTGGTCGTCTTTCTGGCCGCTTGTGCACAAATGTTGCTTAAGCAAGGTGCGCGCAAGGGATATACGCCCTGGTGGCGTCAGTATCTGAACCCGTGGGTGATTAGCGGATATACCCTGATGTTTGCGGCCATAGTGGCCAATATATGGTGTATGCACCAGGGACTGCAACTCAAGGAACTGAGTATCATCGAGAGCCTCAGCTATTTCTTTGTGCCGGCCCTCTCCTGGCTCGTATTCCGCGAACCCATCAATCGTCGTAAAGCACTGGCTATAACTATTATTATAATTGGAGTAATTGTATTTTTCCTATGATACCCTTTAATAAACCTCATTTGACGGGCAAGGAAGCCCATTATATGTATCAGGCCGTTTACAACGGCAAGTTGTCCGGTAATGGTGAATTTACCAAGCGTTGTCAGCGTTGGTTTGAGCAGCGTTACGGTTTCCGTAAGACACTGCTGGCTACCTCCGGCACCGATGCACTCGAAATGTGCGCCATGCTATGTGATCTCAAACCCGGCGACGAGGTGATCATACCGAGTTACACCTTCGTATCTACTGCCCTGGCCTTCCTGCGCGAAGGAGCCAAAGTGGTGTTCGCCGACTCGATGAAGCGTAATCCGAATATCGATGCCGAGTTGCTTGAGTCGCTCATCACGTCGCGTACCCGCGTCATCGCACCGGTGCATTATGCCGGCGTGGCATGTGACATGGATGCGATCATGGCTGTAGCCGAGAAGCATAACCTGCTGGTCGTAGAAGATGCTGCGCAGGCCATCGATAGCTACTACCAATCTCCAATCACCAATCACCAATCACCATTAGGTTCGATCGGTCATTTGGCAGCTTTCTCCTTCCACGAGACCAAGAATATCACGGCCGGTGGTGAGGGCGGACTGCTCGTAGTCAACGACGAGCGTTTTGTGCGTCGGGCCGAGATACTCTGGGAGAAAGGTACCAACCGTGCCGAGTTCTTCCGTGGTGAGGTCAATAAATACGGATGGGTGGATATGGGATCCAGTTTCCTGCCGAGCGAAGTCAATGCCGCTTTCCTCTGGGCACAACTGGAGAACCTGGATGATATCCAGGCCAAGCGCCGTGCACTCTGGGAAACCTACTATAAGCAACTGGCTCCTCTGGCCGAGCAAGGTCACTTCAGTATGCCCGACCTGCCGGATTATGCCACCAATAATGCGCACATGTTCTACCTCGTCTTCCCGGACTATGAGAAGCGTACCGCCTTTATTAAGTACCTTAAAGAACATGGGGTAGGTGCGGTATTCCATTATCTGAGTCTGCATAGTTCGGAGTACTATCATACGCGTCACGACGGCCGCGCCTTGCCGGAGTGTGACCGTTATGCCGACTGCTTGGTACGTCTGCCGCTGTTCTATGACCTCTCGCTCGATGAAGTAGCGTATATTACAAATACGATCCGTGAATTCTATGCAGCCTAAACGTTGGCAACAAGTCATAGGATGGATCATGCTGGTGAGTGCGTTGGTGTACTCGCTGCTATGGGTCGTACGGGGTGGCGGTAATATCAAGGATCAGTTCTACTGGCTCACCAAGTACGAATTGCTGGAGTCCGGCTGGCTGGCCTGCGGCACGATAGCTATCGGCCATGCGTGGATGGCGCTGTTCGGACATACTATCTTCGCCATGCGTGTGTTGGGATGGCTGTGTACGACCCTGGCCGTGGCGTTGCCCTATTGCTGTTTGCTCTCACGCCGGCAGCGTAGCCGTAACCTGCACTGGCTGGGCTTGACCTATTGGCTGGTGGCGTACGGTTCGTTCCAGGAGTTCTCGCCCGGTACGATCTCGGTGTTACTGCTCTCGATACTCTGCGTCGTACTATTAAAATCTCCAATCTCCAATCTCAAATCTCAAATTGCAATAGGCCTCCTGCTGGCCCTATTGGTACTGGTGCGCTTCCCGAATGTGCTGGTGCTGCCTATCCTGGCGCTCTGGTGCTATTACCTGTATCGCCGCGATAAAGACCGGTTGCCGATATTGGTTCGCCAAGCTCTCATCACCTTGCTCGTGGCGGCGGTGGCCTATGGCCTGGGACTGGTGGCTTGGTATTACGGCATGCATCATGACGTGACGGCACCTGCGGCGCGGCATACCATGGAACTGATGCTCCAGAAAATGGGGGAGAATGGCTACCGACTGGTGGCGGATTTGGCGCTATGGTTGGCTTTTGCCTATGGACTGTCTATCGCAGGTCGACCGATACATACGGCCTGGAAGTGGTTTGCTGCGGTAGCTACGGGTGGACTGATGCTCTATTATGTCATCTATGCGTATCCCGCTTCTCAGTGGTATAGTATCGACCAGGTGTATCTCATCTCGTCGCTGGTGCTCTTTGTGGCGCTGGTGCTCTACCGTCAGCGTGAGCGGCACGACCTGCCGATGCCCGTGATGGGTTGCGCACTGGCTTTGATGTCCGTGGCGACGCTTGGTACGGATACCGGCTTTCTCAAGCTCTTCCCGGCCTTGCTGTGCTTGTTGCCGTGGTGGGCAGCCTATATCCAGTGGCCGTGCCGTCAGCGGTATGTATTCACGGCTATGGTCGTTCTCACGGCGCTCTTTGTGGTGCGCTTCTCGACCAACGCTATCGGACGACACAATATTTATGAGGAAAACACGTGGGGACAATTTCCTGTAATGCATCTCACTCAGATAAGTGAGCAGGATAATGCCCAGATGGTAAAGCTCTGCAACGACTATGCCGTATATAGCCGGAAATCGAAGGTGTACGCCGTAGGCGATGCGATGCACATGTTCCGGGCAATCACGCACTGTGAGCCGCCTGTGCGCAACGAGTTCTGGTCGAATATATTTGATCCGGTCTATACGCGCTGGTACAGCGAACTGGTGGCCCGCGAGCATCCGGTGATCTTTTGCTTCTATTCGCCCTCGTTCCATACCAAACCCCAGTACCGGGACCGCGAAAGTATGCTGGAACATATGTTGCTCGATAGCGGCTATGTAGCGGTGGATAGATCGGATTATAAATACATGATTTACGTAAAAGAGTAGGGCTTGAACGTTTTTTTATAAAAAAAACAACGAAAAATTTGCGTATGTCAGAAAAAAGCAGTAATTTTGCACCCGCTTTTGTGCGGTAATAGTATTTAAGGTATAAAAATCATGGCAACTACGCTTACATCTACCTTGGTGGAATTGGATCAACTGGCCCCCGGTCAGTACGAGTTGTCCTATACCTTGGATACGGCCTATCTCTCCGGCCAGGAGGCGACCGAGCTCTTGGGCGGTGAGGTGAACGCACAAGCCAAACTTACGTTGCGTGCTTCGGATTTTGACCTGCACATAGCTGTGGAGGGCGAAGTACAAGTGACGTGTGACCGCTGCCTCGATCCTGTCAGCCTGCCCGTTGAGGCAGAAGACCGGATGGAGGTGGAGCCGGACGCCAAGCAGTTGGACCTCCGGTGGTTGGCCTATGAACTGATAATTGTAAATCTTCCTCTGACGCACAGTCACCCGGAAGGTGAGTGCAACCTGCAGATGCAGCAACTTCTCCAAACTCACCTTTGTAGCGCGGCTCCGGAAGATCCCGAAATACAAGAAATGAATTAAAAGGTAAATTGTAAATCGTAAAATTGTAAATAACTATGGCACATCCTAAAAGAAGACAATCGCACACCAGACAAGCGAAACGTCGTACTCATGACCGCGCGAAGATGCCGACACTGGCAATCTGCCCGAACTGCGGCGCTCATTACATTTATCACACCGTATGCCCGAGCTGTGGCTACTATCGTGGTAAGTTGGCTATCGAGCAGGCTCAGGAAGCTTAAACCTAAAAACATGGTCGTGTTTGCGACCACTAAACCATGCGCATAGGCTTCGGTTTCCTGAGAGACTGATCGCCTATGCGCTCCTTTTTAATAGATTATTTTTTCTGTAAATTATGTACGATAATTTTGACTCCCGTCGCCCGGGAGGTTTCCGAAATGATTCGGACGGGGCACACAGACGTCCCCGATTCAACCCACAGAGCCGTCCCGATCGTGAGACCGGGCACTCACGTCCCCGCTTCGTGCGCAATGCCGGAGAAGGACAAGAACGTACCGAAGGACAGCGTCCGCGTTTCCGTGTAGGAGAGCGTCCTATGCTGTCCGGCGAGCAGCGTGAACGCGTGATGCGCCCGCGCCGCCTTGGACCTAAACCAGTTTCTACCGAAAACAAACGACAGAAATACCACGATAAGTACGAAGACCCCACCAAGCCGATCCGTCTTAACAAGTACCTGTCTAACGCAGGTATCTGTTCGCGCCGCGAGGCAGACGACTTTATCCAGGCCGGTGTGATCACCGTTAATGGTGAGGTGGTTACGTCGCTCGGCACCAAGGTGATGCCTACCGACCGCGTTATGTTCCATAACCAGCCCGTACGTCGTGAACGCAAGATATATATCCTGCTCAACAAGCCGAAGAATACCGTTACTACTACCGACGACCCGCAGGAACGTCGCACCGTGATCGATATCGTTCGTAATGCGTGTGCCGAGCGTATCTATCCCGTAGGCCGACTCGATAGGAATACTACCGGAGTGCTGCTGCTTACCAACGATGGCGACTTGGCATCCAAACTCACGCATCCTAAGTTCGGCAAGAAGAAGATCTATGCCGCTACGCTCGATCACGAACTATCGGAAGTAGACGAGGCCATCCTGCGTAATGGTGTCGTGCTCGACGACGAGCGTATCGTGCCCGATGCCCTCGAGTTCCCCAAGGACGACCGCCGTCATATCGGACTGGAGATCCACTCCGGTCAGAACCGCGTCGTGCGCCGTATGTTCGAGAAAGTGGGCTATAAGGTGATGACGCTCGACCGCGTCAGCTTCGCCGGCCTCACCAAGAAAAATGTGGCCCGTGGCAAGTATCGCTTCCTCACGCCTAAAGAGGTAGCCATGCTCCAAATGGGCGCCTTTGAATAATTTTTAATTTTTAATTTTGAATTTTTAATTCGTCATCCATGTCTCTCGCTCTAGGATTTGATAATGACAAATATATCCGCGTGCAGTCGGATCATATCCGCCAACGAATCGCTAAGTTTGGTAATAAACTCTATATGGAATTCGGTGGCAAGTTGTTCGACGATATGCATGCCAGTCGTGTCTTGCCGGGTTTCCGTCCCGATAGCAAGTTGGCCATGCTTACCCAACTTCGCGACACGCTCGAGATCGTCATTGTCATCTCGGCTTTTGATATAGAGAAGAACAAGGTGCGCCAGGATTTGGGAATCACCTACGATGAAGACGTTTTGCGTCTGCGCGACGAGTTTATGACGCGCGGCTTCATGGTCTCGTCGGTCGTGATTACCCATTATTCCGGTCAGCGTTCTGCCGATGCATATCGTAAGCGCCTGGAGCGACAGGGTATCAAGGTGTACTATCATTATATCATCGAGGGCTATCCGCATAACGTGGAACTCATCGCCTCGGAAGACGGCTTCGGTCGCAACGATTATGTCGAGACGACCCGTCCGCTCGTCGTCATTACGGCACCGGGACCGGGTAGCGGTAAGATGGCCGTCTGCCTGAGCCAATTATATAATGAACACACGCGCGGGCGCGTAGCCGGTTATGCCAAGTTCGAGACCTTCCCCGTCTGGAACCTGCCGCTGCGCCACCCGGTCAACGTAGCCTACGAGGCGGCTACGGCCGATCTGAACGATATCAACATGATCGACCCCTTCCATCTCGAAGCCTACAACCAGACCTCGGTAAACTATAATCGAGATATAGAAATCTTCCCCGTGCTGGACGCGATATTCACGTCCCTGTATGGCGAAAATCCCTATAAGTCACCTACCGATATGGGCGTCAACCAGGTGGGCTTCTGTATCTCCGACGATGCGGTATGCCAGGAGGCCAGCAAGCAGGAGATCATCCGCCGCTACTTCACCGCCCTCAACCGCATGGCGAATGGTGATTGCAACGACTCGGAAGTGCAGAAACTGGCCCTGCTCCAAAAGCAGGTGGGTATCAACACTGCCTATCGCCGCACCACCGTCGCCGCACGCGAGCGCAAAGAGCAGTCGCTCGGTAATGCCGCCGCGGCGATCGAACTGCACGACGGTACGATTATCACGGCCGAAGCCTCACCCCTCTTGGGCTCATCAGCGGCCTTGCTGCTTAATGTGATCAAGCACCTGGCCGGTATCGAACACGACGCCCGCCTCATCCCCGACGAGATGATCGAACCCGTACAGCATACCAAGATAGCCTACCTCCACGGTCACAACCCCCGTCTGCATACCGACGAGGTGCTGATCGCCCTCTCTGTGCTCTCGCTCCACGATGAGCGATGCAAGCGAGCCCTGGCTACCTTGCCCGAGTTGGCGGGCTGCCAAATGCATTCTACGGTAATGCTCTCTGAGGTCGACACCAAGACCTTTAAGAAACTGCGTGTGGATCTGACATGCGATCCATCGAAATCGTGATATAGAAACTGAATAGACTGGAATATATGAGTTTTTTAGAGATTATAACGAAACTGTTTGGCAATAAGTCGCAGAAAGATATGCGTGCGATTATGCCATACGTGGAGAAAATACAAGAAGCCTACAAGCAGATCGATGCGCTTGACAACGATCAGCTGCGTGCACGTAGCTGGGGGCTCATGGACCGTCTGCAGGCGGCTGTGGCCGATCGCAAAGCACGTATCCAAGAACTGAAAGCTTCGATCGATGCCCTCGAAATCGACAAACGTGAGAAGGTATTTGACGAGGTGGACAAACTCGAGAAGGAGATCAAGGAGATCTACGAAAAAGAGTTGACCGAGATCCTGCCCGAGGCCTTTGCTATCGTCAAATCGACGGCACGCCGATTCGCCGAGTCGGAGAAGATTATGGTCACCGCCACTCAGATGGATATGGACCTGGCGGCCGATCCGCGTTTCGACTTCGTGGAGATAGAGGGTAAGTATGCCATCTATCACAACCACTGGCAGGCCGGTGGTAACGAGGTGACCTGGGATATGATCCACTACGATGTACAGCTCATCGGTGGTGTCGTTCTCCACCAGGGTAAGATTGCCGAGATGGCTACGGGTGAGGGTAAGACCTTGGTAGCTACGCTGCCTGTTTACCTCAACGCCCTGACCCACGAGGGTGTACACGTTGTGACCGTCAACGACTATCTGGCAAAACGTGACTCGGAGTGGAACGGTCCGATATACATGTTCCTCGGACTCACCGTGGATTGTATCGATAAGTACAAACCCAATTCCGACGAGCGTCGCAAGGCCTATGCCTGCGATATTACCTTCGGTACCAACAACGAGTTCGGTTTCGACTACCTGCGCGACAACATGGCTATCAGCCCGATGGACCTCGTGCAGCGTGGCCACAACTTCGCTATCGTGGACGAGGTGGACTCCGTCTTGATCGACGATGCCCGTACGCCGCTTATCATCTCCGGTCCGGTACCTAAGGGCGAAGACCAGATGTTCGATGAGTACAAAGAGCGCGTAGAGCGACTCGTCAAGGCTCAGACCACGTTGACAACCAAATTGCTCGTGGAGGCCAAGCAGAAAATGGGTTCCGACCGTCCCGAGGAGAAAGAGGCAGGCGAACTGGCTCTGTTCCGTGCTTTCAAGGGTCTGCCGAAGTCCAAAGCCCTCATCAAGTACCTGTCCGAACCGGGCGTCAAGGTGCGCCTGCAGAAGACCGAGGAGTTCTACCTGCAGGAGAACGAGAAGAACATGCATATCGCTACCGACGAACTCTACTTCGTCATCGACGAGAAGAACAAGTCGATCGAACTGACCGACAAGGGTATCGACGCCATGACGGGTTCGACCGACGACCCCACCTTCTTCGTCTTGCCCGACGTAGGTTCGGAGATGGCCGAACTGGAACATACTACCGGCCTCACCGCCGAGCAACGCCAGGAGCGCAAGGACGAGATACTGACCAACTATAGCATCAAGTCCGAGCGCGTACATACCGTGCACCAATTGCTCAAGGCCTATACGCTCTTTGAGAAAGACGTCGATTATATCATCGACGGCGGAGAAGTCAAGATCGTGGATGAGCAGACGGGTCGTACGATGGAGGGACGCCGCTGGAGCGACGGACTCCACCAGGCCGTCGAGGCTAAGGAAAACGTCAAGGTAGAAGCGGCTACCCAGACCTTTGCAACGATCACGCTCCAGAACTACTTCCGTATGTACAACAAGCTGGCCGGTATGACCGGTACGGCCGAGACGGAGGCGGGTGAGTTCTGGAATATCTACAAACTGGACGTCGTCGTTATCCCGACCAACAAGCCTATCGCCCGCAACGATATGAACGACCGTATCTATCGCACCCAACGCGAGAAATACAATGCCGTGATCGATGAGATCGTGGAGATGGTCAACGAGGGCCGTCCGGTGCTGGTGGGTACTACTTCCGTGGAAATCAGTGAGTTGCTCAGCCGCATGCTCAACATGCGCAAGATCAAGCATAACGTACTCAACGCCAAGCTCCACCAGCAGGAGGCACAGGTCGTAGCCGAAGCCGGTCGCCGCGGCGTAGTAACGATCGCTACCAACATGGCCGGTCGTGGTACGGATATCAAGCTTACGCCCGAGGTGAAAGAGGCCGGAGGTCTCGCTATCATCGGTACGGAGCGTCATGAGAGCCGTCGTGTGGACCGCCAGTTGCGTGGTCGTGCCGGACGTCAGGGTGACCCGGGTAGTTCGGTATTCTATGTATCCCTGGAGGATGACCTGATGCGTATGTTCGGTTCCGACCGTATCGCCTCTGTCATGGACCGTATGGGCTTCAAGGAGGGCGAGATGATCGAGCACTCGATGATCTCCAGCAGTATAGAGCGTGCGCAGAAGAAAGTGGAGGAGAACAACTTCGGTATCCGTAAGCGCCTCATCGAGTACGACGACGTTATGAACCAGCAACGTAACCTCATCTACGCCAAGCGTCGTCACGCCCTGATGGGTGAGCGTATCGGCGTGGATATCACCAATATGATCTTCGACACGGCGGATCAAGTCGTAGCCGATGCCAAGTCGGCACGCGACTACGAGAGCCTCCAGATGGATGTCGCCCAGATATTCGCTATGGAGATGCCGTTCACCGAAGATACCTTCTTCGCCGAGCGTCAGCAACGCCTCTCCGACATGTTGGCCGAGGCCGCCCTGGAGACCTTCAAGCGTCGTATGGATACCCTCATGCACGTAGCTAATCCCGTTCTCCAGCGCGTCTATCAAAGCAAGGGCTCGATGTACGAGAATATCCTCGTGCCGATCACCGACGGTAAGCGGGTCTACAATATCTCCGTCAACCTCAAGCAGGCTGCCGAGTCGGAGTGCAAGGACCTGATCCGTGAATTCGAGAAACGTATGTTGCTGCTTACGATCGACGATGAGTGGAAGGAGCACCTCCGCCGTTTGGACGACCTCAAGCAGTCGGTTCAGAACGCCAGCTACGAGCAGAAAGACCCGCTACTCATCTATAAGATTGAGTCCTTCGGTATCTTCCGTAATATGCTCGAGTCGCTCAACCGCCGTACCATCGAGATCCTCATGCGTGGACGTATCCACCAGCAGGAACCGGATGCCGTACAGCAGGCGCAACAGCAACGCCGTCTGGATCTCTCGCGTTATCGCACCCAGAAGGACGCCGTGCAGCAGGCTGCCGCACAGAGCGGTATGTCCCAGGCCGCAGGCCGCGATACGCGTGAGCAACGCCCGATGCCTATTCATGTAGAGAAAAAACCGCGTCCGAACGACCCCTGCCCGTGCGGTAGCGGCAAGAAATACAAACAATGTCACGGACGGATGGAAGGCTAAAGGCGAAAGGTATGAAGAGAATACTTCTATTTTTAGTTGCGGCCGTGCTGAGTAGTACGGCCGTGATGGCACAGGAGCTGGATACGCTGACAGCGGTGACGCTGCCTGCCCTCACGCCGGAACAGATCGTAGATACGATGCCGACGGCTGCGATGGAGGAAGTGCCATACTACATGCAGAAGCGCCACAGCTTGCAGTTCAGTGCGGGCTATGTGAGTGCGTTCTACATCGGCAAACTGGCCGTGGGCTTCTTATGGGTAGCGACAGTTGCGCAGCATGGAACCAACTGGCATTTCTTCGGTAACTACGGCCTGCAGTACTACTGCCAGATGAACCGCTGGTGTCGTATCGGTGCGAAAGCCAACTGGGAGCTGGACGGCTATGTGGTGAATAGCAGCAGCAAGGCCGATGCCGTGCGTATCGGTTATACCACCAACAATGCCGTTTCGCTGGTGTTCAGTACCCAGTTCACCTACCTCAACCGCGAGAAAGTACAACTCTATTCGGGTGCTGACGTAGGTGCTGGCATGCACATTATGCATACGCGTTATGACGATAAGAGTAAAGCGCCGCAAGATAATATGGCGGCCCTGTTTGCCTTCAACATCACGCCGCTGGGTGTAGCCTTCGGCTCATGGCCGGTATATGGCTATGTAGAAACCAACTTCGGCTACGATGCCTTGGTCAAAGCCGGTCTGGGAGTGCACTTTTAGAGGTTCTCGCCGCAGAGACGGACGAGTTCCTGCCAACGAACGATGGCATCGTGACCATACCGCCATATATTGGCTTTGACTTTGCTGAGAGCTACCTCCTCACCGAGGTGGCTCTTACTGTAGAATTTATCGGCGTAACAGATGATTTTCTCTTCGAGTGATTGCGGACAGTAGTCGCGTTCGGGGATAGGCAGTTCTTCGCGTTCTACCTGCTCGATCGTGATGCCCGTACCGGTATGACGCTCTGCCACCAGGGCATGACGTTCCAACCCCTCCCGTCGCAGCAGTTCCGCCCCCAGGTAGCCGTGCTCGATATACTTATGCGGTCCGTGACAGTGGATCTTAGGGGCGTCGCAGAAGATGATACCTATATCATGCAGCATGGCGGCCTCCTCGATAAACTGCCTGTCTGCCTGCCACTCCGGATGACGATCTACAATCCGTAGCGCACGGTCAGCCACCTGACGACTGTGGATCATCAGTACCTCCCTCAGCTCCGGATTGTCACCGTAGTACTTATCTATTATGGCTTGAAAATCAAGCAATTTTTAATTTTTAATTTTTAATTCCGTTCAGAAAGGAACGGACGTCCATTCTTTTCTTGCCGGGCACTTGTAATTCAAGGATCCGTACCGCCCCTTCTTTGCACGGCACAATGATTTCGCCCTTTGTGCCGGATGGCTGTTTGTCTCGGTCACAGACCGCGACCGCATAGATCTTCGTATTTTCGAAAATCTTTCCGTTGACCGCCAAATTGGCCCATGCGGCGGGGTAGGGACTCAGGCCGCGCACGAAGTTCTTTACCTCTTCGGCAGTCTTGTCCGCAAAACGTATCTCGCAGGTCTCCTTGAAGATCTTGGGTGCCGGACGCAACGCATCGATGTCCGGTTGCGGGGTTGTGACGAGCGGTGTACCCTGATTCTCGCTCTCGATGATGCGATCTACGGTGCGCGTGACGAGCGGTGCACCCAGTGCCATCAGTCGGTCGTGCACCGAGCCTACGTTTTCGTCCGGGCCTATCGGTAGGCGTTCTTGTAGGATGATATTTCCCGTATCTATCTCGTGACGGAGCATGAAGGTCGTCACGCCGGTCTCCGAGTCACCATTGATAACGGCCCAGTTGATGGGTGCCGCACCGCGATACTGGGGCAGCAGGCTCGCGTGCAGGTTAAACGTGCCCAGACGCGGCATCGCCCATACTACCTCCGGCAGCATGCGGAAGGCGACTACGATCTGCAGGTCAGCCTGATAACTGCGCAGCGTCTCCAGAAACGCTTCGTCCTTCAGTCGTTCGGGCTGCAGCACGGGCAGACCGTGCTCCAGGGCGTATTTCTTTACGTCCGAGTACTGCAGTTGGTGGCCGCGACCGGCAGGTTTGTCGGGCATCGTCACTACAGCCACGACCTGATAGCCGCCTTGTACCAAGGCATCCAGACTGGCCACCGCAAACTCCGGCGTGCCCATATATACTATCCTAAGATCTTGTTTGGTCATAAAACTTTCAACTAGAAGACTTCTCTCAACTCTCAACTCTCAACTTTTCTTCCGATATTTAGGGTCCAGACTCTCCGGCTGTTTATCTACTACCGGCGAGAGCGGCCGTCTATATGCCCGTATGATCAGGTATGTAGCCAGTAGGATGAACGGTATGCTGAGCAACTGTCCCATATTCAGTACGTGTCCGGCCTCAAAGGCTTCCTGGTCGTTCTTGATGAACTCCAATAGGAAACGGGTCACAAAGACGATTTCCAGGAACACACCCAGTAGCAGTCCTTCTCTGCGACGGGCGTCGGTCTTGAAATACAGGGGCCAGGTGACCGCCATGGCTACGAGGCAGTAGAGCATCTCGTATATCTGGGTCGGGTGACACGGTTCGGTCTGGCCGTCACGCACGAAGATAAAGCCCCAGGGTAGGCTGGTCGGGCCGCCGTATATCTCGCTGTTCATCAGGTTGCCCAGACGAATCAGCGTGGCCGTGATGCAGACGCCGATACAGAGACGGTCCAATATCCAGAGCCACGAGGTCCGGAACTGCGGGTACTTGCTGAAATGCACTCTGTTGAGCAGGAAGGCGGCGATGATCAATCCGATTGCACCACCGTGGCTACTCAGTCCTCCTTCCCAGATACGCAGCAATGCCAGCGGGTGCTCGATATACGGGTTGCGGTACTGAATCGTCCATCCGAAGAGCTGTATCGGGTCGTTCGTCAGGTGCCACTCATAGAACCAGCAGTGCCCCAACCGTGCACCGATGATGACGCCCAGTGCCATATACAGAAACATCTTATCTGCCCACTCTGCTGGACAGTTCTCGCGGCGGTACATGCGCTCGTTGACGAGCCAGCATAGATATAGTCCGATGGCCCATAGCAGGCCGTACCAACGAACTTCCAGTCCGCCCAGGTGGAACAGCACCGGATCTACATCCCAAATTATAGCGTTTAACATCTTAACAGTTTAACAATTTAACAGTTTAACGTTTTAACGTGCGAAGCACTATTTCCCCCAATTGAGTTTGGTGCGCAGCGACTGCAGGAAACTGTTTTCGCCTATTTGCACGAGTTTGACGGTATAGGGTGCACGCTCGATATGCAGTTGCACCTCGTCGCTGAGTATTTGGCTGCGTCCGTCAACCGAGATCATGTAGTTGTTGTAGCGGCTGCTTACCTTCAGGTCGATCTTCCAGTCTTCGGGAATCACCAGCGGGCGAACCGTCAGGCTGTGCGTAGCGATAGGCGACAGCACCAGCACACGCGACTGCGGCACGATCAGCGGACCGCCGATCGATAGGTTGTAGGCCGTACTGCCGGTGGGGGTGGAGATGACCAGTCCGTCGGCGTGGTAGTTGTGGAGCAATTCGCCGTTGACATGCACCTCGATAGCAATCATGCTGCTAAAACCCTGTTTTAGAATCGATATCTCGTTCAGGGCATTGGGCGCCATGATGAGGTTCTCTTTGTTGCAACTGACCTGTAGCAGCGAGCGTTGCTCTATTGTGTATTGTCCTTCGATGAGTTGGCGCAAGATCTGATCTACGTCGCGTGTCTGCACGTCCGCCAGGAATCCCAGATGAC
Source organism: Paludibacteraceae bacterium (assembly GCA_017551025.1). Taxonomy (GTDB): domain Bacteria; phylum Bacteroidota; class Bacteroidia; order Bacteroidales; family Paludibacteraceae; genus Colicola. The sequence goes on along the minus strand of JAFZNG010000008.1, from coordinate 115,458 downwards.
CGCAGTTGATACCCAGGATAGGTATGTTTCTATCGCCGATGATGGAGGCGGTGGTCAGGAACGTGCCGTCCCCACCTACCGAAACGGCAAAGTCGATCATCTCGTTTTCGTCGGTAGCTGTCTCGTTTTTATCCGAACTGTCCGGGAAGGCGGGGATGTCACGTATGTTCAACTCCTGGCGCAATTCCTGCGAGAGCATGACGCGAACATTGTGGCGTTTCATGAATTCGAGAATATGCGAAACCTCGAGCATCGTCTCGCTCTTCATCGTATTTCCAAATAGGGCAATTGTCATAAGGCCGTAATACGCTATTTTAATTCACGCTGCAAAATTACAAAAAAAAATCTGATTGTGCAAATTTATTTGCATATATGAGAATTTCTTCGTACCTTTGCAGCCGATTTTTGTGATGACTATATGGAAAAGCATTATTTGACATACCTCAACGAGGTGATGAAGCATCAATGGGACGATCAGGCAATCTCCGATTACGGAGAGCAGAACGGGTATACCTTTGGTGAACTGGCGCGCGAGATGCTGCGTCTGCACGAACTGTTCCGCCAACTGGGTATTCAGAAGGGCGATAAGATCGCGCTCGCCGGGCGTAACTGTGCCAACTGGGCGGTCGCCTACCTGGCTATCGCGTCGTACGAAGCCGTCGTAGTAAGTATCCTCCAGGACTTCAAAGCCGAGGATATCAGCCACCTGCTGGATCACTCCGACTCGAAGCTGCTCTTCGTCGGTCCGTACGTATGGAAAGAACTCCAGCACCAGCCTATGGCGCAACTCGAAGCGGCCGTGTCGCTCTTGGACTTCAGTCCGCTATACCAAGCCGAAGGCGTCCATTTCCCCTCCGGCAAGGAGATCGACGAGGCCTTCCGTAAACGCTATCCGCAGGGTATCGAACCCGAGGATGTGCATTTCCAAGCCGATCCGGATACGATGTGCCTCATCAACTATACTTCCGGCTCAACGGGTAGCCCCAAGGGCGTCATGCTCAACGGACGCAGCCTGAGCAACAACGTAGAGATCGGTAAGCAGATCCTGCCCGTAGAACCCGGACAACGACTGGTGTCGATGCTGCCGCTGGCGCATATGTTCGGCCAGGTGTGCGAATTCCTCTATCCGCTCTGTTGCGGTACGCATATCTATTTCCTTACCAAGAGTCCGACGCCCTCCATCCTACTGAAGGCCATGCAGGAAGTGCAACCCTACCTGGTGGTGACCGTGCCGCTCGTAATCGAGAAGATCCATAAGAAATCGCTCGACCCGATGCTCTCCAAGAAACTGATCCGTGCCTGCTGGAAAGCACCGATCCTGGGACATATCATCCGTGCCCGCGTAAAGCATGCGCTCAAGAACGCCTTCGGTGGCAAACTGCGTTACTTTATCTGCGGCGGTGCGGCGATGAATCCGGTCGTGGAGAAGTGCCTGATGGATATCCATTTCCCACTGTCGATCGGTTACGGTATGACGGAGTGCGGACCGCTGATCGGCGGTAACCCGCCCAAGTACTTCAAGGCCCGTTCGGGCGGTGTGCCGGTGATGAATATGGAGGTGCGTATCGATAAGCCGAATAATTCCGGCGTAGGCGAGATCCAGGTGCATGGCGAGAATGTCATGATGGGTTACTATAAGAACGAGAAAGCTACCCGCGAAGCCTTCACTAAGGACGGCTGGCTGCGTACCGGCGACCTGGGATGCCTCGATAAAAAGCAGAATATCTATATCAAGGGACGTAACAAGACCATGATCCTCGGTGCGTCCGGCCAGAATATCTATCCCGAAGAGATCGAGGATAAGCTCAACAACCAGGCCGGAGTAGGGGAGTCGCTCGTGGTAGAACGCGAGGGCAAACTCGTGGCACTCGTCTTCCCCGACGAGACGCTCACTAAGCGCATGACCCTGGAGGAACTCCAAAAGCAGATGCGCGAGAACCTGCAACGCCTCAACAAACTTATCCCCGGCTACTCCCAGGTATCGGATATCGAGATCAAGCACGAACCCTTCGAGAAGACGCCCAAGAAATCGATCAAGCGATTCCTGTATAAATAATGGCCAAGCGTGTGCTCATAGGCATGTCCGGCGGTATCGACTCGACCGTGTCGGCGATGCTGCTCATGGAACAAGGGTACGACCTCGTAGGTTGTACCTTTCGCACGTTTGACAGCATCCGCGAGTCGTGCCTGGCCAAAGAGAAAGGCTGCTGCTCCATAGAGAGCATCATGGAGGCCAAGCATAACGCCGAGCGGATGGGTTTTGCGCATCATATCGTGGACTATCGCGACTTGTTTCGCGAGCAGGTGATCCGCAACTTCGTATCGGAATACAGCCATGGCCGCACACCCAACCCCTGCGTGCTGTGTAATGCCTATATCAAGTGGGGCAGCATGCTCCAGATGGCAGACGAACTGGGCTGCGACTATATCGCTACCGGCCATTACGCCCGTATTGCCGAGCGCGACGGCCATACCTACCTGCGCTGTGCCGCCGATACGCACAAGGATCAGACCTATTTCCTCTGGCGACTCAGCGAACAGAACCTCAGCCGCACCCTCTTCCCGCTGGGTGATCTGACCAAAGATCGCGTACGCGAAATAGCCCGCGAACACGGCTATGAGACCCTCGCCAAGAAACGCGAGAGCCAGGAGATATGCTTCGTGCCCGACAACGACTACCGCCGCTTCCTGCGCGACGAAGGCGTACAGACTACGCCGGGCGACTATGTCGATCAATCGGGCAAGGTGCTGGGCCGGCACGAGGGCTTCCCGAATTATACCATCGGTCAGCGCAAAGGGCTCGGCATCGCCCTCGGTGCACCGCGCTTCGTGACCGCTATCGATGCGACGCACAACCGCGTCATGCTGGGGGAACGCGACGACCTGCTCGCCACCACCGCTACCGCCGACCATGCCCTGCTCATCGATCCCGAAGCGCTCCGTCGTAATCCGCATGTCCTAGCACGCGTACGCTACCGCTCCCAGGCCGTACCCGCCATCGTCGACAGCACCGACTATCCCGTGCTCCGTCTGCAATTCCAAGCACCCGTATGGGGGATCACACCCGGTCAGTCGCTGGTGCTCTACCAGGACGACTTGGTGGTAGGTGGCGGTCTGATTTGTTAAAATGGGGTTGTATTTTCCGTTTTATCTGCCGTATTTTTCTCTTTTATTTGCATAAATGCAAAAAAAGCAGTACTTTTGCACCCGATTTTAGCACGACAATGAAACGTATTTTATCTGTATTAGTCTGTATATTGGCCGTCACGACGCTCATGGCGCGTGATGTGCGTTATGCTTTTTTGGGGGATAGCAACACCTGGAACGGTGGGGTACGCTGCACCAACCCCGAGAGTTGGACCTACTGGTTTATGCAACAGATGCAACCCGCCACGTGTTACAACTATGCCCGCTCCGGCGCTACATGGACCAACACCCGCGAGACGCTGCGTCTGCCGCACGACAGTACGGCGGTGCTCAGTCCGCAAAACGTCCTCTTCAACCAAGTGGTACGCCTCTTGCAGGCCACCCAACTCCATCTGCAGTCCGATCCGGATGTTATCATCATCATGGCGGGCACCAACGATGCGTGGTTCGAGCAGAAACGTCCCGGCATATGGGATATGACGGTCGAAGAGGCCTTTGAGATCCCGACCGACCAACTGATCAAGAAAGAACCTCAGGAAATCACCTCCCTGGCGCTCTCGGTCCGTTATGCGGTCGAGACCCTGCAACTGGCCTTCCCGATGGCGCAGATCGTGCTCATCACACCCATGCCTACTACCAAGGCGCCGCAGGAGAAGATACGCCGGGTAGCTGAGATTCTGGACGGTTGCGGACTGGCGGTGGGTACACCGGTTATTCACCTCGAGAACGAAACCGTAGAAACCAAAGACGGCACGCATACCTCGGTGAACGGGGCGCGTCGCCTGGGTCAGAAAATAGCTTCACTCATTACGCGTTATGGTATTCGCTGACCTGTTCTTCCTGTTTGGATTTCTGCCGGCCTTTGCGCTGAGCTATCTCTTGGCCCGTCTGCTGGACAAGGGCTTTGAGGGATTCCGATGCCGTAATATGGTGCTGGTCTTCTTCTCGCTGTTGTTCTACGCTTGGGGCGAACCGCTCTACGTACTGCTGATGATCGGTTGCGTCGTGATGAACTACCTGAGCGGACTCATCATCGACAATGCCAACGGCGGTTGGCGCCGAACGGCACTGACCTTCGGACTGGTATGTAATATCCTGATCCTCGGTACGTTTAAGTACGCCAACCTCATCGCCGAGACCCTGAGCCAATGCGGCCTGCCGGTGCCGAATCCCCAAATCGCTCTACCGATAGGTATCTCGTTCTATACCTTCCAGTCGATCAGTTACCTCATCGATGTCTATCGTCGTGAGTCGCCCGCGCAGCGTCGATTCACCAACTTGCTGCTCTATATCTCGATGTTCCCCCAGTTGATAGCCGGACCTATTGTGCGGTACGATACGGTGGCGCGTGAGATAGAGGATCGTCATGTGACGGCCGACGACCTCTCGGAAGGTCTGTATCGCTTCATGCTCGGTCTGGGACGCAAAGTGATCATAGCCAACCAGATAGCTGCTGTGAGTGACCAACTCCTCGGTCAACTCTCCGAACAGACCACCACGCTCGGTGCAGCGGTCGGTCTTATGGCTTTTGCCCTACAGATATACTTCGATTTCTCCGGATATTCCGAAATGGCGATCGGTATCGGTCGCTGTCTGGGATTCCACTTCAAGGAGAACTTCGATCATCCCTATTGCTGCACGTCGATTACGGATTTCTGGCGCCGTTGGCATATCTCGCTCGGTAGTTTCTTCCGCGACTATGTCTATATCCCTATGGGCGGTAACCGTCGTCACCAGGCCCTGAATATCCTGGTGGTATGGTTCTTGACCGGTCTATGGCATGGTGCCAGTTGGAATTTCGTGATCTGGGGTATGTATTTCGGTATCATCGTGGCGCTGGAGAAATTTACGATTGTCAAATTGGAGAAATACCGCTGGTTGCACCCCTTGTTGCATATCTACAGCCTGCTGATCGTTTTGCTGGGTTGGGGTGTGTTCTACTTCGACGACTTCGATAAGATGCTGCTCTTCTTCCGCCAATTGTTTACGGCGGGCGGAGGTATGGACTTCCTGACGCAGTCGCTCGTGATGAACAAACTCTGGCTATGGCTGGTAGCCATCATCTGCTGTCTGCCTATCCGTAAATGGCTGCAACAGGGCGTCCGCAGCGAGACAGTACGCCTGCTTACACGCATCGTGGTCTCCACGCTAATCCTTGCCACGAGCATCGCCCTGCTCGTCGGCGCCACCAACAACCCCTTCCTCTATACGAGGTTTTAATTCTTAATTTTGAATTTTTAATTTTTAATTTTGAATTTCTGTGAAACAAAGCTACATATATATAACTTTCATGGCCGTGCTGGTGCTTGCGGTGCTGACCATCTTCTACGTGCTGCCGCGTCCTACGTTCTCCGAGCTGGAGCGACGCGATCTGACCGAACGGCCGGCATGGCCTTCATGGGCGTCCGACTCGCTGCAGAGCGGACAGTATACCGAATCCGTCTCCCGATGGTTCTCGGATACCGAACCCATGCGTGAGCAGTTGCTCCAGATGAGCATGTTGCTCAACCGCTATATGGGTCTTAAGATCGGTGCGGACGACCAGGTCACTTTTCATGCTGCCGACCAGCAGAGCAACGACGGCGCCGATGCCGAAGAACTGGGCCTCATGAACGAGCGCGAGATAGCCGATTACGAGAACCGTCAGAATGCCGACGAGGCGGCTAAGATTGCCGGTAGCGGCGGAATTATTATCTGCGGCCAACCGGGTGCAGTACGTGCGATGAGTGCGTATTACGGCACCAAGGGTGGCGTGACCTATGCCGAAGTCTGCAACACCTACAAGCGCACCTTCCCCGGCGTGAATGTCTATTGTATGGTCATCCCTACGGCGGTGGAGTTCTACTGCCCGAATGTAGCCAAGAAGAGTACGCAGTCCGAACTGTCCACGATTCGCAACACGTATTCCCTGCTGGACGACTCCGTCAAAGCCGTAGATATCTATACCGCACTGGGTAAACATGCCGACGAAGATATCTTCCTGCGCACCGACCACCATTGGGCACCGCTGGGCGCGTATTATGCGGCGGAGCGCTTTGCACGCGTAGCCGGTGTACCATACCGTCCGCTGAGTGCGTACAACCGCGAGGTGGTGCATGGCTTTGTCGGCACGATGTACGGTTATAGCCATGATATCAGTGTCAAGGAGTCGCCTGAGGACTTTGTCTATTATACGCCTAAGGATTCCTCCTACGAGACGACGTATATCGTCTATACCGTCAATAAAGCCTATCGCGTCACGGCCGAGGCAGCTGCGCAACGTGGCGAGTTCTTCGGTCATTTCAGTGACGGCAGTTCCGCAGCCTATTGCGTGTTTATGGGCGGTGATAGCAAGATCACGCAGGTACGCACTTCGGTAGGTAACGGTCGTCGTGTGCTGATCCTCAAGGACAGCTTCGGTAATGCCCTGGCGGGCTACCTGTTCGGTTCGTTCGAAGAGGTGCATGTCGTGGACGGTCGCTACTTCACCAAGAATATGCAGGAGTATGTCCGCGAAAACGGTATCACGGATATCTTGTTCTGTAATAATGTCTTCAAAGTCTATCGGGGTGGTCAGAACTACCTGGACTTCCTCACGCAAAAAGGCTGGCCGTATCGTGGTCAGAACCCCGCTACGCCTACAGCAATTTCTCAAGCGCAATAAGCGTCAGTCGGCTTAGTCCGTAGTCGTCCAGTTCGCGTAGCGCTACGCGACGCGTACCCGGTATGTCGGGCAGCGTGTCTACCGACTGTTTGCTGAATCGGGCATAGAGCCGTTGATGGCTCAGGATATGCTTGAGATCTACATGTTTATTGCCGGTTGCCGGCAGCAGTTCCTTTTCCGACTCCCTAAGCGGAAACTCCCAGAGATGATGCCATATGTCGCGCTCGGTGCGCTGACGGATGAGCGTATAGGTCTCGCCGTCCTGTTCGCTCAGATAGATGGTATAATTCAGATAGCGGTTGCGCAACTGAGGTCGCGGTTTACGCACGGGTAGCATCGCTGCCGTACCGTGGGCATACGCCCGGCATACTTCGCGTATCGGACAGCTCTCGCAACGCGATTCACCGCTTTCAGTATCCGTCAGCGTAGGTGTACATTGTAATGCTCCCAGTTCCATGATAGCCGCATTGAACAGTCCCGGATGCTCGCGGTCGAGCAGCTGCATGATATGCGTGTGAAACAGCTTCTTGCCCGACGAGGTATCAAAGGCTTCGTCCAGGTCCATCAGGCGCGCTACTACGCGATACACATTTCCGTCCATGGCAGGATAAGGCATGTCGTACGCAAAGGCGGCGATCGCACCGGCGGTATAATCACCTATGCCGGGTAGCGAACGGATATCCTCAAATCGGGTGGGGAAGGGTTGCCAACCGCGGCCCACTATCGTTTGCGCACTTTTATATAGGTTACGCGCACGCGAGTAATAACCCAGACCTTGCCATTCGCGCAGCACCTCCTGTTCGTCGGCTGCCGCCAGGTCATCCACCGTAGGCCAACGACGAATAAATCGCATGTAGTAATCCAGACCCTGTTGTACGCGTGTCTGCTGTAGGATGATCTCGCTCAACCAGATACGATAGGCGTCCTTCGTATCACGCCAAGGTAGCACCCGTTTGTTCTGTTCCCACCAACGGTACAATTGCTCATATAAATAGGTCAAATTCATTGATTTAGTACAATTTTATGCGATTTTGGGTGCAAAATTACAAAAAAATAATGAAAAAAACGATTTTTTTTGCGAAAAACTTTTGTATTTCAATAATTTATAGTAATTTTGTAGCCGATTTTCGTCTGAACGGAAAAAATAGAACGAAATTTATTAATAATTTAATTAAAAATATACAGTATTATGACAAAAGCTGAACTCGTAAGTTCGATCGCTATCTCGACTGGTTATGACAAGACAACGATTACGAACATCGTAGAGGCCGCTATGGCCAATGTGAAGAATGCTGTAGCCGAGGGTGAGAACGTTTATCTCCGCGGTTTCGGTAGCTTCATTACCAAGACGCGCAAAGCTAAGATTGCACGCAACATTTCCAAGAACGTATCTATCGCAGTGCCGGAGCACAAGATTGCTGCCTTCAAGCCTGCTGATGAGTTCAATAAAATGGTTCGATAAGAAAGCAAACCAAACGATTAATCCATTAACTAATTAAAACATCTATTCATTATGCCAAACGGAAAGAAGCATAAAAGACACAAGATGTCAACGCACAAGCGCAAAAAACGCCTGCGTAAGAATCGTCATAAGCATAAGTAAATAAATCCTATGAAAAGCGAATTGATTGTGGACGTACAGCCACATGAGATTGCTATCGCGCTGACCGAGGACGATCGCCTACAGGAGATCAACCGCGAGAAACGCAACGAGGATAACTTCGCCGTAGGTAATATCTATTACGGACGGGTCAAGAAAGTGATGCCCGCATTGAATGCAGTCTTTGTGGATGTAGGTTATGAGAAAGAAGCTTTTCTACACTATTTGGATTTAGGTTCGGAGTTTCGTACTTTCCAGTCGTATCTTACCAAGGCGGTCTCAGACCGCAGACGGGTACCCGCGCCGGAGAAACAAAAGCGCATGCCCGAGGTAGGCAAGGAAGGGAAGATCGAAGAGGTGCTGAAAGTGGGTGATACCTTGCTGGTTCAGGTGACGAAAGAACCAATCAACACCAAGGGCCCACGACTGACTGCTGAACTGTCTATCGCCGGCCGGAATATGGTTCTCATGCCATTATCCGACGGCGTGATGGTCAGCCAGAAAATCAAGCGCGAGAGCGAACGTTCGCGACTCAAGCAACTGATCGCATCCATCAAACCCCACGGATTCGGTGTTATCGTTCGTACGGTGGCCGAAGACAAACGCGTGGCGGAACTGGACACGGAGTTGCGACTACTGGTAGAACGTTGGCAAGAAATGGTTCGCACGCTGCAGCAAAAGGAACCTGTCAGCCTGGTGAGCGAAGAAATAGGACGCACGATAGGTATCATACGTGATATGCTCTCGCCCAGCTTTACCAGTATACAGGTCAACGACGAAGGTATCTACGAGGAAATACGCCAGTATCTGACACTGATCGCACCCGAGAGCCAGAAGATCGTCAAGCTGTACAAAGCTAAACAGCCTATCTTCGACAAGTTTGACATCACCCGACAGATGAAGACCGGTCTCGGTCGTACAGTCGGATTCAAACACGGCGGCTATCTGATCATAGATAAGACCGAAGCCCTGTTCTCCATCGATGTCAATTCCGGTAGCAAGAAGCTATACGAAGACCAGGAAGAGAACGCATTCCAGTACAACATGGCTGCGGCTGACGAGATCGTCCACCAGCTTCGCCTACGTGATATAGGAGGTATTATCATCATCGACTTCATCGATATGAATACCAAGGAGCACCAGCAACAGTTGTACGATCATATGCGCCACCTGATGGATCGCGACCGAGCCAAACACAACATTCTGCCGCTCAGTAAGTTCGGACTGATGCAAATCACCCGTCAACGCGTGCGTCCTGCCGTGGAAGTAGAGGTGATGGAGACATGCCCGACATGCGGAGGAAAAGGAAAAATCCAACCGGCTATCTTGTTTACCGACCAGATAGAAGAACAGATGGCCCACATGATGACGCATTACGGACGAGGACTACGACTCCACTTACATCCGTACATTTACGCCTATGTCTGCCGAGGATGGCTGAATAGCCTCAAACGCAAATGGTATGTCAAGTACGGTGTCCGTGTCGTAGAGAACCAGAGCCTCGCAATGCTCCAAACACAATTCTATGACTCAAAAGGGAAACCCCTAAGCCTCGAGTCCAAATAGGATAGAAAAGTAAAGAAGACAAAATAGAGCCTGCCACGCGGCAGGCTCTATTTTTACTCCATCTCTTCGATGCTGGCTCCGGGTACGTAGCGCTTCAGTACGCGTGCCACGCCGGTGGTCCAACTGTTGATTGAGTCGTTGTCCATCTGCAGACCCGAAATCATCTTCACCACCTGGTCGATCGGCATACCGTAGCGCAGTACGCCGGAGATAAGACGGGCGTAGTTCCAGAACTCACGGTCGAACTTATAACTCAGTCCCTCTACCGTGGTCTTAAAGCCGCGGGTATTCACGAACTGGAAATCATAGCGTTTCTGTCCGTCTGCATTGACCACTTTGATGATCTTACCCTTGGTTACCGACTTAGGCAGCGCGATACCCATATCGTCATCCGCCAGTCCCGTAAAGATCTCATACGGACGACCGTCCTTGATGCCGACAAAGGCAATCCACTTGTCTTTCTGGTTCTGGAAACGAACAACGTCGCATTCCAGTTCTGTCGGACGCTTTAGCAGCGTCTGTTCTTGTATCGTATTATCCATATTCATACACTATACACCATACACCATACACCCTACACCGTAATCTTCGCTGAGCAGTTGGTCTCCCCGTACCGGTTCTTCTGCTGATACTGTACGCCGTCCTGCGTGAGCAGATAGTAGGTCGTCATATCCTCGCCCCGAGTGATCTCACGCTGGTAGTTGATGTCCAGTCGTACCTTGCGGTCGTAGTAGTCGGGCAGGTAGGTGTCGAGCATTACGCGCAGGTAGTTGCAACTGTTGCAATGCCGGTTGTAGTCCAGATCGGAGTAGGCGATACGGTAGTCGCGTTGTCCGCTGGGCTCCGGAATCGTAGTCATGCGGATGCGGTCCATCTCCAGCACCTCGCCATCCACCGAGTCCAAGAATATCGGTTCGTTGAACACATTGACGATCTCGCGTTTCTCCATGTCCAGCACCGCCCAAACCGACTTGCATCGACCTATGAGTCGCTTCTCGCCGTTGGCTTCCAGAAGCCAGATACGGTAGTCACGCGTACTGAGCATATGTACGTTCTGCTCGATCCAGGTCTCGAAGACCAGGTGCTCGTTATGGGTCGGCAGATAGTCCATCTCTACCGACAAACGCGTCAGTATCCAGGTCAGTCCGCGCGGGTGGAGCACTTGAATACCAAATCCCAATTCGTCGGCCACGCGACCGGCCACCTCTAGCAGGTAGTTCTCCAGGTTATACAGGCGAAGACGCTTCTTGTCATCCACCTCCTGGTACTTTACCTCATATTCGTAGTAGTATTTCATCTCTAAACTCTCAACTCTCAACTCTCAACTTTATTCTCCTTCAGCCAACGGTCCAGCCACTCAAAGAACGTACGTTGCCATAATATGCCGTTTTGCGGACTGAGTACCCAGTGGTTTTCGTCGGGGAAGATGAGTAATTCGGCCGGTACGCCACGCATCTTGGCGGCATCAAAGGCTGCCATGGCCTGGTTGGCCAGGATTCGATAGTCTTTCTCGCCGTGGATACAGAGTATCGGCGTATCCCATTTATCGACAAAGCGGTGGGGACTGTTCTGGAAGGTGCGTTGGGCGATTTTGTTGTTTTTCTCCCAGTATGCACCACCCATATCCCAGTTGGCGAACCATTTCTCTTCGGTCTCCAGGTACTGCATCTCCAGGTTGAAGATGCCGTCGTGAGCAATAAACGCCTTGAAGCGACCGTCGTGATGACCTGCCAACCAATAGACGCTGTAGCCGCCGAACGAAGCACCGACACATCCGAGACGCTCCTGATCTACGTACGGTTCTTTTTTCATCTGGTCGATAGCGGCGAGCAGATCACGCATACATTGTCCGCCGTAGTCACCCGAGATCTCCTCGTTCCACTCCTTGCCGAAGCCCGGCAGGCCGCGACGGTTGGGCGCAACGATGATATAGTCGTGGGCGGCCATCATCATGAAGTTCCAGCGGTAGGACCAGAACTGGCTCACCGGACTCTGCGGTCCGCCTTCGCAGTAGAGCAAGGTGGGGTAGGTCTTGGTGGAGTCGAACTGCGGGGGATAGATCACCCAGGTCAGCATCCGCTTACCGTCCGTGGTCTTCAGCCAACGCGGCTCTACGCGTCCCATTTCTACTTGGTCGTAGATATTCTTGTTCTCGTGAGTAAGCTGTACGAGATTATCGGAGTGCTCGGAAGCACCTGCTAACCCGTCACCCGTAACCGGTAACCGATATATCTCGTTTGCTTCCCGCATCGAGTGGCGCAGCACGTAGGCTTGTCCGTCGCATACATCGGCGAGCGTCAGGTCGTGCTGTCCTTCGGTCAGTTTCTGCGTCGTGCCGTCGAGTGTGACGCGATAGAGTTGTATCGTGCCCTCCCATACGGCCGTATAGAGCAGCGTCGTATCGTCCATCCAGAGGTATTCCTCTACGTTGCTGTCGAGCGTCTTGGTGAGCCAGCGTTGTTCGCCGGTGGCGGTGTTGCGAATCATGAGGCGGTTCTCGTCGCTCTCATAGCCGTCACGTTCCATCGAAAGCCAGGCGATCCACTCGCCGTTGGGCGAATAACTCGGGTTCTGGTCATAACCCATATTACCTTCCGTCAGGTTTATATCATTCGCCTCTGACCCTTCACCATTCGCCTCTAACCTTTCGCCTTTCGCCAAATAAATATCACTATTCGTGCTGATGGCATAGTCCAGTCCCGTCTTCTTGCGGCAGGTGTAGGCGATCTGTTTGCTGTCCGGACTCCATGCCAGTTGTTCTACACCGCCGAAGGGCTTCATCGGGCATTCGTATTTCGTGCCCTCCAGCAGGTTTTGCGGGTTCTGAATACGGGCTTCGCTGACAAACTCGCCTTCGGTCTCTACCTCCAGGTCGCACAGGAAGGGTTGCGGTGCGGACTCGGTCCATTCGTCCCAGTGCTTGTACATCAAGTCCTCATGCATATGTCCCGTAGCCAGCGGCAGATCGGGGTATTTGTCTACGGTCGACGCTACGGTTTTTACTTGCTGTACGAGGATGATCTTCTTGCGGTCGGGCGACATAAGAAATCCTTCTAGTTCACCGTTCTTGATTCGCTCATCGCTGATGCTGATGGCTTTGTCTTTGCCGTCCTGACGCAGATAGACCTTACCGCCGCGCATATAAGCCAGCACACCGCTGTTGCCGTACCAGGCCGGGTCGCTACCTACAAACTCATCAATCACCTTTAAGCCTTCAGCCTCGTTTTGGCAAATCCTAATCCATGTTGTGCTGCGGTTCTCCGCTACGCTGTAGTAGCTGACGGTATACGCCACGCGACCGGTCTCCTGATCCGCTACAGCCGTACCGATACGTCCCATAGCCCAGAGGCCTTCGGCCGTTAGTCGGCCACCTTCTATCGTGATTTCCGGCTTGGTAATCGGGGCTTTATCCTGGTCTTTGGTGCTGCGCCATTCGCCCTTTCCGGCACATCCGGCAGCCAGCAAACTAATCATTGCCATAAGTAGAATTTTCCAGTTTTTCATTGCATTGTATCTAAAATTGGTGCAAAGGTACGAAAAAATTTGCATATATGCAATTATTTTTGTAATTTTGTGCTCAAAATCCGGTATATCATGAAAATTCAATTCTTAGGAGCGGCACGTGAGGTGACCGGTAGTAAACACCTCATTACGACCGACAGCGGTAAGCGTATCTTGCTCGACTGCGGTATGTTTCAGGGAAAAGGTATGGAGACCGATGCCATGAACCGTGAACTGGGTTTCGAACCCAAGGATATCGATTATGTCATCCTTTCTCATGCGCATATCGACCACTCAGGTCTCTTGCCCTATATCTACAAACTCGGTTTCCGGGGCGACATTATCTCTACGCCTGCTACGCGCGATTTGTGTGCGATCATGCTGGCCGATACGGCCTTTATCCTGGCGCAGGATGTGCGCTGGTACAACAAGAAGATGGATCGTCTGCATAAGCCGCGTATCAAGCCCCTGTTCGACAACCAGCAGGTAGATGGCGTCATGCAGCATTTCATTACGGTGGGCTACAACCGGCGTTTCCGTGTATGCGACGGCGTATGGCTCACGTTTACCAATTCGGGACATATGCTCGGTTCGGCTATCTGTTCGCTCGAGATCGAGGAGGGTGGAGAGCGCAAACGGATTGCCTATACCGGTGATATAGGTCGCATGAAGAGTCATATCTTGCGTACGCCGGAGAAATTCCCGCAATGCGACTACCTCATCTGTGAATCTACCTACGGTAACCGGCTCCACGACGAGTCGCTCGTCTCCGAGGAAGAACTGCTCGGCATTGTCAACGATACCTGCGTCTATCGTCACGGCAAGCTGATCATCCCGTCTTTCTCCGTAGGACGTACCCAGGAGATTGTGTATGTGCTCAATAAGCTCTATAACGAGCAGCACCTGCCCAAGATCAATGTCTATGTCGATTCGCCCTTGTCGGTCAACGCCACGCATATCTTCCGGATGTACGCTTCGGAACTCAACGAGGATGTACAGGACGTTATGCGCTTTGATGATGACCCCTTTGGCTTTAATACCTTGCATTATATTACCGATATACGCGAGTCGAAGGCACTAAATACGAGCGAAGAACCCTGTATCATCATTTCTGCCAGCGGCATGATGGAGGCGGGACGTATCAAGCACCATGTAGCTAACCAGATATCCAATCCAGCCAACACGATCCTTATCGTCGGTTACTGTACGCCGACTTCGCTCGGTGCACGTATCCAGAAGCCCGGCCTACAATGGATCAGTATCTTCGGTATGGACCGCCGTATCAAGGCGCATATCACGAAGTTGGAAGGCTTCTCCGGTCACGGCGACTGGCGCGAGATGATTGAATATCTGCGTTCGAGTCTTAATGTAGAAGCCGTACGGCGCGTATTCGTAGTCCACGGTGAAGAAGACGCGCAGAGCGAATATCGCGACCATTTGTACGAAGCGGGTTTCCGCGGTATAGAGAATCCGGCTAAGGGCGAGACGGTACTGCTGTAGCGCCCGTACGAAAAGAATAAGAGCCACCGTGTGTAGGTGACTCTTAGTCGGGTAGGCGAGATTCGAACTCACGACCTCCTGCTCCCAAAGCAGGCATTCTAACCGGGCTGAACTACTACCCGTTTCGCGTTCATTTTTCGAAAGCGGGTGCAAAGGTACGAAAAAAAAATGATATACGCAAACATTTAGCGGAAAAATCGCTTTTTTATGACATTTGTAACGATTCTTCTTGGTATTTTGATGACTTTTACGGTGGAAACCAAGTCGTCGGTATCTATTTCGGGTGCGCAGCCCGTGGGTATGCAGACTGCTTACAGTTGTTCGTACCAGAAGGGCGACATACGGGAGGGCGACACCGCTACGCTCCGTTTGTCGGGTCTGGAAGATATCCGTATCGAGGCGGTGCGTCTGTATCTGCGTTCCAACAAGGATAAGGGAGCCGGTCAACTCACGATTACGGCCGATGACCTGCAGCTCTATACCCTTTCGGGCACCTACAAGGATTGGTTTGGTGCGTATGATAATAGTGAGTATCAAGCCCTCGGGTGGAGTGGAGCATGTACGCTCGATGAGGGCTTCCTGACGGTGCAACTCGTCGGTACGGCCAACTCGCTGCATATCCAGCGTTACGAAATCGAATATACCCAGCCTGCTTTGCGACCGTATACCGTCACGCTTATGACGAATGACGAGCCGGAGACCCTCACCGAGTCGGCACCCGGTAGTGGCGTGCTGTTGCCCATGCGTGAGGATCGAGGCGAATGGTATTTCGCCGGATGGGCAGAGAACGAATTGACCGAACCGGTGGACTTGCAACCCGTCCTCTTGCCGGCCGATAGTCGCTATTTCCCTAAGAAGGATATCACGCTTTGGGCGGTATGGACCGATCTGCCTTATCCTACATGGCAGCGGCAGACGCATCCCGAGTCGGGGTATTATGTGCTTGCCTTGGGCAACTATGTTCTCAGCGGTATCGTCTCCGGCGGACGGATGGCGCTTTCGGACGATGCGTATATCTATACCTCCGACATCTATTACCTCGATTTTCAACTCGAGGATACAACGTGTACGATACGCTGTTATGGAGCTTTAGACAGTTACGTGGGGTATAACGCCGCCGCCAACACGCTTACGGATGATTGTTCGCCTTGGAAGGCTCGTATGCTGGCTGACTCTACATGGCTATTCATCGCCCGCGAAGACGGTGATAAGTGGTGGGTGCTGTATCAAAGAGGAGAGAATCTAGAGGTCTGGTTGCATGACTATATCTTGGGCGATAATCCGAATAGTGTCTGGTCGCTGTATCGTGTGCCCGATCCCTCGTTGGTGCGTCACTGGTATTCGCATGTCTGGCCGGAGGCTATCCCGATGACCGATAACGGCTCACCGCTCACCGCTACCAAGATCCTCCGCAACGGCCATCTGTACATCCAATCCGGCAACCGCCTCTACACCCCCACCGGCCAAGTGATCCGGTAATTTAAATTACCTATTTTTATACTGTTAGAGCCGGCCATTGACAGCCGGCTCTAAGCGTATTAACGTGCGTAGCACTATAAACGCGTAAGTTATAAACGCCGAAGGCTATACACGGCGCTTGCGCCTATACACTATACACCATCCACCATACACCATTGCCATCAGTAACAGCGGCAGTACCGCATCGCCGATAGGGGACTCGGTAGATTGACCGGTATCGCCCGGTGTATCCAAACCGCGTCTCAGATTACCAATTTTAGCGGGTGAATAACTGGCACCTACTGCACTTTGCTCGGACGGTACGGAGCCGCTGAAGGGTTCATATACCGTCCCCGTATAGTGTGCCCCGGTTTGTATTATCTGTTGGTTTTGGTTCTGCTGCGCATTCGGGTTTTGGAATGTTTGAGCATTTGTGGGAACCAGGGACGCCATTAGCGCACCCAGTACCATCATTATATATATGCGTTTCATAAAGTTTTGTATTTTGCTAATCATTCGTTCACTCATTCATTCCTTACTTTACTCGATTTCCGCGAGCGTCAAATACCTCTCCGTCCTTAACGATGTACAGGACGCCATCGATCATCACCTTGCGTGCCCCGGTAACCAGTAACCCGTCACCCGTAACCGTTTCTACATTCGTCGGCGTCTGCGTGATTACAGGAATCTCCAGCGAGAAGCGTCCGTCAAATTGTCCTGCTTCCAGATAAACGGTGTAATCCGTCAAGCCAAGATTCGTGCGCGTGTTCATTATATTATCTACGAGCACAACGCTTACGCCATTCGTGCCTTCCGGCATTGAGAAGGTATAACTATCGGCTGCAGGAGTCTTCACGCCAACCGGCACGACCTTCGTTTCAGTGCCGAATGGCATACTGTTACCCGCGGCGGGAGTTCCGTCTGTCGTTACCGTCCAAACATTAGCGATAGACCTATTCGTCTCTTTCGACAAGTCGTAGCCAAACTCAAAGTCATCCGTTACTTCCTCGTTCTCCGTCAAGCGGATGAAGGTCTGGTCGTTTGAGTTCGCTCCGCGCAGAATATGAAGCGTCAAGTCAAAGTCTTGTTGTTTTGCCTGACGGGCAGCTACAGAGGCAGGCACAGCAACTACGACATTCTCCCACGTAATAGTCTTTTTGCCATACTGAGTCAAATAAGAGTGCATAGCCTTAAAGGTGGCTGTGCCTGTCTTTATTGGGCTCAGTGTGTTTGTGGTAGGATCCCAATCGTAAACAAACGGAACATCAGTTGTTGCCCAATTTGCCGGATCTATATTTGGGACGTCATGCGCATCAAATGAAGTGCCTGCGCTGCGTTCTGCTCCCGCAAAACTCGGAGCACCAATCAAATGCCAGTGACTATCTACTACACGACGATCAAGGTTAGTGTTTGCAACCTCTTTATTGACACGTCTATCAATAGTACATGTATAACCTGTGGTGTCAATGTCTACTGTCGTGCTGGTAGCATTCTTAATGGTTCCTAAGGTTGTAGTGGACGGGAAGTAAAGATAAATAGATGTCACGCCATTATCCCACACGCTAGATTCATTGCCGAGCAGATCCAAATCGACTGCCAGCACATATCCTTCGTTAGCTTTCAAGACTGTCGTATCACGCATACCCGGAGTGAAGAACTTCCAGTTAGACTTAGAATCAACCCAATAACCATTCTTTGCGCGACCTTTACCATCGTAGTATTGGATACCCCAATGCTCATAGTAGTTACCGAATCCGAATACATCGCTCAAGTGCACATCAAACGGGAAAGATATCCAGAACAAGTCACGCTCGTATTGAGACAGAGTTACATCATTGAGTGTTGATTTGTTTAACTGAATTACACCATAAACGGTTTGCACATTTGACAACGCATTATCCTCTGGCTTAACTCCATCCTTTTTAATAGTGATAGACGCTCCCTCTTCTTGGTGTTGACGAATCAACATCACATCAGCGTTGAGACTCAGTTGAGTAATTTCACTACCACTTGGCATCCAAGCAGTCATCATACGATTAGTCTTGAAATCATACGTGATACGCATATGTTGCGGATCACCGTTTCCTGCGAGAAGGTGTTGAGCGTCAGTTGTATAACTCGTTCCGGATGTTCCTTTGAAATACTGCGTAGCTCCATTAAAGTATCCCGTCAACTTTATGGGAGCTCCCGGACGAGCGTAAACATCTGCTTGATATACCCAGTTACCATTATCATTAAACTTCAAGGTATCTACCGCAACATCATCCAATGATTTGTTGGTACCACCCAAGAGAGTATATGTAGAAGTGTTTGTCCAACTCTTATACAACCATGCATTTGTTCCATCCTCACTCGTCACGTACGGCGTACGCAATAACATGTACATATTATTTAATGGACCATAGGTATAGGCACGCTTGAGGCCGTTTGTCGCTTGGTTGTACATAAAGCGCACATTTGTTTCACTTACCTTAACATTCGTTCCTGTCAGAATACCATCCGCATCAAGCGTATCAGAAACAGCTTCGCTGTAATCATTCGCTACGCAGAATTTAACAATAACATCCGATTCAGAAATCCATTTCACAAAGTAGTGGCTATACGGATCCGTAGTCAAAGTAGTGGAGTAATCCGAATAAGTCATCGTGTGAGCGTCTTTCGAATCCCAATAGTTCCACTTATCGCTATTTACGCAGTCGGTACGGATATAGAACGGACCGGTATATTTCTCAACTTTGGTAATCTTCGGATTGGCTCCATTCGCATCTTGCTTAATCGTGAAGTTATAAGCACCCGCACCGCCTGCACTAAGAATCGTTGCAAAGTTCACAGCATCTGCATATGATGGAGCAGAGCACGACGCTATAGGAGTCCATGTAACAGCATCTGCCGTTACTACGCTACAGGGTTGCAGTACTAATTCTGCAGCTTGTCCTGCAGCTACATACATACTAACAATATCTTCACCATTAGCACGTCTTTTGATCACATTTCCCGGGTGAGGTTTCGAACCTCCCGTATATACCAGACGATAATCGCCTACTTCAATCGGATAAGTTATACTCAACTTAACCTTACCGGCAAAGCCTCCCTTTTGATTTGCCGATGGCTCAAAGGATAGATTGAAGATGTAATCTCCTTGATGATTCGTACGGAATCTGATATTACGATCTTCACTTCCGCTCTGTTTGCCAAGTTCGGTCGGTGTACTTGTTGTAGCTTCAATTGCACCGCTAACGACTCCATAGTGTCCTTTATCTTCCCCAGATTGGTCATATACTTGGATATAATGATCCCATCCTGTCTCATTATCAAAGTAGCGATGTGCTTGGAAGGTGGTACTACCCATCGTAGGCGCTTGGAAGTGACAATATGCAGCGGGAGTACTCCAACCCCAATCACCACGTAATGTCCAGTTCCAATCCATTAGCGAGGGAATCGCGAAATATTCAGTATAGTAACTTACCTTGCCATCATAAATGCCACCCGGATTAATCGGTGTTTGATCTTTATTCGGAACAATCATATGATTAGTAGTATTGAAGGCACTATTACTACTCTGGCTAAATGCTGTATTATTCAATACTAATACATTGATAGGATAGAAATCGTCCGTTCTACCAAAGAAATATTCCGTAGAAGGCTTATCAGTAAATACATAAGATTGAGTGCTACCTGGAGTGCTGGATGGTTTGCAGTAGTATAGATCATCTGTGCCATCCACTTTTTCCATCTCAATAGGACCTTCTTCACAATAGTCAGACCACTTATCAGAATTACCATGCGCACCTATTCCGTAGTCTCCGGAATTACTTGTTCCCCAATAACTCTGTTTGTTATACCGATAGAAATACACGTTATCCCAACCATACGTATTCTTGAAATAAACGTATCCACTCTGGCTGTAGTTAGCCGTCATGATACTATCTTTCGTGGCGTGGATTTTAATGGTTTGGTCGCTGGTTGTTGTCGGAGAAACAGCCGACACACCGGCTCCTAATGTCCAACCGGTGAAAGTCAATCCCTTAATAGTGGGAGCCGTGACCGAGACTGCGGTACTATAAGCTGTTGCCTGTACAGTTGTCGAAGGACGAACCTCCACACTTCCGCACTTGTATTGTACAGTTACTGTATTTGTATGTTCAACATTGAATGTAAATTCAAGACTAGTATAAGTATCTAAAGCTCCGGCTTCTGTTGCGCAGTCATGGTTAGCTTCTTCATATAGACGAGCCTGAAGCGTGTAAGCACCAGGCGTTACAGGAGCTGCAAAAGTAACTTTATGATAACCATCCGAGTATGAGCGATCAAAGTTCGGTTGATCAAACATTCTCTCTCCTCCGCCGGTCGTCAAAACATAACAGAGGGTAAAATTACCTTCTGGCTCTGCATCAGTGTTAAAGTGAACCTCACCTACTACATCAGCTCCAGGCATCACGTTATAATAGCCGGTAAACGAGATAAAGTTAATGCCGTGGCTATAGCGAGCATATAGGGTAATATTATCAGCTTTTACCCACTTGCCAGAGGAGGTATATGTAGATACATCGGTATTCCATGTTCCATCTGCATTGATGAGTTTGACGCCACCGACAGACGCTGTAGTGTACCATCCATTAAAATGCCAACCGTCCTTAACAGCTGTCGGCGCAGTACCGGTAACGACCGTATTATATGTCTCTGACAACTTACGGCTTCCGTCTTCCGCATATGTAGTACCATTATTGGTAATAGCTCCTCCGTTCGTCGTTGCATCAAAAGTGATCTTATATCCAATTGGCTCATAGATTGCATAATATGTCTTTGCACTTGTTACGGCCTCGGTGAAGGATTTGTTTGAGTTATACGCTGCGCCGGTACCCGTATTGTTCGTATACCATCCTTTCCATCTGTAACCGGTTGCTTCATCTGGTGCGGTAAACGTAACACTACTATTGTAATCTACTTTTCCATTTGCATAACCTGAAGCCGAGATACTCGGAGTACCGGCTGTACCAGAACCTGTACCCAAAGACACTTTCGTCGCAGTAATGGCTACACGCTTTGTAATGGTCACAGACGCCACTTTGGAAGCATCTGTCCACGATGTAGGTGTTAACTTAAAGGTACAATCGTCTCCATCAATAAGAGGATCATTTATTGCATCATGCACTTTCGTATATGAGGTATACTCAATGTATTGAGTTTCATCTCCAGATGTGACACTCCAGTTACATCCAGTGCTTCCTCTGTATTTTGCTGTAACAGAGTAAGTTCCATCACCATTAGATGGCAAAGTTACCCATCCCCAATCGTCAAAATCATTAAATTTGGTTTTAATATACATGTTATCCGGACGATTGATGGTAATGGATTTTGTCTTTTGAGTCGTAGCTAATCCGGAAAGTAGAGTATGTGTGTCGCTCATTGTTACCGTAATTGTAGTACTCGGAGAATTGAAATAATACGGCGCAGTAAATGTATTACCATCGAAACTACCACCAAGTGAAGAACCATACGAATAGCTATAACCGCCCGAACCTCCAGATGCGCCAGTAGGGCTCATCGTAATAGTTTGACCTGATTTAACCGAGCTGCTTGAAGCATCTAATGATGTAAGACTTAATGCATCTACAGCAGATTGATTAATTATCAAGCGAGAGTTGCCGGAATAATCGCCCCAAAACTGGCAAGATAATTTGATATATCCCGAAGCAGGAGACGAGGAGAAGGGTTTTAGTATATCATTCCCTTTACTAGTTCCCATCTCTGCATTAAAATCATTTTCGTCGTTAATCCAATATCCTCCAAAAGCCATTGAAGCACCCCAGTTGCTATTTCCATTATTATTTCTACCCAAATATAATCTCATTTCTCTATCAGACGAAGAATATGGAAGATAGAAGGTGCCAGTATAATAGTTTTGCGTACCAGATGCGGGATTGGGAGTAAACCACCAAGCAGAATTGCCTCCATCAGCCCAACTATTAAAAGAGCCGGTAATCGAAACGTAACTCAGGTCGGTAATTGTCTTCCCCCACACACAGTTAACTCCCATCATCAGCACTCCGATGAGGACTAATAATGATTTTTGAAATGTTTTTTTCATGATTTATATTTATGTTATATATTATTTCGGTTTTGTATTTTGTTTTCTTGTTTTGTCATTCGGCCCGGATGTTATCTACCCCCGTTCCTTATCCGCCCTATGCTAGCATACTTCTATATACAAATAGGAGCGACGGTTTTTCCGTTGCTCCTATTGAGAAAACTTATTGTGCGTTTATTACAACGCCACGCGACCTAAGACACGCGGGGGAGTTAGCAACTCCCAGAACCAAGACAAATCAGGCTTCGACTTGATTAACTTGAGGAATGACTTCTGCACTTTTGCACAGATCTTCTTGTATTCCGCCTCGCTGAACTGATTCTTCGCGTCCTCCAGATACCCCATAAACACTGCCGGTGTCTGGATCGACCTCAGCATCTTACCGATGGACTCGCTCGGCATCTCGCCTTGCTCATACTTGGCATATTGGTTCACGCCCAACCCAAGTACCTGCGCCATCTTAATAGCCGACAACCCATACCGCTCACGCATCGCTGTCAACTCCGCCGGAGAAGGGATGTTATGACGCTCGCGATATTGAGCATAGACTTGCTCCAGATTATCGAAGTCCATATCATCGGTTGTGAATTCCAATCCAGTTTCGTCACACCGGTAATTGGTGTGCTCATAGGTGAACATTTCACCGCGATACTCCGTGGTCTCTTTCAAGTGTTGCAAATGCGCCTTACCCTCGCTAAAAGGACTATCAATTACTTGTTTCATAATGACTTGCCTCCTTTCTTATACGGATATTTCATTGGAAATTCTGCTAAGTGAAACGAAATACAGATAGCTCGACGGTTAGGCTTACCATAACTGATTTTGATATACACTTCTCGTCCTTCGACGTCTTTTCCGAACACCCATAAATCGCCCCATGTGTTGAGGATATTTTTGATTGGCCCTTCGGAATAATCATCCACCGTAAGCGATTGAATCACTTCTTTACGCATACCGCGAATGATTCCTAACTCATCGATTGTGTTTGCATTCTTCTCGCGATCATCCAGAAAGAAAATATCAAAGATCTCAACTTTCTGGTGAAAATCGTTCAAAAACTTCTGTATTTCAGCGATTGTAGCTATCATAAACTTGCTTTCTTTTCAAATCTGCTGCAAAATTACAACAATTTTTTCATATATGCAAGCCTTTTTACACTTTTTCGTTGAAAAAATGCATTTTTTCTCAATAGAAGTACACTATGTCAAAGATCTTTTGGAGCTGGCAGCTATGAGTTATCAGCTTTCAGCTTTTAGTAACCCTGTGGCGGATCAGCGCCACAAGGCTAATTTAACGTGCGTAGCACTATACACGGCGCAGTCTATAAACGCGCCATTGGCCTATAAACCTCCTAAACGACGAAGTCTATAAACGCGCAGCTCTAACGGCCGAAGGCCTATACACGTGATTTGCGCTTTCTGCGAAGCGCAATCACTCCCGCAAATCCCATTGCCATGAGCAACAGCGGCAGTACCGCGTCGCCGATAGGACCATATTGCGGAGTAGTCGGGTCGTCGGTTTTTTGTGAGGGGTCCACAGAAGGAAGACCACCAGGACCATCTCGACGGATTTGACCGGGGTGCCCCGGAGCTTTAGCACCGACTTCTTGTATATCAGAAGAGTAGGTACTTCCAGAGCCTGTAAATGTGCTGGTCGACTGGAAAGTAGCCGTGGGTTGCTGTGCCTCGTAGTTCTGCGCCATGGTTGGCGCGCTCACAAGGAGCGCTACCATAACCCATAGCCCATAACCCATAATCTTTATATTCTTTTTCATAAGATTTGTATTTTGTGTCATTGCGATTTAACAGTTTAACGATTTGACGCCTTAACAGCTCTACCTGTAGCATCATACATGCGTCCGTCGCGGATGATGTATAGCTGACCATCGATCATAACCTTATACGGTTCAGAAGATAGGCTTGGGATATTTTCCAAACCGGTTGGTGTTTCATCTTGCGTGCGACGACCTATGACAGGGAAGAGCGTAGTCGTAGCACTATTTGCGAGAATATAACACTCAAATGGTCCTACAGAACTCGGGGCTTCTACATTTTCATTACGTAGCCATGCGCCATCTCCATAATCATCTGCAAGCACGTATGCGCCAACGACCGACCCGGTAGCCATCGTACCATTACCTAATACATTTAATACGCTGTCTTGATCCGGAGCATCTCCCGCTGAGAATTTGTCATCAATGGTTACACCATTACCCCAGAACGAAATGTACTTGTTTTCGAAATACGGCATCTGCCATAATATAATATAAGGAGTATTTGCCGTAGGAACCCAGCCTTCGTACTCTGACTCCGAAGGATCCAACCAGTTTTTGAAATCCTTAATAGGCCAATTGGTAGTCTTCTCCGGTTTACGGATGACATAATATCCCTGATAGAGAAGATTATCTGTCGATTTCCGGTGGCATGGGAATATATCGTAATATTCTGAATATGAGTTATCATATACCTGCACTTTAGACGGCGTAAAAGGCAGGTACAAGGTGCTCCATGTATTAAGAGCAGTTACAGGCATACGATACTCAAATGTACCGTAGATGGTACCGTCAAATCCCTCTTCTGAGCCATACGCAGTATGAGTATCAGCGGCTTTATCGCCCGGCTTGTAGATAACGAAGTTCTCAAAGTCCAATGTTAAATTATCTATATCCAGCACATAAATAATAGTCTGTTTAGAGCCTGTCTGCTTGAACCAATAAGCATTAGAACCTAATTCGCTAGCGCTGGAAGCTAATGTGAACTGAGTATGATCCGTATTAGCCGGTGTTGCAGGACCTGCGGCATTGGATCCATCACCCAGGTGGAAGAGTTGATCTTTATCGGTATCTATCTTTACATAGTATTTTCCGCCTCCTGCAGAGGTAAACTCAACAGCTCCGGAAACATTTCCAACATCACTACTTGTGTTCCCCGGAATCCAATACAAATGTTCTTTCGGAGTCCATTTTGCGTAGAGGGTGAGAGTGGCACCATTGGCTCCTACATCACGTGTCCAGTTACCGGATCCATCGGTATAATCCTTAACACCGGTAACTAACCCTCCTGATGTGTTAATAATCACAGTACCGTCTCCATTAACCCATCCGCCGAATGTATTACCCCATTTGGACGGATTATCAATACTTTCAGATAGATAGCCATTATTATATGTAACAGTCACACTCTCAGTTCCTGCACTCGTTGCATTTCTATCGTTTAAGGTAATGGTATATGTCTCTGCTGTCCATTTAGCATAGAGGATAGTATCTTTTGTTACCACATTGTTTTCAAAATCCCATGCATTCGAACAACCAGCTTCTCTATACCATCCGCCGAAGTAGTATCCTGTAGTCGTAGGATCAGACGGTGTCGTAGTAATCTTCTCTCCATGAGCGACTGATTGATTTGTTGCCGATCCTTTTTCATTAATAAAGAATACTGTATGAACAGGAAGGAATTTCAATCCAAAGTTATCCGCATCGCTACTAATGTCAATTTGGAATTTTCCCGTCATTCCGCTCTTCATAGTTACACCATTTCGTCCTCCAACTGTTGCGGCACTTTCTGCAGCAGACAAACCGCAATCCACATAACTGTCACTTGTCCTAAGTCTAATCTTGAAAGTACCACTCACATCTTCAGCACTTAATGTAACAGAATTGGATTCCCAAATGTTCTCTGTTGCTGTTGATGATAGATTTATCGTTCCTCCATTATAAGCCAATGCGTAACCAGAAGGCAAGAATTCTACATTCAGGTTGTCTGCGCTGGAGTTATCGGTTATAATCAATTTACCCGTAGCACCTGTAGCCGTTCCCAAAGATGCAGAACCCGGAGCAAGACGCAAACTGGTCATTGCAGTCATTACAGATTGCGAGCCATTTGAGCCCAAATCACTTGACACAAAGTCTTCATTATAGCCTACATAGAAATTCGGCTTGTTCGGAATGGTATAATTTGCTTCCCATTGATGGGTACTTCCTACTTGCTCAAAACATGTAGCAGTCCAATCCTCTGCGTCCTCTGTTCCATCGTGGAAGGTGTAATCATCGCAACTCTTCCAACGAGCGTGAAGGGTTACATTATCTGCTTTTACCCAATTACCCGAAGAAAGATAACCCGTTACATTGGAATTCCAGTTACCATCCTTATCAATAATCTGTAGTCCATAACCATTTGCCTTTGTATAATAACCCGCAAAGGTATAATCCCCATTAGATGGGACAGAAACAGCAGATGTCAAATTTGAGTTAGTATCATAGGTTGCCGTTACCGAACCAGAACCTCCACTTCCTCCTTCATCATTCAAAGTGATAGTATAACGATTTGCTTTAAAACGAGCTGTATGAGTTGTTGCAGTTGTGGGATAATACGTAAGAGTTGTTCCTGTACCTTGTGATGTTCCGTCTTTAAACCATCCAACAAATGTATAACCGGATTTTTTATCCGAGTAGCCTAATGTTGTGGTTGCTGTACGAACAGCCGTTGTCGTTGTTTCCACCGTAGTTGCATCTACCGTAATATCCGTAGCATTGCTTGCAGCAGAAGTAGTAGCATTTGTTAATGCATAGGAATGCAATGTTACGGTTGCTGGCGCTTTTGCTGCTGTTGCATAATTAGAACCATTATCAAATGAAACTTCTACGTTGACAGTCTGTGTTGAATGCAGCAACCCCGAATAGGTTGAGGCTGATGAATGAGATGGTGTAGGATATGAGCTCCCACTTCCTGCGTTTGCAGGAGTAAACAAGTTATATGTCTTTGATCCTCCATCCATCAAATAAGCCACCTCATTCGTATGGTTTGCAGCATATGTCTTACGTTTTCCGGGATAATCATCGGCACCAGAAAGTTCTCCCCAATCATCTGATGTCGTATGGATAAAGCATAACTGATTATAATCATTAAATGTGAAAGCCCCATCATAACACAATAATTTTGTATTAGAAATCGATTTTAGAGGATACGTTCTAGAATATATATTAGTAGTTGCACGTCCAATCAAAATTTTATTATAGCCTGATACCGTACTCCATCCCGATGCGGTATTATCCATATAAATATATGCGTTTCGCGCGAACCATGTTGTTGACCAACTGCCCCATTTCCCTTGATTATTGTAATCATATATTAAATTCTTCTCTGTTTCAGATGGAAAACCAAATTCACCGGAGTAATTGCCATTTTTACCTTTTACTTCCACAATATCGGCATATGTACCCGCCGGTACTAAATATCTATACATACCATCACCTATCGATTCCCCATTTTGGAAACCCGAATAGGTATAGTTTCCATTTACAACAGTTACTAATTGTATTCCAGCATTATTTGATCCGGTATCCCATCCGCTTGGAATGCTTCCACCTGATGTCTTCCAATAAATGTATGTACTTCCATCGTAGGTGCGCTTTTCTCCAAAAGGTCTCCATGCAGAATTATAATACAATTTCCCACTAAAAGTTGCCGTGCTAGTCCAAGAATTGTTGATCGGCATAACTTTATCTATATATGTTGAACCATCTTCGCGTATGAATTCAAGATGCTGCAAACCGCCACGATATATAGTCAAATCACATTTATATATCTTTTTACCATCAAAAGTCTTACCTGTATTTTCCATTTCAACCTTTTCCCAAACTTCATAGTCTGAACTTATTCTGGCATTCGCTTTAATAGAGTAATTCTCTGTATTGGCAAGCGCATAATAAATAGTAATAGTTTCTTGAGTATCCCATGTTGGCGATGAGACAAACTGACCATTGCCACTTCCGTCATTACCGACGAATATTTGATTATTGTATCCGGAAAAATTAATCCAACCAGTTCCTACTGGTTGCCCACCACCTGAAACATTTGAACCATTTTTATAATGGTAAACATATATTTCAGCATAATTTGTGGATGACCAAATTACACATCTATACACGGGAAAACTATGATAGGTATAAGATGTCTTTTCAGTTGCACCCTGATGACCTGTCCAATAATTCCCATTATCAGTGTTGCAATTGTAAGCATACTTAATTTCGGAAGTAGAATAATCCCATGTTGTTCTAAACATGTCTATAGCAGAAACATAGAGATCAATCTGCGTTGCCGCCTTCATTTGGTTAACACCTACTATCAGCACTCCGATGAGAACTAATAATGATTTTTGAAATTTAAAGTTAATTTTTTTCATGATTTTGTATTTGTATTTTATATTATTTCGTCATATATTTTGTTGTGGCTCTATTGCCTCAGTGGTCACTTTACCATTTGTCATTATAGCCCCATTTTCTGCTTTACAATACGGGCATGTGATTTCTTCTCTCATCTTATTGCCTCCAAAGAGGGTTGTAATTTCTATAACCCTAAACCACTTTCCGCACTTGCAACATTTTTCTTTCTCTATATCCATGATATTATGTATTTTAGTTTCGTTGTTGGTGTTTAACTAAACAAAGTGATAAAATTTTGCTTAACTAATATTCGCTTTTTATACAATAATAGTCTTATTCCTATCTTTATTCTTTATTCGGACTCGTGATTTCTATTAAATATCGCGCCATATTACGCAACTTTTGTAGCTGTTCTGGATTTAGACCATCTGGATCAAAATGCATAACATCATTACGGATCTTCCTAACCTCATCTAAAAAGTTTACAAAATCTTGCTGGTCATTTTTAATACCAAACTTGCTCCAATGTTCCGCATCGCCAAAAAGCATTTTATATTGGCCAAAAACCAAATCATCTACACTTTTAGAATCCCGTTTTCCTAACTTCGGTAATTCTGCAATTCGTATCCCTGCATTCCCAATAATATTTCTAATCTGCACTTCTATTTGCTCTAGCAATAGGAAAGCCTCTGCTTGAGTAATAGAGAAGAATTCGGATGTAATGTCAGCGGATGTTAGGATTCCGGAGAGATTCTTGTCCTTATCTAACACTACAACAAATTCATTTTCCGCTATTTTGTTAATCGCTTTCAACAACGGCATGTTGTAGTTTATCGCCATCACATCAGGCGACATATAACTCCTTACAAGTTCTCCTTCTTGTCCACGCCACAAAGACAAACCAATCGTTTCCCATGAAATAAATCCGCACAAACTTTGATCTTCAGCATTTAGGACCGGCAATTGAGAAAAGTCATTTTGTTGCATAAGAGTGATGGCATGCATCAAGGAGTCATCTGTTTTAACACAAGTTGGCTTATTATTTGCCGCATCCATTATACGCACTCGCTTAACCGAATCCGATTGAACTTTAGTAGTAGCATATACTCCTTTATATAACAAAGGAACTTCAGCATAGAACCAATCTTGATACCAATCGCTACCTACTTCGACATTCTTTTCAAGTAATTTTTCATTTATCTCATCTACATTTCTCCAAGAACGGCGACAGTAACCGTAGAAATTGACCAATTCATACGGAGTCACCTTTAATGCCAATTTGTGGTTTCTATTGATGGCTGCTATTTTTTCGGATAAATCCATCTTTTCCATGATGTTTTGTATTTTGTGTTTCAATTTTTTTGCATGAGACTTTTGAGACTTTTGCCTCTCATCCTTCTGTCACCTACGCGATGGTCGCGGTATGGTCGCGGTATGGTGACGGTTGTCTATGCTGTTAGTTTTTATTGCTAGTCGGCTAGACTTCTAGGCGAATAGACGACTAGTTTTCTTAAAATCCTCTTACGTTTCTCCTCGCTGCGGACATTTTTTCTTTGAGGCCGCCTTCTTCGAGGAAGGACTTCTCTACTGCCCGCAGATAGGTCATCAATCCTTTGTCTGCTTGATGGATCAGCGTTAGCGCCACGTTGCAAAACTCCTCTATCGTCCATTTCTCGTAATACGGCAGATAGTCTTTTAGCTCATGATGCCGGTAGCAGTATTGTACCATCTTATCATATCTCGGATGTCCCTTTGTCCACTGTTCCAACCGACGCGACCGCAACTGGTCTTCATAATCCTCCATCAGCTCCAACAGGCTTCCCCTCGCCGTATTGAGCAGTTTGATCTCCATTTCCTTGCTCGTCATCCCATCCGCCTTGCCCTCTACTACATTCTGTTTTCCGCTTCGAGCCGCTTGCTCCATTTGGTCTTTGGTGCGGTCGCCGCGATACAGATTATTCGCTTGA
Organism: Paludibacteraceae bacterium; assembly: GCA_017551025.1. Taxonomy (GTDB): domain Bacteria; phylum Bacteroidota; class Bacteroidia; order Bacteroidales; family Paludibacteraceae; genus Colicola. The sequence continues at coordinate 84,828 of JAFZNG010000008.1, read as the reverse complement.
TACCAATAGGTCATGTCGTATAGGATGATTGCTTTCTTATAGAACAGCAACTGCCTATAATTGCCCGGGTATTGCAAGAATCCGTTCTCGTTCAGCGGTGTCATATTCGCGTTGTTTTTATTGTTTCTAGTCGTCTAGATGTCTAGCCGTCTAGGCAACTAGTGTATTTCGTTATCTTTTATCTTTTTTCGAGTCGTTTCTAAAATCACGGGATATATACTATGTGTATATAGGGTGGGGTGGGATACGGTATTCACCCGATGTTACCCCGTGATTGACTACTATGTGCTTGTTCTTTTGCCTCGGTTGGGGCCGGAGGCGAGGGCCGTTAATTGGGTTACGGGAAAATCAAAAAATAGAGAATAAGGTTCCTCGTAACGTTTTGTATTTTGTGTCTTAAATAAAGTATATATACGTACGCGTGTACGTCATGTGTGTTCGCGCCCGAACAATTCGGGCGCAAAGTTACAAAAATTTTTTGACATACACAAGCATTTCCTATAAAAAAATACTTTTTGCATGCATATTTTAACATTCTTCTTGCATATCTCGCAAAAAAGTAGTAACTTTGCAGCGCTAAAACATTTAACCTAATAATCATACCATGGCAAAGACAACATTTTCTTCGAAACTCGGAGTCCTACTGGCGGCTGCCGGTAGTGCAGTTGGTTTGGGTAGTATCTGGAAATTCCCCTACGTCGTAGGCCAGAATGGCGGTGGCGCCTTTATCCTGCTTTATTTGGCATGCTCGTTTATACTGGGCTTGCCGCTGGTGATGAACGAGTTCCAGATCGGCCAGAAGTCGGGCAAGAGTGTCTATGGCGCGTATCGAGCCCTGCGCGGTAACGGACGGTGGCAGTGGCTGGCGTGGATGAACGTGATCACGCTGCTGCTGATCATGAGCTTCTATGCGGTAGTGACAGGCTGGTGTATCAACTATCTGTTCGAGGCGATGACGAATACCTTCGCTCAGATGGACGCCAATGCCTTAAGTGCTCATTTCCAGGAGTTTGAGATGCACTCGCTGAAGGTGATCCTGTATGCGGTTATAGCGGTGGTACTGACGGGTGCGGTGCTATGGTTCGATGTCAGCAAAGGTATCGAACGAATGACCAAGATACTGATGCCGCTGCTGTTCGTGATCATGCTCGCTCTGGCGATTTATATGCTGTGTACCTGCCCGAATACCAGCGGCTATGAGTTCCTCTTCCGTCCCGATTTCTCGAAGATCACGCCGCAGGTATTCCTGGAGGCTTTGGGCCTGAGTGTCTTTACCTTATCGATCGGCGTCGGCATCCTGATCACCTACGGTTCGTACATGGTGGAGGGGCAAAAAGTGGCTTCTACCTCTATCCAGATGATCGCCCTGACGATCATGGTAGCGCTGCTGGCAGGAATGGTCATCTTCCCTGCCGTCTTCGCCTACGGCTTCAGTCCCGCTGAGGGCCCGCAACTGATCTTCGTCACCCTGCCGATGGTCTTCCAGCATATGTGGAATCCGGCGCTGATGAGTAGCGTATTCTTCTTCCTGGTGCTGATTGCGGCGCTGACCTCGACGATCTCTATGATGGAAGTGCCGATCGCGTTCCTCTGTGAGGCTACCGCCCAACGCAAGCGCCCGCTGAACCGTCATCAGAGTGCGATCATCGTATCGGTAGTGATTATTGCGCTGAGTATACTGGTTGTGCTGGCGCCGCAACTCTTCGATATATTCAATGCCCTGACCTCGAATATCCTCATGCCGTTAGGCGCTCTCGCAATCTCCGTATTTACGGGTTGGTTTGCGCCGCAGGCTTTGTATCAGGGTTCGCCTGTTGGCGCGAAAATCTATCGCATCCTATTGCGTTGGGTGCTGCCGATCGCTATCCTGGTGGTCTTCCTCAATTCGCTGAATATCATCTAAACGAGAAGAAACAATAAATTAAAGAACGCGCGTACGTGTGTATGCGCGTTCTTTAATTTATTTGACTAGTCGACTAGACGACTAGACAACTAGACGACTAGTTATCCACCGAAGTTATCGAAGCGGATATCTTGATCGTCCACGCCAAGCGAGTGGAGTAGGTCAAGCACAGTCTTTGCCATCATAGGAGGTCCGCAGAGGTAGTACTCGATGTCTTCCGGCGATTCGTGTTGCTTGAGATACGTATCGCCCATTACCGGCGCAATAAAGCCCGGGGTGTACTTTACTCCTAACTGATCTGCCTTCGGGTCCGGACGGTCCAACGCGAGGTGGAAATGGAAATTCGGGAACTCCTTCTCCAGCGCGAGGAAATCCTCCAAGAAGAAGACCTCGTCGATAGCACGTGCGCCGTAGAAATAGTGCATCTGACGGTCGCGGCACTGACGAGTCTTGAGCATGTGCATGATCTGCGCACGCAGCGGAGCCATACCGGCACCACCACCGACCCAGATCATCTCCTTCTTGCTGTCGTAAACAGGACGGAACTCACCGTAAGGACCACTCATGCGTACCTTATCGCCCGGTTTGAGCGAGAAGATATACGTGGAAGCGATACCACAGGGCACATCCATGAACTCAGGTCCGTTCGGGCACTGCTCTTTCGGTTTGAAAGGCGGCGTAGCGATGCGGACGGTGAGGGTGATGATGTCACCTTCGTCCGGATAGTTAGCCATGGAGTACGCACGTACGGTGGCCTGGGTGTTCTTCTGTTTGAGGCGGAAGAGGCCGAACTTCTCCCATGCGGGCAGATAGAGGTCGCCGATGAGGGATTTGTCCATGTCGCGGTCGTAGTCGATATCGTACTCAGGGATGATGATCTGCGCGTACGAACCCGGCTCGAAGTTCATGTGCTCGCCCGGAGGCAGTTGTACCTTGAACTCCTTGATGAAGGTAGCGACGTTCTTATTCGAAATAACCTCGCATTCCCATTCCTTAACGCCGAGAACCGACTCGTCGATCTTCAGCTCCAGGTCGTTCTTTACCTTCACCTGGCAACCCAGACGCCAATGGTCTTTCTGCTGCTTACGGGTGAAATGCACCGTCTCGGTAGGCAGGATCTCGCCGCCACCGCTGAGTACCTGGCACTTACATTGGCCGCACGAACCCTTACCACCACAAGCGGAAGGCAGGTGAACACCCGCTTCGCCCATAGCCGAGAGCAGACTGCCGCCGGCAGGAACCTGGAACTCTTTGTCGCTATTCACAACGACTTTTACGTCACCCGAGGCAACCAGATACTTCTTAGCCACCAGCAGGATAACGACTAACAGGAGTATTACAACGAGGAATACTACTACTGCACTAATAATTGCTTTTACCATAATCCTGTCCTCCTATTAGATATTAAGTCCCGAGAAGCACATGAAAGCCATAGCCATCAAACCTACCGTGATGAAGGTGATGCCCAGACCCTGCAAGGGCTTCGGAACGTCGTTATACTCCATTTTCTCACGAATACCTGCCAGGCAAACGATAGCCATCAGCCATCCGATACCCGAACCGAGTGCATAGGCAAATGCGTCACCGATACCGGCGATAGCCTTCACGTTCTCCGGGTCGAGCAGGATACGCTGCTGCATGAAGAGCGAACCACCCATAATGGCGCAGTTCACGGCGATCAGCGGCAGGAAGATACCCAGACTGGCATAGAGCGAGGGACTGTATTTCTCCACGATCATCTCCACCAATTGCACGATAGCGGCAATCACGGCGATGAAGAGGATGAAACTCAGATAACCCAGACCCAACTTGTCTAGTACATAGACCTGAAGCAGGTAGTTAACCGGCAGCGTGATGAGCAGCACGAACGTAACGGCTACTCCCAGACCGAGAGAGGTCTTCACCGTCTTCGATACAGCCAGGTACGAACACATACCCAGGAAGAAGGCGAAAATCATATTGTCCGCAAATATCGAGCGAACGAATAAACTAATTGCATGTTCCATATTATTTCTCCTCCTTATTTAGCGAGCGGTGCGCCCAGATGATACAACCTACAAGAATCAGTGCCATTGCCGGCATCATCATCATACCGCAGTTCTCGTAACCGGCAGCGTACCAGCTGTCAGGAATAACCTTAAAGCCCAGCAGCGAACCCGAACCGAGCAGTTCGCGGAAGAAAGCGACGATGATGAGGATAATAGCATAGCCGAAGCCGTTGCCCAGACCGTCCAACAGCGAATCCCATACCTTATTGGTCATGGCAAACGCTTCGAGACGTCCCATTAGGATACAGTTGGTAATAATCAGTCCGATATAGACAGACAGCTGCATCGCTACATCGTAAGCAAACGCCTTGAGCACCTCACTCACGAGCGTAACCAGTGCGGCTACAACTACCAACTGGACGATAATACGGATTCGCATCGGAATCGTATTACGCAGCAACGAGATAATCACGTTGGAAAGCGCCACGATGATCGTTACGGCAATACCCATAACCAACGCAGGCTTCAACTGTACCGTTACGGCCAGCGCCGAACAGATACCCAGCACCTGTACTACGACAGGGTTATTCACGTTCAGAGGACCGAAAAGTGTCTCTTTTGTTTTCTGACTCAGCATAATTATTCCTCCTCTGTTTTAGGTTCTACATTGAGAAAATCTGCATACTCCGTGCAGAGATTTTCGCGCAGCATATCGCTTACGCCGGTCGAGGTGATGGTAGCGCCACTGACAGCATCTACCTGGTATGCTTCTCCTGCCTCGCAGGTCTTACCCTGCTTCATAACGGCGATCGAAACCATCTCGCCCGCTTCGTTGCGGATCTTCTTGCCCTCGAACTGCTCGCGGAAAGGCTTCTCTACGATCAATGCACCCAGACCCGGAGTCTCCGACTCGTGGTTGAAATTGATGCCGTAGATAGTGTTCTTATCCTCGTCCATAGCGATATAACCACCGATACCGCCCCATAGACCGGCACCGTGAAGACGCAGTACGTACTTCATCTCGCCGTTCGGCAGACGGAAACGGATGATGTTCGCTTTCTCGTTATCTTTGGTCATCTGCAGGGTATCCATCACCAGCTCCTCGTAGGTAGCGGCAGGATTGGGGCAGGTCTTCAGGTCGTAGCGAAGCGCAACAAGCATCTGCTTTTGCTGGTCGAGCTTGACCTTCTGGTCCTGGGTGTCCTTGAGTCCCATGTGCGCCAATGCCAGCAGCACGGCCACGATGACAACCACGATGGTAGCATATACTATTGTATATACATTGCTATTCGTATTCAGTTTCATAGCTTCACCTCCCTTTTAGCACGTTTCTTAATATTCGCATTTACAACGCACCAGTCGATGAGCGGCGCAAAGGCGTTCATGAGCAGGATAGCCAGCATCATGCCCTCGGGATAACCCGGGTTGAGCACACGTACGACAACGGCTACCAAACCGATCAGGAAACCGTAGATCCACTTACCGCACTCCGTGCGAGCCGAGGTAACAGGGTCAGTAGCCATAAATACGGCACCGAACGCAAAACCACCCATTACCAGATGCATGTACCAGGGCAGGTTGGCAGCTGCGGTGTCCGGACCGAACTGGTTGAACAACCAAGCGGTAAGACCACCACCGATGAATATACTCAGCATCGTCTTCCAACTAGCTACACCCGTCACGATCAGCAGGATAGCACCCAACGCGATAGCCCAGATACAGGTCTCGCCGACCGATCCGGGGATCAGACCGTTTACGGCATCCCAGAAGCCGATAGGCATCAGCGAAGCGTCGGTAGTCGTACCGATCTGGGTGAGCGGCGTAGCGGTCGTATAACCGTCTACCAGTTGGCCTGCATCCCAGCCCCAAGTACTACCTACGCGAACGAACGGCGCATCACCGGTCATCTGCGACGGATATGCAAAGAACAGGAACGCACGCGTGATAAGCGCTACGTTGAAGATGTTATAACCCGTTCCGCCGAAGACCTCTTTGGCAAAGATGACAGCGAACGCAACAGCGATAGCTACTTGCCAGAGCGGCGTGTTGATCGGCACGATGAGCGGGATAATGAATCCCGTTACCAGGAAGCCTTCTGCTACCTCCTCATGCTTGATCTGCGCTACGATGAACTCGATACCCAGACCTACAGCATAGGCTACGATGATATACGGCAGTACGGCCAGCAGACCGAAGCCGAAAGCTTTCCAGAACAACGCGCAGGTCAGACCGCAGCAACCGATTTGACCGGTAGCCAAGAGGTGCTGGTAACCCACGTTGAACATACCGAACAACATAGCCGGGATAAGCGCCATCACGACAAGAATCATCGTGCGCTTGCTATCACTGCCGTCGTGGATCTGTGCGCCCAGACGCTTGGCCGTAGTATTCGGAGTGAACAGGAAGGTATCAAAAGCGTCGTAGAAACTGGACAACTTGGCGAGTTTACCGCCTTCCTCGAAGTTCTTGCCGAACTTCTTCCAAATTTGATAGAACTTTTCCATTACTCAATCTCCTTCTTTAAGTTATCCAATGCTTCACGAACGATAGCCTGCAGCGGCATCTTGCTGGTGCAGACAAATTCGCAGAGTGCGAAATCCTCAGGCGCTACCTCGTAAGCACCCAGGGCCTCCATACGGTCGAGGTTGCCGGCGATCATCGCCTTAATGAGGTACTCGGGATAGATATCCATCGGGAAGACGCGGTCGTACTCACCACTGACGATGATCGCACGACGGCCACCCTTCAGACGTGCATCCCAACGATAATGCTTCGGGCCGAAGAGCCAGCGCGTGAAGCAGTTGTCGAGCATCTTGGCGGGATCGGTACAACCGGCGTTGAATGCCGAAAAACGCGGCAGCAGCCAGCCCATGAACTCATGGTTCTCACTGCCTTCGTCGAGTACGGTCAGCTGGTTGTCATAAACCGACAGCATCTCGTCCATCGTGATCTGGTGACCACTCAGCACGTTGCCGGCTACCAGACGGGCGGGAACGCCTACCTGTACGTTGCTGCGCAAAATAGCGCTTACGGGCATGCCGGGCAGCACGTTATAGTACTGACGAGCGTAAGCCAACGGACCGGTCAGCGCTACACGCTTCTGGTAATCCACGATGCCCTTTTGCATCAGACGACCGATGAGCAGCAAGTCTTGGGCATTGACGGTGAAGACCGTCTCACCCTTAGCGATCGGTGCGACATGATTGATCTGAACACCTACGTTGCCTGCGGGATGCGGACCGAACACCTCATACTTGGTGCAATCCTGCAACTCACGCAGCTCGGTAGCACGTGCGCCACCGCGAATACCTACATAGACCGGAGCCAGTTGGCTCAGTGCGGTAACGGCAGCCTGTACGGTCGATAGTTGACCGGACAAGAGCCACTCGTAGTCGGGCGCTACAGGAGCCGTGTCGAAGGTGGAGACGAAGATCGCCTTAGGCGTCTTGTTGGGCATGGCAATACAGTCGTACGGACGCTGCTTGAGCAGTGCCCACAGACCGGATTGCAGCAACAAGGCCTTGACGTCGCCCTTTACATCGAACTGCTCGTACGCAATACGGCTGTCGGCTTCGATATCGATCGACATCACCTTACGGCGGTCGCCACGCACGATGGCTACGACCTTACCCGAGACAGGCGAGGTGAACAACATCTCAGCAAACGCCTTGTCGTGGAAGAGGGGAGAACCCGCTTTCACGCTGTCGCCTTCACGCACCATCAGCTTGGGCGTAATGCCGGCGAAATGGTCCGGAACAATGTGGAAGATCTCAGGACGAGCTACGCTACCAAACGTCTTCTCAGCCTTGCCTTCGAACGGGATGTCCAGACCACGTTTCAGTTTGATTTGTTGCATAAATGTAATAATTATAGTGATTTTTTGTTGTTTTCAACAAAACTAACGCGCAAAATTACAAAAAAATGCGCATATACGCAAGCGCGCGCGCATTTTTTTTAATTTTGTAAAGTCGTGTTGCTACTCCGAAAGCATCCCTCGGAGGGCTGTTTAGCGCAACAAGGAAAGCACTTTAGGATACAGGCTGCGGTGGTACGACTGGCTGTTAATGTTGCTGTTATGCCATAGTAGGTTGAGTTCGCCATGATGCATCCGCACCTTGTCGATCAGTTGCTGGCAGAGGAAATATGCCTCGTCTTCGGAGAGGTGCATATACTTCTTTTCGCTCAGCGTGGTATCCATGATCATGAGCGGATGGAGCGTAAGATCGGTTAACTGCATCTTCTCGGGGTCGATCCATCGTACGGGACGTGTGGTCTGGAGCCGGAAACCGATACGGTCGGCAAAACCCATAGAGAAATCGTCGGTATAATGTAAGTCGCTGAGCAGGCGCATCTTATGAATAGGGCAGCGGAGATAATGGCAACGCTGGTAGGTGCAGGGATGTTCCGCCTTGGGGTCGGGGATGATATGTTGCACGTAGTCGTAGTAGCTATTATGGATGCCGGTATAAGCTCCCTCTTGTAGTAACCATTTGTTCAGTTGCTGGAAATCACGCCCCCGCAGTCGGTATTGCGGTGCGTCATAGCCCGTACCGAAAGTCATCTTGATGAAATAGATCGGTTGTGCGGCGGCCACCTTCTTGTCTTGCTCCATGAGCCAGGGGAAGGTGTAGAGCGGATCGTTGTGGATGTCTTGCCATGCGCGGAGTACTTCTCGCCATTCGCCACGACGCAGTCCGCCCAACGTACCCCTCAGGGAACGGTACTGCGTGAGCGCATCGATATCATGCGTGAGGAAGATGCCGCTGAAACCGCTTTGGGGTAGGGGTTCGCCTAAGCACTTGAGCAAGGCACGTCCGTACTCATCGAGCAAGGGAATCAACAGACGGTTGTTCTGTCCCAGCACCGAGTAGCGTGCCAGAAATCGTCCGTGTTCGTCGCGCTGCGTATTGATGAGTTCTTCCGCCCGCGAGATAAAGAAGAATGCGGCATAGACGATATCCGTGTAAATCTGATACTTACCCTTGGACACACACGTGATGACGGCATTGCTCATGTCCGGTACGACCAGGTTCTTGCCCAGGTGGCCGCAAGGCCGGATAATCACGTCGTAACGGTCCAAGGCCGTCACATCATCGGTGTACGCCACTCGACGAGCAGCCTCCGGCCGGTCGTAGCAGAGCCACGAAATAATATAATCAATAATATTGGTCATTGGTTATTGATGATTGCTCATTGGTCATTTAACAATTCCCACTCGTACATCTTCTGTTCGATCTGGTGCTTGATAGATTCGTAGTGTTGGAAGTTGTCTGCCGTCTGGTTCTCGGGCAGGTTGAGCAAAGTTTCCATCTCCGTTTGTTGGGCTTCGAGTCGGGCGATCTCTTCTTCGGTTTGGGCGATTTGTTTCTCGCGCTTGCGTCGTTCGGCAGCTGCGGCTTTTTGGGCTTCGTAGTCGGCTTTGGAGGAAGTCTGAGTGTTCTGATTATTCGGAGTATTCTGAGTATTCGGATTATTCGGAGTACTCTGATTTCTCTCCAGTTCTTTGAGGTCCTGCATCTTCTTGGTTCTCAGGAAGTCGTAGATGCCTCCCAGATGTTCGCGGACGCGGCCTCCGCCGAACTCATAGACTTTCTCTACCAGTCCGTCCAAGAAGTCGCGATCGTGGCTGACGCATATGACGGTGCCGTTGAAGTCTTGTAGCGCAGCTTTGAGAACATCCTTGCTGGGCATATCGAGGTGGTTGGTCGGCTCGTCCAGGATAAGCAGGTTGCAGGGTTCCAGCAGCAGACGTATCATCGCCAGTCGGCTACGCTCGCCGCCCGAGAGCACTTTGACCTTCTTGTCCGAGGCTTCGCCGCCGAACATAAATGCACCCAGTATATCGCGTATCTTTGTACGGATATCTCCTACGGCCACGTAGTCGATCGTCTCGAAGACGGTTTTGTTTTCATCCAGTAGAGCCGCCTGGTTTTGTGCAAAATAGCCGATCTTGACGTTATGGCCTATCTTAAGCGTACCCAGATAGTCGAGTTGGCCCATGATACAGCGCACGAGCGTGGTCTTACCTTCTCCGTTTTTGCCCACAAAGGCCACTTTCTCGCCACGGCGGATGGTGAACGTCACGTCATGAAAGACAGTATGTTCGCCAAAGTCTTTGCGCAGGTCTTCGACGATAAGCGGGAAGTCGCCGCTGCGTGGAGCGGGTGGGAAGCGCAGGTTGAGTCGCGAGGTATCTTCCAGATCCACCTCCAGGCGCTCGAGTTTATCCAATTGCTTGATGCGGCTCTGTACTTGTACGGCCTTGGTGGCCTTATAGCGGAAACGCTCGATAAACTCCTCGGTGTCGTGGATCATCTTCTGCTGGTTGAGATAGGCGCGCACTTGTTGTTCGTGGCGTTCCTGCCGCAGGGTGACGAACTGGGAGTAGGGTACGTTATAGTCGTAGATGCGTCCGAGCGTGATCTCTATGGTGCGGTTGCAGACATTATCGATAAAAGCGCGGTCGTGGCTGACCAGCAGTACGGCGCTGGGTGATTGGCGCAAGAAGTCTTCGAGCCACTGGATCGATTCGATATCCAGGTGATTGGTCGGCTCGTCCAACAACAGCAGATCCGGGTGACGCAACAGGATTTTCGCCAATTCGATACGCATGCGCCATCCGCCGGAGAACTCGCTGCACGGACGGTCGAAGTCGCGTCGCTCAAAGCCAAGGCCGATGACCGTTCGGTCCATCTCGGCGATAAAGACCGCTTCGCTAATGGAATATAGATCGCTTCGCTGATAGAATATAGACATCATCTCTTCGCGCAGCGTGCGTCCGTCCTGATGCAGCATGACCTGGGGCAGATAGCCGATGGTCATATCGGTCTCGCGCGAGATACGCCCGGCGGTAGGCTGGTATTCTCCGGCTATGAGGCGCAGCAGCGTGGTCTTGCCGGCACCGTTTTTGCCTACCAACGCGATACGCTCGCGGCGGTTGATGAGCAGCGAGATATCGTCGAGAATAGGACGTGAAGCAAATTCTATGGACAGGTGTTCGATACTAAGCATTCTGAGCGTTTTGTGCGTTTTTGCGATCGATGATACGCCATAGGATGACGGTCAGTACGGTAGCTATCGTAAAGTCTAAGCCTACCAGCAACCACATATTCCAGTTGCGTCCGATAAGTGCCAAGACGATAAAGCAGAGCGATATAGTGAGCAGTATACCGGTGGTTTGCAGGTGGTTGAGTCCGGTTCGCAGTAGCAGATGATGAATATGGTTCTTATCCGGACGGAAAGGTGACTTACGATGTTTGATGCGGGTGAGGCTAACGCGTATCGTATCGAAGATAGGTACGGTCAGTACGCAGATAGCTACTGCGGGTGCTGCTGACATATGGAACGGAACCGGTACCTGGTTATAGGCGTTGAGTTCGCAGAAATGGAACACAAACGCACTAAGCACATAGCCCAGCAGCAATGCGCCGCTGTCGCCCATGAATATTTTCTGCTTATGGCCGAAGACATTGAAGATGAAATACACCGCCAGGCTACCGATCAAACTGATGGCCATGATAGCCCAAGCCGTCTCGCCGACCAACATGAAGTATATGGCAAAGAACAGACAGTAGATCATGCCCAGGCCGGATGCCAAGCCATCGATGCCATCGATGAGGTTTATAGCATTGATAATAGCGACCAGTACAAAGAGCGAAATGAGGTAAGACGGTAGTACGCTAATCTGCTCAATGCCCAGCAGACCATGTAGATGCGTGATGCGCAGATCGGCAAAACCGATCATAGCGATAGCCGCCAGTACTTCGCCCAGCAGTTTGCCTAAGGGGGAGAGAATCAGGATATCGTCCACCAGCCCGACGGCCACGATGGTAAACACACCGATGAGCAGAAACTGGCTCTGCTGCAGGGTGTTGAATTCCAGCACCAGGTACGTGAGCAGGAAGCTGACACATATATCGATGCCGCCGATATTAGGGATACTGCCTGTATGCGACATCCGCTTGTTAGGACGTACGACGAGGTCTTTTTGCTTGGCAATACGTATCACGAGCGGCATGAGTATCAGTCCGAGGACGAAGGAGAAAATGCCGACTAGATAGAGGTGATTATAAACGAATGTGAGCATTTATTTGTCGAGTTGTTCGTAGATAGAGTTGTTGCTAATATATTCAGGTACAAGTTGTTTCATCAGTTGTACGGTCATGAAGGGCTTGTTGCTGTGCGCAATTTCGATGAGGGCGTCGATACGCGGCTTAATATCGTCGTATTGCTCCTCTCGCACGCGTGCCACGAGGATCTTTTCGTTCTCGGTGGGGAGTGTGGTCTCTTTCTGGTTGAGCAATTCTTCGTAGAGTTTCTCGCCCGGACGCAGACCCGTAAAGACAATAGGTATCTCCTCGCTGGGCGTATATCCCGCCAGGCGGATCATGTTCTTGGCCAGGTCGAGAATCTTGACCGGCTGTCCCATATCAAAGACGAATATCTCGCCGCCCTTGCCGAGCGTAGAAGCCTCCAGCACCAGACAGCAGGCCTCCGGGATGGTCATGAAGTAGCGAATAATATCCGGATGGGTGACCGTGACGGGACCGCCTGCGGCAATTTGCTTCTTGAAGTACGGGATGACCGAACCGTTACTGCCCAGCACGTTGCCGAAGCGGGTGGTGATGAACTTCGTACAATTCTCATCCGATTGGTGCAACTTATTGAAGAGCGACTGCACGTAGATCTCTGCGATACGTTTGCTGGCACCCATAATATTGGTCGGGTTGACGGCTTTGTCGGTGGAGATCATGACGAATCGGTCGGCTTTGTATTGTACGGCCAGGTCGGCCATGTTCTTGGTTCCCAGCACATTGGCAATGATAGCCTCGTTGGGATAATTCTCCATGAGCGGCACGTGTTTGTAGGCTGCGGCATGATAGACTACGTCCGGACGGAACTCGTTGAATACCTGCTCGAGACGTTGTCGGTCGCGTACATCGCCGATAACCGGGATAAAACGGGCCTTGGGGAATTGGTTGCGCAGGTCGAGTACCAAGTCGTGAAGCGGCGACTCGGCTACGTCGAGCAGCACGATGGCACGCGGTTCGAATTTCTGCACTTGGCGTACCAGTTCGCTACCGATACTACCGGCCGCACCGCTGATTAGCACCACTTTGCGACGCAAGATCTGCAGCACGTTGTCGGTATTCACCTGGATAGTCGGTCGCTCCAGCAAGTCCTCGATCTGTATGGAATCGATACGTCCGATACGCTTCATATCCACCTCCTGGCCGTTTTCCAGTTGGGTGAAGTAGGGTGTGGTAAGGATACGGATATTATGGTCGATGAATACCTGCAAGTCGCGTGCCGGATGCAGTTCGCGCATCTTAAGCGGCGAGATGATGACATGATGGATGTTGCGCAGTTTCATCCACTCAAAGAGTTTGTCGTTGAGTTGATGGACATGCATACCCATCAGGTCGTAGTTCTTACGTTTCTGGTTGTCGTCGATAAAGCCTACCGGACGATAAGGCGTATTACCCGCAGAACGTAGCATCTTAGCGATAGCGATACCGGCGGACTTGGTGCCGTAGATCATCACCTTCGGACTTCCGGCAGCGTGCTGGTAGAGCATCTCGTACATGGTTTTTACGCCAACGCGTAGGCAGAAGAGCAACACAAAGGCGATAGGCATATAGGTGGCAATCAGGGTGTTGAGCAATAACTGATGCCCTACCGTGTGATTGTATGCATAGTTGAAGATGAGCAACACGATGCCGCAACTGATGACCGCAAATAGCGACTTGATGGTATCGATGAATGTGGAGTAACGCAGGATACCCGAATAGGTATGGAACAACCAGTAGCAGGCCGTCTGCAGGCTGAGTACGATCAAAAACTGTTGCCATGCCGGCAATACACCTCCGGGTTGGATGTTATAAGCAAAGGCACCGTAGCCGATCCATAGACTGGTCCAGAATGCTACCGAAGCCAGCACGATATCTATCAATAACACACCCCATCGAGGCAGATAACTCGAGTCGGGAATGTGGGCAAAAATGTCCGAGTTGCGGATTTCGTTTCGTTTGTCTATCATGTATGTAGTCTATTTACTTAATCAGTTCGCGTATATAACGTCCCGTATGGCTTTTCTCGCACTTGGCGAGGTCTTCGGGCGTACCTTCAAAGACGATGTGTCCACCTTCTTCGCCTCCCTCTGGTCCTAAATCGATCACGTGGTCTGCTGCCAGGATGACGGAGGCGTTGTGCTCAATCACAATCACGGTGTGCCCCTTCGTAATCAACTGGTTGAGCGCCTTGAGCAGTACTTGTATGTCGCTGTGGCTCAATCCGGTAGTGGGTTCGTCAAAGACAAAGACCGTTCTTGTCTGGTTCTCCTGGGCCAGGAAACTTGCCAACTTGACGCGCTGGCTTTCACCGCCCGAGAGCGTGCTGCTGGACTGCCCCAGTTGAATATAGCCGATACCTACGTCCTGAAGCGGCTTGAGTCGTTGCACGATTTTCTTGCAGGCCGGGTCTTCGGAGAAGAAGTCGATAGCCTGGTTGATGGTCATAGTCAGCACGTCGTAGATCGATTTGTCGCGGTAGTGGACATCCAGGATGTCTTGCTTGAAGCGCTTACCGTGGCAGTGTTCGCAGGTGATGGTCAGGTCGGCCATGAACTGCATCTCTATCGTGATCGTTCCTTCGCCCTCGCATTCTTCGCATCGTCCGCCGGGTGTGTTAAAACTGAAATGTGCCGGCGTGAGACCCAACTGTTTGGCTAAGGGTTGATCGGCAAACAGACGACGTATCTCGTCGTAGGCTTTCAGATAGGTCACCGGATTCGAACGACTGCTGCGGCTCAGCGGATTCTGGTCTACAAACTCGATATTGTGCACCAGGTGCAGACTGCCGCCCAACGAACCGAAGTTGCCCGTCCGTTCGGCTATACCGCCATAGTGCTTCTTCATGGCGGGGTAGAGTACCTTGCTGATGAGCGACGACTTGCCGCTACCGCTCACGCCCGTAATAACGGTCAGTACGCCCAGCGGGAACTTGACATCCAGGTTCTTGAGGTTGTTCTCGCAGGCGTTGGTGAGGTGGATGTAGTCGCTCCACTTACGTCGGTGCGCAGGGATGGCATAATCAAAACGTTCTTTGTGGGGCTTGCCCTCATATACGATCTCGCCTCCGTGACGACCGGCTGCCGGTCCGATTTCGATGATATGATCAGCCGCACGAATAATCTCCTCATCGTGCTCTACGACCACGATCGTATTGCCCAGGTCGCGCAACTGATGAAGCACGTGAATCAGTCGTTCGGTATCACGCGGATGCAGACCTATAGAGGGTTCGTCCAGTACATAAAGCGAACCTACCAGACTGCTGCCCAACGACTTGGCCAGACTGATGCGCTGGCTCTCACCGCCGGATAAGGTGTTGCTGGCGCGGTTGAGCGTCAGGTAACCAAGACCGACATCTTGCATAAACTGCAGGCGCGAACGGATTTCCACGAGCAGGTGACGCGTGATCTCCTGTTCCTGGGGCGTCCACTCCACGTGGTCGAACCATTCTTTCAGTCGCGATACAGGCAGCTGTACCAGATCGGTAATCGCCATGCCGTGCACCTTGACGTACGTAGCTTCTTTGCGCAGGCGCAGTCCCATACAGGTAGGGCAGAGCGTCTTGCCGCGATAACGCGCCAGAATGACGCGGTACTGTATCTTGCTGTGTTGTTTGCTCTCCAATTCGTGGAAGAAATCATTCAATCCGCTGAAATACTCGTTGCCGGTCCAGATGAGATGTTTCTGCTGCTCGGTGAGTGCGTAGAAAGGCGTATGTATCGGGAAATCGAATAGGTGAGCGCTGTAAATCAGGGCGTTGTTCCATTCGCTCATCTTCTCGCCGTGCCAGCATGCGATAGCCTCCTCGTAGATGGACTTGGACTTGTCGGGCACCACCAGGTCGGGATCGATACCGATTACGTTACCGAAGCCATTGCACTCCGGACAGGCACCTATCGGGTTGTTGAAGTCAAACAGGTGCTCCGATGGTTCCATGAAATTGATACCGTCTATCTCAAAGCGCTCGGAGAAGACTTGCTTCTTGCCGTCTATCCAGATGAGGCATTCGCCGTGGCCTTCGAAGAAAGCCGTCTGAACGGAGTCAGCAAAGTGGTTGCTGGTGGCGGGTTCGTGATCTACGACAACGCGATCCACCATGAGATAGGTTTCCGGCAGCAGTTCACCCATCACATCGGTGATGGCATCCAGCGTCTCGTCATCCAGTCGAATCGTCTCGCCCTGACGCATCAGTCTGACGAATCCCTCTGCACGCCACAATTCCAACTGTTGTGCCAGGGTGCGGTCGTGGAGAATGATAGGCGAGAGTAGGTAGAGGCGGGTGCCGACCGGTTGCTCTTCCATGTAGCTTACGACGTCGCGAATTGTGTGGCGCCGTACTTCCTTATTGCTCACGGGCGAGTACGTGCGTCCTACGCGCGCGAATAATAATTTGAGGTACTCGTATATCTCCGTGACCGAACCGACGGTACTGCGCGGGTTGCGGTTGGTCACTTTCTGCTGGATCGCTATCGCCGGTGGAATATTGTCGATACGCTCTACGTCGGGTTTCTGCATACGTCCCAGAAACTGACGCGCATAGGCCGAGAGACTCTCAACATAGCGTCGTTGTCCCTCAGCATACAATGTGTCGAACGCCAGCGATGACTTGCCGCTGCCGCTCACGCCCGTTATTACCGTCAGTCGTTCTTGTGGGATGTCCACCGTTACGTGCTTGAGGTTGTGGGTGTTAGCTCCTTGAATATGGATGGTATCCAGGCTCAATGCTTATTCTTTGTTCTCCAAGAATGTGTTGGTCAGTTCACGTATCTTCTCTTGGGTCTTCGGATTACGGATGTCTCGCTCCTCGGCACTCAATGCAGGAATCAGTATTCGCATGCCGCGTGGCAGGTTGTCCGGGTCGTCCAGTTTATCCTTGTTGGCCTCGTAGATGAATACCCACAACTCGCGGTGTCCGTAGAAGCGACGAGCCAGTTGCATCAGGCCTTCGCCCTTACGTACAGGAATGGTGAACGGACCTTGCTCTACTGCCGGTTTCGGAGTGTCCTGAACAGTCGGCGTACTCGGAGTGTTCTGATTGATTGGCGTACTCTGATTAGTAGGTTCTTCTACTACCGGCTGCTCCTCGGCGACGACCGTATCTTCTGCCATCACGGTATCTACGGCAACCGTATCGGGCGCAACTACCGTAGGTTGCTCCACAGTATCCGTGTCGTTGACCATCGGTACGACGTTCTCTATCGGTGTATTCATCTTCTCGCGCATATCATCCACCCATTTGGTCAACTCGTGACGGAAGAAGAAGAATGCACCCGCCAAGATAAGCAGGAGAATAAGCAGAGTGATCAGCGTGTCGCGCAGGAAGTGACGCGTAGGCTGCTGTTGCTGAGGCTTCTCTGGCTCAGTAGGAGTAATCGGAGTATTCGGAATAATCGGAGTGTTCGGAATAATCGGAGTACTCTGAATGATCGGTTCTGCTACGGGTTCCGGCTCCTTTACCGGCTCCTTTGCCGGCTCCGGTTCTACGATCGCTGGTTCTTCTGCTTTCGGTTCCTCAGGCTTTGGCGCGTTAGGTGCCTGACCTAGATCGGCCAGCAGGCCCACTATTTCGTCGGCTTGTGCACCTAGTTTCTGCAGCGGTGTAATGGCTTGCTGCTCGCTGTCCGTATCGGCTGCGGGAACTTCACGCTTACTCTCAAACAGTTCCTTGACACCGGCCTCGGGAGTGAAAGTCAGTTTGTTGTATCCGGGAATAATAATTGCCTCGCCTGTCACGACGTTCACGCTTTTACGCGGCGCGACGGCCAGCAACTTAAAACTGCCGAGACCTGCCATACGGGCTACCTTGTCCTCGCGCAGCGCGACGATAATCTGATTCACCAGTTCGTCCATAAAGGTGCCAACCTCTTTGGAATTAGCACCTGAGCGTGCCACTATAGCGCGGCGCAACTCGATCCATGTCATCTTCTCTGCCATAACTTACTGGTTTTTGAGTTCGTCTTTCAGGGTAGGCGTCGGTCGGAAACCTATCTGCTTCTTCGCAGGGATCGTATTGCGTTCTCCCGTACGGGGATGCACGATGACGCGCTCGTTTTTGTGTTTTACTTCCAGCGTGCCAAGTCCTTGCAGCGTCACGGTCTTGTCGTTCATCAGCGACTCTACAATCACTGCGTTGGTAGCCGTCATCAGATCGGATACCTGGTGACGTGTCATTCCCGTCGCCTTGGCAATGCTGATCATTAGTTCTTTTGTTGTCATAGTATTGCGTATAAATCAAATTCTTCTGCTCGTGTTATCTCCACCTCATACAATTCCCCAATAACCGGTAACCGCTCACCGCTCGCCGTTATCAGTACTTCACAATCTACTTCCGGACTGTCCTGAGCGGTGCGGCCTACAAAGTAGTCGCCCTCCTGACGGTCGATGATGACGCGCAGGCGCTGACCTACTTTCTGTTGCATCAGTTCGGCGGAGATCTCCTGCTGGATGGCCATCAGTTCTTCTACGCGTTGTTGTTTTACATGTTCCGGCACATCGTCCTGGTAGTGGCGGTTGGCGTACGTACCTTCTTCGTCAGAGTAGGCAAAGCAGCCCATCCGATCGAAACGCATCTCGCGCACCCAAGCTTTGAGTTCCTCGAAATCTTCGGCCGTCTCGCCCGGATGTCCTACCAGTAGCGTGGTACGGATACAGATACCCGGTACACGTTCCCGTATCTTGCGCAGCAAAGCATCTTGTTCCGCCCGCGTGATGTGCCGACGCATCAGACTGAGCATATGATCGGTACAATGCTGCAGGGCAATATCCAGGTACTTGCACACGTTATCGTGGCGCGCCATGACGTCCAGCAATTCTTCGGGGAAATCGGTGGGGTAGGCATAGTGCAACCGTATCCACTCCACACCCTCTATCCCGGCCATCCGGTCTATGAGTTCCGGCAATACGTGTCGGTGTTCCAGATCCAGTCCGTAACTCGAGAGATCTTGGGCGATGACATTCAGTTCTTTGACGCCTTGGCTGACGAGCCATTTGACTTCTGCGAGAATCTCTTCCATCGGTCGGCTGGAATGTCGCCCGGTGATGAGCGGTATCGCGCAGTACGAACACATCCGGTTGCAGCCCTCGGAAATCTTGAGGTAGGCATAGTGCTTTGGCGTGGTAAGGGTACGTTCTACCCCCGAGTATTGTCTAGGATGGACAGGTAATTGATAGGTTCCTAGCTCGTTTATCATACCCATAAAGTCAAACTTCCCATAATATGCATCCACTTCCGGCAGTTCCGCTTCCAATTCGGCGCGGTAGCGTTCGCTCAGGCATCCCATGACAATCAACTTTCGTAATTGTTTTCGCTTCTTTCGTGCTGCGAATTGTAAGATTGTATTGATACTCTCCTTCTTCGCATCACCAATAAAGCCGCAGGTGTTGATAACGGCTATCTCGCCTTGCGGATTCTCGGGGTCGTGCACACACGTCCATCCGGCAGCTTCCAGCTGTCGCATCACGCGCTCGGCATCCACCAGGTTCTTCGAGCACCCCAGAGTGATAAAGTCAATTTGTCCTTGTTTCACCGTTTTTTTCTTTTGACTAGTCGACAAGAAGACTAGATGTCTAGACGGCTAGTTGCCTAAATCACAATGGAACTTAATACGCACCAGTCGCACATGAATCGGGTCGTAGTAGTCTTCGCCCAATTCCTCCATAGCCAGGTGCAAGTTGTCGTTCTCGGCCGATTTGAAGTAGTCGTAGATCTCCTCTTTCTCATCGGGATCGATGACTTCGTCGATGAAGTAGTCGATATTGAGTTTTGTGCCGGAATAGACGATAGCTTCTATCTCGCTAAGCATCTCCTCCATTGACATACCTTTGGACTCCGCCAGTTCGTCGAGTTCTACGCGACGGTCGATCGCCTGGATGATGCTGATCTTGCGGGTCGAGTCTTTGGCGACGGTACGTACTCGCAGATCTTCCGGACGGATGATCTCGTTCTCCTCTACGTACTCCTTAATTACGCGTAGGAATTCGTCGCCGTAACGCTTTGCTTTGCCGATACCTACGCCCGGGATGTTCTGGAGTTCCTCGATAGTAATCGGGTAGGTAGTGGCCATAGCCTCGAGTGAGGGATCCTGGAAGATAACGAACGGCGGTACATCCATGTGTTTGCTCAGCTTCTTACGTACGTCCTTCAGGATGGAGAACAGCACATCGTCAGCGGCAGCACAAGCAGCTATCGGACCTTCCATTTCGCCGTCTTCGTCGTCATGCACCTCGATCTTGACTTCGAACTTATGCGGCTTCTTGAGGAATTTCTTGCCCTCCGGCGAGAGTTTCAGGACGCCGTAGGTTTCTACTTCCTTGGTGAGGAAGCCGTTCAGACGTGCCTGGCGGATGATCGCGAGCAGTGTTGTCTCGTCCTCGTCCTCGGCAGCACCGAAGTTCTCGATTTCGTTGTGCTTGTAGCTCATCACGTCGTTGGTCTCGTTGCCGTGGAGGATATCGACGATGTGTTCGGTCTTGAATTTCTCGTTGAGCTGCACGATGGTCTCCAGGATCAACTCCAGCAACTCAGTCGCATCTATGGTGTGATAAGTCTTCTTGCAGTTGTCGCAGTTGCCGCAGTTGGGCTCGTTGTAGTCCTCGCCGAAGTAGTTGAGCAGCAGTTGGCGGCGACAGTTGGTCGACTCGGCATAAGCCTGGGTCTCGAAGAGCAGTTGGTTGCCGATTTCTATCTCTGCTACCGGTTTGCCCTGCTGGAATTTGCGCAGTCGCTCCAGGTCTTTGGGCGAGTAGTAGCAGATACACTGTCCTTCGCCGCCGTCGCGACCCGCACGACCAGTCTCCTGGTAGTAGCCTTCCAGCGATTTCGGTATGTCGTAATGGACTACAAAGCGCACATCCGGCTTGTCGATACCCATACCGAAGGCGATGGTCGCTACGATGACTTGGCATTTCTCCATGAGGAAGGCATCCTGGTTGGCGCTACGCGTTGCCGCATCCATGCCGGCGTGGTAGGGCAGGGCAGCAATATTGTTGACCTGCAAGGTCTTCGCCAGATCTTCCACTTCCTTACGCGCCAGGCAATAGACGATACCGCTCTTGCCTTCCATGCCCTTGATGTATTTCACAAGGTCTTTATCCACGTTCTCGGTCTTCTGCCGCACCTCATAATAGAGGTTCGGGCGGTTGAAGCTCGACTTGAATACCGTAGCTTCCATCATGTCCAGATTCTTCTGGATATCGTGTTGTACCTTGGGTGTGGCTGTAGCCGTAAGCGTGATAATCGGCGCCTTACCGATACGCGTAATCATCGCACGTATCTGGCGGTACTCCGGACGGAAGTCATGGCCCCACTCCGAGATACAGTGCGCTTCGTCTACGGCGTAGAACGAGATCTTTACGCCACGCAGGAAGTCGACGTTCTCCGATTTCTGCAGGCTCTCGGGCGCCAGATACAGCAGTTTGGTCTTTCCGGCCAGCACATCATCTCTTACGGCCGTGATCTCCGGACGCGAGAGCGAGGAGTTGATAAAGTGCGCCACGCCGTCCTCTTCCGAGTAGTTGCGCATCGCATCCACCTGATTCTTCATCAGCGCAATCAGCGGCGAGATAACGATCGCTACGCCGTCCATGAGCAGCGACGGCAACTGGTAGCACAGACTCTTTCCGCCACCCGTCGGCATCAGCACAAACGTATCCTTCCCATCCATGAGGTTGTTAATGATGGCCTCCTGGTTCCCCTTGAAGCTGTCGAAACCGAAGTTCAACTGCAGCGCTTTCAGCAATTCTTCATGTGTAATCTTCATATAGATTGGTCAAATTATTTTCTAATTCTCGAAACAACGTGCAAAGGTACAAATAATCTTGCATATATGCAAATATTTCTGCGATTTTTTTTAAAAAACCTTTTGGCTTCTCTACGTGTGTTTGTGTCCCTTTGTGCACTTATTCGTAAAAGCAGCTTATTCCCGTCATGTTAAAAAAATGCAAAAAAATGTCAAAAAAATGCAAAAAAACTTGCGTATGTCAGAAAAAAGTAGTACTTTTGCACTCGATTTATAAAATCGAATACTATGCAGAAACGAAATTTGTCCTTTGGACAGCTTTTTAATCTTAGTTTTGGCTTCTTTGGCGTTCAGATTGCGTACGCCTTACAGAGTGCCAACATTTCCCGTATTTTTGCTACATTAGGTGCTGATCCGCACACCTTGAGTTTCTTCTGGATTCTTCCGCCATTGATGGGTATGATTGTGCAGCCGCTCGTAGGTAAGTATTCCGATAAGACCTGGAATCGTCTCGGTCGTCGTAAGCCGTACTTGCTGGTAGGTGCGCTGATTGCTGTGGCGGTGATGGTACTGCTGCCGAATGCCGGTGACTTTACCTTTACGCAGTCCTTGTTCTTGGGCTTGAATGCCGCTATGTGGTTCGGTTTGTTCTCGCTCATGTTCCTGGATACCTCTATTAATATCGCGATGCAGCCGTTTAAGATGATGGTGGGCGATATGGTCAACGAGGAGCAGAAGGGTACGGCCTATGCGATCCAGTCGGCGCTCTGTAATGCCGGTTCGGTAGTGGGCTACCTGTTTCCGATCTTCTTTACCTGGATTGGTATTGCCAATACAGCGCCGGAGGGTGTGATTCCCGATAGCGTGAAGTGGTCGTTCTATGCGGGCGCAGCTATTCTGATTCTTTGTTCGCTTTATACCTTCATGACCGTTAAGGAGCTCAATCCGCAGGAATATGCCGAGTTCCACGGTATCAAGGAGGGTAAGAAGGATGAGCCGGAGGAGGAGAAAGGTTTCCTGCAGTTGCTCAAGGAGGCTCCGTCTGCTTTCTGGACGGTTGGTCTTGTGCAGTTCTTCTGCTGGGCAGCCTTCATGTATATGTGGACTTATTCGAATGGTACCATCGCTGTGAACTGTTTCGGTTGGGATGGCGTGAATGCGGCTGATGCTGCCTTCCAGGATGCCGGAGGCTGGGTTGGCGTAGTCTTTTGCGTACAAGCCATCGGTTCGCTTCTCTGGGCAATGATCCTGCCCAAGCTCGAGGAATGGACAGGCAACAAGGGGGCTTATGCTATCTCGCTCGTTGTAGGTGCAATTGGATTTATCTCTATCTTCTTTGTGACCAACCAGTATGTGCTCTGGATCAGTTATGCTCTCATCGGTGCGGCGTGGGCTGCTATGCTGGCATTGCCGTTCACGATTGTAACGAATGCGATCAAGGGCGGTAATATGGGTTACTACCTGGGCTTGTTCAACTGCACGATTTGCATCCCGCAGATCGTAGCTGCGCTGTGTGGCGGTTTGCTCCTTAAATATGTATGTGCGCACGTACAAGCCGGAATGCTCGTTGTAGCGGGTGTGCTGCTGATTCTCGGTGCTGCAGCCGTATTCCTTATCAAGGAAAAAAATGACTAACAAAACAAATACAACTAACTTTTAATTAATCATTATGATGAAAAACAAAACACTCTCTCTCTGTCTGACGGCTTTGATGCTGGTGTTTGCCACCGCACTGAAGGCGCAGATTACGGGTACCGTTTTGGAAGCAGCGACAGGTGAGCCTGTCATTGGTGCTGCCATTCTTCAAGTAGGTACCACTAATGGAACAGTGACGGACTTCGATGGTAATTTCTCTATCAAGGTGTCCGAGGGTACACAACTGCAAGTCTCCTACATGGGATTTGAGACACAGACGGTCAAGGCTCACAACGGCATGGTCGTTCGCCTGGCTGAGAGTTCTCACCAGTTGCAGGAGGTTGTAGCAATCGGTTATGGTTCGCAGAAGAAGAAAGAGGTGACCGGTTCGGTGGCTTCTGTCAAGGCTGAGGACTTTAATGCCGGAGCGAAGGCTAACCCTGTCGGACTGCTCCAAGGTAAGGTGGCCGGTTTGAACATCAGTCGTACGACTTCCGACCCGACCTCTACCGGTTATAACATCCAGATTCGTGGCTTCTCGACCCTGAGTGGTTCGGCTGCTAAACCGCTTTACATCGTCGACGGTATTCCTACCGACAATATCGACAATGTAGCACCCGAAGATATCGCTTCGATGGACGTCCTCAAGGACGGTTCTGCTGCCGCTATCTACGGTACGCGTGGTAACAACGGTGTCATCCTCATCACTACCAAGCGTGGCCAGGCTGAGGGCAACGAAGGTGCTAAACTGACGACCGAGTACAGCGGTTATGTGACTGTTTCGGCGCCGCGCACCAACACCGGTTTTGCTACACCTGAGGAGTATCGCAACCTCGAGACCCTTTCGGGTGGTAAGATCAAACCCGTCATCTTTGACGACGGTTCCGGTAATACCTATAATACCAATTGGATGTCTGCCGCTATGAAATCGGCTGCTGTGATTACCAACCACAACCTCGCCATTTCTGGCGTAGCTAAGAACTTCTCCTACCGCGGTTCGTTGAACTACAAGTATGCTGAAGGTCTTGCCCTTAATACCAACCGTAACGAGATCATCGCTAAGTTTGCTGCCGATCAGAAGGCATTCGACGGTTGGCTCAAGCTCCAGTACGACTTCTCGTACATGCACTACAAGAACAACTACGACTGTGGTGACTTCAAACAAGCCGCTACCCTCAACCCGACGTATCCTATCTACGACGCTAACAACAAGTCGGGATACTTCGAGCCGAACGGTTCCGGCCAGTCCAACCCGATCGAGGCTACTAACCTCAAGGAGTCGAACGGCACGGGCAACTACTTCCGTGGATCGATCAAGGCTACGGTAGACGTAAAAGCCGCTCCTGGTCTGAAATTCAACGTACTGGCCGCTCTCGAGGAGGGTGACAACCAGAGCGCTTGGTACAACTCGCAGCTCTACCACGACAAAGAGTCGGCCGGTATGGCACATCGCGAGAGCCACACTTCGTTCAAGCAACTCTATGAGGCTACCGTTGACTACGTAGGTTCGTGGGAAGGTCACAACCTCTCCGCTATCGCCGGTTTCTCCTATCAGCACGAGCTCTATGACGGTATTTCCGACTTGACCAACTCGGGCTTCCCGACCGACAACTATAAGTACTACTCGATGGGTGACGGTTTGACCGACAAGTCGAAACTGACCGTAGCTACCTATCGCAACAGCAACGTACTCGCATCCGGTTTCGCGCGCGTAAACTATAATTATTTAGAGCGCTACCTGATTTCGGCATCTATCCGTGCTGAGGGTTCCAGCCGCTTCGGTGACAACCACAAGTGGGGATGGTTCCCCGCAGTCAGCGCAGGTTGGCGTATCTCGGGTGAGTCCTTCATGAGCGATGCAGATTGGTGTAACGACCTCAAGCTCCGTGCCGGTTTCGGTATCACGGGTAACAACGCCGGTGGCAACCTGCTGTCGAAGCAGCTGCTTTCTCAGGGTGGTACCTTCTGGTACAACGGTGCATGGATCGCAACCTACGGCGTTAGCCGTAACGCTAACCCCGACCTGCGTTGGGAGAAGAAATACGAGTACAACGTAGGTATCGACTATTCGTTCCTCAACAACCGCCTGTCCGGTACCATCGACCTCTACTATCGTGATACCAAGGACCTGCTTTGGGACTACGATGTTCCGACTCCTCCGTTCTTGTTCGGTACGATGACCGCTAACTGCGGTGAGATCGTTTCCAAGGGTCTTGAGGTAGCCATCACCGGTGTTCCGGTTAAGACCAAAGATTGGGAGTGGACCTCGACCTGGACCATGGCGTTCAACGACAACAAGATTAAGAAACTCTCCGGCCAGGTTACCTGGGAAGGTCAGACCTATGACCTTGAGTACAGCGAGAAACTCGTCGGTGGTGTAGGTGAGAACGGCTTGATGGGTGTGAATACCCAGAAGATCGTTGAAGGCGAGTCTATCGGTACCTTCTACGGCTACCACTGCATCGGTGTCAACACCGCAGGCGGACTGGTTTACGAGAAAGACGAGAATGGCAAGAACAAGCTCCAGAAGATCGGTAATGCACAGCCTATCATGACTTACGGCTGGAACAACACCATCAAGTGGAAGAATCTGGATATCTCTATCTTCTTCCGTGGCGTTGTCGGCAACGACGTACTGAACGTTAAGCGTTGGGCTTACGGACCGCAGAAGTCGCAGGGTCTGAACGTCTTCATGAAGGACGTAGAAGGCTTGGCTAACGGTACGGCTGCTTATCGTCAGGGTGTCTTCTCCGACTACTATCTGGAGGATGGCTCTTACCTGAAACTCGACAATATCACCGTAGGTTATACCTGGCGTTTCCGCGAGAACAAGTACATCCAGTCTTGCCGTCTCTACGGTACGGCCGAGAATGTATTCACGATCACCAGCTACTCGGGTATCGATCCTGAGGTCAACACCATGAGCGTTGACAACGCCGGTATCGATAGCTCGGGATTCTATCCTTCTGTAACCAATGTAATGGTTGGTGTGAACCTGATATTTTAATTGTGTAACGAATTAGCATAGATAATACATTATGAAAAAATCTCTGATTATAGCATTGGCAGCCGTAGCGGTTCTGTTCTCCGGCTGTAAAGATATGCTCGAGGAAGAAGTCTATGGCCAGCCTACAGCTGAGGAACTCTTGGCTAACGAAGAGAACGTGGCTAAGGTGGTCGGTCAGGCCTATTCCGAAGTAAAATGGCTACACGACCACTGGGGATATTGGGGTATCAACACCATCTCCTCTGACGAGTGCGTCAACCCGGTTCGTAACCCGGGTAGCGACTGGAACGATGACGGCTACTGGAAGGGCTTTAACGACCATTCCTGGACCGCTAATGATATGAGTTTCGAGTTTGTATGGCAGTACTCCAACGCTGGTGCTGTGCTCTGCAACAAGATTCTCAGCCAGCTCAAGGGTATCGAGAACTCGATGGACTCCGCAGTGTACAAACGCTTCACCGCTGAGTTGAAGGTGCTCCGCTGCTATTACTACTACACCCTGTTCGACGCCTTCGGACGTATCCCGTATCAGGAGGACTACTCCGCTGACCGCGTACCGCAGTCCGAGACCTGGGAGGTATGGAACAAGCTGGTGACCACCCTCGAGGCTGAGGCACCCAACCTGCCTGTCATCACCGACGACAACCGTGCCGAGAACTACGGCCGCTGCTCGCAAGGTATGGCTTATACGCTGCTGGCTCGTCTGTATCTGAATGCCCTCTCGTTCGGTGTAACGCCGACCAATTGCGGCATCGCAGGTATCACTTCCGACAACGACTTCTATCAGAAGGCCCTCACCGCTTGCAAGAAAGTGATCGACAGCCATTCTTATATTATCGAGGATGACTTCTTTACCAACTTCAAGATCAACAACGAGAACTCGCGCGAGAACATCTTCGTCATCGTTGAGGACGGTAACGCTTCGTTCGACTACCGCGATGTAGCCGGCAAGCTCTCCAACAAGCTGCGTATCACCATGCTGACGCTCAACTATACCCACCAGCAGTGCTGGGGCCTCAAGGAGAAACCCTGGAACGGTTTCTGCGCTCCGGAAGACTTCCTGGATAAGTATGCGTATGGCGTTGACCACCGTGGTCCGTGCGATAGTACGCTCGGTACGCATGGTTGCGACGGTTGGGGATGGTTCCTCGGCCCGGTTTACAAGGATGAGATGAGCATGGATACCCTCGTCATGACCGATAAGGGTAACCTGAAGGCTGTGATGCGTAAGCACGTGGCATCGCTCGACAACGCTACCCACAACGACGGTGCACGTCTCCTCAAGTATGAGGTGGCTAAGAACGGCGTTAACAAGTACTGCGACAACGACTTCGTCCTCTTCCGTTATGCTGACGTACTCTACATGGCTTACGAGGCCGCTTACCGTCTGGGTGATGGCTACGCAGCAACCCTGCTGGCTGATCCTGACTTCCAGTTGATCCGTACCCGTGCCGGTGTACCGGCTTACAGCTCGCTCGACCTCGACGAACTGCTCGACGAGCGTGGACGTGAGTTCGCATGGGAGATGGTTCGCCGTCGTGACCTCATCCGCTTCAACAAGTACTCGAAGGGTTCGTGGAACTTCAAACCCGCCGCTGCTGACAACCACTGCGACTGGTTCCCGATTCCACGTAAGATGATCGAGACCTCGGGTGGTATGTGGACCCAGAACCCTGGTTACGAGACCGATATGTAATGTATGCAAATAATATCACATCAAGGTGACATTATATTTATTAATTAACCAAATTTTATTAAAAACAAAAAGCTTTATGAAATTCAACAAATTGTTTATTGCTGCTGTAGCTTTTGCAGCTGTTGCAATGGTAAGTTGTGAGAAGAAGCCGGAGCCTATCGTTGTTCCGACAGATTCTACTGATGTAGTTGCTCCTGACATGCCGGCTATCGACGCGCCTGCTACCGGTAAGACTACGATCGCTATCTACGCTGAGGTTTGCCCGAAGGGTGCATATCTCGTAGGTAACTTCGAAGAGCACAACTATGACATCAACTATGACGGTATGTCTTTCGAGGCTGTTCCGGGTGCTGAGAACTGGTATGCAATTACGATCGACTACGCTGCTGACCTCCAGGTTAAGGCTATCGCTCGTCCGTCTGACGAAGACGTTCCTTTCAGCTGGTCGTACCAGTGGGGTATGAACTACGATCCGACTTCTGCTGAGCCTGCTGTTGAGGACGAGAAGGACAACAACACGATCATTCTTGCTGGTGCCGGTACTTGGGCTTACGAGAACCGCGGTGAGGTTAAGCTGACCGAGGTTGCAGACGGTGGCGTAGTATTCATCTGGGTTAAGAACTGGAAGACTACTCCGGTTGTAGAGGCTAAGAAGCTCGAGACCTGCTGGGCTAAGACCAACTGGGACAACGCTTCGGACTGGACTTGGAAAGAAATGACCAAGGTTGGTGACGGCGTATTCGAGGTAGAAGGTATCTGGGGCGGCAACGGCTTCAACATTGCTGAGACCGAAGGTGGCGCAGACGCTTGGTATCCTACCGATCACGCTAACGTAACCATCGAGGGTGAGCCCGCAGCTGGTGACAAGGTAAAAGTTACCTTCACCTCTGAGAAGGGTAACGTAGGTACGCTGAAGATCACGTTCCTTGAGAAGGGTGAGCCTGCAGCTGTTATTCCTGGTGGTACCGGTACGTTTACTGTAACGATCACCAACCGTGAGTATGCTGAGGGTGACGTATGCATCTTCACCGGTAACTTCGAAGACAAGAGCTGGGGCGACTCCGACCGCGCTATGACTTATGACGCTACCGCTGGTACTTGGAGCTGGACCGGTGACTATCCTGAGAACTTCGAGTACAAAGTTATCTACAACGGCGCTTGGGCCAATGGTGGTAACGTAAAGTTCAATGGTGAGAACTATACCGCTGAGTTTGAGATTCAATAATCGAATGAATCAATTCAAATTTTTTGCACTCCGGCTTCCGGCCGGAGTGCTTTTTCTCCTTGTGCTGGCTTTCTCAGCCTGCACGCCGAAGGAAGACTATACGCCCGATCCGGTAGGTAGCTATATTCGTGGCGCTGACTGCTCGTGGCTCACCGAACAGGAAGCGGATGGCGTCCTCTTCCGCGACTCGCTCGGCCGTGAGGTGGAGTGCATGCGCCTTATGCGCAGTTACGGCGCCAATGCGATTCGCCTGCGCGTCTGGGTCAACCATGCTACCGGCTGGTGCAACCTGCCCGACGTGCTCCTTAAAGCCCGCCGTGCGCACGACTTGGGGCTGCGCCTGATGATCGACTTCCATTATTCCGATTATTTCTGCGACCCCGGAACCCAGACAACCCCCGCCGACTGGCAGTCGTATTCCCTCTCGCAACTGCGCGATGCGGTCGCTGCGCACACCACAGAAGTGCTCTCCGCACTCCGCGCAGAAGATATCACGCCCGAGTGGATTCAAGTCGGCAACGAGACGCGAAACGGCATGCTCTGGCCTGTCGGTCAACTATGGGACACCAACGGCGACTTGCCTAACGGTTGGGCCAACTATGCCTCGCTCCAGCGCGCCGGTTACGATGCCGCCAAGGCCGTCTTCCCCGAGGCGCAGATCGTCGTCCATCTCGACAATGCCTACGAGGACAACCGCTGGTTCTTCCGCCGCCTCAAACAAGCCGGTGGAAAATGGGACATCATCGGCCTAAGCCATTATCCTATGAAATCGGAGTGGTCCGGTAAGTCCTCTACGGAAATGAACCGTCTCGCCGCCCAACAAATGGTAGCGCTCCATACGGAGTTCCAATGCCCCGTCATGCTGGCTGAGATAGGTACGCTCGGCGCTCCGCAATATGAAGCACAGGCCGAGCAGGTCATCGACGAACTGCTCACAAAGATGCAGACCTATTCCTGGTTCTGTGGCGCGTTCTATTGGGAACCGCAGGTCTATGCCGGTTGGCGACCGAAAGAATACCTCAGTGTCGGCTGGAGTGCCTATGATATGGGGGCCTTTACCACGACCGGCACCCCCAATGCCGCCCTCCGTCGTTTGTGGGCTCGTTGAGTCTTCCGTAACGTGAACGGGTCAATCACGTATCAATTACGTATCAACTACGGGTCAATCACGTATCCCACCATACCCTATATATACTAATATTAGTATATATCCCGTGATTTTAACAAAAACGCTTGCATATATCAATTATTTTTTGTAATTTTGCGGCAAATTACGGACTATGCGTTTCTGGCAGCGTAACATAGCGGTTCTTTTTCTCTCGTGCGTGTGCGTACTTGTGTCCGCGCAAACCCTGCCTTCGGTGGGAGACAGCGATGCGGACGCCTTCCTGACACGCGTCTCGCAAAACCGTTGGCTGTTGCATAGTGCCTGCCTCAGTTTCTCCGGTAATGCCCTTTATCTCTCCGCACGCCATGAGACCGATAGCGTCTATGAACTCTATCTGGCCCATCGCCGCAACGGCCAATGGCAACTGCCTGAGAAAATAGCCTCCTTGGCCACTGGCCACGATCATTTCTCACCCACCGTCTCGCCCGATGAACTGACGCTCTACTTCATCGAGCAGCAAACCCTCAATGCCGGTACGCGCAAAGAGAAGACCGTCACCAATCTCTTCTCTTCAGCCCGTCTACCCGAAGCGGAGTGGAGTACACCCGCCATGACGGCCGTAGCCTCCGGTACGGACTCCGATCCGCTGTTGCTGCACGATGGACGCACACTCTGCTATACGGCTAAACTTGACAAAGACCGCAAAGCGACCTACAAACGTTATTACATCCATCGTCTGGATAAATACAACTGGACGCTGCCCGTAGAGGTGCCGGCGGACCAAGAAGAGACGGCGCTCGCGGAACCCGTCATGCAGATCCGC
This sequence comes from Paludibacteraceae bacterium, assembly GCA_017551025.1. Taxonomy (GTDB): domain Bacteria; phylum Bacteroidota; class Bacteroidia; order Bacteroidales; family Paludibacteraceae; genus Colicola. The sequence continues at coordinate 53,637 of JAFZNG010000008.1, read as the reverse complement.
TATACCGTCACCAATTCGCTCAACGCACAGCCTCTCCCTGCGCGTATCGATGTCTATAATGCGGTTACCCAGCAGCGCGTAGCTTCGTATCCTACCGCCGAGGACGGCCTCGTCCGCCTTACGCTCAACCGCGGTATCCGCTACAAACTCGACGTACATGCCGACGGTTTCTCGCATTGCTACGACTGGCGCGACTGTGAGCGCCTGCACATGGATAGCGTGACGCAACTGGCGGTTGCCCTTACCCCCGAACTGTCGATTAAGTTGCGCACCTTCGATCGCGACAACATGGCGTATCTCGCACCCCAACTTATCGTGCGCAACCTCGAGACCGGCATCGCCCTTACGCGCGGCATTCGTCGTAACCCGCTGGGCGATTATACCATGCAACTGCCTATCGGTCGCAGTTATTCCCTTGCCCTCTCGCTGCGCGGATATGCGGATACCACCTTCTATATCGACACCCGCCGCGACGTGCGCTTTGCGGATACCGAATTGGACGTACTCATGCGCGGCAGTCAAACGCGTCTTACGGTCCGTTCCGTCGATGACGAGACCGGCGAAGCGGTAGCGGCCACCATGCAGGTAGTCAACCGTTCGCAAGAGCAGGAACCGCTCCTCGTCCCGATGCCCGAGGGCACATGGCAGAGCACGGTACATTGCGCCACCAGTTACCGGTTGCTCTTCTCTGCCGCAGGCTATTTCTTCTGCGACACCATTATCGAGACGCCCGACGAGGAATCCGAGATGACCGTCATCGTACGTCAGCACCCCTTGCGCCGCGAGGAAGCCATCGTGCTGGAGGATATCCATTTCGAGTTCAGCAGTTACCTGCTCACCGAAGACTCGTACGACCAGTTGCGCCGCCTGGCGGAACTCATGCGCCAAAATCCCAACATGCGCGTGCAGATAGCCGCACATACAGATAACGTGGGTTCCGACGTCTTCAACCAGCGCCTCTCCGAACTCCGTGGCGAGTCCGTGGTGGAGTACCTCGTGCATGAGGAAGGCATCCGTCCCGACCGTCTGGAGGCGATAGGCTACGGTAAGTCGCGTCCGCTGGTAGATAATGATACCGAAGAACATCGTGCCGTGAACCGGCGAGTAGAATTCACCATCCTTGACTTATGATGCGTCGTCTGCTACTCAGCCTCATGAGCCTTTGCTTCGCCCTGCAACTGGCGGCTCAATTTGATTATAAGGAACTCTTGCGCACCTTGCCCGAGATGTCCGACCGTCAGGCGCTCTATGCCCTGCAGCGTTTCCAGGCTTTCTATCCGCGTAAGCCGCACCCTTGCTTCCTGCTGGCGAACCTCAACTATAAGCTCCAGGCATCAGAGCACGCTTTGGTCAACTACTACGAGAAGGAGAATATGCTCTACCTCGCGCAGGTCTTCTACGGCAACTGTAGTGTGCTGCTCGCGAACGATGATATCAAGCAGACCATGTACCCCGTAGAGCAACTCCGGGACAACTTTAGCGAACCTGCGTTGCGTGCGTGGCTGCTCATGCGTGCCGAGGAAGTTAAGCAGGAACGCGAACGCTGCCGCCGACTCTACGAGGCCTATTCCGCCATGGTCAACGACTACGACTCTTGTCTCCAGGTCTTCACGGCGCTCACCGGTCGCTATACGCGCCAGAAAGAACTCATCCTCGTGCTCGACTCGCTCGATGCCGCCCGCCTCAATCTGTTGGAAAACCTCTCGGCACGCCTGCCGGAAGATATACGTACGTTCTATGCCGCCCTGGAGCAGTATCCTATCGAGGGGTATGCCCCCGAGATCCGTTTCCGTCCCGTCAGTTTTTACCGACTGGAAGGACTGACCTCTACCGACTTCCTGCGCCAGGAAGTGCTCCTATGGGACTTTGCTGCCTGGACACGTGACATGCGCACACAGCTCACGGAAATGCAACGTATCCGCACGCTCATGGCCACGGAGCAGGAACGACTCGCGGCCCGTCGTCCCGGACCCGAGAATACCTGGTTGCTCAACACCATCCGTCGCTACGACCCCAATTCCGCTATCGCCTCACTCATGCATGTCGAGTGGCTGGCTACCCAGGCACACACCCTGGAGCAACGTATCCTGCGCGACAGCGTAGCCGAGGAGGACTACCTGAGTCTGCTTCAGTTGACTTACCGTCTCGACATGCTCGTACAGGAAGTAGACCGCCACCGTAGCCTTACCGTAGCACTCCGGGCACCGCAGATTCCATGGCGTTATGCCGAGTTTGTTATGACTTATCTCGCCGAGCATCCGCTCAGCGACTATTATACCCTCTGCGCTGAGGAGGTTCACGACGTACAGACACGCGTCACCCAATATATCCTTGCGCTGCCCGGACTGCCGGAAGCTACCCAGATATCCGAAACGATGCAGGCTCTTGTCTCTGATGGGACAATAGAGTTTGTACCCATATAATTTTGAATTTTTAATTTTTAATTTTTAATTCTATACCATGCCAACCCTAAGTGATCGTTACCTTCGTTTGCTGGCGGATAAATTCCCAAATAGCAATGCCGTTCGCACCGAGATTATCAACCTCCGTGCCATCCTTAGTCTGCCTAAAGGTACCGAGCATTTCGTCTCTGACCTCCACGGTGAGTCGAGCGCCTTCATTCATATGATCAAGAATGCTTCGGGTGTCGTGCGCCGCAAGGTGGACGATATCTACGGCGATACGATGTCCGAGGAGGAGAAGCGTGCCCTCTGTGCGCTGATCTATTATCCTGATGAGCGGCTGGAGATAGAGGACCGTACCCACGACTGGTACGTGCGTCGTCTCAGCCAGGTGGTAGAAATCGCCCGTGCGGTGACGATCAAGTACAGTCGCTCCAAGGTGCATAAACTGCTGCCGAAGAGTTTTGCGTATATCATCAAGGAGTTGCTGCATGAGTCCAATCTCGAGCAGCACGACCGTCAGACCTACTATAACGCGATCATCGAGGCGATCATCGAGACCGGCTGTGCCGACCAACTCATCATCGCCATCTGTTATCTCATTCATACCCTGGCAATTGATACCCTGCATGTCGTGGGTGATATCTTCGATCGCGGACCGGGTGCCAGCAAGATACTCGACGTACTCTCTACCGTGCGCGACTATGATATCCAGTGGGGCAACCACGATATCGAGTGGATCGGTGCCATGCTCGGCAACCAGGCACTCATCGCTACCGTACTGCGTGTATCGATTCGTTATGCCAACATAGAGACCCTCGAAGAAGGCTATGGTATCAACCTCCTGCCGCTGGCGAACTTCGCCATGGAGACCTACGGTGACGACCCGTGTACAATCTGGCAGACACGCGACTTCGAGAACAACCCGCGCCTGACACGTTCCGCTCAGATGATGGCGAAGATGCACAAAGCAATCTCCATTATCCAGTTCAAACTTGAGGGCCAGACTGTCCTGCGTCACCCCGAGTGGCAGATGGACCACCGTGCCCTGCTCGACAAGATTAACCTCCGTCGCGGCACCGTCACGCTCGACGGCACCGAGTATCCGATGCTCGATACCAACCTGCCAACGCTCTGCACCGACGATCCGTATCGACTCAGCCAGGAGGAGCAGGACCTGATGAACCAGTTGACGCGCTCCTTCCGCAAATCGGAGAAGATGCAAAAGCACCTCCGTATGTTCTATCGCCACGGTTCGCTCCATCTGGTGCGTAACGGCTTCTTGCTCTACCATGCCGCCATCCCGCTCAACGACGACGGTTCGTTCCGCGAGGTGGATGTATGTGGCGTACGCTGCTCCGGTCGCCGACTCATGGAACGCAACGACGAGATCGTGCGCCTGGCTTACTACGGTAGCGGTCAAGAGCAACGTGATGCCCTGGATTATATGCTTTATCTCTGGGAAGGTGAGAACTCGCCGCTTTACGACAAGGATAAGATGACTACCTTCGAGCGCTATTTCATCGCCGACCAGACTACCTGGCACGAACGCAAGGGTGCCTACTACGAACTGGCCAACCGCAAGGATGTATGCCAGCGTATCCTCATGGAATTCGGTCTCTCGCCCGAGACCGGACGTATCATCAACGGCCATATACCCGTTCGTACCATCAAGGGCGAGACGCCTATGCGTGCCGAGGGACGCCGCTTCGTTATCGACGGCGGTTTCTCCAAGCCTTACCAGGAGAAGACGGGCATCGCCGGTTATACGCTTATCTACAACAGCCACGGCATCCAACTCGTAGAGCACGAGTCGTTCGAGTCGCGTGAGCAGGCTGTGCGCTCGGGTAGCGATATTCATAGTCGCGCCATGCTGGAGGATTTCTCCCAACGCCGTATGCGAGTGCGCGACACCGACCGTGGCCAGGAACTCATGCAGCAGGTGGACGCACTCCAGCAACTGCTCGCAGCTTACGCCTCCGGCCGTATCGAAGAGACCGTGTAAGTCCGGGTTTGGTATAGAATTTGCTGAATAATCATTATAAAACTATATTGCATATGAAGAAATTACTTTTCACCCTGGCGTTGGCCGTTACAGCCTTTGTGGCAACCGCTGACGCAAAACCCAAAGCCCAACGCGAAATGGAGCAATTCAAGTATGAGATCCAGTGCGCAGGTAATGGGGTAGAAGGTACCTATCTGGTACGAGTATGGACCTATAGCAAGAAGCTCAAGACAGCCCAAACAGCCTGCCCGCGTAATGCCGTGCATGGCGTGATCTTCAAGGGCTTCACGGGTGGAGAAGGTTGCGTAGGCCAGAAGGCTATGGTACGCAATGCCGGCGCCGAACTGGAATACAGCGACTTCTTCGAGCATTTCTTTGCAGAAAACGGTGAGTATCGCAAGTATATCTCTACCGTTCCCGGTACGGAGGAAATCCTCAAGGTCGGTAAGGAGTATAAAGTGGGCATCGTCGTGACGATCCAGAAGGACGAACTGCGCCGTGCCCTGGAAGCTGCCGGCGTCATCAAATCGCTCAACTACGGCTTCTAAATAGCATTTATCATTTTTAATTTTTAATTCGTAATTTATGAAGAAGTACTTATTCATATTAGCATCCGCAGTCGTTGCACTGCTCTTTGCCGCTTGCGGTGCACATCGCTCGCAGGCTTACTACGATTATGAGTCCAAGGTGATCCAGAGCCATGGCGACGGTTCGTACGTCATCCGTGCCTGGGGACGCGGCCGTAATGCCGCTCATAGCTATGAGGTGGCCCAGAAACAAGCCCTCAGTGATGTGATTTTCAAAGGTGTACACGCACAGTCTTCCAACCTCGAAGACCTCAAGCCGCTCTGCTACGACATGAATGCACGCGAGACCTACGAGGATTATTTCAACGCCTTCTTCTCCGATAAGGGGCCGTGGAAACAATTCATCTCCATGAAGGACCGCCGTACGTTCACTACCAACCGTTCGCGCACCGATGCCCAGACCCTGGGACAGGTGACCGTCACCGTCTATCGCAGTGAACTCAAGAAAAAACTCCAGGAGGACGGCATCATCCGCTAAGGAATCATTTTTAATTTTTAATTTTGAATTTTGAATTTCTTATGAAACGATATATCTTTACCCTGCTGATGGCTGTCGCTACGCTCGCGGCCACCGCACAAATCAAGAAACCCGAACTGATGGTCATCCCGTCCGATGTTTGGTGTATTCAGAACGGCTACTTCTATGAGGTAGAGAACATGGGCAACAAGGTCAAAGTGCCCAACTACAAGCAGGCCCTCCAGGAGAATATGGGACTCAAACTGGCTATCGCCAAGATCAATGACCTCATGGCTGAGCGTCAGTTCCCGCTCAAGAGCCTCGAGCAGACACTCAAGAATATCGAGCAGCAACACGCCGAGGATAACCTCACCGTCAGCAAGGCCGGCAACGAACTGGCTGAGTCGCCGCTCGACGAACTGGCACGTATGGCGAAATGTGATATCATCCTCGAGATCAGTTGGGAGATGAAGGACTTCGGACCCAAACATGCCATCAGTTATATCCTCGAAGCACGCGACGCCTACACGGGCAAATCGATTGGTGCGGCTACCGGTACGGGCAAGCAGTCCTTCTCCGACGATGTTGATGTACTGCTCGAAGAGGCTATCGTAGCGCACATGGACAACTTCAACAACCGTCTCCAGGACCATTTCCTCGAGATGCAGGAGATCGGCCGTGAGGTGACTCTGGATATCAAGGTGTTTGCCAACAATGCCGCCGGCGTGGACCTCGAGACCGAGTACGACGGTGAGGAACTGATCGATATCATCCAGAACTGGCTCCAAGTGAATACGGTCAAAGGCCGCTATTCCATGCCTTACCAGAGCGAGAATGTAGCCAACTTCACCCAGGTACGTATCCCTGTTTACGATGCCAACGGTCGTGCCATCGATGCCAACGGCTTTGCCAAACAACTGGCTAAGATGCTGCGTAAAGCGCCGTATAACATCCCCTGCAAGGTGATGGTCAAGGGCCTCGGCCGTGCCGTAATCATCCTCGGCGAGAAATAATTCGTCATTTTTAATTTAGAATTTTTAATTTTTAATTTATGAAGAAGATCTATACATTGCTCTGCGCAGCCTTGCTTAGCCTCACGATGACGGCTGCCGACAATACTACCTATATGCCTATTTCTGTGGTAGTTGGCGAACTTACCGAGCCCTTCCCGGCTGGTGCGCAGGCACTCATCGAAAGCAAACTCACTCAGTTGCTTACCCGTAACGGCATCGCCGGACTGGACTATCAGGGCCAGTTCGCACTGACCGTGGTTACCGTGCCCCTCGACAAGGATATCATCCCCGGTCCTCCCGCTAAGATCGCCGAGAAGATGGAGATGAATTTCTATATCGTGGACATGCTCAACCGCACCGTCTTCTCCTCCACCAGCGTCATTGTACGCGGCTTGGGCGAGACCGAGACCAAGTGCTACATGAATGCGATTAGCAACATGCCCATGCAGTCGGCCCAGATCACCAAGTTCATCAACGAGGGTAAGCAAAAAATCATCGCTTACTACGAGGCCAAGGCCGATCAGATGATCAAGCAGGCACAGGCGCTGGCTAAGCAAAAACAGTACGAGGAGGCCCTCTTCATCGTTTCCCAGATTCCGCAAGAATGCTCGAAGTACGATCAGGCACTCGCGGCCGGACTCCAGATCTTCCAGCAGTATCAGGACGAACTCTGCAACCGCAACCTGGCACAGGCACGCCGTGTATGGGCTGCCGAGCAGAACAGCGTAGGTGCAGAGAAAGCCGGTCAGTATCTGGCCGAGATCATGCCCGATGCCGCATGCTACGGCGACGCCATGGCACTCTATCGTGAGATCAAGGGCAAAGTGCTCGACGACTGGAAATTCGAGATGAAGCAGTACCAGGACGGCATCGACCTCGAGCGTCAGCGTATCCAAGCTATGCGTGACGTAGGCGTGGCGTACGGTCAGCACCAGCCGCATCAAAATACGGATATCCACTTCCTCCCGCTCCGATGAGACGATTCGTCATCATAAGCATGCTTGCCCTGTTTGGGGTGAGCATGCTTGCGCAAGAACTCAGTACCTATCGGCGTAACGCGCTGGTCATGATGCTCGTCTATCACCCCGAGGATGAGTTCGGAGGCGAGATATACAAAGCCTTCGATTCGCTACCCATCCCCGATAAGTACGACGACCATAGTATCGGTATCCGCGTCATTGACAATAGTACCATTCGTGGGGTACAATCCCGCGCTGACGGTTACTATAAGGCGACCTACGGGCATGCCCTCACCACCCAGGAATTGCAACGCAATGCCCGATTTACCGAGGACTTGCTCAACCGCAACGAGATCGGCAAGAAGATGGTTGCCAAGTGGTTTGGCCTCCAAGGGAATACCATCGAGGACGCGACCTTTAATACCTCGCTTATCCAGACCCGCGGACAGTACAACGCCTCGGACGTAGATGTTGACCTGGCGCTCAAGACCACACGCGGACTGATCATGCTCAGCGATGCCGGCGAGGAATTGATCCAGAATACCTACGTGCTCGTCAATGACATCACCTACGTGACGGCCGAACAGGAGGCTGCGGCTGCGAAGGCTACGCTTAGCGTGCTGGGCGCAGTATTCGATGCAGTTGCTGGCGGTAATGCCGGTCGTCAGACGGCCCAACTCGCCGGTCAGATAGCCGATAGCTTTACGGGCTTTAAGGTGAAGACGCACTCCTATCTCTATCAGTTGGAGTGGAACGACTCCATCGCCGCCATCTTCTACCAGCAGCACTATACCGGCCGGCCCGACCCGCAGAAGATACAGGCTTTCCTGGACGACAAGACCACTTATCGCCTCCGGTACGTGGCACATGAATACGAGTTTGACAAGAAATCGGTACTCAAAGGTAAGTATTCCCGCACCGAACTGGTTCGAACCATCTGTGCCCGCTCGATGGATAAGAATATCGTGGCGCTGGCTAAGCAGTACGAGGACTTCAAGGTGAAGACTCCCGTCTATGCCGTACTCACCTCCGACAACGGACGTATCGAAGGGTATGCCGCTAAGATCGGCATGAAAGAGGGTATTACCGACGGTTCGAAATTCCAGGTCGTACAACGTATCATCGACCCTGAGACCCAGAAAACCACCTATAAGTATATCGCTACCGTCAAGGCCGTCAAGGGCATGATCTGGGACAACCGCTACAACGCCGTGCTCGAACAAGCCGACGGCGCTACCTTGCCCTATACGACCTTCAAGAAAGTTGCCGGAGGCGAAATCCTACCGGGTATGCTGCTTATCGAGGGTAAGTATCGGAAAATCACCGAATAAGTCTTTCGCTCATCGTACCCCGCGGAAATAGTAATCCCATAGGATGCTGCGACTGGAAATTGTAGAGGGGTAGGGAATTGTGGCACGCGCCATATTTTCCTGCCTCTTTGCTTTGTATTGGCGCTTGAGCAGATGGTAATTGAAGCGTGCGCGAACGATAGCCCAAGCGTTGCGGAACTTACCCGTCAGCAGTAGATGCGCCATGGCAGCGTAGTCCAGTACCCACCGCCAGAGCAGCACGCGCCACAATCGACCGGCCGGCATGTTCTTATAGATCATCAGCAGGTTGTTGCGGAAATTCAAATAGGTCTTTCTCGGACTCTCATAGTGGAGCGAACCGCCTCCCAGATGATAGACTACCGACTCCGGCACACATACTACTCTGTAGCCGCGGCAGTTCAGTCGCCAGCAAAGGTCTATCTCCTCCATGTGCGCAAAGAAACCGGCATCCAGTCCGCCCTCTTTCTCATATACCTCGCGGCGGATGACCATACACGCACCGCTCGCCCAGAAGATATCGGCCGTCTCGTCGTACTGTCCTTTGTCTTCCTCTACGCTACCCAGTATACGGCCGCGGCAGAAGGGATACCCCAGACGGTCCAGATAACCGCCGGCAGCACCCGCATGCTCAAAGCGCTCGCGGTCGAGCATGGCGCGTATCTTAGGTTGTACGGCGGCTACATCCGGATGCGCGTCCATGTAGTCGAGTAGCGGATCGAGCCAGCCTTCCGTCACCAGTACGTCCGAGTTGAGCAACACGACATACTCGCTCTGCTTGGTCTGCTTGATCGCGCGGTTGTAACCATCCGCAAAGCCGTAGTTATGCCGCAGACGGATGATACGCACCTGAGGAAACGCTTTCTTTACATAGTCCACCGAGTTGTCCGACGAACCGTTATCCGCCACAACAATCTCAACATTCGCCTCTAGCCCTTCGCCCTTCGCCTCTAGCCCTTCGCCATTAGCCTTTACCACTGTCGGCAAGTACCGACGCAGCATCTCCAATCCGTTCCAGTTTAATATAATTACGCTACAACGCATCCTTTGAATTTTGAATTTTTAATTTTTAATTCCGTTTCCAACGGAAACGATTATGTGTCCACAACCACAACTCCGGTTGCTCCAGTATATTCCGTTCCAGTAGGGCGGCATACTTGCGCGTGATCTCGCCCTCTTGGGTTTGCTGGGGTTCGGCGGCTATCGTGCGCAGGTCCACCTCGTAGTAACCGCGACGCAAGCGGCGGATATAGAGGTAGATGACCGGATAACCGAATTTCTTGCTCAGCACCTCACCACCGTCCAAAAAGCCGGTCTCCTGATGGAGGAAGCGCACCCAAGTACGCGTCACCTCCGGACGGGGTTTCTGGTCTGAGAGCAGACCTACCGTTACGGGGCGTTTCTCCGCACGGTAACGCACCATCTCGCGTAGGATACGCTGCTTCTCTACGCACACCCCACCGCGTTTGCGGCGCAGCGCCAGCATCATTCGGTCGGCTGTCTTGTTCTTGAGCCGGCGATAGACGTTCAGTTCCGTCACGCCCGGCGATAGCCATTGCTGGATACTCGCCATCCACTCCCAGTTGCCGTAATGCGCCAGCATGAAGATACCGCCTCCGGCCGCGTCAATCAGTCGGTTGGCTTCCTCGGTGTTGCGAAAGACAACATGCCGACGCATCGTCTCATCGTCCATCCAGTACCCGCACACGGCCTCTACGATCGTGTCGCAGAACTGGCGGTAGAAGCGGCGCTCGATCGTGAGCAGTTGCTTCTCAGAGCGGTCCGGGAAACAGCTGCGTAGGTTGCTGCGCACCAGTTTACGGCGGTAGCGTACTACGTAGTAGAGCAGCGGATACAGCAACCAGTCTACCAGGCGATGTGCTATGCGAAGCCCGAATTCCATAATCAGCTCAGCAATAATACGAATACTAATACGGCCGGCACAGCCAGTAGGATCGAGTCGAAGCGGTCCAGTACGCCGCCGTGCCCGGGCAGGAATCGTCCGGAGTCCTTCACACCGATGGTGCGCTTAAGTAGGCTCTCCACTAGGTCACCCAAGGTACCAAAGACAGCTACCATGAGTGCAAACAGTACGCCCAACACATACTTGTTCAGCATGGTATGCACTGCGTCGAACCATCCGAAGTAAGCGAGCAACGCACCGACACCCATAGCCAGTACGATGCCCCCGATGAGGCCTTCCCAACTCTTCTTAGGACTTACGCGCGGGAACATCTTATGATTACCATTCTTACGCTTGGCGGTCAGTACGCCTACGCAGTACGCACCCGAGTCGTTGACCCAGATCAGCACGAAGACGGCCAGCAGCAGGTAGCCGCTGATATGATTTAGTATGTTCATCAGTGCAAAGGGGAGAGCAAATAGCACTTGTCCTATTAGTAGGTTGCCCCATGCGATAATCGGATTCGCCTCTTTTTCCCAGAGCTGTAGGATGATAGCGGCCATCATCACGACGGCATAAGCGGCCGTGAAATAGTTGAAGGGCGGCATGCCTAGCAAGAGCGCTCCCTCTACGGCGAAGCATAGTAGCAGGGCACCTATTTCGCCGGGTAGGTCCTGCGGACAGCGGGGATGCGTCAGGCGGTTGAACTCACGTACTGCCAGTATGGCAAGTATCGTAGCGATACCAAAGAAAGCTGCCTCTTGCCATAATATACTGCCGACAATCACAGCTACGTATACCGCACCGCTCAAGGTGCGTTGGGTAAAGTTATTCAGTGCCATAATCTTAATCTTCTTCTTCGTAATAGCCTTGCTCGATGCCGTACTGCAACTCGCCATCCAGGATCAGCTGGATCTGCAGGCTCGTCAACCCGCGGCCGCTTTTCTTGACCGCATCGTTGATATAGATGAGTTGGTCGGTCTCGTCAATATCGCCGTCCAGGTACTCGGCTTCCTCGCCGTGATAGACCAGCAGACCTTTCGCTTCCAGGTAGTCGTCCACCAGGTCCAGCACCAGCAGTACGTCATCCTCCGACATACCCTTTCGGTCTTCCTCTGGGATCAGGTCCCAGATATACTCTACCATCTGACGCTCCTCAGCGTCCATGAGGCTCATTTCCAATGTATTATTCATGATGATGAATGATGGTTGTGTCGCGTAAGTATGCCCGCATGTCTTCCAGTTGCACTACAGCCGTCTGCGGACCGGCGGCGTAGCAACCTATCTCGTTCTCCTGATAGAAATACGTGATGCAGTCCTCCGAGATATAGAAATTGCCGTTGGGTTCGGCCTGCTCTACGTCCAGTCCGATCTGCTCCAGACTGCCTACAGCACCACGGCTGCGGTAGCTCCGCCAGATGGCCTCGGTGATGAGTTTGGTCAGTACCGGCTGGTAGTCACCCTGGAAGAGTTTATCCTCGGTAATCCATTCGCCCGAACGACGGTCGTAGCAGTAATAATACGTCTCGTGCGTACCGTGGGGGGCAAAACTGTTGCTCTCCTCTTCGTACATCTCGAAGTTCAGGAAACACTCACACGGATCGTCGATCGAGAGCACCATGTCGTGGTAGATCTTGCCGTAGTCTCCTTCCTCGGGATCCACCGACTCGTCGATCGCAAACTCCTCGCGATACTGACGACGCAGAGTGTCGGAGTAGAGTAGCATGGCCTCTTCGATCGTGCGGTCTACGGCATCTACACCAAACAATCGTGCCGTTACGTCCCTGCGGATGGCTTCTACGGCCGAGTCTTCGCGGCACGGCCACTCTACCTTGAAGTTCATATACAGCACCGTCAGCGGGTTGAGCGTGTCCTGGGTATGGAGCGTATAGGTATGGCTCACCATCGTGACAGGTGAGTCGCCCTGCGACCCGCAGGCCGTCATCAGCCCCAAGGCTGCTATGATAAACAATAGTTTATGTCTCATTCTTATCATATTACTCAGATTACTCCGATTATTCCGATTATTCCGATTTATTTTTTTAATTTTATCACCAGTGCCGTCAGCGGTGCCACCTCGATCGGCATCTCGCGGTCGAGTTTATAGTGCTCTCCGCTCAGCAGGTCGTCGCCCTCAGGTTGGTACTTCGACAGGATCTCCTCGTAATGATCTACCGGGATGAAACGCGTATTCTCCGATGCGTTGATATAGACGAAGATGGCGCACTCGTCGTTGTAGCGGAAATAGGCGTAGGTGTTGTCGCGCGTGATGAAGTGCATCGTGCGGCCGGTATGGATGACGGGTTCTTCTTTGCGGAACTGGAACAGTTGGCTCTGGAACTCGTACATATCCTGCATCTCCTTCGTCACTTCCTTGCCGAGCGGCAGCGGCATACGTAGCGTGGAGTGACCCAGACTGCGGTCCGAACTCTTCAGGCCGTACTCGTCGCCGTAGAAGATCTGCGGGATACCACGCATCGTTGCCAGCAGTACGTTAGCCAGTTTCACGCGTCGCAGGTCACCGTCTTTGACTACATCGGCGATGCGGTCCATGTCGTGGTTACCCAGGAAGAGCAGCAGCTTATTTACGTCGGCATAGAGGTAGTCGCTGGCTACGGCGTCGTACACCTTGGTCATGCCGCCACCCCAGTAATTGCCGTCGTTCTCCAGTGCCTGGCGGATAGCTTCCTCTACGGGGAAGTCCATGACGGTAGGCAGATGGCTGTCAAAACCGTCGTAGTTGAGTGCACCCGACTGCCAGTAGGCTACATTCGATGCCGGACGGGTCCAGCACTCGCCTACGATATTGATCCATGGATACTCGTCGCGGATGGCCTTGAGCCAGTCGGCGGCGGGTTGCTTCTCGATATACGGATAGGTATCTACGCGAAGACCGTCCAGTTGTGCATACTCGATCCACCAGATAGCCCACTGCTGGAAGTACTTCAACAGGTCCTTGTTCTCCAGGTTCATATCCGGCATCGGACGGTCAAACCATCCGCGGTTGGACAACTTGCGGTCATACTGCGAAGCGTTGATGTCATAGTTGGCGGAGAAGGCATTACAGGTGTTGGTGAAATCCGGGAACTGGTTGATCCAGTCCTGGTAGGGCAGGTCTTTCATCCACCAGTGTGCCGCACCGCAGTGGTTGGGCACCATGTCCATGATCATCTTCATCCCGCGTGCGTGCATCTCCATCACAAGTTCCTGATACATCTCGTTCGATCCGTAGCGCGGGTCGATATGATAATAGTCCGAGCATGCGTAGCCGTGATAACTCCATGCCTCTTCGTCGTCACCCAGCATCGGCGTCGGCCAGATAGCCGTCGCACCCAGTTTCTGGATATGGTCCAGTTGCTGGCGGATACCCTCGATGTCACCACCGAAACGGCCGTGTACGTTCTGTTTGTCGGATTTCTCACGGGTATAAGGCGTGTCGTTGTTGCTCTCGTCGCCGTCTACAAAGCGGTCCGACATGATGAGATAGATCACGTCCTTGCTCGAGAACGACTCCCGTGCTGCGGTGTTGCGGCGGTTGAGAATCGCGTAGTCCCACGAGGCCTGCTTACCGTTTTTGGTCAGCGTGATGCGGTAGTTGCCGGCCTGCTTTACCTTCAGGTCCAGGAAGAGGTAATTCTTGCTCTCGGCATTGTGCTGGGCGGTGAGTACCAGTCCTTTGGCTTTGCCCTTGACGGGGGTACCCTTCTGCAGCAGTTGGATCGTCACCTGTGCATCCGCCAGGTCTTCACCCTGGAGCATCAGCGTGAGCGGCGTATGCATGCCTACCCACCAGTTGAGCGGTTCTGCTCGTTGGATCTGCGGCGCAGCCTCGGCGCCCAGCGTCATCGTTGCCGCGAGGGCAATCAGAAAGAATAGTCTTTTCATGATAATATAATTCGTAATTTTTAATTTTTATCAGATTACTCGGATTACTCGGATTATTCGGATTGCTCCGAAGCTTTCAGTTCCCCGACCGGCGTTTGCTCCGCCTTCGCTTGTTGCTCCCGCATCTTCGTAAACCGTCCCCAGAACTGCTTCATCTCCTTGCTTGTGCCCGATAGGAATTCTTCGGTGCCCTGCCGATCGATACGACTCATGACCATACCTACGGTCATGCGGTGGGTATCGGTGGCGGGTTGGTAACGGCGTTCCTGGTCCTCGTCGCTGCGTATCTCGCAGATGAGTCCCGTCTCCACCAATCTCGATAGCAACTGGTTGACCAGTCGTAGCGGCAGTCGGTCAGGGGCGGCGAGTTCGTGCGCCGTCAACGGTGGCTGCTCCGTCTCGAAGCGCTCGATGATATGCGCCAGCAAATAGAGCGTGATGCAGTCCTTATAGCGGCGCGACATCTTCTCCAGGTCGTGCTCGTATTCAAATTGCTCGTTGTTCTGGATGGCGAACGACATCTCCGCACCCAGTATGATCAGCAGACACGTCCACTGCAACCAGGTCAGCAGTATCGGCACCGACGCAAACGCACCGTACACGATGCTCGTGCGTCCCAGAAAGACGATGATATAGACCGACAGCATCTGCAGCAACTGAAACAGCGTACCCATCAGTACACCCGGTATCAATGCCGAGAGCAGCCGTACCTTGGTATTCGGGATGGCGATATACATGACCGTAAACAAGGCCCAGCATACCACGAACTGCAGCATCCGGATGCCGCCTGTATGGAGCGACTGGTGCATGGCGGTCACCTGACCGTCATGGAGTGTGCTCAGCGCCTGCTGGATAAAGATGGTGAGTCCCGAACTGACGATGATTAGTATCGGGATGAGGAACAGGATAGCGATATACGTGACGGCCTGCCGGATGACGGAACGCGACTTCTGTACGTTCCATATCTGATTGAACGTGCTCTCTACGCTCGAGAAGAACGAATATACCGCCCATAGCAGGATCAATATACCGATACCGATGAATACGCCGCCTTGGGCGGTGTCCAGGTAGCGTTGCACCATCTCCATGATTACCGGTACGATATTGGTCTCGCCCAGAAACGAACTGTTCAACTGCCGCTCTATGATATCCTGTACGCCGAAGCCCTTGGCTACGGCCAGCACCATGGCGAGAATCGGTATGATGGTGAAGATAAGCGAGTAGGTGAGACTCTTGGCTTTGTCGCCCAGACTCTTGTTCGTAAATCCGCGCACCATGAGCAGCACCGTACGAATCATCTGCAGCAAGATACGCATACGGCGCGACCTCAGTTCGGCAGTCGTGAACCGCCATATATCGTAGCGAAGAAAATTATTGATCTTCCTTAAATTGATCGCGCCCATCGTTCAGTTGTTTTTCTTTCCGATAATATCGGATAATATCGGATTAAATCGGAACCAATCAGCAGGTCGATAAGCCGGGTTCTGTGCCGACCCTGAGGTCGGTGCTTATCATTAATCTTGAGAAAACCATTACTGGCCTCTTCTGTCTCTTCCTACCCTCCGGCTCGCGCGAGCAACGCTCAGTCGCCGGTTTACTTGGAATTTCAGCCCACAGTATGCTCGTTTCACCTCACTCGTCTCTGTAGCAGTGACCAAACATTGCTGCCTGACGGCCGTTAACCGCTGTGGTGCTCTGTGCTGCCCGGACTTTCCTCAATCCGGGGGATTAAGAGGCAAGCCTCTTTCTTCCTCCGCATTGCGATAAGCTGACCTACTGACTGTTTGCGGTCCCGATTTTCGGTGGAGCGGCATACGGGAATCGAACCCGCCTCCTCGGCTTGGGAAGCCGATGCACTACCGATGTGCTAATGCCGCATACTTGAAAAATCGTGCAAAATTACAAAAAAAAACACACATATGCAAATCTATGTGCGTTTTTTCTGCATTTTTTTTCATCCGCCGACTTAGTCGAGCAGGATAAATCCTGCCCAGTAGTCGGGTTCCTCGTAGCGTTGACGCACCGTGTTCTGGGCATTACGGAAGGCTTCGCGCTTGGATTGGCGGTGCATAATCCAGTTGCGGTAGAACTCCGTCATGAGCAGTTGCGTCGCCTGGTCGTTGACGTCCCATAGCGATAGGATGAGTGTCTCTACGCCCGCCATCTTCAGTCCGCGTTGTAGACCCAGCACGCCGTCCGACGAGATGACGCCAAGGGCGGTGCGGCAGGCCGAGAGAACGGCTATCTGGCATCGACTCAGATCCATGAGCGACAGCTCCTGAGCCGTCAGTATGCCGTCCTGAGCGGTCGGGATGCGTTGTCCGGCGGGAGTGTCACCGCCACCCGACAGCACGAGTCCGCAGTACTGCAGTCCGCTGTGTAGGTTCTGCTGCTCCGCCTCCGGTACGGCGAGCGAGAAACCGTGGGTGGCGATATGCAGGATGCCGTACTCGCTGCCGCTTAGTTGGTCGAAGGCGGCTTCGTTGCCCTTGTCGGCAGTGTAGAGCTTCGATTTGCGGAGAACTTTGCTCAGACTGTTTACCTCGTTGAGCGATCCGTCCAGATAACGCCACTTGCTATCCTCCCGGTAGCGCAGTCCGCCGAAGAGCACAGCGCGTTGTCCTTTCGCCTTGTCCGGGTGCATCGCCAGTCGTCTGGTCGAGGAGAGGCGTACCATAGGAATACGGTCACCTATATACTGCTCGTCCTCATCGGGTAGGTACTCGATGGCGGTGTTGTACAGACTGCCCGAAGGGGCGAAATAGATCGTATCTACCTCGCCTACGGCCTCCAGTATCGGCGCCCATACGAGTTGGTAAGCCTCGGGCGTAGTATAGAGCTGGCGGGCAGGGATGGCGTCCCAACGGCGCTGGTCGAATAGGGCTACTACCCGTACGTGCTGCCACTCGGGTTTCATCACGTACGCTACGGTCATCATCGAGTCTTTCCGATACCGGAACGTACCGAACTCTATCGCGGCAGTGCCTTGGGGTAGGGCACGGCGTACGTCCTCGTGGGTGATGTCCAAAAATCGCAGGTAGTCTCCCATCTGGCGGCTCTTGGCGATCAGTTCCTGCTCCAGCCACTCGGCCTGCATCTTCATCACGCGTAGCGAGTCGGGCGACTCTTGCTCTAGGGCGATCTGGTGCTTTAGGGCCGACAGTTGTTCGGTCAGTTCGCGCAATTCAGGGGATTGCTCTACGATACGCTGCATCTCGATCTCCGACTGCAGCAACAATCCTTTGCATAGCAGCTGTACATCGTATAGCGCATCGGTATATATGGAATTGTTTTCGCGCATGAGATAGAGGAAGGGCTGCATGATGAGTAGGTTCTCCTGGAGTTCGTTCCAGTAACTCTCGCGTTCCTGCGCCGTGAGGTAGGAGAAAGTCTTGCGTATGTTGCGCATACTGATCTCCATCATGATCATGAGGTTTTGCTTGGCGGCTTCGGTATCGTTGTTGAATGCCTGGAAATTAGCGAGAAACTTGTACAACTCGGCGCGTTTTTGGCTATCGGAGTCGTAAATCGAGTCGCCGAGGGCTGCGGCTCGGGCTGCTGCGGCTACGGCTTCCGTGTATTTCTCCTGCCGGGCATATGCAATGCTGAGGAAGTGATGACTGTTGACGGTCACGGGACTGATAGGTTGTCCCTCCAGGTACTTTATGGCAGTCTGTAGCGCTTCCTGTGCTTCGTCGAATCGACCGAGGCTGATGTTTAGCGTACCTACGTTCTGATAGCAGTCGGCGACGGTAGTTCGGTCGGCGTTGGGATTGGCGAGCATGTCGCGGATTAATTCCCGGTAGAGCCGGATGGCTTCCTCTTTGTCGCCTATGGCGCCGGCTTTGGCGGCTTCGCTCATGCGCTGAACCTGACTGAGCATCTCGCTTTCGCGCATACTGGTATGTGGGTCGCTTTCGGCTTCCAGTTCGGCGGTGATGTCCTTCCAGAATTTTGCTTTCTCTTGGTTGTGGAGCTGGAGATCGTAGAGGTTGGCGAGTTTGGTGGAGATGACCATCATCTTATGCTTGCCGATCTCGCTATCCAATTCGTAGTAGATACCGAAGGCTTCTTCGAGCAATTCGATGGCGTCCGGGTATTTCTCACGTAGGACATATATCTCGCCGAGTTGCGTGCCGATATCCCCTTTGTACTGCGCGTAGCGTTTGCCCTTTAGATCTTCGTTGTACTGAAAAGCCTGCACCAATGTCTGCTCGGCTTCGTCCAGGCGGTAAAGGGCTGTAAGTAAACGGGATAAGGCGATATGTTCGCCGACGAACAGGTTGCCGTTGAGTCCCTCCAGGGCGTAGTCGATGGCACGGTGCGACAACTCGATGGCATGTTCGAAACGATGGTGGGCATTCTCGGATAACGACCAGTAGGAATAGGCTTGTCCCAGGGTGCTACAAGTCCGCTGGTAGAGCGCTTTGTTCTCACCCGTGAGCGTCATGGCGTGACTCAGTCCCTCTATGGCTTCGGTAAACCGGTTCTGACCGATGAGGTGAAAACCGATCATGTTCCATAGCAGGATATACTGTTCGTTGAGCTCCTGATCTACGGTTCCGGCCTCGTACATCGCGTCTATCTCCTGCGAGATAGCGAGCATGGCTTCCAGGTCTTTTGCCTTGGTAGCTTGTTTGATACGCGCTTCATAGTCTGCGGCTGTCTGAGCAAAGAGCAGCAGGCTACATAGCAGCATGCTGACCAGCAATCCGAATTTTTTCATACGATCTGTTGTTTAGTTGTTTTTGCCTTATAGCTTTCTTCCCATAGTGTCGTACCACTGTCCGTTATACAGGATATAGATCTTTCCGTCGTATAGCACTTTGCGTGCCTTCTGTCCGTCGGTGGTGGGTATCTCCGTGGCGTCGATGACTGGTTGTTCGCCCAGGTTCAGTCCTACCAGCACCGCGTCATGATCCGAGTACTTGTACGAGTACGAAGCCTCATGATTGATGTTATAGGCATACGCGCCGGTGATCTGCGAAGCCATCGTGCTGTTGGCCATGGCGTGGTCCAGTATGCCGCGACTGCCTCGATATACGTAGGTATAGGCGTCCGCATCGAAGCGCGTCAACTGCTCCTCATATCCGGCGTTTTGCAGATTGATGATCGGTTGCTCACCCATATAGGCATTTAGGTCGCCCATGATCAGTATATCCGGGTCGGCGGTGATGGCATTCAATGCGGAGATCAGTTTGGATACGTTCTGCAGGCGGGTACTCTCGCCTTGGTCCGAACCGCTCTTGGCCTTGAAATGGTTGATCGAGAGGGTGAACAGTTCGTTGGTGGCTATCTCCCGGAAGAGTTGGATACGCATGCGGGCGTTATACTCATACGAAGAAGAGGAGTAGGGGGAGGTGCTGTTACCTACCGGCACCACTTTATCCTGGCGGTAGATATAACCCGACTTGATAGCCTGGTAATCACCTTCATCGGCGTAGGCGTAGTTGCCGTCTTGGATATACGTCCATACGTTCGTACCGGAGAGGGTGTTCATCGCGTTGCATAGATAACCTAATATCTGGTCGTTGCGCTCCGCTTCGCATACGGCTACGATGTCCGCCTCGAGTGCCAGAAACACATTGGCCATCTTATTGGTTTTCGCGTCAAACTCGCTTTGGTTGCTGCACGAACTGTTGGAGGCATCGAAGTTGGTGAGGTAGTTCTCCATGTTCTGTCCTACGATGTGCAAACGGGCGTTGCCCACGTTGGGAATACTGATCGGACTATTCCATGCTGCGGCCCACACACTGCCGAGCAGCAAGGTAACGATGAGAAGATATTTTTTCATTGTATTGCGATTTTATGATCAAAAAAAAACTAAGCAACGGCAAAGGTACTGCTTTTTTTTGACATACGCAAATTTCTGTGCGATTTTTTGAAAATTCTTTCGTCTGTTGTTCCGACTGGTAGCCGGTCGTCTTCTTCGTGCTCCGTCCGTTAGCCCGGAATCGAATTCCGGCTTTCTGGTGTGTGGGCGATATGTGCGCCGTTCGATGACCCGCATATCGCTTCGGTTCTAAAGTATGTACTCGCTACTATGTCGGGTGAGTCTTCTTCGTCCTGTGCGCGGGTCTTTAGCCCCGCGATTTCGTGCCGGATGTCTACCTGCGGTGCTTGGACGACTACCTGCGGTGCGGACTTGTCTTTTAAAGTTTAAGGGGGTGTTGTCTTCGGTCGCATTTTTGCGGCCGGTGATGGCTTTGTTCATTGCGTCGGAATCGTATTCCGACAAAATTCTCCCGATTTTCTTGCATATATCAGAAAAAAGCAGTACCTTTGCAGCGAATTTTGAAATAACCGTAGATTCTGTGAAACGCTTTTTCAATATATTGTGGCAAATTGTTACATGGATTGGAGCTATCTATATCGAATTCTTAGTTGCTCTATATTTATGTCTGTTTGTCGCCTTCTTTGTTGGTTCCTTTGAGGTGACGGGCTTCTGGGAGTCAATTCTCTTGGTAATATGTTTTCTAATTATAGTCTTTTTATTTATCGCCGGAATATACATCTGTGTGGTGGCTTTTAGATATGCATATCTACGAAACCGGGGGGCTGAACCTCTTAGATTAGAATGTCGCCGGAAAGTGTCCATGCTGACTTTACTTCTGTCAATACTTCCAATGGCTTTGGTCGGTCTCTCCTATATCGTTGATTGTCTGCCATTATGCAAGCAAAACGCCTGTATGGAAATTTGGCCGTTAATGAATATATTCCTTATGCTGTGTGCCTGGATCGCGGTTCCTACACTATGTATTTATGTCTTTATCCTTAGCCGTCCGGATCGGTATGAGAAGAAGTTCTTGAATCAAGAACAAATATCGTAATGATTATCAAATAAGCGCATTTATATCCAATTAATAAATTAGCTATGCTGGCCAGACCAACTACCTGAGTTCATCGGGCCAATAACGTATCCCACCACTACCTATATATACATTTATGTATATATCCCGTGATTTTAACTTTGCCCATGAAACCTCTCGCCAAAATAACGCCCCTTCTTAAGTGCGATGCCCCGCATTGCAAGATCCATCCTGTCCTCTATCGTTTCTTCCTCCGGCTTCGTGAGAGACTCGGTGCCAAAATGGTGCATAGGCGCAAACGGGACACGTCAATGTCCATCGAAATAACCTTCTCTTGCAAACTGTTCGACACCCCGCCTGTCGGACGACTCAACACCCTCCCCGAAGCGGAAGAGTGCGGCTTTTGGATTATGTGCCGACCCCAAACCAGCCGCAAGCGCATGTTCTACCGGGGACGGCGCGTCTATCAACTTTTCCTCACACCCGTCCATCCCAAGAAACGCCGAGCCACTGACACCCTTATCACCTCCCTCCATGCTACCCAGCCGGCCCTTCCGCAAGCCGCTGTCGGCTAAAAATGCAAAAAATAGGCATACACTCTTGTGTATGTCATTTTTTTTTCGTACCTTTGCACCCGAAAACATAATTTGGCGAAAAATGGATACGAATTTTGGTTTTGTTCGCGTGGCGGCAGCAGTGCCCATGGTACACGTGGCGGATTGTGCGTATAACGCACAGGAAGTGAAACAACAGATCGACGAGGCGCTGCGCGAAGGCGTAGAGGTGCTGTGCTTCCCGGAACTGACGCTGACGGGATATACCTGCGGCGATTTGTTCTTCACCCAGCAGCTCCAGCAAAATGCCATGGCGGCCCTCGAGGACGTATGCAACTATACCCGCGGCAAGGCCCTGATCGTGCTGATCGGTGCGCCGCTTAAGGTGGACAACGACCTGTTCAACTGTGCGTTCGTCATGACCGACGGCGAGGTGATGGGTGTCGTGCCCAAGGTCAACCTGCCCAACACGGGTGAGTTCTACGAGAAACGGTGGTTCACCTCCGGTCGCGCTACCCGCGAATATACCCCCGGTGGCCTGGCACCGCGTATCCCGCAGATCGAGCTATGGTGCGGCGACGTACCCTTCGGCACCGACCTGCTGTTCTCCACCCGCAACTACTGCTTCGGTATCGAGATATGCGAGGACCTCTGGAGCCCGATGCCGCCGTCCACCCAACTGGCTATCCAGGGGGCGGAACTGATCTTCAACCTCTCGTCGAGCAACTGCGTGGTGGGCAAGAATGCCTACCGCCGCCAGATGATTACCCAGCAGTCAGCACGCGTGCACTGCGGCTATATCTATACCTCCTCCGGCGTAGGGGAGAGTACAACAGACGTCGTCTTCTCCGGCAGTACGTATATCGCCGAGAACGGCAAGATACTCTCCGAGGGTGACCGCTTCCAGCGCGTGAGTGCCATGGTTATCCAGGAGATCGATATCGAACGTCTGCGCGTAGACCGCCAGCGCAACACCAATTTCACCAAGGACAAACAAGGCCACTACCGCCATATCAACGTAGCGCCTATCGAGAGCGAAGAGGGCTTTACCGAACCGCTCCATCGCCTCTTCTGGCCGCTGCCGTTCCTGCCGCGTAAGGAGGAGCAGGACCAGTACGCCATGGACGTCTTCTCGATCCAGACCAGCGGTCTCATGCGCCGGTGGGAACATACCCACGCCCAGACCCTGGTGCTCGGTATCTCGGGCGGACTCGACTCCACACTGGCACTTATCAGTTGTGTGCTGGCTGCCGACCAACTCGGCTACGAGCGCAACCGTATCGTAGGTGTCACCATGCCGGGCTTTGGCACGAGTGACCGCACCTACCAAAACGCCCTGCAGCTCATGCAACTGCTAGGCATCACCATGCGCGAGATACCTATCCGCGACATGGCTACCCAGCACTTGAGCGATATCGACCATCCGCTCGACAGCCGCGACATCACCTACGAGAATGCCCAAGCACGTATCCGTACCCTGGTGCTCATGGATGTCGCCAACCAACTGAACGGACTTGTCGTCGGCACGGGCGACCTGAGCGAACTGGCCCTGGGCTGGTGCACCTACTCGGGCGACCAAATGTCGATGTACGGACTCAACGCCGGCATCCCCAAGACACTCGTTAAGTTCCTCGTCAGCTATGCCGCCGACAACCTCTTTGAAGATGCACTTCGCCCCGTACTGATGAACGTCGTAGAGACACCTATCTCTCCCGAATTGCTGCCCGCCGACGATAACGGCGATATCGCTCAAATCACGGAAGATAAGGTCGGACCTTACGAATTGCACGATTATTTCCTCTACTACTTCCTTCGCTATGGTTTCACGCGCGAAAAGATACGGTATATGGCCGAGCGCGCCTTCGAGGATAAGTACGACGATCAGACGATCAGCAAGTGGCTCAACGAATTCATGCGCCGCTTCTTCCGCCAGCAGTTCAAGCGCTCGTGTATGCCCGACGGACCGAAAGTGGTGCCCGTCAGCCTCTCGCCCCGCGGCGACTGGCGCATGCCGTCAGATATCAACGAGATTTGACAGGGATCATTTTTAATTTTTAATTTTGAATTTTTAATTTAATGGAGAAAATCCAATATAACATCTCTCTTTTGCCGTACAACACGTTCGGGATGGATGTCCGAACGAAGGTGTTTGCGGAGTATCAGAGTATCGAGGACCTCAAAGCCCTCTTACGTCAGTTCCGCGGCGAACGGATCCTACATATCGGGCAGGGCTCCAACCTGCTCTTTACCGGCGATTTCGACGGCGTCGTACTGCACTCCGCCATGGCGCGTGCCCGCTTCCTGGACGACGAGACCGTAGAAGCACAAAACGGACTCCGACTCGACGACCTCATCGCCCAACTGACCGACATGCACTATTGCGGCATGGAGAAACTAAGCCTCATCCCGGGTGAGGTGGGGGCTTCGGCCGTGCAAAACGTAGGTGCGTACGGCGTAGAAGCCAAAGACGTCATCGTGCGCGTCCATACCCTGGACACAGAGACCCTGGAGGAACGCGTATTCTCCAATGCCGAATGCCGCTTCGGCTACCGCGACAGCGCCTTCAAGCACGAACTCCGTGGCCGCTATATCGTCACCTCCGTCGTCTATCACGTTACGCCCGGCGACGCCACCAAGACCCGCCAGGAGATCATCGAGACCCGCAACGGCAAACTCCCCAAAGTGGGCGAAGTAGGCTCGGCAGGATCGTTCTTCATGAATCCCTTCGTGACCCCCGAGAAAGCCGACGAACTGCTCAAGCTATATCCCGACATGCCGCATTTCCCCTCGCCCCAAGGCGTTAAGATCCCTGCGGCGTGGATGATCGAGCAATGCGGCTGGAAAGGCAAACGACTCGGCGGTGCACAGGTCTGGCCACGCCAACCCCTCGTGCTCGTCAATGCCGACAACGCCACCTCAGCAGACATCATGCGCCTCGCCCAGGAGATATGCGAAAGCGTAAAAACAAAATTCGGAATTGACATCCATCCGGAAGTGAACTACATTTAATTTTTAATTTGTAATTTTTAATTTTTAATTCCATAAATGGCATCATTTATTGTAGAAGGTGGACATAAGCTCCACGGCAGTATCACCCCGCAGGGGGCAAAGAACGAGGCATTACAGGTGCTGTGTGCCGTGCTGCTCACCCGCGAAACGGTAGTGATCGAGAACCTGCCGAATATCCTGGACGTCAACAACCTCATCGACCTCATCGGCTCGATGGGCGTCACGGTCGAGAAACTCGCAAAAGGTAAGTATGCCTTTACCGCCCGTAACCTCGACACAGCCTACCTCCGCAGCAAAGACTTCCTCAGTAAGTGCAATAAGCTGCGCGGTTCGGTGATGATCATCGGTCCGCTACTGGCCCGTCTGGGAGAGGTGATCTACGCCAAACCCGGTGGTGACAAGATAGGCCGCCGTCGTCTCGACACCCATTTCCAGGGTATGGTCAATCTCGGGGCTACCTTCCGCTACGACCAGCAACTGCTGGCCTACCGCTTCGAAGGCAAGCACCTTCGCGGCACTTATATGTTGCTCGATGAGGCCTCCGTCACCGGTACGGCGAATATCATCATGGCCTCCGTGCTCGCCGAAGGTACCACCACGATCTATAATGCCGCCTGCGAACCCTACCTCCAGCAACTGTGCCGCCTTCTCAACGCCATGGGCGCCAAGATCAGCGGGGTAGGTAGCAACCTGCTCACAATCGAAGGTGTACGCGAATTGCACGGTGCACAACATACCCTCCTGCCCGACATGATCGAGGTAGGCTCGTTCATCGGCATGGCCGCCATCACGGGTTCGGAACTGCGTATCTGTAACGTCAGCTACAAAGATCTCGGTATCATCCCCGACGCCTTCCGCCGTCTGGGCGTGCGTATCGACGTAGATGGCGACGATATCGTCATCCCCGCCCAGGAACACTACCAGATAGAGTCCTTCCTCGATGGATCGATACTCACCGTAGCCGATGCCCCGTGGCCGGGACTGACACCCGACCTGCTGAGCGTCATGCTCGTCGTAGCTACCCAGGCTCGCGGTTCGGTGCTGATCCATCAGAAGATGTTCGAGTCGCGCCTCTTCTTCGTTGATAAACTCATCGATATGGGTGCCCAGATCATCCTCTGCGACCCCCACCGCGCCGTCGTCATCGGTCACGACCGTGCCCGCCAACTCAAGCCAAATCATATGTCCTCGCCGGATATACGTGCCGGTATCGCCTTGCTGCTCGCCGCTATGTCGGCCGAGGGCGTGAGCCGAATCGACCATATCGACCAAATCGACCGCGGCTACGAAGATATCGAACACCGCCTCAATGCCATCGGAGCACACATCAGAAGGGAAAATTAAAAATTAAAAATTAAGAATACAAAATTATGGTTACATACAACGGACTGAATTTTGAGCCGTGCATCACGCGCGACGAGATACAGCAAATCGTGCAACGCGTGGCGGACCAGATATCCGCGGATTATGCCGGTCGTACCCCGCATTTTATCTGTATGCTCAACGGGGCGGTCTTCTTCTTCACCGACCTCATACGTGCGCTCTCGATCGACTGCACGATTTCCTTCATGCGACTCAGTTCGTACGAGGGTACCGAGACGACGGGCAAGATCAAGGAAGTCATCCCGCTCCAGGTTGATATCCGCGACCGCGACATCATCGTCGTGGAGGATATCGTCGATACGGGTGTGACACTCCATTACCTGCGTGAGCGCCTCCAGGCCATGCAACCCCGTTCGCTGCGCATGGCTTCGCTGCTCTTCAAACCCGCTAAACTCCAACACGAGGACGCACGTCCCGAATACTACGGCCGGGAGATCCCCGAAGCCTTTGTGATCGGTTACGGACTCGACCTCGACGGCATGGCACGTAACCTGCCGGAAATATATAGCCTCAAGCAATGAAACGACTACTAATCAACCTACTTATCCTCCTTCTCTGTACCCTTACGGCCCAGGCGGAGTTGGTGCAACCCGTTCGCTGGAGCGGCGAACAAGTGGGCGACAGCGTACGCCTGCGTGCCGAGATCGAAGCGGGGTGGCACATGAATATCATCGATCTCGGCGAGCGCGAATTCCCGGAGGAGATAGCCGACTCGTTCGTCATCACCCTGGCGGCCGACGAATTGACGCCGATTCGCTACAATGCCTGTGACGATAAGATGTGTACCGCCCCCGAAGTATGGGAATTTGCTGCGGCCGACACGGAAGAGATAGACGAAGACTGCGGTTGTACGGAGACCTTCTGTACGGTAAAGACCAGTTGCGTAGACGGACTTCGCGGCACACCCCTTGGTAGCCTGCTTTGGATTTTTGTCTTAGGCTTCTTAGGCGGCCTCTTGGCAATCTTCACACCCTGCGTATGGCCGATCATACCGATGACGGTTTCGTTCTTTTTGAAGCGTGGCGGCGGTCGTCGCGATGCCATCCTCTACGGCCTGAGCATCATCATCCTATACGTAGGTCTCGGCCTGCTGGTGACGATACTGTTCGGTGCATCGGCGCTCAACGATTTGAGCACGAATGCCGTGGTGAATATCCTGTTCTTTTTGTTGCTGGTAGTCTTTGCTTTGTCGTTCTTCGGCTTGTTTGAGATCACGTTGCCCTCGTCCTGGTCCACGGCGCTGGATCAGAAAGCCCGCACCACGGGTGGCCTGCTGAGTATCCTGCTCATGGCCTTCACACTGGTCATCGTGTCCTTCTCCTGTACGGGTCCTATCATCGGTACCTTGCTCGTAGAGGCCGCCGGTAAGAGCCTTATGGCACCTACTATGGGTATGTTGGGCTTTGCCTTGGCACTGGCCCTGCCGTTCTCGCTCTTTGCCATGTTCCCCGAGTGGATGAAGCAAGCACCGCGTTCCGGTGACTGGATGACATCGTTCAAGGTCGTACTGGCCTTCCTGGAACTGGCGCTCTCGCTCAAGTTCCTCAGCGTGGCCGACATGGCATACGGTTGGGGCATCCTGCCGCGCTGGCTATTCCTCGTGATATGGATCGCCTGCTTCCTGGGCATCGGTATCTATCTGCTCTGGTCTATCCGTCGCGTCTCCTGGACACGCCGTATCATACGTCTTCTGGTCATCATCCCCTCGATAGCCTTTGCCGCCTATCTCGTACCGGGACTGTGGGGTGCACCCGTCAAAGCCGTCTCGGCCTTTGCCCCGCCTATGCCTATCCAGGACCGCGATATCTTCCACGACTACGACGAGGGACTCGCCTATGCCCGTCAGACAGGCCGTCCCGTACTCATCGACTTCACGGGCTACGGTTGCGTCAACTGCCGGAAGATGGAAGCCTATGTGTTGGATAACGATAGCGTCAAGGCACGACTGGACGGTTACGTCTTTATCGAGTTGTTTGTAGATGACAAGCGCGACGGTATAGGCGAAAAAAATAGTAAGATCCAGCGCGAACTGTACGGCTCGAATGCACAGCCCTATTACGTCCAACTGGACAAGCAAGGCAAACAAGTCGGTGAGGCTATGGCCTTCACCACCGACCCGATGGAATTTATTAACTGGCTGAAGTATTAACCGGAGTAGGCTCCGGACCCAAATAAGAGCATTATGATCAATCAAAAATCACAAATCAAAAATCACAAATCCTACGATACCCGTCGTCCGCCGGAGAAAGAAATGGTCTTCGGGCTGCGTGCCGTCATCGAGGCCCTGGAGGCCGGCAAGGTGCTGGATAAAGTAATGATGCGTCGCGACCTGAGTTCGGCCATCGGACGTGAACTCCAGCAAAAACTCGCCGGTACGGCTACGAATATCCAGCGTGTGCCGGTGGAGCGGCTCAACCAGTATACCGACAAGAACCACCAGGGCGTCATCGCTTTTCTCTCGCCTGTGGAGTTCACCCCGATCGACAGCCTCGTGCAGTCGCTCTACGATGAGGGACGTACGCCGCTGCTCGTCATCCTGGACGGAGTGACCGACGTGCGTAACTTTGGCGCCATAGCCCGTACCTGTGCCTGTGCCGGCGTAGACGGACTGGTCATCGCCAGCCGTAGCAGCGTAGCCATCAACGGGGATGCGATCAAGACCTCGGCCGGAGCACTATTCTCCCTGCCGATCTGTAAGGTGGAGAACATGCAGGAGTGTCTGCAGTACTTGCGCGATAGCGGCCTGCGCATCGTAGCCGCTACGGAACATACCGACCGGATCTATACCGACTGCGATATGACCGGTCCGACAGCGATCGTCATGGGCTCGGAGGAACACGGTATCTACGACCTGAACCTCCAGCTCTGTACCGACCGCGTCAAACTACCGATGACGGGCACCATCGAGTCGCTCAACGTCTCGGTTGCCGCCGGCGTATTCATCTACGAAGCCGTGCGTCAGCGAAACATGCAATAAAACAATAGAACATTTGTACAATAGTACATTACCAATAAGGTATTAATCTGTTAAATTTAAGGTAAAATGGACAAACAAACCCAAATGTATGTAGAGGCCTTCATGGCCGACCTCATTCGCAAAAACCCGGGCGAGCAGGAGTTTCATCAGGCTGTTCGGGAAGTGCTCGAGAGTGTGGCACCGATGATCATGGCGTATCCGTATCTGCGCGAACAGAAGATTATGGAGCGCATGGTAGAACCCGAGCGCGTCATCATGTTCCGCGTACCGTGGATGGACGACCAGGGCGAGGTGCAGATCAACCGTGGTTTCCGTGTGCAGATGAATTCTGCCATCGGTCCGTACAAGGGCGGTATTCGTTTCCACGCGAGTGTCAACCTCAGTATCATGAAGTTCCTGGCCTTTGAGCAGACCTTCAAGAATGCATTGACGACCCTGCCTATGGGTGGTGCTAAAGGTGGGTCGGACTTCTCGCCGCGCGGCAAATCCGATGCCGAAGTGATGCGTTTCTGCCAGTCCTTCATGACCGAACTCCAGCGTCATATTGGTGCGGACACTGACGTGCCGGCCGGTGATATCGGTGTTGGTGGCCGTGAGGTAGGATATATGTTTGGTCAGTATAAGCGCCTCCGTGACGAGTTCACCGGCACCTTGACCGGTAAGGGTCAGAACTGGGGTGGCTCGCTCATGCGTCCCGAGGCTACGGGTTACGGCGCATGTTACTTTGCCGAGGCCATGCTCGCTACGCGTGGCGAATCGTTCGAGGGCAAACGTGTCTGCATCTCAGGAGCCGGCAACGTAGCGCAGTATGCCGCCCAGAAAGCCATGCGTCTCGGCGCTAAAGTACTCACCCTGAGCGATAGCGATGGCTCGATCTACGATCCCGAAGGACTCAACGAAGAGAAGATGGCCTTCGTCTTCGAGCTCAAAAACGTGCGTCGCGGACGTATCAAAGAGTACGTGACCAAATACCCGCAGGCGCAGTACTTCCCCGCTCAGCGCCCGTGGCATATTCCCTGCGATATCGCCATGCCGTGTGCTACCCAAAACGAGATCGAAAAGGCGGATGCCGAGAATCTTATCAAGAACGGCTGTTTCTGCGTAACCGAAGGTGCTAACATGCCTTCTACGCCGGAGGCGATCGCTATCTTCCAGTCGGCTAAGATCCTCTACAGCCCGGGTAAGGCCAGCAACGCCGGTGGCGTAGCTACCTCCGGACTGGAGATGACCCAGAACTCGATGCGTCTGAAGTGGACCGCCGAAGAAGTGGACCAGCGTCTGCGCACCATCATGGCCGACATCCATGCCGCATGTATCAAGTACGGCACCGAACCGGATGGTTATATCAACTACGTTCGTGGCGCCAACATCGCCGGCTTCATGAAAGTAGCCAACGCCATGGTAGAACAAGGATTAGTGTAATTTGTCATTTGATATCGTGGAGCATAGTAATTATACGACATTGATGGCGAAGCGCGTACGGCGTATCCTTCTCGTGTGCAACAACTACGACAGTTTTGCACTCGAGGAGGACGGCCGTATCGAGGTGCAAATCGCCCAGGAGTACGCCGAACTCAACCTCAGTAACCCGCCCGCCATCACGCGTGCGGAGACTACACGCGAGGCACTGGAAGAAATTAAAAATTCCAAATTAAAAAGTCAAAACTCAGAGCCTTTTGATCTGATCATCACGATGTACAGTACAGGTGAACTTGACGTGTTTGAGTTTGCCAAGCAGGCGAAAGCGGAGATGCCGGACTGCCCGATCGTACTGCTGTCGGCCTTCAGCAAGGAGATATTCAACCGTATCAAGCAGCACGACCGCTCGGATATCGATTATTTCTTCAACTGGAACAACTCCACCGACCTCATCATCGCGATCATCAAACTCATCGAGGACCGCATGAATGCCCCGCACGACATACTCGAGGAAGGGGTGCGGGCGATCCTCTTGGTAGAAGACTCGGTGCGCTATTACTCCACCTACCTGCCGCTGCTCTATAAACTGGTGCTCCAGCAAAACTCCATCGCCATCCGCGATGCCTTGAACGAGAAGCAACAAATTCTCCGTAAGCGGGCGCGTCCGAAGATGCTCCTTGCTACCTGCTACGACGAGGCTGTCTCGCTCTACCAGCAATACAGCCGTAATATCATCGGCGTTATATCCGATATCGGGTTTGTGCTCCATAAGGGCGACCGCTCCTCGGACGAGAAACTCGATGCCGGTATCGAACTCTGCCGCCTCATACGTGAGGACAATCCTACGATGCCCTTCCTCATGCAGTCGTCCCAGGAGTCGATGCATTCGATTGCCAAAAAGCTGAACGTAGGCTTTGTGGTCAAGACCTCCAAAACCCTAACCCAGGAAGTAAGTGAATATATCGAGCGGGAGTTCGGTTTCGGTGACTTCATCGCGCGCGACCCGCGCACAGGTAAGGAAATCGCGCGCGCGAACGACCTGGAGGGCTTTGAGCATATCATCTCTTCGATCTCGCCGGCCGCTTTCCGACGGCTGTCGGATAATAACTACCTCAGTAAATGGCTCTTCGCACGCGGACTGTTCGCCATCGGACGAGAAGTACATAAACTGACGATCCAGGACGAGGCCGATATCGAGAATATCCGTCAAACGAATATACGTCTCATCCACGACTACCGTATCAACCAGGCCCTGGGTGTCGTCGCCAAATACGCCCCTGAGACCTACAATGATACGATCTGGTTTGCGCGCTGCGGCGACGGGGCTATGGGTGGTAAGGGACGCGGACTGGCCTTCCTGAACCATGTGCTCCAGAAAAACGACCTCTACGACCGCTGGGAGAATATCCGTATCTTCGTGCCGCGTACCATGGTCATCACCACGGAGTATTTCGACCGCTTTATCCAGGAGAACGGACTGCAGTATGTCATCAATGCCGACCTCTCCGACCAGGAGATCCTCTCGGAGTTCGTGGCAGCCGCCCTACCGATGGAACTCCGCAATGCGCTGCGCCATTTTATACGCGTCACCCACAAACCCCTGGCTGTGCGTTCGTCCAGCAAACTCGAGGACTCGTACTACCAGCCTTTTGCCGGAGTCTATAGCACCTATATGATCCCGCATACCGAGAACGAAGACCAGCAACTGCGCCTGCTGAGCAAGGCCGTCAAGTCGGTCTATGCCTCGGTCTACTACGCCGCCTCGCGTGGGTATATCACCTCGACGGGCAACGTGCTCTCCGAGGAGAAGATGGCCGTCGTGCTTCAGGAGGTATGCGGCGAACAGGAGGGTAACTATTTCTTCCCTGTCATCTCGGGCGTGGCGCGCAGCGTCAACTTCTACCCGGTAGGTAAGGAGAAACCCGAAGACGGTATCGTCAAGGTGGCATACGGCCTGGGCAAAGTAGTCGTGGACGGTGAACAAGTACTGCGCTTCTCGCCGAAGTACCCTAAGAACGTGCTGCAGACCTCGACTGTGGATCTGGCTATGCGCGAGACCCAACAGTCGATGCTGGCCCTTTCTTTGAGTCCGGAGAAATTCAAGACCTCTATCGACGATGCAGTCAATCTGGAGCGCTTCCCAATACATGCCTGCGACCAATTCGAGTCGCTTAAGATGATCGCCTCCACCTACGACCGCGAGAACATGCGTATCGTCGACTCCTGCTATCCCGACGGACCGCGTATCGTGACCTTTGCCCCGCAATTGAAATTCAAGACCTTCCCGCTCGCCGAGATTATTCAACAATTGCTGCTCATGGCGCAAGAGGAGATCAAATGTCCCGTAGAGATCGAGTTTGCCGTCAACCTCGAGCACGACCCGCAGATCTTCCACGTACTGCAGATACGTCCAATCTCAGCCGACTCGTTGACGGCTAAGGTGGACTGGAATAAGGTGGATGAGAGCCACGCCTTGCTGCGTTCGGACAACGCCCTCGGCGTAGGGCAGATAGAAGGCGTACGCGATATCATCTACCTGCGCCGCGAGGCCTTTGACGTGTTGCGCACCCGCGAGATGGCGGAGACCATCCGCCAGTGGAACACCCGTATGCGCCAGGAGGGCAAGCAGTATCTGCTCATCGGTTACGGCCGCTGGGGTTCCCAGATACCTACACTCGGCGTACCTGTCCAGTGGAGCGATATCAGCGAGGCCAAAGCACTCGCCGAGTGTTCGCTCGAAAACTTCCGTATCGAACCCAGCCAGGGTAGCCATTTCTTCCAAAACCTCACGTCCTTCAACGTAGGCTATATGAATATCGACCCCTGGGCACGACCGGAAGAAATATATGACGAAGCCCAACTCAATGCCCTGCCGGCCGTAGAAGAGACCGAACTGGTGCGCCATGTTCAAGTGCCGGAGGACCTGCATATGTATATCGACGGATTTAAGAACCATGCTTGTATTTCGCTATGACCGTCCTCTACGAAGATAACCATATCATAGCCGTCAATAAGACCTGCAACGAGATCGTGCAGGGCGATAAGACCGGCGATACACCGCTCTCGGATATCGTCAAGGCGTATATCAAAGAGAAATACCATAAGCCCGGCGAGGTCTTCCTGGGCGTGACCCACCGTTTGGACCGTCCGACGAGTGGTGTAGTGCTCTTTGCCCGTACCTCCAAAGCCCTCACGCGACTGAACGAGATGTTTAAATCGCACGAACAGATACGAAAGACCTATTGGGCTATCGTGCAAGGCGCTCCCCGCCAACCCGAGGCACGACTCGAAAACTGGCTCAGCCGCAACGAAAAACTCAATAAGAGTTTTATCGCCCGTCCCGGCACCAAAGAGGCTAAACAAGCCATCCTGAGTTACCGTACGCTCGTGCGTGGCGAACACTATACGCTCTTGGAAATCAATCTCGAGACCGGTCGTCATCACCAGATACGTTGCCAGTTGGCAGCCATCGGTTGTCCCGTCAAGGGCGATCTGAAATACGGTGCACGACGCAGCAACCCGGATGGCGGTATCTCGCTCCACGCCCGTCAAATAGCATTTATTCACCCCGTAAGTAAACAACCCGTATGTATCACAGCCCCCGTACCCGACGACTCGCTCTGGCAGCAGTTCTCTGCCTCAGTTCAATAGTTGCTAATAGCCAACAGCTAACAGCCAATTCCCTTCCGGCTTTCCCCGGCGCGGAAGGATTTGGTAAGTATGCCTCCGGCGGTCGAGGCGGACAGGTTGTCTACGTGACCACGCTCGAGGATGATGCCGAGGGTGCTACCGTCGGTTCGCTTCGCTGGGCCGTAAAGCAATATCCCGATGAACCCCTGACCGTATGCTTTGCCGTCTCGGGCGAGATACGGCTCGTCAAGGATCTGCGTATCAACCGCCGCAACTACACCCTGGCCGGACAGACAGCACCCGGTATGGGTATTCTCATCTCCCACAATAAGGTCAATTGTGGCGGTTCGAGTAACTTCATCATCCGCAATATCCGTTTTCGTATCGGACGCAATGATGTGAACGGTAACCTGATCACCCAAAATGCCTTCGGTGCGGAGAATTGCGAACAGTATATCATCGACCATTGTGAGTTCGGTTGGTCCACGGAGGAGAATATCAACACCTACGACAGCCACTTCATAACCGTCCAGTACTGTATCGTCCACGAGGGTTTGAACAACTCCGGCCACCCGAAAGGTGCACGCGGTTACGGATGCCAGTTCGGTGGTTCGCCCGCATCGTACCATCATAACCTGCTGGTCAACAACAACAAGCGTTCCTGCCGCTTCAACGGTGCACAGAGCAACGACTATGTCGTCTATCTCGACTATATCAATAATGTCGTGTATAATCTCGAGGGCGGTTCCAACGGTTGTTACGGCGGAGAGAACACCGCCAAACTCGCCGAAGGCGAATACAATGGCCTGAACTCGGCGCATGAGTGCAATTTCCTCAACAATTACTATAAGGTAGGACCGAATACAACGAATACCAAACTGTTTGTGTCGGTGGAAAAAGCACGTTCGGGTGCCACGAGTTGGGGACCCAGTAAGTGGTATTTCAGCGGAAATGTGTTTGACGGAGTACCTGCTGCCACCGAGGATAACTGGTCGGCTGTGAACGTGAAAGGCTATACCAAAGAGGAGAGTCGCGTAGATACGCTGATTCGTCCTGCAACGCCTTGGTGGCGCTGGACGGCCGACTCCGTGTACGGTCGTTATGATTTCGATCAGTATGCCTATGCTGCGGCGCAGTACCAGACGGCCGAAGAGGCTTATCTTACCGTACTGGATACGGCGGGTTGCTTCCCGCGCGACCATGTAGGACTGCGACTCGTGAGCGATACACGTACGGGTTCGTACACCTATACCGGTAGCAAGTCCAAGAAGAAAGGCATCCTCGACCTGGAAACCGATGCCGAAGGCTTCTATGCATACCCGACTGCTGCGTCTCTCGACTTTCTGCTTTCGACTTTCGACGCTGATTTAGACGGCATGCCCGATGCCTGGGAGACGGCCAATGGTTGCAACCCGCAGGTAGCTGACCAGAACATGCTGCATGAGAGCGGTTATACCATGCTGGAGATGTATCTGGACTATGCTATGACGCATCGAGGCGCCATGGATGACGGGTATGTGCCCACGGAAGGGGTAGAAACCGTCAGCCAGGTCAGACCTGCGTCAGCTTTCAGCCGTAAAGTCCTACGCGACGGACAACTCTATATCCTTCGCGGCGATACCTATTATACAATTCAGGGACAGCAGCTTAGATAACAACCTCTTCAAAGGTATTAATCTTCGTCTTGTCATACGGACGGCTGACGCGGATATAATTCTCGGTCCAACCCTCCATCAAATAGCCGTTTTCGGACGGCTCTTCCGGCGTAGCCTGTACGCGCTTACCCTCCCATAAAACGAGGCCTTGTTCGCCTCGGTGCGCCGCGTAGAACTGCTGCAACTTCTCCTCGCTCACCTGATGGAGCACACGGCTACGGCGTTCACGTTCTTTTTGCGGCACGACATACAGGTCCATCTCCAGCATCCGCGTGTTCTGCCGTTCGGAGTAGGTGAAAACATGCAATTGGCTGACGGGTAGGGAAGTGATGAATTGCAAATAATCCTCCCAGCATTCATCCGTCTCTCCTCGCACGCCTACCATACAATCTACGCCGATAAAAGCCTGCGGCATGACCTTCTTAATATGGGCGACGCGTTCGGCAAACAGTTCGCGCGTATAGCGGCGATGCATAATCTTGAGCACTTCATTGCTGCCCGATTGGAGCGGGATATGGAAGTGGGGTGCGAAATGACGGCTATGTGCCACAAACTCAATCACCTCGTCGCTCAGAAGGTTAGGTTCACAACTCGATATACGCATTCTATAATCCGCATCCGAGGCCTGGTCCAATGCGCGCAGCAAGTCGATAAAACTTTCGCCCGTACTGCGCCCGAAGTCACCGATATTCACACCCGTCAGTACCACCTCTTTGGCGCCTTCCCGGAGGGCTTCTCTGAGTTCTTCCACCAGCGTCTCGATACGCGGGTTGCGACTCTTACCGCGTGCGAGCGGGATGGTACAGTAGGTGCAGAAATAGTTACAGCCGTCTTGTACCTTCAGAAAACAGCGTGTGCGGTCGTCCTTGGAGCGGGCACCGCAGAACGTATCCACCTCGCGAATGGCGGAGGTGCAGATTGGTTCATGTTGCTGCTCCAGTTGCGCCACAAAGGTATCCAGTGCGAATTTCTCGTGCATGCCCAGCACGTAATCTACACCCGGTATATCCGCTATCTCGCCCGGTTTCAATTGGGCATAACAACCCGTGACGATCAGTACGGCATTCGGATACGTACGACGCAGACGACGTATCGCCTGGCGGTCCTTATGGTCGGCAGCATCGGTGACCGAACAGGTGTTGACGACCACCAAATCGGGCGCAGCACCCTTGGCAGCACGCGTGTGACCGCGTGCCACCAGGGCCTTGCCCAAAGCGGATGACTCCGCAAAATTGAGTTTACAACCTAATGTCTGAAACAGAAAGGTCATTCTTATCGCATGCGTTTCTGTTGTGCTTTGGCTTGTTCGCGTGCCATCTTCTGTTGCTGGCGCTGCATCTCCTCCAGACGAGCCATGAA
Source organism: Paludibacteraceae bacterium (assembly GCA_017551025.1). GTDB lineage: Bacteria > Bacteroidota > Bacteroidia > Bacteroidales > Paludibacteraceae > Colicola. The sequence goes on along the minus strand of JAFZNG010000008.1, from coordinate 16,303 downwards.
GCCGCTGCGTTTCTGGGCTTTCTTCTCATTCTTCTTGGCATTCTTCTCCATCTCGGCCAGCAGTTTCTTATCGTCGGTACACCAACGGAAGATCATGGTCTGCAGAATGGTGATGAGCAGGCTGACGAAGTAGTAGTAGCTCAGACCTGCGTTGTAGTCGTTGAAGATGAACAGGAACATGAGCGGCATGGCGTACATCATGTACTTCATGAACTTCATGTTCGGGTCCATGGCCTGTTGCTGCATATTCATGTAGGTATACACGATATTGACAATGGTCATGAGCAGACAGAACAAACTCAGGTGGTCGCCCAGCAAGGGGATATTCGTGCCCCAGGTGATGACTGCATCATAAGTAGAGAGGTCATCGGCCCATAGGAAGGCTTTGCCACGCAGTTCAATTGCCGTCGGCAGGAACCAGAACATAGCCATCAGTACCGGCAACTGGAACAGCATCGGCAGACAACCCGACATAGGACTCACGCCTGCACGCTGATACAGCTTCATCGTCTCTTGCTGACGTTCCTGCATCTTCTCCGGCGGATACTTGGCGTTGATCTCGTCAATCTGGGGCTTCAAGACGCGCATCTTGGCGCTCGAGCGGTAGCTGGCGAAGACAAAGGGCAGGATGATGAGCTTGATCACCAAGGTCATGAGCAGGATGACCAGTCCGATATTCAGTTGCCATGAGTTGAACAAATCAAACATCGGGATGACCAGCGCCTTGTTGATCCAGCTGACGATCTTCCAGCCTAGCGGCACGAGTTCCTTGAGGCGCAGACGTTGATCACCCTCCAGCTCGGCATCAAATGCCTTGAGCGTGTTGTAGTGGTTCGGACCGAGGTACATCTTCAGTCCCGTAGCCCGCTCGCCGCGGATATCAAAAGGTACATGCGTGTTGGTCATATACGCCTTGATATAGCGGTCTTTCTGCGGGGTAGACTGTACGGTCGTAGTCTCGAACGCACTGTCGGCAATCAGCACCGACGAGAAGAACTGATCCTTGTACGCAATCCAGCGTATCTTGGCGTTCTCCGACTTGTCGTCCTGTTTGCTCTCGCTCAGCTTCTCCATATCGCCGTCGGGCAGCATATACTGGAGTTGGGCATAACGCTCCTCAAACTTACGGCCACGCTCGTGTTGCGGTACGAGTTGGTTCCATACCAGCTCCAGGCTGGTCGTGTTGGGTGCGAGGGCCTGCTCCAGTCCGTGTCCCTGCAAGGTGATATCCACCATGTAGTTGTTCGGATGGATCGCGTAGCATACGTCGAGCCACTCCGTCGCGCTGTCGGTCATTAGGCGCAGCACGAGCGTCGTGTCGGTACGCGACTGCAGGGCGAAATGCAATTCGTCGGTCGCCAGTATACGACTGTTGTCGCGCGAACGAAGCAGCAGGCGCATCTCCGATTCGTCGCCTCGGAACAAGCAGAGCGGGTTCACCGAGTCGCCATAGGCCTTGTATTGCTTGAGTTCGGCCTGATGGATACGAGCACCCTTGTCTGAGATATGCAGACGTAGCACCTCGTTCTCCAAGATATAATCCTCGGGCATACGCGGCGTGGCAGCACGAGAGAAGACATCGTATTTCGACTGACGCAACTGCTCCTCACGTTCGGCGGCACCGAGCGAGTCTGCGGTAGCGGTCTCAGCCGGAGCGGCTTCGGCCGCTTGGTCCGTAGCCTGTATGGCGGCTGCCTGCTCTGCCTCGGCTTGCTGCACGGCTGCTATACTGTCGGCATAGGCCTGTTGCTGAGCCAGTTGTTCTTTAGATGGTTTGTTGAGTAGGCTAAAGCCCACGAAAATCACGGCTATTAATCCAAAGCCGATCCAAGTGTTTTTATCCATTTAATTATGTTGTTAGTTTTTATATGATCGAGAACGCTACGTCCATCATATGGGTGAACGAGGTCTGACGAGCCTCGGCCGACATAGCTTCTCCGGTCAGGATATTATCCGATATCGTGCAGATAACCAGGGCTTGCTTGCCGGCACGAGCCGCATTCATGTACAGAGCGGGAGCTTCCATCTCTACGCAGAGCACACCCATGTTCATCCACTTGTCGTTGTGGGCATTCTCGGTGTAGAACGAGTCGGACGAGAAGACATTACCTACGCGGTAGTTGTAGCCGAATTTCTCGCAACTGTCAGCGGCCTTGCGTACCAAGTCGAAGCTGGCGATAGGCGCAAACGTACCCGGCAACTCATACTGCACGGCATAGTTACTGTTGTGGCACGAACCCATAGCAATTGCCAGGTCTCCCAGGTTCAGGTCCTTATGGATCGAACCGGCCGAACCGACGCGGATGATCGTATCTACATCGTAGAAGTTGAACAGCTCGTAGGAGTAGATGCCGATCGACGGAATACCCATGCCGTGACCCATCACGCTCACTTTCTTGCCCTTGTACTCACCCGTGAAACCGAGCATGCCGCGTACGTTGTTTACCTGAACAGGATTCGTCAGAAAACGCTCTGCCATCAGTTTAGCACGTAGCGGATCACCCGCCATAATAACTGTCTTTGCGATTTCACCGTACTGCGCACCGATATGCGGAGTAGGACATTGATTTTTTGCCATAATTGTGTTTTTTTAAAAGGTTAATATAATTTTTAATTCTTAATTTTTAATTTTTAATTCCTTCGAGCATCTCCTGTGCTCGAAGCAGATCTTCCGGCGTATCGATACCGATGGTCTGTATATCGGTTTCGGCAACGCGTATCCGGTAGCCGTGTTCGAGCCAGCGCAGTTGCTCCAGACTCTCATTCTTCTCGGCCTCCGACTGCGGCAACTGCGTTATCTTGCGCAGTATATCCGCCCGGTAGGCGTACATGCCGATATGTTTATAGTGCTTATGCTGACGGAGCCAGTCCTCGCGATCGATGCCGCGCAGATACGGTATCACGCTGCGCGAGAAGAGTAGGGCATTGCCTGTCTCGTGCGAGAAGACCACCTTCGGCGTATTCGGGTTCTCCAGTGCCTCCAGGCCGTCCTCTTCCGTGAAGGGCTTCACCAGAGTGGCTATCTCCGTGGGGAAACAGGCCATGATGGCCTCTATCTGTTTGGGCTGGATAAAGGGTTCATCGCCCTGGATATTGATGATGACTGTTTCTTCGTCTTTTTCGGTTCCGGAGCCTACTCCGGCCATTAGCCTTTCATAGGCTTCCAGGCATCGGTCCGTGCCGCACTTATGATCCGTACGCGTCATGACCACTTGTCCGCCAAAAGCCTCCACGGCCCGGTAGATACGTTCGTCATCCGTGGCTACTACGACCTGTTCCAGGACTTTCTTAGCCTGCTCGTACACGTGTTGTATCATCGGTTTGTTGCCCAGCATCGCCAACGGCTTACCGGGAAAACGGGTGGACGCATAACGCGCCGGTATGATTCCTATAAATTGCATGTAACAGTCTAACTATTTAACGTTTTGATTTTTCAAAACCATATTAACTATTTAACGCTTCTATCTTAGATAGGAGCTGGATGGCTCCTCCGATCGTTCTCACTTGCATGATATTCATCAGTCGTCGGCCGGTAGGTTGACCTTTCTTATCGGTGTCTTCCTTGAGTAGGCATCGCTCCGGTCGGGAGGTGGCGTAGAGGATGAACTTACGGAAGGCATCCGACTGCCAGTACTTGGGTTTCTTGGTGGTGAAGTAGAGCGTCAGTCGTTCGCTCTTGAGGAATACTTTCTCTACACCCAGGCGGCAGCACAGCCAGCGCAACCGCACGACATTCAGCAGTTCTTCGCCCGACTCGGGTAGCGTACCGAAGCGGTCGATCAGTCGTTTCTTGTAAGCGAGCAACTGGTCCTCGTTGCGCAACTGGTCGAGTTCGCGGTAGAGGTTGATTCGCTCGGATATATTCTCGATATAGTCGGTCGGGAAACCCAGTTGCAGGTCACTCTCCAATTGGCAGTCGTCGCACCACTTTCTACTTTCTTCTTCCGAACTTCTCTCAACGCTCAACTCTCCACTCTCAACTTCCATCTCTTCCTTGAGTTCTTGTACGGCTTCGTTCAGGATTCGCTGGTAGGTCTCATAACCCAAGTCGGCGATGAAGCCCGACTGTTCCGCACCCAGCAGGTTACCCGCACCGCGTATATCCAGATCCTGCATCGCCAGATTGAAACCAGAGCCCAGTTCCGCAAAGGTCGAGATAGCATCCAATCGGCGTCGTGCATCGGCTGTGAGCAATTCGCGTTCCGGGGCTACGAGATAGCAGTAGGCTTTGCGGTTGGAGCGTCCTACGCGTCCGCGCAGTTGGTGCAGGTCGCTCAGTCCGTAATGCTGTGCCGAGTAGATGATGATGGTATTTACGTTCGGGATATCCACGCCCGACTCGATGATGGTCGTGGCGATCAGTATATCGTAGTCGTAATTGATAAAGTCCTCCAGCCGTTTCTCCATCTCGTCGGGTTTCATCTGGCCGTGGGCGATGACGATACGTGCTTCGGGACATAAACGATGAATCCGGTTCTCCAGTCGCTCCAGCATCTCGATGCGGTTGTTGACGATGAAGACTTGCCCGTTACGCTCCATCTCGATATCGATGGCCTCCTTGATGATATCCTCGTCCTCGGGCGTGATGACCTCCGTCTGGATCGGATAGCGGTTGGGGGGCGGCGTGTTGATGATGCTTAGGTCGCGTGCACCCAGCAAGGAGAACTGCAGCGTACGCGGGATAGGTGTCGCCGTGAGTGTCAACACGTCCACGTTGGTGCGCAGGTTCTTCAGTTTCTCCTTGACGGCTACGCCGAATTTCTGTTCCTCGTCGATGATGAGCAGGCCCAGGTCTTTCCATACCACCTGTTTGCTCACCAGTTTATGCGTACCGATCAGGATATCTATCTTGCCCTCTTTCAGTCGGTCGAGGATCTCTTTCTGCTGTTTGGCCGTCTTGGCGCGACTCAGGTACTCGATCGATACGGGGAAGTCCTTCATGCGCTCGCGGAAACTCTGATAATGCTGGAGCGCCAGCACGGTTGTGGGCACGAGTACGGCCGTCTGTTTGCCGTCGGTAGCCGCCTTAAATGCGGCACGCATCGCTACCTCCGTCTTACCGAAACCTACATCGCCGCATATCAAGCGATCCATCGGCCGTACGCTCTCCATATCGTGCTTGACATCGAACGTAGCCTTTGCCTGATCGGGTGTGTCCTCGTAAAGGAAACTGGCTTCCAACTCGTGTTGCATATAGCCGTCGGGCGAGTAATGGAAACCGGGTTGCTGTTTGCGGGCGGCATACAGGCGGATGAGGTCGCGGGCGATATCCTTGACCTTCTCTTTGGTGCGCTCCTTGAGTCGTTCCCATGCTCCGCTACCGAGTTTGGAGATCGTAGGTTCGCTACCTTCACGTCCCTTGTATTTCGAGATACGGTGCAGGTTATGAATGGATACGAATATCGTGTCGCCGTCGCGGTAGAGGAGTTTGATCATCTCCTGCGGCTTGCCGTTGACGGTGGTGGTAACCAGTCCGCCGAAGCGTCCTACGCCGTGATCGGAGTGGACGACATAATCGCCTACCTGCAACTGGTTGATCTCCTTGAGCGTCACGATGGCTTTGCCGCGTCGTGCGTTCTCCGAACGGAGGGTCACACGATGGAAACGCTCGAATATCTCGTGGTCGGTATAGCAGGCCAGTTTCATGCCGCGGTCGATAAATCCCGCATGCAGCGTGTGATCTACGGCCGTGAAGCGGATCTGTTCGCCGCCGTCCTCGCCCATGGTCTCAAAGATAGCCGCCAGTCGGTCGGTTTGCTTCTTCTGGTCGGAGAGGATATAGAGGTGATACCCCGCTTTCTGCTTTTCTACGAGGTCGTCGATGAGTAGCTCAAAGTTCTTATGGAAGACGGGCTGCGGTAGGGTGTCCCAGGCGATGGCCGTATGCCGGTCGTAGTAACTCTTGCGTCCGATCTCCAGGGTGCAGAGTCCCTCGCGCCGCAGGTTTGGTCGCTCGCAGTCGCACAGTTCGTTGCTCTGGAGCTTGTAGTCCACTACCTGGAAGTCGTTGCTCACCCAAATCGTGTCGGGCCTCAGATACGTCGTCATCGATACGTTTTCCGTCCGATGGTCCTCATGACGGGCGATGATGGCGATCTCCTTCACTTTCTCGCGACTCAGTTGGGTCTCGATATCAAAGGTGCGAATCGATTCGATCTCGTCGCCCCAGTAGTCGATACGGTACGGATCGTCGTGGGCATAACTGTACACATCCACGATACCGCCGCGCACGGCATACTGGCCGGGTTCGTAGACGAAGTCCATACGCTGGAATCCCTGCTCGTGGAGTTGCTCGGTGAGCCGGCTGATAGGCATGGTCTGCTCTACGCTGAGACGAATCGTCTGTTGCTGCAGGTCTTGTCCTGCCGGTACACCCTCTGCGAGGGCATCAGGGTAGGTGACCACGATCGTACATCCTTTCGCCGCTACCCCTTCGCCTTTCGCCTTGTTCAGCTTACTAAGCACCTCCGTGCGCTGGATCACCATGGCTTCGTCAACGCCTTGACGGCGACGGCGGCAATTGGGGAAGAAGAGTACCTGTATCTCGGGTTGCGTCTCCAGCAGTACCTGCAGGTCGGCATATAGATAACGTGCTTCGTCCTGGGTGTCCATGAGGATGAGCATGTCGCGTCCGGATTGCCGTTGGAGTCTCTCTTCCAGCGAGGCGATGACGACGGCCCGCGACGAGGCGTTGAGTCCCGTTAGGAGAAGGTGTTTTGCCTTCCCCGTCTCCAGTTCCTGAGCCGTCACTTCCAGCTCGGAATGCATCGCTATCAAGTCCTTTAATTCCTGTAGGCGCATAACGCAGGCGTGCCCGTAGGCACACAAATCGGCTGCAAAGATACAACTTTTTTTTGGAATACACAAATAATAATTTTTAATTTTTCATTTTTAATTTCCAATTTCTATTGTCCCGATATGTACTATGTGAAAATTTTTTTGCATTTTAATTTGTACATATCAGAAAAAAGTAGTAACTTTGCAGTCGCTAACGGTATGTTAGAAACATAACACGCAACCTGATAACATGAGAAAACACGTTTTTTCACTTCTGGCGTTCCTCTTTATAACGCATCTTATATGGGCGATAGATCCGTCCACGACCCTTACTACTTATTATGCCTCGATCGACGGCAAGGCTGCCAATTCCAGCGATGATCTGCGAAAGACCTTATGCACGATTATCAGTACCGGCTATACTTCGATCGGATACAGCTCGCTGCCAAGCCAGATGTACGGTGCATCGTCCAATCCGACGGACTTCGTGAACGGCACGGGCTCCAACGCCACGATGGAAGATATCTACTCATCGAAGCCGTATAAGATGAGCGACTCGGGTTCGTCGGCCAGTACGTGCGGTACGGGTTGGAACAAAGAGCATACCGTGCCGCAGTCGTGGTTTAACGAGCAGTCGCCGATGAAGTCGGATGCGCATCATGTGTATCCTACCGATATTCGTATGAACTCGCTTCGCTCCAGCTATCCCTACGGCGAGAATGATGCCGCTAAGGGTTGTGCGACCTGGGGATACGGTAGTGTAGGGCCCAGCACGTTCCCCGGTTATACCGGCACGGTCTTCGATCCGGGAGAGGGTGGAGAATACGGTAGCTACAAGGGCGACCTCGCTCGTACGTATTTCTATATGGCTACGCGTTACCGCACCACCAATTTCACCAACGGTTCGGGTAGCACCTCTTTCACCTATACCAACGGCGTAGCGGATCTTACGCCCTACATGACGGCGCTCATGCTCAAGTGGCATCGTGAGGATCCTGTGTCGCCTAAGGAACTCAACCGCAACAACGCGATCTATGCCCACCAGCATAACCGCAATCCCTTCATCGACTATCCCGAACTCGTGGAGTATATCTGGGGCAATAAGAAGGGTCAGACGGTCAACTTGGCCGCCCTCGTGTCCGGATATAGCGACGAACCTACGCCTCCGTCACCCCTGCCCGGACCAATGTATGGCGTGACCTGGTCGGCTAACGGCGAAGTGCTCTACACCGATTCTATACCCGAAGAAGCCTCCATCATGGTCTTGCCGGAGATGCCTGTTTCGTGTTCGTCGGAGAGCAATATCTTCATGGGTTGGACCACGACACCTATCGACAGTATCTCGGATGAAGCGCCTGCCGTGCTCTACATAACGGCGGAGGACTTCCCCCACGTAAACGGCGACGTAACCTACTATGCCGTCTTTGCCCGTATGGTGGAGATGGAACCTTCGCTGCCGGCTACCTATATCTTTGATGCCGAGCATCAGCAGGGCTGGACCAACACCGCGACCGACAAGGGTTCGTACTGGTTGCTCAAGGAGGGCACCTCAATCGTATCCCCCCAGATAGACCTGATGTATCTCGAGTCGATCAAGGTGAAGATGCGCACCTATGGCGGTACCAACAACAAGATCCTGGATATCACAACCGACTTTGGTCCCCTCACTACCATAGAGGCTACCGAAGGATCGACCATCACTGAATATACCTGGAACAACAGGCTTTATATCGCCGGTATCTCCGCCCTTACGTTTACCAGTTCCTACGGCACCAACGGCGTGGGTGTGCAGTCGATCGTGATTGAGGGTGCCGGCACGGCGGATATCTATTGCTGCTATATCACCAGCTGCCAAGAGACCACCGAACTCAGCCTCATAACCGATAACCGCTCAGCGCTCACCGTTAAGAAAGTGCTTGTCGGAAACGAGATTTACATCCAAATCAACGACCAATTGTTTAACCTGCAAGGACAACGTGTAAAATAAATTGCTATGAGTCGCTTTAAACATTTTAGTCTTTATTCCTTCAGCGTAGCGGTCTTTATTCTTTATTCCGCATTCGCACAAGCGAACGTCATCGTCGGCCAGGCTGCTATTCCTGCCGGCTACTACAATAACGTTGACAACAAGACCAACGCCGATAATATCCTCAACGCACTCTGCCAGATTATCGACAACCATACCGTCATCGCCTACAGCGGACTGGAACCCTATTACGCGCAGACGGACTTCTACAACGATACGCTTTGGGATATGTACTCCACCTGTACGTTCTATATGTCCCACGCTAACGTGGCGCAGCAGGCCGTTTGCGACGGTTGGAACAAGGAGCACCTTGTATGCCAGTCGTGGTTGGGCTCCGGACCTATGGTGTCGGATCTGTTTAATGTCTATCCCACCGATGCCCGTATCAATAACCTGCGTTCCAACTACCCTTATGGTGTAGTAAGCGGTACGTTTAGCGGTTTTTCGAAAGACCCGCAGCATCACGGACTCGGTAAACTCGGTACGTCCACCACGGCGAATATAGGTACCGTATACGAACCCGACGACCAGTACAAAGGCGATTTCGCGCGTTCGTTCTTCTATATGGTAGCGCGCTATCGCGAGAACACCCTCAACTCCGGCAACGGCTCCAAGATGTTCACCTCTTCGCCTACCAACCTCACGACCTATAGCCTCTCCTTCCTTTTGGACTGGCATCGCCAGGATCCTGTCTCCCAGAAAGAGATCGACCGTAACCAGGCCGTCTATGGCATCCAGCATAACCGCAACCCCTTTATCGACTACCCGGAACTCGTGGAGTATATCTGGGGAAATCGGGTAGGGCAGACGGTGGACCTGAGTACGATGACGCCTACCTGTGAAGGTGGCGGTTACGATCCTACGGTTACGTTCAAATACGCAATCTCATGGTCGGTATGCGGCACGGTCAACCAAGTGGACTCCATCATCGCCGGTCGTGCGATCACCGACCTGCCCGTAGCTCCCGTTTCCTGTTCTCTGGAGAGCGATGTCTTCATGGGATGGACCACCGCACCTATCGACGGCCAGAGCGACCAGCGTCCTGCGGTGCTCTATACCAAGCCGGCTGACTTCCCGATCGCCTCGGCAGACGTCACCTACTATGCCGTCTTTGCCAAGGCTACGCAATCTGCTACCGTCACCCCCGCCGTTTATACCTTCGATGCCGACCATCAGGACGGCTGGGAAAATACCGCCTCGCTCATGAACCAGTCGTACTGGTTGCTCGACCAAGGTAAGACGCTTACCTCACCCGACGTAGACCTGGCAGGACTGAGTTCGATAGAGGTGACTATTCGTACTTATGGCGGTACGGGTTATTGCAATCTCGACGTTACGGCGAACGGGCAACCCGTCACCACGATTGTTGCCACCAACGGTAAGGTGCTCACCGACTACACCTGGACGAATACCTCCGGCTTCTCCGGTCGTGCACCGCTGGTCTTCTCGACGGCTTATGGCGCCAACCAGGGTATCGGCTTCACCCGCATTACGATCAACGCCACCGGTGCCGGTATCACGTATAGCCGCTATATTACTACCTGCCAATCTACAGGCGAAATCGAGCCGATCCTAGACAATATCCGTGGTAAGAAACTGCTCATCGGTGGACAACTGTATATCCTTATAGGAGATCAACTATATACCGTAACCGGACAAAAAACTAATTTTTAATTTTGCATTTTTAATTTTTAATTTCTATAAACTATGGCAGACAACAAAGTGAACATGTTGGCAGATTTTGCTCCCGTGTCGAAGCAGGCATGGAAGGACAAAATCATCGCCGACCTCAAGGGTGCCGACTTTGACAAGAAGCTTGTCTATCGTGCACCGGAAGGCTTCTCTATTCAGCCTTTCTATCGCCGCGAAGATCTAAAGGGCATGAAGACCACCGTCTCGGCGCCTGGTCAGTTCCCCTACGTTCGCGGCACGCGTACCGACAACGACTGGTCGGTTCGTCAGAACATTTGTGCATGCAAGAATGCACGCAAGGCCAACCAGAAAGCCCTCGAGGTACTCAACAAGGGTATCAACTCGCTCGGCTTCTGTCTCGACCACGAGAAACTCAACTACCATTTTATCAAGGTGCTCCTCAAGGACATTCATGCCGAGGCGATCTCGATCAACTTCGACATCTGTCCGTGCGCCGCACCCAAACTGGCAGACATCCTCGTGCGCTACTACGGCCGTATGGGCTATGACTTCAAGGCTGTACACGGTTCGATCAATGTCGACCCGATGAAGCAGATGCTCCTGAAGGGCAAGAACCTCAGCCGCGAAGAGGTAACTCGGAAACTCGTGGAGACCGTTAATGCCGCCAAGACGCTCGTTAACTACCGCGTGGTAGGTGTCAACTCTGTGATTCTCAACAACTCCGGTGCTTATGCTACCCAGGAACTGGCTTATGCCCTGGCTTGGGGTGCTGAGTACATGACCATGATGACCGAGGCTGGCGTACCCAACTACCGTGCCGCACGCGATATCCGCTTCAACATGGGTATCGGAGGCAACTACTTCATGGAGATTGCTAAGTTCCGCGCAGGCCGTCTGTTGTGGGCTAAGATCGTGGAGCAGTACAAAGATCCGATCTTCACCACCGCCCTGCGTAATGGTGCTAAGATGAATGTGTCGGCTGCTACCTCGCGCTTCAACATGACTATCTTTGACGCTTATGTTAACCTGCTGCGCTCGCAGACTGAGACGATGTCGGCTGCTCTGGCAGGCGTGGACGAGATCGTTGTAACGCCGTTCGACGTCACCTACGAAGAGCCTACCGACTTCGCTGAGCGTATCGCTCGCAACCAGCAGTTGCTCTTGAAGGAAGAGGCGCATTTCGATAAGATCGTTGATCCGGCTGCCGGTTCGTTCTATCTGGAGAACCTCACCGCATCGCTCGCTGAGGAGGCATGGAAGCAGTTCCTCGCTATCCAGGAACAGGGTGGTCTGTTCGAGATGATCCGTACCGGTAAAGTACAGGAAGCTATGGCCGCTAACCTCAAGAACCGTCTCCAGGACGTAGCTCGTCGTAAAGAGGTGCTGCTCGGCTCCAACCAGTTCCCGAACTTTACGGAAAAAGCCGCTAAGAAGATTAAGGAGACCGCTTGTGCAGGTAAGTGCGCATGCCAGCACGAGGCTGAATTGCCGACGCTGCCGATTGCTCGTGCCGCTGAGGAATTTGAGGCACTCCGTCTGGAGACCGAGGCTGCTCCGCATCAACCCGTAGCTTTCATGCTCACCATCGGTAACCTCGCTATGCGTATCGCTCGTGCGCAGTTCTCGTGCAACTTCCTCGCGTGCGCAGGTTATAAGGTAATAGACAACAACGGCTTCAAGTCGGTTCACGACGGTATCAAGGCTGCTCGCAAGGCCAAGGCCGATATTATCGTGCTCTGCTCGTCGGATGATGAGTACGCAGCGTATGCACCGCAGGCATGGCTTGAACTGGAAGGTGCCAAGGAACTGTTTATCGTAGCCGGTGCACCGGCATGCATGGAGGATTTGCAAAAACTCGGTATCCAGAACTTCATCCATGTGCGTTGCAACGTGCTCGAAACGCTGAAACAATATAATCAACAACTTCTCAATAAGTAACAGTCATGAAACCGAATTTTAAAGATATCGACATTAAAAAAGTGGCTGCAACCAAAGTTGTTGGCCCGAATGTAGCTAACTGGCTCACGCCGGAGCAAATCCCCGTGAAGCCCATTTATACCAAAGAAGACCTTGAGGGCATGGAGCACCTTGACTACGTGTCGGGTATTCCGCCTTTCCTGCGTGGTCCGTATAGTGCGATGTATCCGCTGCGTCCTTGGACCATCCGTCAGTATGCCGGATTCTCCACGGCTGCCGAGAGTAACGCCTTCTATCGTCGTAACCTCGCTTCCGGTCAGAAGGGACTGTCTGTCGCCTTCGACCTGCCGACCCACCGCGGCTATAACGCCGACAACATGCGTGTGGTAGGTGACGTAGGTAAAGCCGGTGTATCGATCTGCTCGCTGGAGGATATGAAGGTGCTGTTCGCCGGTATTCCTCTGAATAAGATGTCCGTCTCCATGACCATGAACGGCGCCGTACTGCCGATCCTCGCGTTCTATATCAACGCCGGACTGGAGCAGGGTGCGAAACTCGAAGAAATGGCAGGAACGATCCAGAATGATATCTTGAAGGAGTTCATGGTGCGTAACACCTATATCTACCCGCCGAAGTTCTCGATGAAGATCATCGCCGACATCTTCGAGTATACCTCGCAGAACATGCCGAAGTTCAACTCGATCTCTATCTCCGGTTACCATATGCAGGAAGCCGGTGCTACGGCGGATATCGAGTTGGCTTACACGCTGGCCGACGGTATGGAGTATCTGCGTGCCGGTGTCAACGCCGGTATGGACGTAGATACCTTTGCGCCGCGTCTCTCGTTCTTCTGGGCTATCGGTATGAACCACTTCATGGAGATCGCTAAGATGCGTGCAGGCCGTATGCTCTGGGCTAAGATCGTGAAGAGTTTCGGTGCGAAGAACCCGAAATCTATGGCGCTGCGTACTCACAGCCAGACTTCCGGTTGGTCGCTTACGGAGCAGGATCCGTTCAACAACGTAGGACGTACCTGTATCGAGGCTATGGGTGCTGCGCTGGGTCATACGCAGTCGCTGCATACCAACGCGCTCGACGAGGCCATCGCCCTGCCGACCGACTTCTCGGCTCGTATCGCGCGTAACACCCAGATCTATATCCAGGAGGAGACCAAGGTCTGCAAGGAAATCGACCCGTGGGGTGGTAGCTACTATGTAGAGGCATTGACCAAAGAGTTGATGGAGAAAGCATGGGCGCACATCCAGGAGATCGAGAAACTGGGCGGTATGGCTGCGGCTATCGAGACCGGTATTCCTAAGATGCGTATCGAGGAGGCGGCTGCCCGCACCCAGGCACGTATCGACTCCGGCAACCAGAAGATTATCGGCGTGAACGAGTATCGTCTCGACCACGAGGATCCGATTGATATTCTCGAGATCGATAATACCGCTGTGCGTGAGGAGCAGGTGGCACGATTGAAAGACCTGCGTGCGCATCGTGACGAAGCAGCCGTTCAGGCCGCTTTGGAGGAGATCACTAAGTCCGTACAGGCTTGGGCTGACGGTGGCAAGGGTGAGAACCTGCTGGCATTGGCCGTGAAGGCTGCCGGACTGCGTGCATCACTCGGTGAGATCTCCGATGCTTGTGAGAAAGTGGTAGGACGTTATAAAGCAACTATTAGAACTATTTCAGGCGTGTACGCTTCAGGAACCAAGAACGATGAGTATTTTGTCAAGGCACAAGAACTCACAGCCGCCTTCGCCAAGAAAGAAGGCCGTCAACCGCGTATTATGATTGCTAAGATGGGCCAGGACGGTCACGACCGTGGTGCGAAAGTAGTCGCTACCGGTTATGCCGACTGCGGCTTTGATGTCGATATGGGTCCGTTGTTCCAGACCCCGGCTGAGGCTGCTAAGCAGGCCGTAGAGAACGACGTACACGTACTGGGTGTCAGCTCGTTGGCTGCAGGTCACAAGACCCTTATCCCGCAGGTGATCGAGGAACTGAAGAAACTCGGTCGTCCGGATATCATGGTTACCGCCGGTGGTGTGATCCCCGCCCAGGACTACGACTTCCTGTATAAGGCCGGTGTGGCTGCCATCTTCGGTCCCGGTACCTCGGTTGCTTACAGTGCATACACGGTTATGCAACTGTTGATGCAAGAGTAATTTAACACGGAATAGTATGACTTGGATTATGATTCTTCAGCTCCTCATCGTGTTAGGAGCGTTGTGGGTAGGATCGCGATACGGGAGTTTGGCACTTGGTGCCATCTCCGGTATCGGCCTGGCTATCCTGGTATTTTGCTTCGGAATGAAACCCGGAACTCCTCCGACCGATGTTATTTACATCATCATCGCTGCCGTGACCTGTGCGGGTATCATGCAGGCGAGTGGCGGTATGGACTGGTTGATCCAGTTGGCGGAGAAGATGCTGCGTAAGCATCCGGATCATATCACGTTTCTGGCACCGCTGGCTACGTTCTTTCTGACCGTGTTGGTCGGAACAGGACACGTGGTCTATACCCTGATGCCGATTATCTGCGATATCGCGCTGAAGAAAGGTATCCGTCCGGAGCGTCCGTGCGGCGTAGCCTCGATCGCTTCGCAGGTAGGTATCACCTGTTCGCCGATTGCGGCAGCTGTCGTGGCCTTCGTCTCGATCTCGAATGCTAACGGTTTTGATGTGACGATACCGCAGGTGCTGATGATCACGATTCCAGCCTGCTTGTGCGGACTGATGGCAGCAGCGGCGGCATCCTATAAGCGCGGTAAGGACCTGGATAAAGACCCGGTCTTCCAAG
The DNA here is from genome assembly GCA_017551025.1 of Paludibacteraceae bacterium. Lineage (GTDB taxonomy): Bacteria > Bacteroidota > Bacteroidia > Bacteroidales > Paludibacteraceae > Colicola. The sequence goes on along the minus strand of JAFZNG010000008.1, from coordinate 1,127 downwards.
CCAAATTGCAAGATCCCGAGCAACGCGCGTATATATACGGAAATACCGCCACGACGCTCGACAAAGAGATCTCGAAAGAGGCTAAGGGTTCGGTATATATCTTCCTGGGTGCGCTGTTGATGGTGGTGATGTTCGCTATCTTCCTGCCTAAGATGACGTATCTGGAGGGACTGAAGATGAACCAAGTGATCCAGATCATCATGATTACGGCGGCTGCGCTGATGATTATTTTCTGCAAGGCCAGTCCGAAGAAGGCCGTAGCCGGTCCGGTATGGCAATCAGGTATGGTGGCTGTGGTGGCTATCTATGGTATCGCATGGATGGCGGACACGTATTTCGGTCATTATATGCCCGAGATCCAATCTATGCTGGAGGGTGTCGTGAAGGACTATCCGTGGTCGATCGCCCTCGTCTTCTTTGCCGTGTCGGTACTGATCAACTCGCAAGGTGCTGTGGTGGTAGCGATGCTGCCGTTGGCGTACAGTCTGGGTATTCCGGGCGTGGTTCTGCTGGGTGTGCTGCCGTCGGTTTACGGCTATTTCTTCATCCCGAATTACCCCTCGGATATCGCTACGGTCAACTTCGACCGTTCGGGTACGACCGTGATCGGTAAGTATCTGTTGAACCACTCGTTCATGATGCCGGGACTGATCTGCGTGACCGTCTCGACGATCGTAGCCTATCTGCTGACGCTGGTGATTTTCTAAGTAGAAAGTAAAGATAAGGAAAAAACGCATAGGTCAAAACCTGTGCGTTTTTTCTTACATTAGCCGTTAGCCTTTCGCCTTTAGCCGTTCTGCGCATCGTAAGCGTCTCCGCAAACTTTCCACAAGTAGGACTTGAGGGTTTTCTTGCCGCCGGCAAGGTCCTTCTGGGCCTCGAAGGCTTCGCGGTCGGTAGCGATCGTGGAGAGGTTCTTCATACGGGTGTTGACTGCCGCCTGTACAGCGGTGAAGCGGGTACGAGCTGCGAGTTCGTTCTGCGTCGGCTCGGTCGAGCGCTCTACCAGATCACGCATGTAAACACGCGTACAATTCGGGTTGCTGGTTGCAGCCTTGCGGTGCGTGCCAAGCAGCATCTTCTCGTGCTTGTGCTGACCGTCTTTCTTCGGTTTCGACAATGCGCCG